>NZ_PEDM01000049.1 GCF_002742685.1 Anoxybacillus flavithermus
GCCTTCGCAGTTCGGGACTTTCACCCTATAGATTGCACCCATGCCGAGCACACCAAAAGAGGTGTCTTTGCAACACCTCTTTACTTCACTTTTGCACCATTTGGAAGCGATTCATCTACTGTCGCTAATGATAATACACCGTCTTTTTCTCCTGCTAAAATCATGCCTTGCGATAACTCTCCACGCAATTTCACAGGTTTTAAGTTCGTCACGCAAATGACTTTTTTCCCAATCAAATCTTCTGGTTTGTAGTATTTGGCAATACCTGATACAACTTGACGTTTCTCATATCCTAAATCAAGTTGCAGCTTAAGTAAGCGATCTGCTTTTGGAATTGGTTCAGCGTGAACAACTTGTGCCACACGCAAATCGACTTTCATAAAATCGTCAATTGTAATTTCTTCGCTTGTTTCCTCGTTTTGTTCTTGTTTTTCTTCTGTATTTGCTACTGTCCCCTTCATCTGTGACTGAATATATTGCACTTCCTCTTGAACGTCTAAACGCGGAAACAGTGGTGCGCCTTTTACAACCACTCGCTCATGTTGTGAAGCGCCAAACGTTTGTAAGCTGTCCCAGCTCATGAATTGCTCATCTTGAATGCCAAGTTGAGCAAACATCCGTTTTGGCGTTGCTGTTAAAAACGGTTGCAATAAAACAGCTACATAACGAAGAGACTCCGCTAAATGCGACATGACGGAAGCTAACTGTTCATGCGCTGCTTCGTCCTTCGCCAATACCCATGGTTGCGTTTCATCAATATATTTGTTCGTGCGGCTAATAAGTTGCCAAATAGCTGCTAAAGCTTGTGAAAATTGCATTTGTTCCATCGCTTCTTCATATTGTTTCACCGTATCATATGCCGTCTGCACAAGTTGTTCATCAAATGAGGTGTGCGTGCCACGATATGCAGGAATACGGCCGGCAAAATATTTTTCGATCATCGCTACTGTTCGATTTAGTAAGTTCCCTAAATCGTTCGCTAAATCGTAATTAATGCGTTCGACAAAACCTTCTGGTGTAAACACACCATCTGAGCCAAACGGCACTTCACGAAGCAAATAATACCGCAACGCATCAAGACCGTAACGATCAATTAACGTAACGGGATCAACGACATTTCCTTTCGATTTTGACATTTTTCCATCTTTCATAAGCAACCAACCGTGTGCGAACACTTTTTTCGGAAGCGGAAGATCTAGAGCCATCAACATAATTGGCCAATAAATCGTATGGAAACGAACAATCTCCTTTCCAACAAGGTGAACATCAGCCGGCCAATACGTCCTATACTTTTCGTCATTTTCTGTTCCGTATCCTAGCGCAGTAATGTAGTTTGACAACGCATCAATCCATACATAAATGACATGTTTCGGGTCGCCCGGAACAGGAATGCCCCAGTCAAATGTTGTACGCGATACAGCTAAGTCTTCTAACCCCGGCTTGATGAAATTGTTGATCATTTCGTTTTTACGCGATTCTGGCTGAATAAATTGCGGATTTTCTTCATAAAACGCTAATAAACGATCGACATATTTGCTCATGCGGAAAAAGTACGATTGTTCTTTTACTTTTTCTACAGAACGTCCGCAATCCGGACAATTTCCTTCAACTAGTTGTCGCTCCGTGTAAAACGATTCACATGGGGTGCAATACCATCCCTCATATTCATCTAAATAAATATCCCCTTGTTCTAAAAGGCGAGCAAAAATTTTTTCAACGACTTGTTTATGGCGCTGTTCTGTTGTACGAATAAAGTCGTTATAAGAAATATCTAGTTTTTCCCAAAGTTCTTTAATCCCCGCAACAATTTCGTCGACATACTGCTGTGGAGTAACACCTTTCTCCTCTGCTTTTCGCTGAATTTTTTGACCATGTTCATCCGTTCCTGTTAAATACATCACGTCGTAGCCACGCATCCGTTTATATCTTGCCATTGCATCGCCAGCTACCGTCGTATAAGCATGGCCGATATGTAATTTATCGCTCGGATAATAAATAGGTGTAGTAATATAAAACGTCTTTTTCGTCACTTTTACCCCTCCTTGTTGCACGTGTAGTAGAAACGCTCCCGCCCAAAGGACGAGAGCGATTACATACTTCTATTCTTGATCAATACATCTATTCCTCTTATCTCACCAAAATATACATAAAAATAGAGAGCGCTGTCAACTATTCCATATGAGATTATCAACAAATAGTAGTTTTTGTCGAATTTTGTCGAAAACATATCGACATTTTTGTCGAATTTATGTTGAATTTTGTCGAATAATCTTTATAATAAGGTTTGTATCGTCTTGAAAAGTAGTTAAAAACTGTTATGCATCTATTGTAAAATCATTTGGTTTTTGTCATTTCAACTATAATTTTGTCGAATTTTATATGCAACGACATGTAAATCATACATTTTTTTTAATCATTGCATATAAAAGGATTGACGCTTAATGGAAAAGTTGTTATGATAAATCCATAGAGATTTTGTCGAATATTGACGAAAAAAGATGAAAAAAGGAGAGGAGAATAAAGATGAAATCAACAGGTATTGTTCGTAAAGTCGATGAGTTAGGTCGTGTTGTTATTCCAATCGAATTGCGCCGTACATTAGGAATCGCAGAGAAAGATGCGTTAGAAATTTATGTAGATGATGAGCGCATCATTTTGAAAAAATACAAACCAAACATGACTTGCGTAGTAACAGGGGAAGTGTCTGACGATAACTACAAGCTTGCAGATGGAAAAATCATTTTAAGCAAAGAAGGCGCAGAGGCGTTACTACAAGAAATTCAAAACGTTCTTCAACAGTCAAAATAAAAAAGTTTCTCTAGATTTTTCTAGAGAAACTTTTTTACTTATGATACGCTTCATATACATCGCGTTTTGGCAATTGTCGATCTTTTGCTACTTGTTTAATTGCTTCTTTCGAAGTATATTGCTTCGCCTCCATGTAATAGTTGACATGTTCAACAATCGTTAAATCATCCCACCATACTGATTGTTCGTCTGGCATATGATTCCCTTCCACAAGAAGGCAAAACTCCCCGCGCACTTCATGATGTTCTGCCCAATGTATCACTTCTTCAATCGTTCCTCGAATAAATTGTTCGAATTTTTTTGTTAATTCACGCGCTATAACCATTTTTCGATTTCCGAATATATGATGCATGATTGTTAACGTTTCTTGGAGACGATGCGGCGCCTCATAAAAAATAAGCGTATCTTTTATATGTTTTAATTGTTCAAGCTCTTTCTTCTTTTCTTTTTTATGTCGCGATAAAAATCCGTAAAAATAAAAATGAGTTGTCGGTAGTCCAGAAGCTGTCAGCGCTGTGATAGCTGCATTCGCACCGGGAAGAGGCACAACTTTACATTGTGCTTGTAACGCTTCAACAACAAGTTCGTGACCTGGATCAGAAATCGTTGGAGTCCCTGCATCACTCACTAAAGCAACGTGTTTTCCTTGCAAAAGTGAAGCAATAATATGCTCCCCTCGCGCTTGTTTATTATGTTCATGGTAACTCACAAGCGGCGTATGAATGTCGAAATGACTTAGCAATTTTTTCGTTTGACGCGTATCTTCAGCCGCAATGAAATCGACCGTTCGTAACGTTTCGATCGCTCGCAACGTCATGTCTTCTAAATTACCGATTGGCGTCGGGACAATGTATAAAATCCCTTTTTCATCTTCTCCGATAAAACTTTTTTGTTCGTTCATATCGTCTCATTCCCCATATAAAATATGTTTTAACTCGCTCGTATACTCCCCATTTTGTTCATATACGATGAGAGGCGGTAATATTTTCAATCCTTTATTTCCGTCTTTAATTCCTTCAATTAAAATGGTATTCGCTTCTTTCCCTTCCTTTGGATAAACAAAACGTAAACGCTTCGGCTCTAAACGGTATTGTCTCATTAATGTCAAGATATCTAATAAACGCTCCGGCCGATGCACAAAAGCAGCTTTTCCACCTTGCTTAAGCAATTGACTGCTGACGCGGATAACATCCTCTAGCGTGCAATAAATTTCATGACGTGCAATCGCAAAATGTTCATTTTTATTGATTTCTTCCTCGTTTGGCGTTGGAAAATAAGGAGGATTGCACGTCACGACGTCAAATTTACTATGTCCAAGATAAGCAGGCATATGTTTAATATCCCCATGAATGATTTCAATTTGCTCTTGTAATTCGTTGTATTGCACGCTTCGTTTCGCCATGTCATAAATTTTTTCTTGAATTTCGATGCCAATAATTTTTCCTTTTGTTCGTTTACTTAATAGCAATGGGATAACTCCATTCCCTGTGCATAGATCAACTAAATTACCTTTTTGAATGGGGACATATACGAAATTTGCTAACAACACCGCATCAAGTGAAAACGCAAATACGGATGGACTTTGAATAATTTTCATATCTTCCGCTAACAAATAGTCAAGTCGTTCATCTTCACGTAACATGTTTTATCCCTCTTTCTACAGCAAAATAGCCTTCCAGACCATTCGTCAGAAAGGCTATTTTTTATTTAAAAATGACAAACAAAACAAGCAATCCCCATCGGTTCGCAAACTACCGTAATGTACATTACAAATGTGAAACCCTTCTTGATACAGACGAGCTAAGTTATCATATCCTTCACCAATATCAACTAGTTTTGCTTTCGCTTGTTTTTTACCTTGTTCGACTTTTTGCCCAGACAATTGTTCGAGCCGTTTACGCAAATGGTCATTTTCAACTTGGAGGTGATGATTTTCTTCGATTAGCTCCCCAAGATAACTTTTCAGCTCCCCAAGCTGTTTATACAAATGAGCAATTTGTTCCTCGATACTTGTTACTGACTGGAAAATCTCTTTTTTATTCACGCGCCATCCACCCCATCACTCTGTGGCTTGATTAGGAAGAACTTTTTCTTTTATCAATTCGTCAATTGTATACTCGACCACCCGTTCTTTTTCAACTAACTCAACTTGTAGCACTCGTTCTAAAATGTTTAGTCCAACAACCTTTCCTAATCCAAGGGGGGTCTCAATCATTTCCCCTAAATCAGGTAACTGCTCTTTCGCAGTCTCATATTCGTCGTTTTCATATTTTAAACAGCACATTAATCGACCGCATAATCCCGATATTTTTGTCGGATTTAACGATAAATTTTGATCTTTTGCCATTTTTATAGAAACAGGATCAAAGTCGCCTAAAAACGTCGAACAACAAAGCATACGCCCACAAGGACCGATACCACCTAACATTTTCGCTTCATCGCGAACACCAATTTGTCTCAACTCAATTCTTGTACGAAAAATAGCAGCCAAATCTTTAACAAGCTCACGGAAATCAACTCGTCCATCAGCGGTAAAATAAAAAATGATTTTATTGCGATCGAATGTGTACTCCACATCGACAAGTTTCATCTCTAAGCCGTGTTCTTCTACTTTTTTCAAGCAAATATCATACGCTTCTTCTGCGGCTTTTTTATTTTCTTCTACAACAAGTTTGTCTTTTGGATCGGCCAGGCGAATTACTTTTTTTAACGGTAAAACAATATCTTTTTCATCGACTTGTTTTTTAGCTACAACAACTTTTCCGAATTCAATGCCACGAACTGTTTCAACAATAACATAATCACCATTTGAAATGGGTAGATCTCCCGGATCGAAATAATAAATCTTTCCTGCTTTTTTAAAACGAACGCCTACAACTTCATACAAACGCAGATCCCTCCTGCAACTGCAATACTAACTGTTCCATTAAAAGCTGCGGATTCATATTCGTATGCAAACGCGCTTTTGCTTGTAAAATGGCTCTCATATGTTGAGCAATTTGCTTTTCTGAATAAAGAAAACGCGAACGCTGGAATTCATTCATGCAATCATCATATGCAATTTTTTGTTCTTCCCCAAGTAATACATATAATAAGTCTTTATATAAATATAATAATAAGTCTAACCCAATATTCATTTGTTCTTTATTGGTAAAATGAGTGAGCCAATGTTGCTGAATGACAAGTAACGCTTGTACATATTGCTTGTTTAATGCTTCATATAATTGTATCACTATTTTTCGTGCTTGTGCAAACCAATCATCTTGACTTAATCGCAATGCTTCTTCCAAATTGTTGGTTACTCTTGCAGCCAATATAGCTAACTCTCGCGCTACACCTTGTTGTTGTAAATAAGCGTATATTCGCTCTGTTGGCAATGGGTGGAAAGAAACAACTTGACAACGTGAAACAATGGTCGGAAGTATGCGATGAAGCTGCTCTGTCAATAAAATCGCCACCGTTTTTACTGATGGTTCCTCTAAAAATTTCAATAAACTGTTGGCTGCTTGCACAGTCATTTGATCAGCATGTTCTATAATATATAATTTTCGGCTCGATTCAACAGCCGTTTTTGTAAACTCCTCTTGCAACTGTTCAATTTGTTGTTTTTTAATGGAGTTTCCATCTGGGGAAACAAGATGGACATCTGGATGATTACCAGATTGAATGCGGCGGCAATTGGCACATATTTCACAAGGCTCTCCATATACATTTGTTAAACAAAAGAGACGTTTAGCAAACAAAAGAGCCGCTTCCTTTTTGCCTGTCCCTTTTTGCCCTTCAAATAAATATGCATGAGCGACTCTTTCTTTTCTAATACTGTTAACAATCATTCTCGCTACATGTGGTTGATTTGTTTCAAGCGCCTCCCAAGACATAACAACCCCCTCACTTTCTTATCAAAGGCTCGATCAGCGCCCATACGTCTTCAAACACTTTTGTTACCGATTGAGTAGCGTCTACTTTTTTTATGCGGTTTGGAAAACGGTTTAATAACGTCATATACCCATTGCGCACTCGTTCATGAAACGATAATTCTTCTAGATCAAGTCGATTCACTTCCCGCAATCCATTTTCGCGAATGCGCGCTAATCCAAGCGCTGGGTCAATGTCAAAATAAATCGTTAATGTAGGCATCCAATTCTCAACAGCAAACGCATTAATAGCTAATATCTCATCTATTCCTAAACCGCGTGCTACACCTTGATAAGCTAGAGAACTGTCAATAAAGCGATCACAAAGAACTATTTTCCCATCTTTCAACGCAGGAATTACTTTTTCAACTAAATGTTGTCGTCTCGCTGCAGCATAAAGCAAAGCTTCTGTTCGAGCATCCATTCGTTCATTATGAGGATGTAAGATGATCGTACGAATTTGCTCAGCAATATCGATCCCTCCTGGCTCACGTGTCGCCAAAACATCAACATGTTGTTCACTCAAATAATCCTTTAACATGCGGACGATCGTTGTTTTCCCTGCCCCCTCTGGGCCTTCAAATGAAAAAAATAAATAGTTCATCTCATACCTCCTGAAACACTTCGATGTAATCTCCGTCTATATCTGTTTGAAAATAAGCATTCGTTTTCTTTAAATACTGAATGATCTCAATATGTTGCCTTGTCACAATTTCTCCGATAAGTAAAATAGGAATCCCAGGTGGATAAGGGACAACCATTTGAGCACAAACACATCCGATTGCATCTTGAAGCAAAATTTTTTTTGTTTGGCGCCCCTTCGTCCATTCATAACTTACTGCTTGACAATGCTTCGGTAACTGAATTTGTACTCGTTCATTTTGCAGCTCACGACGAATAGATTGCAACGCGCGCTTTATCCGTTCCGTAATGGCTGGAAGTTGTTTCATTTTCGCAAGCGGATAAACAAGTAATACGTTATACGGATCAGCCATTTCCGTAAATATTCCATTCATTTCTAATAACTGTTGTAACTCATATCCTGAATGTGCGCTACATGTTTGTAACGTAATCTTTAATAAGTCTGTTCGGATAAGCGGATGTCGTGATTCCACAACATGAATCGCTTCAATTGTCCGCAATTCTTGTTTAAATAATTGAATTTGAGCAATTATTTCATCAATCGTTTCACGCGTTTGTCGTGCTACATAAGCCCGTGCCAAATCGAGCGAAGCCATAATTGGATAAGACGGGCTGCTTGTTTGAAAAACTTGCAAAAAGTATCTTAACGTACGTTCATCGATAAGCTCACTATTAAAGTGCAAAAAAGACCCCATAGTCATGGCTGGAAGCGTTTTATGGGCCGATTGTACAACAATGTCAGCTCCACACTCAACAGATGATTTGGGAAAAGGTTCCCCGAGCACAAAATGAGCACCATGTGCCTCATCAACTAAAACAGGTATTCGATAAGAATGTGCCAATTGAATAATTGTTGTTAAATCAATAGCCATACCGTAATAGTTTGGATTTGTTAAAATGAGTGCAGCAGCATCTGGATGCTCGCGCAACGTATTACAAATTGTTTCAAAAGACACAAAAGACATCACTTGAACATCTTCATCAAATTCTGGTGAAATAAAAATCGGTGTTGCCCCAACAAGATGTAGCGCATGCAAAATAGATTTATGACAATTACGTTGTACGATGACTTTCTTATTTTTTTCACATGCGGCTGCAATCATAGCTAAATTCCCAGCCGTAGAACCGTTAACTAAAAAATATGTGCGCTTTACCCCATACAAATTTGCCGCTAACTGTTGTGCTTGTTCAATTGCCCCTGCTGGATGATGTAAATCGTCTAAATGTGACAGCTCAGTTACATCTAAATGCAATAATGGCGCAAAAGAAAAAAGAGCTTCTTCATAAAAAACAGCTCCATATTTATGTCCTGGTACGTGAAATGAAATCGGTTGTTTTGAGGCATGCTCACATAAAAGCGTATATAAAGGTGTGTTTGTTTGATCCATCTTTATTCGCTTCCCTACTTACGTTGTTTTATATATTTATATTAAAATAAAACAGGCCCTAATCATAGTAGGGGCCTTTAGTTATGAGTATATTTTATTCTCTCCTATTTTTTTCAATCGTTCAACGTAAAATTTATATTTCTCATCATTTGTTTCAGTTTGGATGAGATCGTTATGGCAATCCATACATATGAAATGATGAAAAACATAAATTCCATTTTTATTTTGCTCGTTACATATAATACAAGTTTTGCTATAAGACATTTGTTCTCCACCTCCCGCTAACAGTTTTCCCAGTTTCATATAACAATATACTTAAAAAACGATCATTTAGTGCAGGAGGACAAAAAACATAAAAAGACCAAGACTAAAATATCGTCTTGGTCTTATTTTTGCCCGGCAACGTCCTACTCTCGCAGGCGGTGTCCCGCCAACTACCATCGGCGCTGGAGAGCTTAACTTCCGTGTTCGGGATGGGAACGGGTGTGACCTCTCCGCCATCGTCACCGAGCAATATATAAAGGATAATTCCTTCAAAACTAGATAACAGGGCTTAGCTGAACAGTCGCCTTCGCTTTTCTTATGTGTTTAGTTAAGTCCTCGATCGATTAGTATCCGTCAGCTACACGTGTCGCCAC
>NZ_PEDM01000050.1 GCF_002742685.1 Anoxybacillus flavithermus
GCCCTATTTGTGTTGGGCTTTTTTATACACTAGCACTGGGGTGAATAGTTACGATCATTCAAATTCTGTTTTAGATTATACGAAGCGACTCTCACTAAAGCATAAACTATTAAAAAGGTGAATTGTCAATGAGCTTTAGCTTTTTCATTTTTCTTATTTTCGCTCTCATCTTTGGAAGAATGATAGATTACTTTATCGAAACGTATGTGGATATAACAATTGTACAAAGTGCCATTAGAATTTTTATCGTTGTCTTTGGATTTGTTTTTTTGCATAAAATAGAAAAACGCTACGGCTTTTCTAAGAAAAAGATAAAAATGAAAATATGGCTCCCAAGTCTGATCGGTGCATTATGTTTAGCGGTCTTTTTATACGAAATCGGCATATTGCTAGGAAAGTAAACAGGTGCTTTTATGCGCCTGTTTTTTCTTTTTATAGTAATGATAAAATTTTTCGCACGATTCGTAATTTATGGTAAAATAAATGTAGCTTCGTTGTTGAAAAAGGGGTGTATCGTTTGTGAAAATTATTTCTTGTCATGGATATGAATTGCAAAAAGCACAGCCGAATACGTCGGAAGATTTTTTTAACCGTTCGGAAGTGACGTTTGTTGACGATGATGGAACGGAGCGGACGTTGCGTGTGTTATATGTTCGATATTTCGATGAGCGTTTTTCACAATGGACGCCGTATGAACAAGATCCGGTATTTCAAGCAGGTGGGAAAGACGTATATTTTAAAGATATTGTCGCGCTTGTCTGTTTGCTCGTTGATCCATCACTTCGGACGCGAAAACGTGTATATATAAGTGAAGAAGAAGAGCTTCGTCGCTACTTTTCATCCATCGATTTAGCGAAATTACCAGAAGTATTTGAGGCGCTTGCCAAAAAACAATCGTATACGGTCAAATCACCGCTTTTATTTATTGCGCAACTGTAAAGGAGGATACTATGGGTAACACTGTTGTTTTTAACCAAACAAAGCAAGTCGAGCAGCTGCTAAGTGGCATTGTAGAACAAATTACTCGTTATTTAAACGAAACGACGATTGAACAAATGCAAGCGGAATGTGCGGGCGACCGCCATTATTATGAAGGGGTGCTTGCGGATTTACGCCGTTTAGCTGTATATGGTGAAGAAGGAATTGACGCATGTCGCATCGTCCTTCAAGAAGAGCCGTTTCGGAAAGCCGCTGCAGAACAGGCGTTATATAAAATTTATCATTCATGTGTCGCGGAATTTTTTACGCCAAAGCGTGATTTATGGTATGAAGATAGCCGCTCAGCGTATACAGGGAGACATTCGATTAAATTGCGTCAACCTGCTCCTCCATCGTTACAACAATTGCTTCATGCGATTGAAGCTGATTTTCAAACGATGCGGGAAGAACTCGAATTTTATGAAACAGACTACCGAACAAAAATGATCCAATCGCAATAAGAAGCTGCGTGTGTCAGCTTCTTTTTTTGGTGCATATGATGCCGAAGGAGGTGTGAGTATGCAACAATATATTCATAACGTGCAAGCGTGGCTTGAGAGAGTAAAGCCATATGTTGATGCAGAAACGGTGGAACGTCTAAACGTGGAGCTAGAGCGTGGAGATGTTTTGCGCATTCATGAGGAAGTGACAAACATATATGAACAAATACAACGGAAGCGCGTACCGATTGGAGGGCATACGTTACCTCAGCTGCCTTATGCGTACAATGCCCTCGAGCCGTATATTGCCGAAGAGATTATGCGACTGCATCATGAAAAACATCATCAAAGCTATGTGGACGGTTTAAATCGGGCAGAAAAAATGATGCAACAAGCACGTGAGAAGAATGATTATGCGTTATTAAAACATTGGGAACGAGAAGCTGCGTTTCATGGATCGGGGCATTATTTACACACAATGTTTTGGAACAATATGAAACCGCGTGGGGGCGGGCGTCCAACGGGGGCGCTGCTTCGACAAATCGAGCGTGATTTTGGCAGCTTCGAAGCGTTTCAACGACATTTTACTGAAGCGGCGAAGCAAGTGGAAGGAAGCGGATGGGCGCTTCTCGTTTGGTCACCGTTTGCAGGGAGGTTAGAAATTTTGCAGACGGAAAAACATCAAAACGGCACACAATGGACGACTGTTCCGATCCTTGTGCTAGATGTATGGGAGCATGCGTATTATTTGCAATATAAAAACGACCGCGCAACGTACGTTCAACAATGGTGGAACGTTGTCAATTGGGACGATGTCGCGCGACGATTTGTAAAAGCGAGAGACCGCATCATGTAGCGGTCTTTTTGTCATACATCATGTACTTATGCATACACTTGTACAAAACGGACAAAGGGATGAGGGTGTATGCGACGGCAATGGTTTGTATGGATGATCGTGCTTTGTTTTTTTTGTTCGCTCTTTCCGAATGAAGCGAAGGCGATGTCGGTGAGTGCCCAAAGCGCGATTTTAATGGAGCAAACGACAGGACGGGTGCTGTTTGAAAAAGATGCGCATACGAAGCGGCGTATTGCGAGCATTACAAAAATTATGACGGCCATTTTAGCGATCGAATCAGGAAAATGGGAAGACGTTGTGACAGTAAGTGAGCGAGCTGTTCGCACAGAAGGATCTTCGATTTATTTAAAGCCGGGTGAAAAAATTGCGCTCAAACATTTAGTATATGGGCTTATGCTTCGTTCTGGAAACGATGCAGCGGTGGCAATCGCTGAGCATGTTGGTGGTAGCGTCGAAGGCTTCGTTTTTTTGATGAACAAAAAAGCGGCAGAAATCGGTATGACAAATACAGAATTTGCAAATCCCCATGGGTTAGATGATGCGGAAAATCATTATTCGACTGCGTACGATATGGCATTACTGATGCGATATGCGATGCAAAATGAGCAATTTCGCGAAGTATCGGGAACGAAATTGTACCGAGCACCAAATCCGACAGAAGATTGGGACCGCATTTGGCGCAATAAAAATAAACTGTTGACGCATTTATATAAATATTGTACCGGAGGGAAAACGGGGTATACGAAGCGAGCAAAGCGCACATTAGTGACAACCGCTTCAAAAGACGGCCTTGACCTCATTGCAGTGACGATTAATGCAGGCGATGATTGGAACGACCATATGGCCATGTATGAATATGGCTTTGCAAACTATGAACTTGTGACCGTAAAGGCGGACGAGATTGTAGAACAGATTGAAGATCCGTTTTATGATAACCATCTATTTGTTGCACGTGATTTTATATATCCGATCACAAAAAAAGAGGAAGCGCTCATTCGTTTAGAGCGAAAATTACTTCGCCCGCAAGAACGATGGAAAGAAACAGGCGTCCCATCTGTTGTTGGCAGAGCTGAACTATATATCGGAAATAAAAAAGTCGATGACACGCCTATTTTTTATAAACAACAAAAGAAAACACGTTCTTTTTTTGACTGGTTGTTAGGGGTGTGGAGTGATGGTTAATCTCATTTGGGTGGCGCTTTTACTTATCGGACTTCTGTTTGCGGGGATGAACGGAACGATGAAAGACGTCAATGAGGCGATGTTTCAAGGGGCGAAAGAAGCGGTAACGATTAGCATCGGGCTAATTAGCGTGCTCGTTTTTTGGCTCGGTTTAATGAAAATTGCCGAGCAGTCTGGACTACTTTCATTTTTTGCTCATTTGTTTCGCCCGATTGCAAAAAAAATTTTCCCAGAAGTGCCGTCCGACCATCCGGCTCTTGGGTATATATTATCAAATATGGTTGCAAATATGTTTGGGTTGGGAAATGCTGCGACACCCCTTGGCATTAAAGCGATGGAACAATTAAAGCAGTTAAACGGTCAAAAAGACGAACCGAGCCGCTCGATGATTACGTTTGTCGCTTTAAATACCGCAAGCATTACACTTATTCCTGCGACCGTCATATCGATTCGGATGACATACCACTCTGCTTCACCAGGAGAAATTATTGGCACAACGTTTGTTGCTTCACTCATTGCCACGATATCAGCGATCATGATCGACCGCGCGTTTTACATACAGAGGCGGAAAAAAGGAGGGATGTAATGTACGTTATTCAATTTTTGTCGCTTTGGCTTATTCCGATGGTCATCGCTTGCATTTTATTGCACGGGACGTACAAGCGTGTGCCGACGTATGAAGCGTTTGTCGAAGGGGGGAAAGAAGGGATTCAAATCGCCTTTTCCCTCATTCCGTATTTAGTTGGTATGCTCGTTGCTGTCTCCGTTTTTCGCGCTTCCGGTGCCCTTGATTTTTTTATTTCGTATATGAAGCCGTTCATCGTCCCGCTCGGATTGCCGCCCGAAGTCGTCCCGCTTGCGATCATCCGTCCGATTTCAGGTACCGCATCGCTCGGTATTGTGACCGACTTAATCGCCACATACGGACCCGATTCGTTTATCGGGCGGTTAGCTTCTACCATTCAAGGAAGCACAGAAACGACGTTATACGTACTTACTGTCTACTTTGGTGCGGTTGGTATTCGTAAAATGGGCGATGCACTGAAAGTCGGCTTGCTTGCGGACCTCATTAGCTTTATCGTATCATTTTTTATTGTGTTATGGATGTTTGGGAAATGAAGCGGTCGATATGATCGCTTTTTCTTATTTTTGAACTCCTGTACCGAATGTGGTAAAACTATATAGTGAGGTGAATGAAATGGAACGATTACAAAAAGTAATTGCTCATGCAGGCGTGGCATCGCGAAGAAAGGCAGAGCAATTGATCGTCGAAGGAAAAGTAAAAGTAAATGGAAAAGTAGTGACAGAGCTTGGGGTGAAAGTAAGCCCACAAGATCGCATTGAAGTAGACGGCATTCCGCTTGAGCGAGAAGAACCGGTATATTATTTGTTGTACAAGCCACGTGGCGTCATTTCGAGCGTAAAAGATGAAAAAGGAAGAAAAGTAGTGACTGACTTTTTTAAACATGTAAACAAACGTATTTATCCGATTGGACGGTTAGATTACGATACGTCAGGATTGTTGCTGTTAACAAATGATGGGGAGTTTGCAAATGTATTAATGCATCCGCGCTATGAAATTGAAAAAGTATATATCGCAAAAGTAAAAGGCATTCCAGCGCGCGAAAAAGTGAAACAACTTGAAAAAGGTGTCATGTTAGAAGACGGTATGACGGCGCCAGCGAAAGCGAAAGTGTTATCGATTGATAAGCGAAAACAAACAGCGATTGTTGAGCTGCGCATTCATGAAGGACGCAATCGTCAAGTGCGCCGCATGTTTGAAGCGATCGATCACCCTGTGTTGAAGTTAAAACGAGAACGTTACGCTTTTTTAGATTTAAAAGGGCTGAATCCTGGAGATTATCGAGAGCTATCACCGCATGAAGTGAAGCAATTGCGTGCGTTAGCGCTAGCTGGTTCGCCGTATGTATCATAATTTTGTCACAGTTTGTTCAAATAATTTTCATTATTTATATAGTGGTAACTTGTATAATGAGGTTGATGAAAACGGTTTATAGGAGAGTTGGCGATGAAAGAAAAGCGATTTTGGCTTCGAACAGTCATTTTAGCCATCATGCTTGCAGCGATCGGTTATACCATTTATTCGAACGTATTTGTCGAGAAAAAAGCGATTCAAGTGGGCGATTCAGCACCAGATTTCGTACTTACTGATTTAAACGGCAACAACATTCAACTATCCGACTACCGCGGGAAAGGTGTCTTTTTAAACTTTTGGGGAACGTGGTGTAAACCGTGTGAAAAAGAAATGCCATACATCAATAGTCAATACAACGTATATAAAAATAAAGGAGTAGAAGTGATTGCTGTGAACGTTGGGGAAGCGAAAGTGACGGTACAAACATTCGTTGATCGCTTTCAACTGACGTTCCCAGTTGTGATTGATCAACAAGATCAAGTGATGAATGCGTACGATATTAATCCGTTGCCAACGACATTTTTAATCGACAAAGACGGAAAAATTGTAGACATCATTACAGGAACGATGACAGAAGAAGATGTAAAAAAACATATGGAACGAATTAAGCCGTAAGGGGTTTTCAACATGGAACAAGTAAAATGTGAATGCGGGCATGTCAACCCGATCGGAACAGTGCTTTGTGAAGCTTGTGGCAAGCCGCTCGAAGAGGTGCCAGTGTTATTAGATATGCGCTATGAAGGTAGCGCGCGCCGTTCACAAACGTACAATAAAACGATCATTGATAAAATTTGGAACTTTTTTTCATCAGTCAAAGTTGGGGTTTGGCTCATCGTCATTACGCTAGTTGCTTCTGCAATCGGCACGGTTTATCCGCAACAAATGTACATTCCGCCAACTGTATCACCAGCGGAATATTATGAGCAACAGTACGGTTTGCTTGGAAAATGGTACTATGCGCTCGGCTTTCATGACTTGTATAGTTCTTGGTGGTACATGTTGCTTATTGCACTCATTGGTGTATCGCTTGTCATTTGTAGTTTAGACCGTGTTGTACCGTTATATCGTGCGTTAAACAATCAACGCGTGACGCGTAACGAACAATTTTTACAAAGACAACGTCTATTTAGTCGCGCGAAAGTAGAACATGATGAAACGGCATGGCGAAACATCGTGGACAAGCTGACAAAGCGTGGTTATCGCGTTCGAGAAGAAAACGGAAATATTTTAGCTGAAAAAGGGCGCTTTTCCCGTTGGGGACCGTATGTGAATCATATTGGACTCATCATTTTTCTCATCGGTGCGATGCTTCGTTTCGTTCCAGGCATGTACGTCGATGAAAATATGTGGATTCGTGAAGGAGAAATGAAAGAAATTCCGGGGACGAACGGAAAATATTTTTTAGAAAATCAAAAGTTTATTTTTGAAGTATACGAGAAAGAAACTGAGAAAGAAGCGTTTCAAGCAGCGATTGACCGTATCGGTAGTGGAATGATGGCGAAAAACTATCAAACGGACGTCGTATTGTATGAGCGTATCGGACCAGTCGTTGCCGGCGAAGAGCCGAAGCTAAAAAAAATAAAAAGCTTTTCGATTCGTGTCAATGAACCGTTAAAACATGATCATTATGCGTTATATCAAGTCGATTTTAAGCTGGATGAATTAAAAAGCATGTCGTTTCATTTGACAGATAAACAAACGAACAAATCATTTGGCACGATTACGATTGACTTAATTCAACCAGAAAAAGAATATGATCTTGGTAATGGGTATAAAGTTCAACTATTGAGCTATTTTCCAGATTTTTATTTTGATGAAAACGGCAATCCAAATACGCGCTCAAAAGTACCGAACAATCCAGCATTCGTATTTAAAATGTTTGCTCCAGACCGTCCAAAAGGGGAAGTGAGTTTTACTGCCATTCGTCAAACGATTGAACCGCTCGGTAACAACAAGTATAAAATGGCGTTCGCAGGAATTGAAACACGAAACGTATCGGCATTAACGGTGCGGCGCGATTTTACACTTTGGATTTTAGGAATTGGTGGCGCGATTTTTATGATCGGTCTTATTCAAGGAATGTATTGGAACCATCGCCGCGTGTGGATTCGACGGATTAATGACGAAGTGCTTATTGCCGCACATACGAATAAAAACTGGTTTGGACTGAAAAAAGAGCTTGAGGGCATATTTCATGATACACCTTTTGTCATGCCTATCGATCAAGCGGACAATCGGTCATAAGGGGGAAACATCGTGGTTCAATTAAGTAGCACATTACTATATATAGCATTTGTCCTTTATTTAATTGCGACACTTTTCTTTGGTGGGGCTATTCGCATCAAAAAGAAAGAAGGGATAGACCGTTGGGCAACGATTGGGATTTTTGTGACGATCATTGGTTTTGTCGCTCAACTTGGTTATTTTATTACGCGTTGGATTGCTGCTGGGCATGCACCTGTCAGCAATTTGTTTGAGTTTACAACGTTTTTTGGCATGATGCTTGTCGGTGCGTTTATCGTCATTTACTTTATTTACAAAACAAGTTTGCTCGGTTTATTTACTTTACCGATTGCCATTTTAGTCATCGCTTATGCGAGCATGTTTCCGCGGGAAATTTCTCCGCTCATTCCAGCTTTACAAAGCGATTGGTTGCATATTCATGTGACGACAGCAGCTGCTGGGGAAGCCATTTTAGCGATTAGCTTTGCAGCGGGACTCATTTATTTAATTCGCGTTGTCGATCAATCAAAGCCGAGCAAGCGAACGTTTTGGCTTGAATTCGTATTATTTTTCTTAATTAGTACGCTTGGTTTTGTTATCGTGACCACGTCGTTTCGCGTTGCTGGCTATGAAGCAACATTTGATTGGATCGATAAAAATGGCAAGCAAGATGAAATGGTATATCATATGCCCGCGCTTGTTGGCCCGCATGAAGGAGTGCTAAAAACAGAAGAGCGTATGAAGCCACTTGTGGACATGCCAGCGATCATTAACGCGCGGAAATTAAATACGGTCATTTGGTCTTTATTTGCAGGTCTTGCGTTATATGGTTTGTTTCGTCTTGTTTTACGTAAACGTATTGCAGCCGCATTACAACCGCTTGTGAAAAACGTCAATTTAGATTTAGTTGATGAAATCGGCTATCGTTCTGTTGCTATTGGATTTCCAGTATTTACGCTCGGTGCGCTTATTTTTGCGATGATTTGGGCGCAAATTGCTTGGACGCGTTTTTGGGGATGGGACCCGAAAGAAGTATGGGCACTTATTACATGGCTGTTTTATGCTGCGTTTTTACATTTGCGTCTATCGAAAGGATGGCATGGTGAGCGTTCCGCATGGCTTGCCGTTATTGGTTTTGCGATCATTATGTTTAACTTAGTAGCCGTTAACTTAGTCATTGCCGGTTTACATTCATATGCTGGATCTTAAAAACGCCTTCATTGCGAAGGCGCTTTTCTTAGTATGAGTAAAATGTTTGTGGGAGAAAAGAAGACAGGTTCCTGATTTATACAAAC
>NZ_PEDM01000051.1 GCF_002742685.1 Anoxybacillus flavithermus
ATGAAGCAATGCCCCAGCCAGCATCCACAGGTGTAGTAGTTAACACGAGTTGTCTAATTTCTTGTTGTTGTTCTTCCGTCAGAAATGGCACACGACCAGGCGGCAACCGACGATCGAGTAAATGATCGAGCCCTCCTTGATTAAACCGTGCAACGTAAAGGGCAACGGATTGACGGCATACGTTGACCATTTTCGCGACATCTTTACCGAGGTGACCTTCCATGACGAGACGAACAGCGGTCACCCGAACACGAAGAGAAGCATCTTTGATTTTCCGTTCTTGTTTCCGAAGTGTTCGAGGCGTCCAGCCGTGATCATTTGTGATTTTCAGACGTTTCATGTCTTTTCCGCTCCTTTTGTATAGAAATATTTAGGAGCAGTATAGCCATGAAAAAAGGTGTTCATACAGAAGTCATGGTTTTAAGGTGCATGTATATATATGAAGCCATTCCTGAACTACCGCGCAATGCGACAGGAAAAATATTAAAACAAGTGTTGAGGGGGATGCATAATGAAACAGCTACGAGAAGTTGATCCGAACTTACTTGCCAACTTAAAAAAATATTTAGATGAAGAGTTTTATGCGTATGCGGAAGGAGAGTTAGAGAAGTTTTGGCAACGATGCATGACCGATATCGACCGGCGCGCGGTACATACAGACCGCGAAGGACAGCCGCGGCTCATCAAATATGACTGTTTTGGTAACGATATTTCCGAAATATGGGTGAACGAAGGATATAAACAAACAGTAAAAGAAACGTATGAAACAGGCATTGTCGGCTATGTCCATAAACCGATTCCTGCACTTGGCCGTGTTGGCAACTACATTTATTCGTATGCTCAAGGCTATTTGTTATCACAAGTCGAACCCGGATTTTATTGCCCGGTGACGTTAACAATGGCGACTGCATACGTATTAGAGCATTTTGCGGATGAACGAATTAAAGCAAAATATTTGCCGCACGTCATTTCCACAGGCGAAGTCGAGCTGTATGAAGGCGCGACGTTTTTAACAGAGCGGCAAGGCGGTTCGGACGTTGGTGCCAATGAAGTACGCGCTGTTTTATGCGGTGACCATTATGAAATTTATGGAGAAAAATATTTTGCGAGCAACGCTGGCATGTGCGGGGTTGCCTTAGTGCTTGCGCGCATCGACGGAAGCGAGCGGGGGACGAAAGGACTTAGTTTATTTTTAGTACCGTGGCGCAACGACGATGGCACGTTAAACGGCATTCACATTCGGCGTTTAAAAGATAAACTTGGTGTTCGCGCTGTGCCGTCGGCGGAAGTCGTATTTGAAGGGGCAAAAGCTTATTTAATTGGCGATGCGAAAAAAGGATTCTACTATATGATGGAAGCGCTCAATTTATCGCGCGTCTGCAATGCCGTCGCCTCGATTGGCATCATGAAACGGGCGCTAGAGGAAGCGAAGCAATATGGGGCAAATCGTAAAGCGTTCGGACAATGGCTTACATCGTATCCAATGGTGAAAGAAACGCTAGCAAACTTAACGGCGCGCCAAGAAGTGCAAACGAGCGCTTGTTTTGAGCTCATTTCCTTTTTTGACCGTGTGATGCGCACGTCGGATCAAGCGTCTGAGCAAGAAAAAGCGTGGAATCGCTTATTAATTGCGCTTTTAAAAATGCGAACAGCCGAAGAAGCGATTGCATTTGCCCATGAAGCGATTGAAATACACGGCGGAAACGGCTACATTGAAGATTTTGTCACCCCGCGATTGCTTCGCGATGCCCAAGTATTGACCGTCTGGGAAGGAACAGCAAACATTTTAGGGCTTGAAGTGTTGCGTCTTATTCGCAAATACCGCATTCATGAAACATTTATTCAAACAATAAGCGAGCAACTAGCTACACTTCCTGCCGAAATACGTGTATTTGCGGCACCAGTGGAAAGCGGGCTACGTGAATTGGCGCAATCGCTCCAAAAACTGCACGGACAGCCGGAAGATGTGCAAACGTATCACGCTAAAAAAATCGCCAACCGCCTTTGCGACTTGTATTTAAGCGTCGTCGCGTTAAAAGAAGCAAAAGAAAGCAAGCGAAACGAACTCATCGCCCGCCTTTTCTTACAGCATATTTGGGGATGCAATTTATTCGATGCCGAGATGTTATCGGTTCGTTATTTTGACGCTATCATGAACGAAACAAAAGAGGTAGAAGTATAAAAGAAAAAGGCAAGGTACCAAGTCGGCTCCTTGCCTTATATTAAAACAAACACCGCTAAAAAATGGGCAACAGACCCGCCTAACACAAACAGATGCCAGACGGCATGATGAAATTTAAACCCGCGCCATACGTAAAAAATCGCGCCGATTGTGTATAAAATCCCACCAATGACTAAATAGACGACACCTTCTAACGAAAGACCGGAAACGAGCGGTTTCCATGCAAATACAATCAACCAGCCCATCACAATATAAATGATTGTTGATGTGTATAAAAATCGATTAACGAAAAAACACTTAAAAATTGTTCCGATCAGCGCAAGCCCCCAGACGATGCCAAATAGCGTCCAACCGATCGCACCTTTCACTGCTAAAAATAAAAACGGCGTATACGTGCCCGCAATAAAAAAATAAATCGCCGAATGGTCGAAAATTTCAAACAGTCGCTTCCAACGTCCTTCTGGTAAGGCGTGTACAATCGTTGATGACAAATATAAGAGAAGCATCGTGCTCCCAAATAACGAGACGCTTACAACGTGCCAAGCGTTTCCGTGGATCGTAGCCATGACCGTCAAAATAGCAAGCGCTATGATGCTAAATATTGCACCAACGCCATGTGTAATCGCATGAACGATTTCTTCTTCTTTTGTAAATGTATGCGTAAAAGCCAATGATTTCATTCCTTTCGTTAAAGGCATTTTGTTCATTGTAACACACTTAAGTACATATCGTACATTTTTTGTTCATTGTTGTTTTTGTTCGCGATATAATGGAAAAAAGGAGGTGAGAAATGATGCAAATACAAGTAGAAAGGCAACGAAAGACAAAAAAATGGCTTGTTCCGTTGTTTGTCAGCATATTGTTGCTTGTAGCAATCGCTTGTGTTGCCATTTCGATTTATGTTGGCTGGAACTTGACGCACAAAGAGCGAAAAGCGGTTGTTGAGACACCAAAAGATTACGGAATGGCTTATCAAAATGTGACATTTACAAGTAAAGATGGGGGACTAAAGCTAAAAGGCTGGATCATAGAACCGACGAAACAAGCGAAAATGACCGTTATTTTTTCGCACGGTTACGGTGGGAATCGTTACGAACCTAACGTGCCGTTTTTGCCAATTGCTAAAGCACTAACAGACGAAGGATATCGCGTCATCATGTTTGATTTTCGCGCAAGCGGCGAATCGGAAGGAAACATGACAACGATTGGCGCAAAAGAAAAATATGATTTGCTTGGTGTCATTGATTATGCAAAACAACACTATTCCGAACCGATTGTTCTGTATGGAGTGTCCATGGGGGCGGCAACGTCGATTTTAGCGGCAGGAATGGATAAAGATGTAAAAGCAGTTATTGCCGACAGCCCGTTTAGCGATTTAGAAGGATATTTGCGCACATATATGCCTGTATGGACAAACTTACCTAACGTGCCGTTTACGTATTTAATCATTACCCTTATTCCGATGATTACCGATTTAGACCCAGCAGAATCTATTCCGATCAAAGCAGTTGATACAATTGTGCCGCGTCCGATCTTATTTATTCATAGTAAAGCAGACCCGTCCATCCCATACAAAGAAAGTGTAAACATGTACAAAAAACATCCAGACGTATTTGAACTTTGGCTCACCGAAAAAGCGAAGCATGTGAAAAGTTTTGCTATGTATAAAGAGGAATATATTCAGCATATGTTAGCATTTTTAGAAAAAGTGCAAAAATAAAATTCTGAATATTCATTGACTTCTGATAAAAATGTAGGTATGCTTGTAGTAAATTTGGAAAATGGAGAGGGGAAAGAAGATGAGTGTAGTTGAGCAGAGAATAGGGTATTTCGGAGAGTTTGGCGGAAGTTTCGTACCGCCGGCGTTACAGGAAGCGTTAGACTATTTAGAGGCACAGTTTTTAAGATACAAGGACGATCCTACATTCCATGAGGAGTTTGCGTTTTATTTAAAAGAGTACGTCGGACGAGAAAATCCGCTCACCTTTGCTTCAAGGTTAACTGAAAAACTTGGTGGAGCGAAAATTTACTTAAAACGAGAAGATTTAAACCATACTGGTTCTCATAAAATTAACAATGTCATCGGGCAAATTTTATTAGCGAAACGAATGGGGGCGAAACGTATCATTGCTGAAACAGGAGCTGGGCAACACGGTGTGGCGACAGCGACTGCTTGTGCGATGTTTGGGATGGAGTGCGTCATCTATATGGGAGAAGAAGATACGAGAAGGCAAGCATTAAACGTTTTTCGAATGGAGTTGCTAGGAGCAAAAGTTGTTCCAGTATCAAAAGGACAAGGCAGATTGAAAGATGCAGTTGATGAAGCGTTAAACGACTATGTCGAAAATTATGAACATACATTTTATTTGCTTGGATCAGCTGTTGGACCACATCCGTATCCATCTATTGTCAAACACTTTCAATCTGTCATTAGTGAAGAAAGTAAGCGACAAATTTTTGAAAAAGAAGGTAGGTTGCCACATGCAGTGATCGCTTGCACAGGCGGTGGTAGTAACGCCATTGGGGCCTTTGCTCATTATATTGACGAACCGAGTGTACGTTTAATCGGAGTCGAACCAGAGCAAGCCGCTACACTAACGAAAGGAGTGCCAGCTGTCATTCACGGCTTTAAGTGTCTCGTTTTGCTTGATGAAGAAGGAAATCCGCAACCAACATATTCAATTGCTGCTGGGCTCGATTATCCAGGAATTGGACCGGAACATAGCTTTTTAAAAACGTCTGGTCGTGCAGAATATTATACGGTAACAAATGACGAAGTGTTAGAAGCATTCCAAATGCTTTCAAAAACAGAAGGGATCATTCCTGCGCTAGAAAGTGCTCACGCGGTTGCGTATGCCATGAAACTAGCTCCAACGCTCGATCACGATCAAATCATTATCGTGAACTTATCAGGTCGAGGAGATAAAGACGTCGAGCAGGTGTTCCATATGTTAAGAGGTTAGTCATAAAAACGTCGTTTCCACAACGTGGAACGACGTTTTTATCGTTCATTTGCTTTCTTTAGCATCCTCTACGCGTGCAATACAGCTGAGCTGATAATCAAGTCGTTCATGGATATAGGCAATGTCTTGCTTTGTGCCATTTCTTATTTTGTCGTACGTGTAGCATACATGCGTTCTTTTGCGACTTGTAATAACTGTTGTAATTGTTCCCCTTCGACCGGGTATGTCGCATAACCGACAAGAAAAGATACAGGGCTATTTTGCTTGATTCGTTCAATTAGTGTAGAGGGTTTGGCGGCGTTTTCGACAGCAATAATCAAGTATTCATCATTTGACCATTTAGCGATAATGTCGCTTTTTCGTGTTTCTTCGACTAAAAGTTGTTCAAATGCTGTTTTTTGTTGTGTTTGGCTATTTTGTTTCGTGCGGAGTAAATAAATGGTCAAACGATTATCTGGATCTCGATCAACGAGCGCTGCGATTTTTTCAAATGTACTTGTAGCAAAGTCTTTGCTTTTTAACTGATATATTAAATCTTTGACGCAAGTTTTTCGATCATAACGATTACCAAAATAAATACCTACAATGGTTTGGAACACATAAAAACCGACGACAACATATAATTCCGTTCCACGTAATTGTGTTACATCAATCGTATCACTCATAGCGATCGCTTCTGAAAATAATACAAGTTGACTAATGAATAAACCGATTGTTTTTCCTATATGTTTTTTAAACATATATTGTCACCTCTCTCCATATTATGAAACAATCGTGCAATTGGGTTGGACAAATGGAGGAAAAATAAAAAAGGGCGAGACGATCGCCCTTTTACGTTAAAAGATGAAATGAGCTATAAAAACGATAATTGGTAATGTAATGAGTGTGCGAAGTAAGAAAATGACAACTAAATCTTTAAACGTAATTGGTAGTTTAGATGCGAGAAGCAATCCACCTACTTCAGACATATAAATAAGCTGTGTTACGGAAACGCAAGCAATAACGAAGCGAGTAAATTCACTTTCAATGCCGCTACCGATAATGGCAGGTAAAAACATGTCGGCAAAGCCAACAACCATCGTTTGTGCAGCAGCTGATGCTTCTGGTACTTGTAGGAGTGTCAAAAGCGGTACGAAAGGTTTACCGAGCCATTCAAACACTGGCGTTGTTTCGGCAATAATTAATGCAACCGTTCCAATCGCCATGACGACAGGTAATACACCTAACCACATATCGATGACCGTTTGTATGCCGTTTTTTAATAGTTTCCCCATATCGCTATTGCGTTTAGCAACGTCTGTTGCTTGTTTTAGTCCCCATTGAAAAGGTGTGTACCCAGCTGGTACTGTTTCATCAACTGGTACGTGATGTTCATGATAATACGTATCTGGTTTTTTAGATAATGGTGGGATACGTGGCATAATGATTGCTGCTACAAGACCAGCAACAACAATCGTAAAATAGTACGCTCCAAACATATGTTCAAGTTTCATATACGTAATAACAACGATACTAAATGTAATTGACACAACAGAAAAAGTTGTTCCAATCACTGCTGCTTCTCGCTTCGTATAAAAGCCGTCTTCATATTGCTTATTCGTTAACAATACACCGATCGTTCCATCTCCAAGCCAGGAAGCAATACAGTCAATCGACGAGCGGCCAGGTAATTTAAATACCGGACGCATAATTTTTGTTAAAAGTGCGCCACACAATTCAAGTAGACCGAAATCTAAAAGTAATGGCAAAAATAATCCTGCAAATAAAAAGACAGAAAACAAAATCGGAATCAAACTATATAACAACAATGCACCTGTATTTTCTGACCATACCCATTCCGGACCAATTTTCCATAATGTCATCGCCCCTAAAATTGTACCAACGATACGGGCAACGACAAACAAGCCATTCACATCGAATAATCGACGAAGAAACGAGCTATTCATTATAACAGAAGGTTGTGCTACTTTGGCGATAATCGTGCCAATCGTTGCGATAAACATAAATAAAACAGAAATGGTTGGGATGACAGAAACAAAATTCCCTTCGACCCACTTTGCTAAAATGGCTACAGGAATAGTCATTTCACTTTTATAAGGGACAGGAATCATAAAAAGGAATACACCAATAAGTGATGGAACGAGAAATTTTAGTATGTCAGTAAACTTGTGTGACTGAGCATGATTCATTTTTAAAAACCACCTTTCCACTACATTTTTTGAAAGCGGATACATAACATTACTACTATCGTAATATAAAAATAAAAATAGTCAATATAACAAAATGATTCAGAAATATAAATTATTTTCCATGGGTGTATAAATATAAAAGTGCACACTTATATACATACAAAATTATGAATTAATAACGATTTTAATATTGCGATATAGGCAACATAAAGCATAATAAAACAAAACTAATATATAATCAATCATTTTTTTGTATAAACGTTCAAATTCGAAATTTTTTGTTTTTGTAAGCACATCGATGCGTGTATTTTTTTTGTTTGTGCGATATGATAAGCAAAAACAAGCAAAGGAGGAATAACAGATGTGGCATTATGCAAAACCAATCGTCGTTGTTAGTGAATGTCTCGGTTTTTCTCCTTGTCGGTATAATGGTGATCAACTAAACGATGAAGTGGTACATAAGCTCGCGCCATTTGTGCAATTTATCCCTGTTTGTCCAGAAGTGCGCATTGGGCTTGGTACGCCGCGTGAGACGATTCGGCTCGTTCAAGACGGAGAACAAGTGCGACTCATTCAACCATCAACCGAAATGGATATAACCGAGCGAATGAACGAGTTCTCTGCTTCGTTTTTAATGCAATTATCGAATGTGGACGGTTTTATTTTAAAAAGTCGGTCCCCATCGTGTGGAATTAAAGATGTCAAAATATATCGTAGTGCACAAAAAGGACCTGCATCAGGAAAGGGAAGCGGGATGTTTGCGAAACATGTGTTACAAATGTTTGCACATAAAGCTGTGGAAGAAGAGGGGCGATTAACAAATTTCGTTATTCGAGAGCATTTTTTGACGAAGTTATTTACGCTTGCTTTGTTTCGAGAGGTAAAACAGACAAATTCACACCATCGTCTTGTTGAATTTCATGCTGAGCATAAATATTTATTTATGGCTTATCATCAACAAAAATTGAAACAATTAGGAAATATTGTTGCAAATCGAACTCGTTTGCCGCACGAAGAAATATTTTTGCGGTATGAACAAACATTACATGAGTTGTTTGCACGACGATCCCGTCGAAATTCGAACATTAATGTTTGTCAACATATGATCGGTTATTTTAAACATGAATTAAGCGGTGAAGAAAAGCGGTATGTCCATGAGTTGTTAGAAAAATATCGGGCGGGCAAGCTACCGTTAAGTAGTGTAACAGCAGTCATTCGTTCATGGGCCATTCGCTATCAAAACGA
The DNA here is from genome assembly GCF_002742685.1 of Anoxybacillus flavithermus. Lineage (GTDB taxonomy): Bacteria > Bacillota > Bacilli > Bacillales > Anoxybacillaceae > Anoxybacillus > Anoxybacillus flavithermus_E. Next base: position 8,580 of record NZ_PEDM01000051.1, read on the forward strand.
ATATTTGTTGAAACAACGATATTTTCAACCCTATCCGGAGCCATTGCTTGATGTGACGGACTCGGGAAAAGGAAGGGATTATTGAAAAAAAGCGACAAAGGATTATCCTTGTCGCTTTTTTGGTGTGCTCGGCATGGGTGCAATCTATAGGGTGAAAGTCCCGAACTGCGAAGGC
>NZ_PEDM01000004.1 GCF_002742685.1 Anoxybacillus flavithermus
ACCGTACGTACGGTGGTGTGAGAGGACGGAGGTTAATCACCTCCTCCTACTCGATCGCCTAATATTTCCTTTGCTTTTTCGACAAGTTCTTCTGATGGCGTCGGGATGCCTTCAAGTGGATACGTGAGTCCAAGTGCTTTCCATTTGTATACACCGAGTTGATGATACGGAAGAACTTCAACTTTTTCGACGTTGTGCAACGTACGAATGAAGTCAGCTAAGCGATGTAAATCTTCTTCATCGTCTGTGACGGTCGGAACGAGCACATGGCGAATCCAGACAGGTACGTTTCGTTCTGATAATAGACGTGCAAACGCTAAAATATGTTCATTCGTTTTTCCTGTTAGTTTACGATGTTTTTTTTCATCAATATGTTTTAAATCAAGCAAAATTAAATCTGTGTATTGAAGCAATTCATTTAATTTTTTTTGAAATGATGCTTCCGTCGTATAACATCCGCCAGACGAATCAATCGTTGTATGAATGCCAAGCTGTTTACAACGGCGAAATAGCTCAATTAAAAAATCGATTTGTAAAAGCGGTTCTCCGCCACTAACCGTTATTCCGCCGCCAGATGCTTGCATAAAAGGCAAGTACGTCTTTGCATCAGCGATGATTTCATCAACAGACATTTGTTCTCCTTTGCCAATTTCCCACGTATCTGCGTTGTGGCAATATTGGCAGCGCAACAAACAACCTTGAGTAAAAATGACGTAACGAATGCCGGGACCATCCACCGTTCCGCACGATTCGATTGAATGAATAAATCCGTTCATGTTGTTTCCTCCTAGGTAGAAAGCTCCCACGATGCGTGGGAGCTTCCATTACATTGTTTCATGGAACGTCCGATTAATGACGTCAATTTGTTGTTCACGTGTTAATTTAATAAAGTTGACCGCATAACCCGATACGCGAATCGTTAGTTGCGGATATTTTTCAGGATGTTCCATCGCGTCAAGCAACGTGTCGCGGTTAAAGACGTTGACGTTTAAGTGATGACCGCGTTTTTGCGCATATCCATCTAAAATCGCCACAAGGTTTTGAATGCGTGTCGCTTCATCTTTACCGAGCGCTTTTGGTACGATCGAGAACGTGTTTGAAATGCCGTCTAATGCATATTCATACGGTAATTTTGCGACAGAGCTTAACGATGCAAGCGCTCCTTTTGTATCGCGACCGTGTAATGGATTCGCACCAGGTGCGAACGGTTCACCAGCGCGACGACCATCTGGTGTATTTCCTGTCTTTTTACCATATACGACGTTTGATGTGATCGTTAAGATAGATGTCGTATGTTTCGAATCGCGATACGTTTTATGTTTGCGCAATTTTATCATAAAGCGTTCAACAATATCGACCGCAATTGCATCAACGCGATCATCGTTATTGCCGTATTTCGGGAAGTCGCCTTCAATTTCAAAGTCGACAGCTAAGCCATTTTCATCACGAATCGTTTTTACTTTCGCATATTTAATCGCACTTAATGAGTCAGCGACAACGGACAACCCAGCGATACCAGTTGCCATCGTGCGCAAAATGTGCGTATCGTGAAGCGCCATTTCGATTCGTTCATAACAATATTTATCATGCATATAATGGATGACGTTTAATGTATTAATATACAATTCTGCTAGCCATTCCATGACGTTGTCAAATTTGCGCATCACTTCATCGTAGTTTAAGTATTCAGATGTGATTGGCGCAAACTCTGGGCCGATTTGCACTTTTAATTTTTCATCCACGCCGCCGTTAATCGCATATAATAATGCTTTTGCAAGGTTTGCACGCGCGCCGAAAAATTGCATTTGCTTGCCGATTCGCATCGCGGATACGCAGCATGCGATGCCATAGTCATCGCCAAACTCAGGTCGCATTAAATCGTCATTTTCATATTGAATGGAGCTTGTTTGAATCGACATTTTCGCGCAATATTTCTTAAACGCTTCTGGCAACTGTGTCGACCAAAGAACCGTTAAGTTTGGTTCTGGCGCTGGGCCTAAGTTATCGAGTGTATGCAAGAAGCGGAATGAGTTTTTTGTTACAAGTGGACGACCGTCAATCGCGACACCGCCAATGGACTCTGTGACCCATGTTGGGTCGCCGCTAAATAACTCGTTGTATTCTGGCGTTCTTGCAAATTTGACGAGACGCAATTTCATGACGAAATGGTCAACAAGTTCTTGCGCTTCGCGTTCTGTTAATGTTCCTTCTTGCAAGTCGCGTTCAATATAAATATCTAAAAATGTAGAGACGCGGCCTAAGCTCATGGCTGCACCGTTTTGTTCTTTAATTGCTGCAAGGTAAGCGAAATATAGCCATTGGAACGCTTCGTGTGCATTGCGCGCTGGTTTAGAAATATCGTAGCCGTAACTTGCAGCCATTTCTTTTAATTCTTGAAGGGCACGAATTTGTTCAGCTAATTCTTCACGAAGACGAATGATGTCTTCACTCATTGTACGCGCACCTGTGTTGCGTAAATCTTTTTTCTTCTCCTCAATGAGGCGATCGACACCATATAAAGCCACGCGACGATAGTCACCGATAATGCGACCGCGTCCATAGGCGTCAGGAAGTCCTGTAATAATTCCTGCTTTTCGCGCCGCTTTCATTTCGTCCGTATATACGTCGAATACGCCCTGGTTATGCGTTTTACGATATTGCGTAAAAATTTTCTTTACTTCATCACTTACTTCGTAGCCGTACGCTTCGCATGCTTGCTCGGCCATGCGAATACCGCCAAATGGCATAAGCGCTCGTTTAAACGGTTCGTCTGTTTGAAAACCGACGACTTTTTCGAGTTCTTTATTTAAATAACCAGGTCCGTGCGACGTAATGGTCGATACGATTTCCGTATCCATGTTGAGAACGCCGCCTCTTTCGCGTTCTAGTTTGGAAAGTTCCATCACTTGTTCCCAAAGCTTTTTCGTTGCTTCCGTCGGACCTTGTAAAAATGATTCATCCCCCGTGTAAACGGTTACGTTATTTAAAATAAAATCGCGGACGTCAATTTCTTTTTTCCACTTATCGCCTTTAAACGTTCTCCATGCGTCCATTAACGCTTCATGTACAGTCAGTAGCGCCATTATAATCTCCTCCCATTCATTTAGGAATAATAAAAATATCCCCTATATAAAGAATACTACTTTTTGACAACGTGAGGAGCATAAAGGATTGAAGAATTTGTGAAAAGTTGATCAAAAATATTTTCTAAAATAAAGATTTTTCCAAAAATTATTTTTATAAAATTTGTTGCATAAAAACAAAAAAGCTGATAATATGTGAAACATGAGGAGCATAACATGTTTATACACAAATATTTATTATTTTACAGCAAATAGTAAGGGGGAATAACAATGATAAAAAAAGGAATGATTGCAACGCTCGTTTTTATGCTTATGTTTGCGCTTGTTGGCTGTAGTAGTTCGACAGAAAAAACGGCGACAACAGAAAAGAAAATTACTGTCGTCACAGATGCGGCGTTTGCTCCATTTGAATACATGGATAAAGGGGAAATTGTCGGTTTTGATGTCGATTTATTAAAAGCTGTCATGAAAGAAGCTGGACTAGCATATGAATTAAAAAACATCGGCTGGGATCCATTGTTTGCGGCTATTCAAGGAAAAACAGCGGATATGGCCGTCTCAGGTATTACAATTAACGATGATCGGAAACAAACGTATGATTTTTCGATTCCGTATTTTGAATCGACACATATGATTCTTGTGAAAGAAGGAAGTTCGATTAAAAGCGCGAAAGATTTACAAGGAAAAGTGGTCGGTGTCCAAAACGGTACAACGGGACAAGAAGCCGTTGAAAAAATTTTAGGAAAAGAGAATCCAAATATTAAAAAGTTTGAGAATACAGTCGTTGCGATTATGGACTTGTTAAACGGTGGCGTGGAAGCAGTTGTGACAGATAATGCCGTTGCAAACGAATACGTAAAAAATAATCCAGACGCTAAAATTGTAGCGTTCGAAGACCCAGAACATTTTGAATCTGAATTTTACGGCTTTATGTTCCCGAAAGGAAGCGAGTTAAAACAAAAAGTAGACGAAGCGTTGAAAAAAGTCATTGAAAACGGAACGTATACAGAAATTTATAAAAAATGGTTTGGTACAGAACCGAATATTGAATCATTACAACAACAGCAATAACGTTGATGTAAAAATTGCGTAACTTTAGACAGTTACGCAATTTTTACAAAGGGAAAGGTGATTAATGATGGATTTTCGTTTCAACATTATTGTAGAATATGCACCGTTTTTTTTGAAAGGAGTGCTCTGGACGATCGGCTTATCGTTAGTTGGTATTGTTTTCGGGACGATTCTCGGTTTAGCGATTGGGCTTGGGAAAATGGTTCAAAACCGTCTCGTCCGTTTGCCGTTTGATTGGTACGTTCATTTTTTTCGTGGCACGCCATTGTTCGTACAAATTTTACTTATTCATTTTGGAGTTATGCCGGTGTTTACCGCTCAGCCGAATCCGCTCGTATCCGGCGCGATTTCTTTATCTTTAAACGCAGCTGCGTATATTGCGGAAATTTTCCGTGCTGGCATCCAGTCCATTGATCGCGGTCAAATGGAAGCCGCTCGTTCACTTGGAATGACACACGTGCAAGCGATGCGCTACATCATTTTGCCACAAGCGATCAAACGTATGATTCCGCCGCTAGGCAATGAGTTTATCGTCCTTATTAAAGATTCGTCTCTTGCGGCAATTATTGCGGCGCCTGAATTGATGTACTGGGGAAGAGCGATGCAAGGGCAATATTATCGCGTTTGGGAACCGTACTTAACTGTTGCGCTCATTTACTTAGTGCTTACCCTATCATTAAGCAAGTTGCTACATCGGTTAGAAAGAAGGTATGATACATGATTCGGGTTACAAATTTAAAAAAATCATACGGATCACTCCAAGTGTTAAAAGGAATTGACGCACACATTCGTGAAAAAGAAGTGGTTGTTGTCATCGGTCCTTCGGGGTCGGGAAAGTCGACGTTTTTACGTTGTTTAAACATGTTGGAAGATTTTGATGAAGGGGATATTGTCGTTGATGGATTTCATTTAAAGGATCCGAAAACGGATTTAAATAAAGTGCGTGAAGAAGTTGGGATGGTGTTTCAACGATTTAATTTATTTCCGCATATGACGGTGCTTGATAATATTACACTCGCCCCGATGAAAGTGCGCAAATGGTCGAAAGAAAAAGCGACAGAAAAAGCGATGCAACTGCTTGCGAAAGTCGGTTTACAAGATAAAGCGCATGTATATCCGGATTCATTATCCGGGGGACAGGCACAGCGTGTTGCCATTGCTCGTGCGCTTGCGATGGAGCCGAAAGTGATGTTATTTGACGAGCCGACGTCTGCGCTCGATCCAGAAATGGTCGGGGAAGTACTTGCCGTCATGAAACAACTCGCAAAAGAAGGAATGACGATGGTCGTCGTAACGCATGAAATGGGATTTGCGCGTGAAGTCGGGGATCGTGTTCTCTTTATGGACGGTGGAGTAATTGTAGAAGAAGGAACGCCACAACAAATTTTTGATGCACCACAACATGAGCGAACGAAGTCGTTTTTATCTAAAGTGTTGTAGAAAAAAGGTGTCCCATATGCGAGGACACCTTTTGCTTTGCTTATGCTAATAGTTGTTTTTCCAAAGCCACTTCAACAGGAACGTAGTCGTAACCGAGGTCGCGCGCGACAGCTTCGTATGTGATTTCTCCGTTTGCAACGTTTACACCAAGGCGTAATGCAGGGTTGTCTGCGACCGCTTTGTGTACGCCTTTATTTGCAATTTGTAATGCATATGGCATTGTGACGTTTGTAAGTGCAAGTGTTGATGTGCGTGGCACAGCTCCAGGCATATTTGCTACTGCGTAGTGAACGACGCCGTGTTTCACATATGTTGGGTTGTCGTGCGTTGTTACATGGTCGCTCGTTTCAACAATCCCGCCTTGGTCGATCGCTACGTCAACGATGACTGAACCTGGTTGCATCGCTCTTACCATTTCTTCTGTCACTAATTTTGGCGCTTTTGCTCCTGGGATTAATACTGCACCGATCACAAGGTCAGACTCCGCAACAGCTTGTGCGATGTTCATTGGGTTAGACATAAGCGTATTAATTTGGCTTCCGAAAATATCGTCAAGTTCACGTAAACGTTCTGCGCTTAAGTCAATAATCGTGACGTTTGCACCTAAGCCGATCGCCACTTTTGCTGCGTTCGTTCCAACGACACCGCCGCCAATGATCGTTACTTTTCCGCGGCTAACGCCTGGGACACCGGAAAGAAGAATACCTTTTCCGCCTTTTGTTTTTTCAAGAAATTGGGCACCAATTTGTGCTGCCATGCGTCCTGCTACTTCGCTCATCGGTGTCAACAGCGGTAACGTACGACCAACTTGTACCGTTTCATAAGCGATTGCGATGACGCCTTTTTCTTTTAGCGCACGCGCTAACTCTGGTTCAGCAGCGAGGTGTAAGTATGTGAACAATACTAATCCCGGACGGAAGTATTCGTACTCGCTTGGTAGCGGTTCTTTTACTTTCATTACCATATCCGCTTGCGCCCATACATCTGCGGCGCGTTCAACGATTTGTGCGCCTGCTTGAACGTAAGCTTCATCTGTGAAACCGCTTCCAATTCCTGCATCTTTCTCAATGATGACAGTATGTCCATTGCTGACGAATGACATAACGCCAGCTGGTGTAATCGCTACACGATTTTCATTATTTTTAATCTCTTTTGGAACACCAATAATCATGTGCTGTTTCCCCTTTCATGTTGTCTTTCGTTATTATCTACAGTATAAATGTTTTTTATCATTTGTTGTTTGTTTAGAAAAGAGAAAGAAAAAACAAGCTTTTGTGGATTTCCACAAAAGCTATGTTGTCCGATATTTGTCTAATTTCATATCGATATATAGTTTTACTTTTTCGCTCATATTGCTTAAGTCAATGTTTCCAATTTCACTTATTCGCTTCAGACGGTAAGCGAGTGTATTCGGATGAATATTGAGCGTTTTCGCCGTTTCATTGACGTTGCTGTCACAGTCAAGATACGTTTCAATCGTCTCGACTAAGTTGGTATGATGTTGGGCATCGTATTGTTTCAGCTTTTCGAGCGCGGCGTTGTGGAAATCTCCATGTCGTTTTTGTTCAAAAAGCAAATCAAAAAATTGATACATGCCAAGATGTTGATAGCTTTGAATATTGGCAAGTTGATGAGGAAAGGCGCGTTTCATTTTTAACACCGTTTGTGCTTCTTCGTAACTTTTGGCGATTTTTGTATAACATTCATACACATTTCCGAACGCTCCCATCAAAATGTCGACGCGAAATCGCTCTCTCATTTGTGTCATAAATGAACGAAAAAATCGTTCAATGTTTGCTTCTCCATAGACGTTCGAGCTTGGAGCGACGAGCACGATGAGCCGCTGATGGTCGATCGTATAAAGCGGAATAGCGAGTTGTTGTGTCGTCTTTAATAAATAATCAATTTGCCGCTCCACTTGCGTTTGAATCTGTTGTTGAAATTGAAAAATGCCAACAGAAAAAAAAGGATATACATGCACGTTTAATTGATGGCATTGTTCAACGATGTCATGAGGAGAAGAAACGTGTCCCGTTAACAGCTTCCAAAAAAACTCTTGAATGCGCTCTTCTTTTTTATGTTTGCGAATTTGTAGTTGTGACAACAAATTTTTCGCTGCTTTCGCTGCTTGTTTTAACAAATGAAACTGCTGCTCTGTCCACTGCTCATTCATTTCAATTGCCCAAATAAACCCGAGCACCTCTTTATTTTTCCAAATCGAAATGGCGATGCGGTTGCCGAGTCCTACTTCTGAAATTTCTGTGACACGAACAGGCTCTTCGCTCTGCAAAAGTTTTGGAATTACCCCTTCACGCCATAAACTATTAATGACCCGCTCTGGCACGCGACGATGGATGATTGTCGCCGTGCGAGCCGGATCGGTGTAATGTTCATGTCCACTATAAGCAATTAAGCGATGGTTTGCATCTTCAATCGTAATCGGACATTGTAATAACTCGCTTACACGGTCGGCAAACTCCTCTAAACTTTCAAAATGAGTGGCAAAAGGATTCATGACATCCACTCCGTTTCTTACGTTGTTTTTTACGATTATTGTAGCATATTGACAAATGAAAGAGCTTACTTTACTCTATAAGTGAAAAAGTCGCATATTGTGGGATTGTGACTGCGTTGCAGGCAAGACCTAAAACGGATGAAAGAAGGTTTCTTTCTTGCGTTTTAGGTCTTTTATTTTTATCCAAATAATTCTTTAGGAAGGAGATATTTCAAATGTTTCGTTTGTTTCGTAAGCGTGAAGAGGTCATTGTTTCCCCTTTAACAGGAAATGTACGATCGCTTGAAAATGTTCCAGACCCTGTGTTTGCTCAAAAAATGATGGGTGATGGCTTTGCGATTGAGCCAACAGATGGTGTCGTTGTTTCACCGATTCATGGAGAAGTAGTACAAGTGTTCCCGACAAAACATGCTGTTGGTTTGCGTTCGGATGAAGGATTAGAAATTCTTATTCATGTTGGGATTGATACAGTTCATATGCATGGAGAAGGATTTGAAGCGTACGTGAAAGCAGGGGATCGTGTGAAGGTCGGGGATTTACTTTTGTCGTTTGACTTGGCGCTTGTGCAACAAAAAGCGGAAAGTCCTCTCACCCCAGTCGTGATTACAAACGGGGACGTGGTGGACGAGTGTCATCGAGAGCATATAGAACAAGCAGAAAGAGGAAGTACTGTTTTAATGAAAGTGAAATTGAAATAATATATATGTGATAAAACAATCGCTGTTAAGGGGACGAAGATGACGTTGCGAATCCATAAAATTTTGAACAATAACGCTGTCGTTGTATTGGATGAAGGGCAAGAGAAAATTGTGATGGGGCCAGGCATTGCTTTTCAAAAAAAGAAAAATGACATTGTACCTCGTGCAAAAATCGAAAAAATTTTTGTGATGGAAGAAGAAAATGAAAAATTCCAAGAGTTGTTACGTACCCTTCCAGAAGAACATATTGATATTGCCGAAGAAATTATTAGCTATGCTGAAGGAGAATTGCGAGCACCTTTAAACAATCATATCCATATTGCATTGACAGACCATTTATCATTTGCGATTGAACGGATTCAACAAGGGTACCAAATACAAAATAAGTTGTTGAATGAAATTAAAGTGCTGTATAAAAAAGAATATCAAATAGGTCTTTGGGCAAAACAACTGATTCGAGAACGTCTTGGCATCGACATTCCTGATGACGAAGTTGCCCATATTGCTCTTCATATTCATACAGCGAAAATGGACGCAGCCAGCATGAACAGAACGTTAAAACAAACGACTTTAATTCGAGAAATGATCGATTTGATGAAACAAACATTACATGTTCATATTGATGAAGAAGGAATATCTTACCAAAGACTTGTGACACATTTGCGTTTTGCACTGAACCGAATTGAAAACGGTGATTTGTTTCATTCGATGGATGAAGAGATGTTAACGCTCATTCAAACGAAATACGAAAGAGAGTTTGCATGCGCTGTTGCGATAGCTGAATATGCAAAAAAGGAATACGGAATCCAATTTCCTGTCACCGAGTTAGCTTATATTACGCTACACATTCAACGCTTAACCACAAAATAATCATTTTGTAGAATATTGACGAATTTTGAATAATAATCTAAAATGAAAGCGGATAAAAAATGAAATACCGTAGGATTGTGACTGCATAAGCAGGCAAGACCTAAAATGTACGACGATGTTTAAGGCATTCGTATGTACATTTTAGGTCTTTTTGTTTTCTATCATTTTATATGCAGAGGAGGAGTTTATATGAATTACGAACACATAACAAAGCAACTTTTGTCTTTGCTTGGTGGAAAAGAAAATGTCATTAGTGCGGTTCATTGTGCAACTCGTCTTCGTCTTGTTTTAAAAGACGAAAAGAAGGTTAATCAACAAGCAATTGAACAACTTGATGGGGTCAAAGGTGCATTTTCTAGTTCCGGTCAGTATCAAATTATTTTTGGTACAGGTGTTGTCAACAAAGTATACGAACAGTTTGTCAAAGAAGCAGGTTTACAAAACGTAAGTGCCGATGTGCACCAAGAAGCAGTCAAGCAAAAGATGAATCCGATCGCTCGTCTCGCGAAAACGTTGTCAAATATTTTTGTTCCAATTATTCCAGCTATTGTAGCTAGCGGATTGCTTATGGGATTGCTCGGGATGATGAAGGCTTTCAAATGGGTAGCGCCAGATAGTGCATGGATTGTATTACTTGATATGTTCTCAAGTGCCGCTTTCATTATTTTGCCAATTTTAATTGGTTATAGTGCTGCGAAAGAATTTGGGGGAAACCCGTTTCTAGGAGCAGTGATCGGGGGAATTATGACTCATCCTGCTTTGTTGAATCCTTGGGGATTAGGAAGTGCTGAACCTGAGTATTTGCATTTTCTCGGTTTTGATATCGCAATGATTGGATATCAAGGAACGGTCATTCCAATTTTGCTTGCAACATATGTCATGAGTAAAATCGAAAAAAGCTTGCGAAAAGTCGTTCCACACGCCGTCGACTTGCTTGTTACACCATTTATTACGGTTATTTTAACAGGTTTCACTGCGATTTTAGTCATTGGTCCACTTGGAAATATAGTTGGGAAAGGAATTACAACAACGTTAAACTTCGTATATGACACAGGTGGAGCGCTTGCAGGCCTCATTTTCGGTGGTCTGTATTCGATGATTGTAATCACAGGTGTTCATCATAGTTTCCATGCGATTGAAGCCGGATTGCTTGCGGATATTGGTAAAAACTATTTATTGCCTATTTGGTCAATGGCAAACGTTGCTCAAGGTGGAGCGGGTTTAGCAGTATTTTTAAAATCAAAACGGACGAAAACGAAAGAAATCGCTTTGCCAGCTGCATTTTCCGCTTTTCTAGGCATTACTGAGCCTGTTATTTTTGGGGTTAACTTGAAATATCGGAAACCGTTTATTGCAGCAGCTATCGGTGGTGCTGTCGGTGGTGCGTATGTGGTATTTACAAACGTTGTGGCAAATGCGTACGGATTAACTGGTATTCCAATGATTGCGATCGTGGCACCGATGGGGATGGCGAACTTAATAAACTATTTAATCGGCTTTGCAATTGCGGTTGGTACAGCATTTGTGGCAACATGGATATTAGGATTTAAAGAAGAATAAGGCGAGCGAATAACTCGCCTTTTTATGTAGGAGGGAATGATGATGAAGCAAGGAATTATTAGTCTTGGTGAAGCGTTAATTGATTTTATTCCACTTGATGCAACAAATCGGTCGTATCAAAAAAGTCCAGGGGGAGCGCCGGCAAATGTTGCGGTTGGTGTCGCACGCCTCGGTGTTCCATCGACGTTTCTAGGGAAAGTTGGTCGCGATGTATTAGGCGTTTTTCTAAAAGAAACGCTTGATGCATATGGAGTGAATACATCTTTCCTTCAATTTAGTGATGATGTTCGCACAGGTGTTGTTTTTGTAACGTTAGCGGAAAACGGAGAACGGAGCTTTGATTTTTACATTAACCCGAGCGCTGATCGCTTTCTATGCGAAGAAGAAATTGATGAGTCGTTATTTCGGACACATCGCATTCTTCATTTTGGTTCGATCTCACTGATTAGTGAGCCAGCACGAAGCGCTACAAAGCGAGCTGTTATGCTAGCGAAAGAAAACGGCATGATCGTTTCATATGATCCGAATTTGCGCCTTGGCTTATGGGAAAGCGAACAACAAGCTCGCGAAATGATTATATCGATGCTACCAGAAGTAGATGTACTTAAAATTTCTGAAGAAGAGTTGACATTTATTACGGGAGAGAAAGATATTCAAAAAGGTATTGATGCCCTTGCCCTATACAATATTCCTCTCATCGTCGTCACGCTAGGGGAAAACGGTAGTTATGCGTTTACGAAAGAAGGATCCGTCTTTACGCCAGCGCTTAAAGTAGAGGCGGTTGATACGACAGGAGCCGGCGATGCTTTCGTTTCTGGCATGCTGTATTGCTTGCACGAAAGAGAAGGAACAATTGATTCATTATCCCTTCCGGAAATTGAACAAATGGCGCGTTTTGCGAGCGTTTCTGGAGCGTTAGCTGCATCAACGAAAGGGGCAATGACAGCGTTGCCAACACGCGATGAAGTCGAACGTATTTTACGCGAAGGTTGGTCGAAATGAAATCATTGAACGAAAAAAAACAAATACAGCTTGCGGAAGAAGAAGTAAAAAAATATGCTTCAATTGTTGAAAGTGACCCAAATCGTTTGCGTTATCATTTAATGCCTCCTGTCGGATTAATGAACGATCCAAATGGACTGATTTATTGGAAAGGGACGTACCATGTGTTTTATCAGTGGATGCCGTTTCAAACGACACATGGAGCAAAATTTTGGGGACATTATACATCGCGTGACTTTGTTCATTGGGAAAGACAAGCGCCTGCATTAGCTCCAAGCGAATGGTTTGATCGAAACGGTTGCTACTCCGGAAGCGCCGTGGACAATGATGGTGTACTTACACTTTTTTATACAGGCAATGTCAAAGACGATGACGGAACACGCCATACGTATCAATGTATGGCAGTATCAAGTGACGGTGTTCGCTTTGAGAAAAAGGGAGTTGTTGTTCATCTCCCAGACGGTTACACGGCTCATTTTCGTGACCCAAAAGTGTGGAAGCATGAAAACAAGTGGTATATGGTGATTGGCGGGCAGAGCGAGCAATTAGATGGGAAGGCAGTATTATTTCGCTCTGATGATCTCATGCATTGGGAGCATATCGGTGCTATAGCAGGAGGAGAGGACGGAAACTTTGGGTACATGTGGGAGTGCCCAGATGTATTTCGTTTAAGCGGAAAAGATGTACTGATCGTCTGTCCGCAAGGATTGCAACCGGAAGGCATGCACTATCAAAACGTATATCAAGCAGGATATTTTGTCGGACAGTTAAATTATGAAACAGGACAATATGTACACGGTACATTTACTGAGCTGGATCGAGGGTTTGAATTTTATGCGCCACAAACGATGGTCGACGAGCATGGGCGTCGCGTGATGATTGCTTGGATGGGGGTACCAGATCAAGACGAAGATCAGCACCCGACAATTGCTTATCGATGGGTACATGCATTGACATTACCGCGTGAACTCGTTTTAATCGGAGATAAATTATATCAGCGTCCGATTGAGCAGTTGCAGTTGCTTCGGAGTGACGAAGTTCATCATCCAAATGTATTCTTGCAGAAGGAAGTTAGGCAATTTGATGGTGTAAAAGGAAAAACGGTTGAACTGCTACTTAAACAGATCGATGGTAAAGGTGTTTTCTCCATTCATATACAAAACAATGTTTCATTTTCATATGATTTTGAACAAAAAGTTGCGACGTTAGAGAGAGAAAGTTTTGCTCGAAATGGCATGAAAGAGAAACGACAATGTTTATTATCACAATTACACACGATTCACATGTTTATCGATACGTCGTCTATTGAAATTTTCTTAAATGATGGAGAGGAAGTATTTACGGCGCGGTTTTTCACGAAAGAAGAAAATGAACATATCTCATTTCAGACAAATACGGAAGCTTCGTTTCATTTATCTAAATGGAAATTATGTTAAAACTTTTTCTTGTCAAATGTTCAGTTTTTTTCGTATCATGAAAGAAAAGGGAGTATTCCTTCAAATATGGAAGGTTGCTCCTTTTTCATTCATAAATAAAAGGTGATGAAGCGATGGAGCAAGATAAGCTAAAAAAAGTCGTTGAAGCAGCGAAATTGTATTATTTACTAGACTACAATCAAAACGACATTGCAAAAAAGCTTGGCGTATCGCGGCCGACGGTGTCGCGTCTACTACAGCAAGCAAAAGAAGAAGGAATTGTAGAAATTAAAATTAACGATCCGGCTGAAGATATTCAACAGTTAGCAAAACAACTTGAACAAAAGTTCAATCTAAAAAAAGCAATTGTTGTATCGGTTCCCGAACATCAAGATGGCATTATTAAAAAATATTTAGGAAAAGAAGCCGCCGAGTATTTACGTTCGATCGTCAAAGACGGCGATGTGATCGGTGTGACGTGGGGAACAACGTTGTATCACGTTGCATTACAGCTAAAGCATAAACATGTCAAAGACGTCAAAGTTGTGCAGCTAAAAGGTGGCGTTAGTTTATCCGAAACGAATACGTTTGCGTCAGATATTTTACACTTGTTTGGAAGCGCCTTCAATGCAACGGTGCACCATTTGCCGTTACCTGCAATCGTGGATCATGTCGTTGTTAAGCAGGCGATGGAGGCGGACCGCCACATTCGCAAAATTCTTGATCTCGGTCGGCAAGCGAATATTGCTGTATTTACAATTGGACCAATTAAATCAGAGTCGCTATTGTTCCAGCTCGGTTATTTTACAGAAGAAGATTTGCAAACGATTTATTCAAAAGCTGCTGGTGACATTTGTTCACGCTTTTTTGATCAAACTGGGAAGCTATGTAGCGAAGAGCTCAATGCACGCACGCTCGGCATTGAGTTAGAAGAGTTGAAAAATAAGGAATACTCGATTGTGATCGCGGGAGGCATTCATAAAGTGGCTGGTATATACGGAGCACTGAAAGGGAAATATGCCAACGTATTAGTGACAGATCAATTTACTGCCGAATGTTTGTTAGAAAAAGAATAAAGAAACGACAAATGGGGGAAAAGAAAAAAGCCCCCTTTATTTATGCAAAGAAGGAAGAAAGATTTAGTCAAACCATGAATTTTCTTTGACATTTGTTCATGTTAACGTTTACATATGTTCGTTTTCCTGTTATATTGATTACGTAATCAAAATTCAACTTATAGGAGTGTGCAACATGAATATCGTTTGGGGACTTGTTGGTATTGTTGTTGTCCTTGGGATCGCTTTTCTTTCTTCAAACAACCGCAAAGCGATTAATCCGCGAACGATTTTAGGTGGTCTTGCGATTCAAGTCACTTTTGCGTTTATCGTTTTAAAATGGGAAGCAGGAAAAGCTGCATTACAATGGTTAACAAATGGTGTAACAAGCATTATTAACTATGCGAACGAAGGAATTAACTTTTTGTTCGGTGGCATGTTTGCGGCAAAAGGAATCGGATTTGTTTTTGCATTCCAAGTGTTGCCGGTCGTCATTTTCTTCTCCGCGTTAATTTCTGTTCTTTACTACATTGGTGTCATGCAATGGATTATCAAAATGATCGGTGGTCCGCTTGCGAAATTGCTCGGAACGAGCAAAGCGGAGTCGATGTCAGCAGCGGCAAACATTTTTGTCGGTCAAACGGAAGCGCCTCTTGTGATTCGTCCGTATTTGTCTAAAATGACACAATCGGAATTGTTTGCGGTTATGACAGGGGGCTTAGCATCGGTTGCCGGTTCTGTTCTTGTTGGTTACTCGCTTTTAGGTGTTCCGCTTGAATATTTACTTGCGGCAAGTTTCATGGCAGCGCCAGCAGGATTAGTCATGGCGAAAATGATCGTGCCAGAAACAGAGCCGATTAAAGAAGACGAACATTTTGAGATGGAAAAAGACGAAGAATCAACAAACGTTATCGACGCAGCGGCGCGCGGGGCAAGTGACGGCTTAAAGTTGGCTCTAAATATCGGTGCGATGTTGTTAGCGTTTATTGCGTTAATCGCGTTAATTAACGGATTGCTTAGCGGAATCGGAAGCTTGTTTAATTACGATGGTCTAACGCTTGAGAAAATTTTAGGATTTGTTTTCGCACCTATTGCGTTTGCGATTGGTGTACCGTGGTCTGAAGCGGTGACAGCTGGTGGATTTATCGGCCAAAAATTAATTTTAAACGAGTTTGTTGCTTATTCATCGTTTGCGCCACAAATTCCAGACTTATCAGCAAAAACGGTAGCGATTGTTAGCTTTGCGCTATGTGGATTTGCTAATATTTCTTCGATGGGTATTTTACTTGGTGGTTTAGGAAGCTTAGCGCCAAATCGTCGTAGCGACATTGCGCGCATGGGCTTAAAAGCTGTCCTTGCTGGTATGCTTGCTTCATTGTTAAGCGCATCCATTGCGGGTATGTTTATTTAAAAAACAAGGAGGAATGAATGATGAACATTGCTAGCATGATCGATCATACGTTATTAAAGCCAGAAACAACGAAAGCACAAATTGAAAAATTAGTGGAAGAAGCAAAAAAATATGAATTTGCATCTGTATGTGTGAATCCAACATGGGTGAAATTCGTTGCTGAGCGTTTACAAGGAACGAAAGTAAAAGTGTGTACAGTCATCGGCTTTCCGTTAGGAGCGACAACACCAGAAGTAAAGGCGTTTGAGACGAAACAAGCGATTGAAAACGGTGCGCAAGAAGTCGATATGGTCATCAATATCGGTGCGTTAAAAGACGGCGATCATGAGCTTGTAGAGTGCGACATTCGTGCTGTTGTTGAGGCAGCAAAAGGAAAAGCTTTAACAAAAGTAATTATTGAAACAGCGTTGTTGACAGATGAAGAAAAAGTGCGCGCATGCGAAATTGCCGTTCGCGCTGGGGCAGATTTCGTTAAAACATCAACAGGATTCGCAAGCGGCGGTGCAACAGTAGAAGACGTTGCATTAATGCGCAAAACAGTTGGTCCAAACGTTGGCGTAAAAGCATCTGGTGGCGTGCGCAGCGCAGCGGACGCAAAAGCGATGATTGATGCAGGTGCAAACCGTATCGGTACAAGCTCTGGACCAGCGATTATGGAAGGAACAACGTCAAACGAAGCATACTAATGGAGGCATTGACCGATGAAAGAAGTATTATTAAGCTTACTTGCTGGGCTTGTTGTTGGGATTTTATTTAAATTTTTACGTTTGCCATTGCCAGCCCCGCCTGTATTGGCAGGAATGATGGGGGTATTTGGCGTATATTTAGGTGGCGTCGTTGCCGATTGGTTAATGAAGACGTTTTTTAACTAAACAGCCCAAGAAGGGATGATCAACAATGAATAAACAACAGTTAATTGAAGCGGCAAAACAAGCGAGAGAGCGGGCGTACGTTCCGTATTCAAAGTTTAAAGTGGGAGCAGCGCTATTAACGAAAGACGGAAAAGTGTACGGTGGTTGCAACATTGAAAACGCCTCATACGGTTTATGCAACTGTGCAGAGCGTACCGCTTTATTTAAGGCGTACTCAGAAGGTGATCATGAGTATGCGATGTTAGCCGTCGTTGCAGATACGGAGCGACCAGTTCCGCCGTGTGGCGCATGCCGTCAAGTCATTGTTGAATTATGTGATCCAAATATGCCTGTCATTTTAGCGAATATGAAAGGCGATATGCAGGAAACAACAGTAAAAGAACTTCTTCCTGGAGCGTTTTCAAAAGAAGACTTGCGATAAGCGTCGGTTTTTCCCGACGCTTTTTGCATTGATACATAACAAAAAAGGAAATATAATCATGAGGAAGACAATTTGACAGCTGACAACGGAGGGATGACATGAGTAAAGACGTATCAAGAAACAAGTTGCTTTGGATTGCCGGGCTTGGTTGGTTATTTGATGCGATGGATGTAGGGATGCTTTCGTTTATTATTGCTGCATTGCAAAAGGAATGGAATTTAACGGCCGAACAAATGGGTTGGATCGGAAGTATAAATTCGATCGGCATGGCAGTCGGTGCGCTCGTTTTCGGATTGTTAGCTGACCGCATTGGGCGAAAACAAGTTTTCATCATTACGCTTTTATTATTTTCGATCGGTAGCGGACTATCCGCACTTGCGACAACGTTAACGGTCTTTTTAATTTTACGTTTTTTTATCGGCATGGGACTTGGTGGCGAACTGCCTGTTGCGTCAACGCTCGTATCGGAAAGCGTTGCTGCACATGAGCGAGGAAAAGTTGTTGTTTTATTGGAAAGCTTTTGGGCAGGTGGTTGGTTACTAGCAGCGCTCATTTCATTTTTCGTTATTCCAGCGTATGGATGGCAAATGGCGCTTATTTTAGGAGCTGTACCAGCGCTATATGCCATTTATTTGCGCATGAACTTGCCAGATTCACAAAAGTTTATGGCGACGAAAAAGGAGCGTCGTTCCGTCTGGCGCAATATCGCAGACGTTTGGGCAAAACCGTACGCGAAACAAACGACAATGCTTTGGATTTTATGGTTTGCGGTCGTCTTTTCTTATTACGGCATGTTTTTATGGCTACCGAGCGTCATGGTCATGAAAGGATTTAGTTTAATTAAAAGCTTTGAATACGTACTTATTATGACGTTAGCGCAATTGCCGGGTTATTTTAGCGTCGCATGGTTAATTGAGCGCATCGGTCGAAAAGCAGTACTGATCATTTATTTAACTGGTACTGCATTAAGCGCTTATTTCTTCGGAAATGCTGAGACAGCTACCGCATTAATGACATTTGGAGCATTGTTATCGTTTTTTAATCTCGGTGCTTGGGGAGCGCTTTACGCGTACACACCAGAGCAATACCCGACTGTTATTCGTGCAACAGGGGCGGGGATGGCTGCTTCATTTGGACGCATTGGTGGCATTTTAGGACCGCTTCTTGTCGGCTATCTCGTGGCACAAAACGTATCAATTACGATGATTTTTGCTGTATTTTGTATCGCGATTTTCATTGGTGCACTCGCCGTTCTTTTCCTCGGCAAAGAAACGAAACAACAAGAACTCGCATAATCACTCGAAAAGAAGCTATAATGGTATCATTGTAGCTTCTTTTTTGAAAGGGGATTTTCTTTTGGGCGTTTCTATAGTTATTGCAACATATAACCGATTACTACCTTTAGCAGAATTGCTAGAATCGTTAAGCAAACAAACGTATAAACCAACGCAAATTATTATTGTGAACGATGGGGGTTCATCGGTACAAGCCGCGGTCGATGCGTATCCTGAGCTTCCTATTGAGCTCATCCAATTGTATGAAAATGTCGGGCACGTTGAAGCGCGAAATATCGGTGTGCGTGCGGCGACAGAAGACTTTATTATGCTTTGTGATGATGACGACTTGCTATTGCCATGCCATATGGAGCGAATGATTGCGAATATGAACGATGCGGATTTTGTATATTCGGACGTAGAAATTTTTCATTATCGCACGGAGAATGGTATGCGCATACCGACCGATCGCTTTTTATTTGCATATGAATTCGATTTACAAGCGATGCGTTCGTTTTCGACGTATGTCCCTTCAGGAAGCATGTATCGGCGTGCCATTCATGATGTAATTGGATATTTTGATCCGTACGTTCATAACTATTGGGATTGGGATTTCTTTTTACGTGTGGCAAAGGAGTTTCGCGTCAAACGCGTACCGACAGCGAGCGTCCTTTATGCTTTTTCAAATGAAGGTGATCATTTATCGAAACAAATGAATGAAACGAGACAAATGTATTTAAACCGATTAAGTGAGAAACATGGCCTCGGCGATTTGCCGACAAAAAACTTTTGGCTTCTTTTATCGGAGCCGGATGTGCAAAAACGGCGTGCAAAAAGTGAAATTATATGGGATGGTGAACCGTTTCGCTCGCGACTTGCTCACTCTATTCATTGTTAGGAGAGGGAAAATGTATTGGTGGAGCGTTCAGCAATTATTTATTTTACTTTTGTTTTCACCGCTTCTTACTCGTCACGTATTTGATGGGCACGTCAGCTCATTTTTCTTGTTCGTTTGCTTCGCTTTTGGAACGACCATATTTGCGGAATATATGGTGAAGAAAAAAGGAAAACAAACATGGCTATTTGTCTTTGCGCTATTATGTAATGTGTTTGTTTTACTCACTTTTCCTTTTTTTGTATGAGAAAGCAGAGTCTTTGTGAAGGCTCTGTTTTTTTGTTTATGGAAAAGGAATGAAGGGAATATGTGTCGAAAAACTAGATAGCCTGATAGTTTCTACTTGACAAATAAACATTACTATATGATAATTTATATCGAATTATAATTGTTATAATTTATTTTTGCTTTCAGTCATATTTTTCGTATGACTGGAGCATACTACTAACATGCAAAAAAATGATGCAGGAGGATGATTCACAATGCCACTAGTAGGAAAACAAGTACAACCATTTAAAGCGATGGCGTACCATAACGGTGAATTTATCGAGGTAACAGAAGAAAACTTAAAAGGAAAATGGAGCGTTGTTTGCTTCTATCCAGCAGACTTTACATTTGTTTGTCCAACTGAGTTAGAAGATTTACAAAACGAATATCCAAAATTAAAAGAGCTTGGTGTAGAAGTATACTCTGTTTCAACAGATACACATTTCACACATAAAGCATGGCATGACCATTCACCAGCGATCAGCAAAATTGAATATGTGATGATTGGAGACCCTTCTCAAAAATTATCACGCATGTTCGAAGTGCTTGATGAAGAAACAGGTCTTGCGCAACGCGGTACGTTCATCATCGATCCAGATGGCGTCATTCAAGCAGTTGAAATTAACGCTGACGGCATCGGTCGCGATGCAAGCACAATCGTAAACAAAATTAAAGCAGCACAATACGTACGCAATAACCCAGGTGAAGTATGCCCAGCAAAATGGCAAGAAGGTGGCAAAACGCTTAAGCCAAGCCTTGACCTTGTAGGTAAAATTTAAGGAGGCTTATGTACATGATATTGGATGCGGAAATTAAAGCACAGCTCGCCCAATATCTACAATTGATGGAAAATGACATTGTGTTAAAAGTAAGCGCGGGAGACGATGAAGTTTCCCGCGATATGCTTGCTTTAGTCGATGAGCTTGCTACAATGTCACCGAAAATCAAAGTAGAGAAAACAACGCTAGAGAGAACGCCAAGTTTTAGTGTCAATCGCATTGGTGAAGATACAGGCGTTGTATTCGCGGGCGTGCCTTTAGGACATGAATTTACTTCTCTCGTGCTTGCATTGCTTCAAGTGAGCGGAAGACCACCAAAAGTCGATCAAGCGGTTATTGAACAAATTAAACATTTAAAAGGGACGTATCATTTCGAAACATACGTCAGCTTAACATGCCATAACTGTCCGGACGTCGTGCAAGCGTTAAACGTCATGAGCGTATTACATCCGAACATTTCCCATACGATGATTGATGGGGCAGCATTTAAAGAAGAAGTTGAACAAAAAGATGTCATGGCTGTGCCGACGGTCTTTTTAAACGGTGAGCCATTCGCAAGCGGACGCATGTCGCTTGAGGAAATTCTTGCGAAGTTAGGAAGCACGCCGGATGCTTCTACTTTTGCAGAAAAAGACCCATTTGATGTACTTGTCATCGGTGGCGGACCTGCTGGCGCAACAGCAGCGATTTATGCGGCGCGTAAAGGCATTCGCACAGGAATCGTTGCAGAACGTTTTGGAGGTCAAATTTTAGATACGTTAGGCATTGAAAACTTTATTAGTGTGAAATATACAGAAGGTCCGAAGCTTGCGGCAAGTCTTGAGGAACATGTGAAACATTATAACGTTGATATTATGAACTTACAGCGTGCCAAACGGTTAGAAAAGAAAGACCTTATTGAAGTAGAGCTTGAAAACGGTGCGGTATTAAAAAGTAAAGCCGTCATTATTGCAACAGGTGCACGTTGGCGTAACCTCGGTGTCCCAGGTGAAGCGGAGTTCAAAAATAAAGGGGTCGCTTACTGCCCGCATTGTGACGGACCGTTATTTGAAGGAAAACATGTCGCGGTCATCGGCGGTGGGAACTCTGGAGTAGAAGCAGCGATTGACCTCGCTGGAATCGCTAAGCATGTGACAGTGCTTGAATTTGCCACAGAATTAAAAGCGGACGCTGTATTGCAAGATCGTTTATACAGTTTACCGAACGTTACTGTGATTAAAAATGCACAAACAAAAGAAATTACAGGCACAGATAAAGTGAACGGTCTCACATATATTGATCGCGCAACAGGCGAAGAGCACCATATTGAACTTCAAGGTGTATTCGTGCAAATCGGGCTTGTACCGAATACAGAATGGTTAGAAGGAACGGTAGAGCGCAATCGCTTTGGGGAAATTATCGTCGATAAGCGCGGTGCGACAAACGTTCCTGGCGTCTTCGCTGCTGGCGATTGTACAGATAGCGCATATAAACAGATTATCATTTCTATGGGCTCAGGCGCAACCGCTTCTTTAGGAGCGTTTGATTACTTGATTCGAAATTGATAACTCACTCAACCCGCTTTACTATTTAATGTGAAGCGGGTTTTGTTTCCCCCTTGACTCCCCTATTTCAGTTTGATACAATATTAGCCAAATGAAATACAGGTGCAACGATGAAAGATGGATAGTAGCTAAGGTTGTTCTTTTATAGCGAGCTAGGGATGGTGGAAGCCTAGTAAAGACGCTTAGCGAAACGGCAGTCTGGAGTTGCTTCACGCAAAAGTGGATGCGTTACGCATCAACTAGGGTGGAACCGCGGGAGTTACGCTCTCGTCCCTAGGCGAAAGGCCTAAGGATGAGAGCGTTTTTTGTTTACATTTGACAAAAAGGAGGATGAAAGATGTCAGTAACGATGGATCAAATTGTAGCACACGCGAAACATCGTGGTTTTGTTTTTCCTGGTTCAGAAATTTACGGTGGATTAGCGAATACGTGGGATTACGGTCCGTTAGGGACAGAGTTGAAAAACAACATTAAACGCGCATGGTGGAAAAAGTTCGTTCAACAATCGCCATATAACCTTGGCTTAGATGCCGCAATTTTAATGAACCCGCGCACGTGGGAAGCGTCAGGTCATTTAGGAAACTTTAACGATCCGATGATCGACTGTAAGCAATGTAAAGCGCGTCATCGGGCGGATAAGTTAATTGAAAGCGCGCTTGAAGCGAAAGGCATTGAAATGGTTGTCGATGGGCTTCCGTTTGAAAAAATGGAGCAGCTCATTCAAGAGCACGACATTGCTTGTCCAGATTGTGGTAGCCGCGACTTTACAAACATTCGTCAATTTAACTTAATGTTTAAAACGTTTCAAGGTGTGACGGAGTCGAGCGCAAACGAAATTTATCTTCGTCCTGAAACGGCACAAGGCATTTTTGTCAACTTTAAAAACGTACAACGGACGATGCGTAAAAAGTTGCCATTTGGCATTGCACAAATAGGAAAAAGTTTCCGTAACGAAATTACACCAGGAAACTTTACGTTCCGCACACGCGAATTTGAACAAATGGAGCTTGAGTTTTTCTGTAAGCCGGGAGAAGAATTACAGTGGTTTGATTATTGGAAACAATATTGTGAACAATGGCTGTTATCGCTTGGCATGAAGCGTGAAAATATTCGTTTGCGCGATCATTCTGAAGACGAACTATCTCACTACAGCAACGCGACAACAGATATTGAATATAAATTCCCATTCGGTTGGGGCGAGCTATGGGGGATTGCATCACGTACCGATTATGATTTACGTCGTCATATGGAATATTCAGGCGAAGACTTCCATTACCTTGATCAAGAAACGAATGAACGATTCATTCCGTATTGCATTGAACCTTCACTCGGTGCAGATCGTGTGACGCTTGCATTTATGATCGATGCGTACGAAGAAGAACAATTGGCAGACGGCACAACCCGCACAGTCATGCATCTTCACCCAGCATTAGCGCCATATAAGGCAGCTGTATTACCGTTATCGAAAAAGTTATCAGAAGGTGCACGTGAGATCTTTGAACAATTGTCACAACACTTTATGGTTGATTACGACGAGTCTGGTTCGATCGGAAAGCGATATCGCCGTCAAGATGAAATTGGCACACCGTTCTGTATTACGTATGACTTTGATTCAGAACAAGATCAAATGGTGACGGTACGCGACCGCGACACAATGGAACAAACGCGCATTCCAATTGCAGAATTAAAAAGCTTCTTAGAAGAAAAAATTCAATTTTAAGCAAAAACAGGCTATCCTATAAAGTAGGGTAGCCTTTGTATTAGAAAGGAAGTGCGACGATGAGCATATTAAAAAACGATTGGGCCCCATTATTAGAAGAGGAGTTTCAAAAACCGTATTATTTGAAGTTGAGAGAATTTTTAAAAGAAGAATATCGTACAAAAACAATTTATCCCGATATGCACGACATTTTTAATGCCCTTCATTATACTTCGTATGCAGATGTCAAAGTCGTCATTTTAGGACAAGACCCGTATCACGGGCCAAATCAGGCGCACGGATTAAGTTTTTCCGTAAAGCCAGGTGTTGCTTTGCCACCATCGTTATTAAACATTTTTAAAGAGTTACAAGATGACCTAGGGTGCTATATTCCAAACAACGGTTATTTATTAAAATGGGCGAAGCAAGGGGTGCTATTGCTAAATACCGTATTAACAGTACGACGCGGGGAAGCAAATTCACATAAAGGAAAAGGGTGGGAATATTTTACAGACCGCGTCATTGAGCTTGTAAATGAAAAACGTGAGCCTGTCGTCTTTATTTTATGGGGACGTCATGCGCAAGCAAAAAAAGCGCTCATCACGAATGAGCATCATTACATGATTGAAGCACCGCATCCAAGTCCGTTTTCCGCCGCGCGAGGTTTTTTCGGTAGCCGTCCTTTTTCAAAAACAAATACTTTTTTACAACAGACAGGGAGAGAGCCAATTGACTGGCAAATCGAAAACGTGTAATACACGTATCAATTGTTACGAATGCAAACATTTTTATGTGACGTGGGATGCGCAAATGCCACGTGGCTGTCGGGCGTTCGGTTTTAAAAGCGCAATGTTGCCGTCTATTGTCGTTAAGCAATCATCAGGTACGCCTTGCATGAAGTTTGTAAAAAAAAGAACATAAGGGGAGAAACGGATGAGTTCGTCGCGCTCTATCGTCGTTTCTGTCGTCGCGATGATCGTCGCTATTATCGCAGGAACGGTAGGGTTTATGTTTTCTGAGCAATTAACATTTTTTGATGCGCTTTGGTTGACGGTTGTTACGATTTTGACGGTCGGCTATGGCGATACAGTTCCGCAAACGTTTTATGGGAAAATGTTTGCGTTGATTATTATTCCCGTCGGTATTAGTATCGTGACATACGCGACAGGGGCGGTTGTTTCGATGATGATGGAAGGGGAATTTTCGAAAACGGTGCGGAGGCGAAAAATGAAAAAGAAAATTGAAGCGATGACGAATCATATTATCGTATGCGGGTTTGGTCGTGTTGGCGAACAAGTTGTACGTGAGCTTGTCAAAAATGGGACAGATGTCGTTGTCATCGAACGGAATATAGATTGGCTTGAGGAAATGGGCGATCCTATTCCGTATGTTGAGGGAGATGCTACAGCAGATGACGTGTTAATTGCCGCAGGCATTGAGCGTGCCGCGGGATTAGTTGCTGCGTTGCCTTCTGATGCCGATAACGTCTTCATTTCTTTAACCGCAAAAGGACTGAATCCTAGCATTCAAGTTGTCGCGCGTGCCGAGCGAACGGAATCGGAAGAAAAATTGCGGCGCGCTGGGGCGGATAAAGTGATAAACCCTGCCTTTTTAAGCGGTCGACGGATGGCGATGACGATGTTGAAGCCGGTGAGTGTCGATTATGTCGATACGATTTTTCACGATCGTGCCGAACAATATGCGATTGAAGAGATTACGATTGAATCACATTCTTTATTTGTCGGGACGTCTGTCCGCGATCAAGCGGTGCGCACCCGATTTGGCGTGACGATTATCGCCATTCAACGTCAAAACAATATAATTGGCAATCCAGCGCCAGAGGAGCGGTTTTGTATTGGGGATGTCTTGATCGTATTCGGTGAAAAACGAGCGCTAGAGGCGTTTGAACAGGAAGTCAATAAAAAATAAGCAGCCAACTCGGGCTGCTTATTGTAGGGCATAAATTCTTGCTTCGTGCGGACGCATATGAAGCGTTGCGCCTTCTTCTTTTACGTCTGTGTAGTTGCTAA
Source organism: Anoxybacillus flavithermus (assembly GCF_002742685.1). GTDB lineage: Bacteria > Bacillota > Bacilli > Bacillales > Anoxybacillaceae > Anoxybacillus > Anoxybacillus flavithermus_E. The sequence continues at coordinate 25,902 of NZ_PEDM01000004.1, forward strand.
GCAAAAGATGGAGGTGAGCCGAAGCAAGCTCTTCTGGCAATTCATATACGTTGTCGTTATCGCAATGATTTAAGACGATGAGCCAACGAACTCCCTCGAGTTCACGTGTATAGGCGTAAATGTACGGATCATTTTCTGAAAAATCGCGGAACGTTCCGTACACCATGACCGGGTTTTGTTTACGTAATTGAATAAGCTTTTTATAGTAATAATACACCGAGTTCGGATCAGCTAACGCTTGTTTGACGTTAATTTCTTTATAATTTGGGTTGACTTTTAGCCAAGGTGTTCCGGTTGTAAATCCGGCATGTTCGCTATCGTCCCATTGCATTGGCGTACGCGAGTTATCGCGGCTCAGTAGCTGCAAGCTTTCTAGCACTTCTTTCGGATCGCGACCTTTGGCGACTTCCTCGGCATATTTATTTTTCATCGCAATGTCGTTATAGTCATCGATTGAGTCAAATTTGACGCCCGTCATGCCGATTTCTTCCCCTTGATAAATGTACGGGGTTCCAGGCAACGTATGCACGAGCGTAGCGAGCAGTTTTGCTGATTCAACCCGAAACTGTTTGTCGTTTCCATAGCGCGTCACTTGTCGTGTGTGGTCGTGATTGTTTAAAAATTGCGAGTTCCATCCTTTGCCCCACAAACCTTCATACCAACGTTTTTGAATTTGTTTAAAGCGAATCGGATCCCATGTCGGCATTTCGTCGCACACTTCAAAATGGAAAAGAGTATGTAGTTCGTTTCGATCTTCTCCGACATATTTTAAGCCTTCCTCTGGCGACACGAAAGCGACTTCCCCGACAGTGAAAATGTCATAATGCTTTAACACTTTTTCATGCATTTCTTGTAAATAGTCATGCACGCCAGGATTGTTTGTTAAATAACGAATGTCATACGGATTTTCGGCATCTGGGAATCCTTCAGGTTTGGCAAGCAAAGCAATCGCATCTAAACGGAACCCGTCGATCCCTTTATCTAACCAAAAACGCATCATTTTATAAATTTCTTCACGAACTTCTTCGTTTTCCCAGTTTAAATCTGGTTGCTCCACCGCGAACGAATGAAAATAATATTGCCTTGTTTGTTCATCATATTCCCATGCGGATGGGGTAAAGTACGAGCGCCAGTTATTCGGTTTGTCGCGCCATATGTACCAATTGCGTTTCGGATTATGTTTTGACGAACGAGATTCAATAAACCAAGGATGTTGATCGGATGTATGGTTCACGACAAGATCCATAATTAACTTCATTCCGCGTTTATGTACCTCATGAAGCAAGCGATCAAATGTCCCCATATCCCCAGCTTTATCCATAATGCGATAGTAATCAGAAATGTCGTATCCGTTATCTTTATCAGGCGACTCATAGCACGGATTCAGCCAAATGACATCCACTCCTAAGTCGCGAATGTAATCGAGCTTTTGAATCAGTCCTTCTAAGTCACCATACCCATCACCGTTTGAGTCAAAAAAGCTGCGCCAATATACTTGATATACAACCGCTTCTTTCCACCATGTCCGTTTCATTCGTTGTCACTCCTTTATTAAGCGTTTTCAATTTGAAAAGTTGCTATGTATAAGATAACATTGTTGTAAAGGAAAAAGAAGAGGGGAGTGAAAACGTTTTGGATATATCAGTGGCAAATGTATTAACAAAGATCGAAGAAGAAATTGCGAAAGCGAAGCATGCGTCATCACCGCAAGTAGTGCGTCAACATATATATGCTGTTCGCGCATTGTGCGACATTATTTTGCAACAACCATCACCAAGCACACAAGAAGTGACTTTGCCGCAACCGACAAAAACCGAACGATTAGATATCGGTGCCGATGCGAACGGGTCATCATTACTTGATTTTTAGGGGGAATGAACATGAAACTATTTACAATTATCGCTTCCATTAGTGCTGCGTTGTGTGTCGCGCTCGGTGCGTTCGGAGCGCACGTGTTGGAAGGAAGAATCCCAGAGAGATATATGGACACATGGCAAAAAGCGGTTCAATATCAAATGTTCCATACGATCGGTTTATTTATTGTGGCATTACTTGCGACAAAGTGGTCAAATGTGATGCCAGCTGGATGGTTTATGCTTGTAGGGATCGTTTTATTTTCAGGTAGTTTATATGTACTAAGCTTAACACAAATTAAAGTACTTGGAGCGATTACGCCGTTAGGGGGCGTGTCGTTTATTGTTGCTTGGCTATTTTTAGCATATATTGCTATGAAACAAATGTAAAACGAGGCGAGATTGACGCCTCGTTTTTAACGTGGAGCATATGTGCTTAATCCGACACCTGGTGCAAATGGATATTCATAATTAATTTCCTCGTCAAACGTCACATAGTCGAGATAAATCATTGGCAGTAAATAGCGCATTCCTGTTTGCGGATCGCTTAAAATGAGATGATCACGACCAGCCGCTTCAATGGCACCACGGAAAATTTTCGCATTCCATTCACGATTGTTTTCAAATGTCATATAAACGGTTGCAATTTTCCCTTTGTTTAGTCGTAAAATGTTTTCAATGTATGATTCTTCGACCGGAAGCATGCCAGGTAGCGGCTGGCTGGCGGTTGTTGGCGTTTGCATCGCCCCCGTTTGTGGTGTAAACGTTGGTGTAGGTATGCCAAAAGGATATGTTGGCATTTGGTATGGATAGTAGTACGGATACGGATAGTACGGCATTTGTTGACGTTCATCACTCATGAGAATCCCTCCTTCTAATATACCCTTGGACAATTAGAACGCGTTGGCGCGTAAAAGCAGTGTGCTTTAAAACGACCGGCATTCCATTGATTAAACCATTGTGGCGGACAAGTGCCGTCTGGTCGGAAAAACCAGAGAGAATTTGTGGCAGGATGAAACCGCTCACCACGGATGACGCGACGGGCAAGACGAATATCCTCTTCACGTGCCCGTTGATAAAAATACCCTTTTTGTACAGCCTCAAATCCCCCAGGGCTTTGAAATACCATTTGGCGAATGGTACGAAGCCCTTCAAAGTCTAAACAGTTTGCGCGCACGCGATTCACTCCAACATTCCCAACCATTAACATACCGAGTTGTCCGTCTTCCTCTGCCTCTGCGCGCATAAGACGGGCAAGCAATTTCACATCTTCTTCTGTATATGCAACAACAGCCATCCCTTCACCTCACTTTATGAAAATTGCTATTAGCCTATGATGAGACATACGAAAATGTGAGGAAAGTCGTCATTGTTATATGTATGAAAGAGATGATAAAAAAAGACCTCCAAATCGGAGGCCTACACATGTAAAAACTGTTCCATTTTTTCTTTCGGTAAAATGTTGCCGACAAAGAAAGAGCCGAATTCACCAAATCTTGCGCTCACTTCATCAAATCTCATTTCGTATACGAGCTTTTTAAATTGAAGCACATCATTTGAAAAGAGCGTCACGCCCCATTCATAGTCATCAAAGCCGACCGAACCGGTAATGATTTGTACGACTTTTCCAGCATATTTTCTTCCCGTCATGCCGTGTGCGCGCATTAAATTGCGGCGCTCTTCCATCGGAAGCATGTACCAGTTGTCGTTTCCTTGACGGCGCTTGTCCATCGGATAAAAACAAACGTGATTTGTTTTTGGTAAAATCGGATATAAACGGCGACGTACTTCCGGATTTTCATACGGATCGCCTGCCTCTGCTGGCAAGTAGTTGCTTAGCTCAACGACAGAGACGTACGAATAGGCTGGCACGAGATATTCAGCAAGTTTTGTTTTATTGATTGCTGTTTCAATTTCATGCAATTCTTCCATCGTTGGACGTAAAAGCATAAACATGATGTCTGCTTTTTGTCCCATAATCGTGTAAATCGCATGACTACCTTCTTTAGCAGATTCGGTATTTTCCCATTTTTCGACTAATGTGAAAAACTCTTGTATTGCTTCTTGGCGCTCTTCGTTTGTGAGCGTTTTCCAAGCCGCCCAATCTACCGTGCGGAAGTCATGGAGAGAATACCAACCGTCTAACGTTTGTGCTGCTTCGCTCATGTCCAACACTCCTTTTGTTATGTACTACCGAAATTGTATCATATGTGTTTCGTTTATGCCAAACGCACTATTTGAACCGTTTGTAAATAAGAAAAGCAATGATAATGACAATGCCACCAACGATTGTGATCGTTGTAAAATGTTGTTCGATAAATGTTTTCGCTTGAGCACCTAACATGAAAATAATAAGCCCTTCTGCGAAAAAGCGCGCCCCGCGACCGATAAATGACCAAAAAAGCAACGTGCGAATGTTTACGTTAGAAATGCCCGAGAAAATCGTAAACACTTTATACGGAATGGGTGTAAACCCTGCGATGACGATCGCCATCGCCCCGTATTGTTGAAAATATTGTTCTACTTTGTCCATTTTTTCATCAGAAATAAAATAACGTAAAATCGGTCTGCCGAACCTTTTTCCGATATACCACCCAAGCAGTGCGCCAAATACGGAGGCGACCGTTGTTAAAAAAGAAAACCATAGCGCCTTTTCCGGCTGAGCGATGCTTAACGGAATTAATAACACATCAGGCGGAATCGGAAAAAATGAAGATTCTGTAAAAGAAACGATGACGAGACCGATAACGCCAAATTCAAGTAACCATTGTTCAAGATGATGAATCCATTGTGACATATGATAACGCTCCTTTATTTGTACATGTTTCTTAACAAATATATCACTTTTTAGGCGATATATCACTCAAGATAAAAAACAGAATTGTTATAAAAAAAAGACTATTTTCGTTTGTGGTGTAATTCATTGCTTTTCGTCTCAATAAGAGTATTCTAATAGATAGACGAATTTTTTTAAACTAAGGAGGAACATTTCGTGAGTGATTTATTTGCAGCCTTAAAACAAAAGGTGGCAGGAAAAAATGTAACGATCGTGTTTCCGGAAGGACTAGATGAACGTATTTTAACAGCTGTCGGACGTCTAGCGGCAGAAAATGTATTACATCCGATTGTCATCGGCGAGCAAGAAGCTGTCGTCCAAAAAGCGAAAGAGCTTGGTTTGACGCTTGGGAGAGTAGAAATCATCGATCCACGTACGTATGAAGGAATGGAGGAAATGGTTGCCGCGTTTATTGAACGTCGCAAAGGAAAAGTGACGGAAGAAGATGCGCGCAACATCTTACTTGATGAAAATTACTTCGGTACGATGCTTGTGTATATGGGGAAAGCGCATGGGCTTGTGAGCGGTGCTGCGCATTCGACAGCGGATACAGTTCGTCCTGCGTTACAAATCATTAAAACAAAACCAGGCATTCGCAAAACATCGGGCGTGTTCATTATGGTGCGCGGTGATGAGAAATATGTATTTGCCGATTGTGCGATTAACATCGCCCCAGATAGCCAAGATTTAGCAGAAATCGCCATTGAGAGCGCACAAACAGCGAAAATGTTTGATATTGAACCGCGCGTAGCGATGCTTAGCTTCTCAACGAAAGGGTCGGCGAAATCGCCAGAAACAGAAAAAGTGATCGAAGCGGTGCGTATCGCAAAAGAAATGGCACCAGAGTTAACGCTCGATGGTGAGTTTCAATTTGATGCCGCGTTTGTTCCATCTGTGGCGAAAAAGAAAGCGCCAGACTCCGTCATTCAAGGCGATGCGAACGTCTTTATTTTCCCAAGCTTAGAAGCGGGGAATATCGGGTATAAAATTGCCCAACGTCTCGGCAACTTTGAAGCGGTCGGTCCAATTTTGCAAGGATTAAATCAACCGGTGAACGATTTATCGCGCGGATGTAACGCCGAAGATGTATACAAATTATCACTCATCACAGCAGCGCAGGCGCTTGCGGCGATGGAATAATGAGTGAATTGTTGCAACAACAAACGTGGCGAGTGATCGATCATTCGAGTCTTGGTCCATCGTTTGATGCGAAGCAGTCATTTGCGTTTGATGATGCGCTTTGCGAATCAGTTGGTAGCGGTCAATCACATCCGATCGTTCGCTTATGGGTGCATCATCAGACAATTGTGCTCGGCATTCAAGATACGAGATTGCCGTACATTGAAAAAGGACTCGCCTACTTACATGAACAAGGTTGGCGCACGATCGTTCGCAACTCTGGTGGGTTGGCGGTCGTATTAGATGAAGGGGTTTTAAACGTTTCGCTTATTTTTTCTGATACAAAAAAAGGAATTGATATTGATCGAGGATATGAAGCGATGGCGACACTCATTGCGCACATGTTGCCAGAAGCACATGTGCAAACAGGGGAAGTTGTCGGTTCGTATTGCCCAGGAAGTTTTGATTTAAGCATTGACGGAAAAAAGTTTGCAGGCATTTCACAGCGGCGCATTCGGGGAGGCGTCGCGGTGCAAGTGTATATATGTGCAAACGGAAGCGGCGCTGAAAGAGCAGGATGGATTCGTGAGTTTTATGAGCGATCTCTTGCGGGAGAACAGACAAAGTTTACGTATCCGACAATCGTTCCGCATACGATGGCATCTTTAAGTGAATTGCTCGGCAAAGAAATGACCGTTTCAACGCTTATCATCCGCCTATACGAAGCGCTTCAATCGTTTGGAAGTAGGCTCGAGCCATCATCGCTCACCCCGGAAGAATGGGAGCGATATAACGTGTATTTTCAACGTATGATTGACCGAAACGAGACGATGCTGCCGAAATAAAAAAGCTGTCCGATGCGACAGCTTTTTTACTCGGCAATCTTTTCGATTTTTTCTAAGTTTCCGTTGCGATCCATTTTGAAAATCGGTGGCTTAAACTCATCTTCTGAAATTTCGATTTGTCTTGCCCGATTAATGATTCGGGCCATCGTTCCGTAATCTTCGCGCAATTCTTCATTTTCCTTTTGTAATTTTGTAAATTGTTGTTCTAGTTGTTTATATTGTTGTTGTAGTTGTTCGAGCTCAAGCTTCAGTTGTTTATTTTCCACTAGCGCTGTTTCTTGACCGATGTACGATTGCTTTAAAGAATGTAAAAAAGCAATGACATGGTCAAGCGTTAAATGATTTGTCTCAACATGCTCATATTCATTTGTTTGCACTTCTAACGGTTCCATTCCTAATTCTTCAAGCGAAGGTACAGGAGGTGTATAGAGCGGCCGTTTTCGCAAAGCATGTTTATTTCCGAGTGCGCGTTGCCGTTGTTTACGGAACTTTTTCGCCATTTGTAACGATTCTTCGTATTGTTGGCGAACGACCGCATTCCAGCGAAACCCGCATGCAGCAGACGTACGATTTAATTTATCGCCCACTTCTTCAAACGCATTTAATTGCGTGCTCCCTTCGCGCACATGGCGTAGCACCGTTTCAGCTAGCAATAAATCTTCTTCTTCAGTCCAAGCATCTTGTCGTTTTTTTGTCATGAAAAAACTCCTTTCGCATTCTTTTACTTTCATAATCACCAAAAAACGAGAAATATATACTATTTTTCAAAGGAAATAGATGCAGCTTGCATTGTTCGCTTATACGCGTTAGAATACTCGTTAGCGAAAAGGAGTGAGGACGGTATGCAAAATGAATTTCGCGTCTGTGACGACTGTCAAGCAACGAATTTAAAAACGTTGTTGCCAAGGTTAAAAAAATTAGACCCGAACGCAACAATTGAAATTGGCTGCCAATCGTATTGCGGTCCAGGTCGAAAAAAAGTGTTTGCGTTCGTCAACAATCGACCTGTATCAGCGATGACGGAAGATGAATTAATTGAAAAGATTGCTGCGAAGTTGAAAAAATAAGGTGGCTGTCACCGATCAAGGGGCATTCTATGTGAGGGGAATGCCTTTTTTGTTTGATTTTGGTACATGTCATTGAAGGAAGTCTTTGTTTTTTTCATAGAACGCTCTATAATAAAGCTATGTTATGAACGGAAGAGAGGGAGAAGGATTGTACCTCAATGAAAAATTAAGCGAAGAGAAAGTGTTTAAAGATCCGGTGCATCGGTATGTGCATGTGCGAGATAAAGTCGTTTGGGATTTAATTGGCACAAAAGAATTTCAACGGTTGCGCCGCATTAAACAGCTCGGTACGACGTATTTGACGTTTCACGGCGCGGAGCATAGTCGCTTTAATCATTCGCTTGGTGTCTATGAAATTGTCCGTCGCATCGTTGACGATGTGTTTGCTGGTCGACCGGATTGGGATGAAAACGAGCGCTTGCTTTGTTTATGCGCTGCGCTTTTGCACGATTTAGGACATGGACCGTTTTCGCATTCGTTTGAGAAAGTGTTTCATCTTGATCATGAACAATTTACCCGCGCAATTATTTTAGGTGATACGGAAGTGAACGAGGTGCTTCGTCGTGTATCGTTTGATTTTCCGAAAAAGGTTGCGGAAGTGATTGCGAAGACGTACGAAAATAAGCTTGTCGTTAGTCTCATTTCAAGCCAAATTGACGCCGATCGTATGGACTATTTATTGCGCGATGCATACTATACAGGCGTCAGCTATGGGCATTTTGATATGGAACGCATTTTGCGAGTGATGCGTCCGCGCGAAGAACAAGTCGTCATTAAACGAAGCGGCATGCACGCGGTAGAAGACTATATTATGAGCCGATATCAAATGTATTGGCAAGTATATTTCCATCCTGTCACGCGTAGTGCCGAAGTTATTTTAACGAAAATTTTGCACCGTGCGAAACATTTATATTTAGCTGGTTATACATTTCAAACACCTCCTGTTCATTTCCAATCTCTTTTTTATGGAAATATGCAACTAGAAGACTACTTGAAACTAGATGAAGCAGTAACATTATATTATTTTCAACAATGGCAAGATGAGCAAGATCCGATTTTAAGCGATTTATGTCGTCGCTTTATGAATCGCAATTTATTTAAATACGTCGAATTTCAACCGACGAACGAGGAAATGAAAAAGCTAGTGGAATTGACGACGTTGTTTAAAAAGGCAGGCATCGACCCGAACTATTATTTAGTCGTTGACTCTTCATCCGATCTTCCGTACGACTTTTATCGTCCTGGGGAAGAAGAGGAGAGGCTTCCGATTTATTTGTTAATGCCGAATGGGGAGTTGCGTGAATTATCGCGGGAATCGACAATTGTTGATGCGATTTCCGGGAAGCGTCGCACCGATCATAAATTATATTTTCCGCAAGATTTTCTTGACGACTTATCGACAAAACGAAACATAAAGAAAAAAATTAAGGAACTTTTATATGAATAGGAGATGGGGACATTGCTTTTCGAGCATGCGAAAATAATGAAAGCATTAGCGGCAGTTGGGGAGATTGTGGGGCGAAAAAAACTACAAAAAATGATTTACATTGCGAAGAAGATGAAGTTTCCTTTTTATGAAAAGTTTGATTTTCATTTTTACGGTCCGTATTCAGAAGAACTGACGTTGCGCATTGAAGAGTTATGTAACGTCGGATTTTTGCAAGAAATGAAAGAGAAAAAGGGCGGATATTATCAATATCGCTATGCGTTGACGGAAGCAGGCGAGCAGTTTTTAACACATTACCATTTGGACATGCCTGACTTAGACGTTTGCTTGCGCAGTTTAAATGAACAAAGTGCAAGATTTTTAGAGCTAGTTTCGACAATTTTATATTTTGAAGATTTAAGTAAAGATGAAGTGAAAGAAAAAGTATTTACATTAAAAAGCAAACAACGATACACGGAGGAAGAAGTGGAAGAAGCGTATCGTTACATCGAGCAGTTATGCGAACAAGCGTACATAAAAAGCTGACCCTCAACGGTCAGCTTTCGTCGCTTAATCGCTTGCCGCCAATGGCATAATGATTTTTCGACATCTCTTCAATAAAAACGACAATTTTTTCTTTCGGTGCACCTGTCGTTTCCGCAACGGCTTCTGTCACTTTTTCAACGAGCGCTCGTTTTTGTTCTTCGGTGCGCCCTTCAAGCATTTTCACTGTTACATATGGCATGGCGATCGCCCCTTTCTTCTTTATTCGCCAATCGTTATTATATCACGCATTGACCGTTATCAGTAGTGCTTTGGCTTGTTTTTCGTGTATAATATCAAAAAATAAAAAAAGTTTGAAAAGGAGAAGGAACGTGGATCAATTTTTAGCATATCCGCTTCGGGAAATACCGTATGTTCTATTAGCACTTGCGCTTGCGTTTTCTGTCCATGAGTTTGCGCACGCATACGTGGCGTATAAATTTGGTGATCCAACGGCAAAACAACAAGGGAGACTAACGTTGTCGCCGCTCGCTCATTTAGACATATTAGGGACATTGCTTATTTTTATCGCTGGGTTCGGTTGGGCGCGTCCGGTACCAGTCAATCGGGGCAATTTTCGTCACCCGCGTCTTGCGGGCGTTCTCGTTTCTGCGGCTGGCCCGCTCAGCAATTTGTTGCTTGCGGCTATCGGTTTCGCTTTATGGTATGCGATGATTCGCATCGGCATATTTGATTTTATTCCGATATGGTTTCGTGATGGATTGTATCAGTTTTTTGAAATTTATATCGGACTGAATATTTTATTGTTCGTTTTTAACTTATTGCCTTTTCCGCCGCTTGATGGATATCGCATCATCGAAGATTTAGCACCGATGCATGTGCGCGCGAAAATGACGCAATTTGAAAAATACGGAGCGCTCATTTTTTTAATTCTTATTTTTACGCCATTAGATCAATATACGATTCAGCCAATTTTCCATGTAGCTATTCCAACAGTTGCCCAATGGCTACAAGACGTATTTTCAACGCTTATTTTGTAAAGAAAGGATGAACGATCGTGGAAGAGAAAAAAAAGCCGATGTTTAACATTATTAAAAAAGAGCCAAAAGTGCACGGAACGTTTGGAACAGGGGTGCTCAGTTTATCAAACGTTTCTCCAGTCATTATTGACGTTGAAGCAGGTGAAGCATTTATTGATATGGGGGCGATGCATGCGCGCAGCGTCGTAGAAAAAGGCATTAAATTCACACCGCATCGCGATGAAGTGCCAAACGGAAAGCCGTATTGGCTCGTTTGGGTGACGATTGATCATGCGGAAGAAGGCCCATATTATGCGGGAGTGACAGCGTGTGAAATGACGGTTGATCGTGAAGCGCGCCGCGGGTATAAATCGCTTCCTGAGCACGTCAATCGCATGGACAAATCGTTAAAGCGCCATATTATTGTTGACCATATGGATGAGCGGTCAAAAAAAGTATTAGCTTCATTTTTACAACAACATAACCGCGACATGTGGGAACGCTCAAGCGAGGAATTAAAACGAAAGCTTCAAAATCATGGATAAAATGTGACGGTTTTGTGAACGAAAACATGTCAATACTTGTCGTTGAGTGGGAAAAGGAGTAAACTAGAAGTACAAATGTAACACATGATAAAACTAGGACGCATAAACGCCCAAGCATACTCGCTTGGGCGTTTATGTTTAAAACCAATCAAACAATCGCTTCAACCACGAATCTTTTTCTTTTTGTTTTTTCTTCTTTTTCTTTTCTATTGGATGGTCTTTGCAGTAGTCGGTCGGCTCTGTGCCAACGACATAGTAGCTTAACCGTTTGATCGGACAAGCTGTTGTCGCAAGTTTTCCGCTATGAGGATCGACATATACGCCAATCACGCCTTCTGGCGGTTCAAATGTCGCGACCTTTCTTCCGCGTAAACTATCTTCCATAAAACTGACCCAAATATGTTTTGCGTATTGCTTTTCATCTGTGCGATCAATCGTTTCATCTCGGTCATATCCTGTCCAGATGGCTGTGACGAGCTGCGGCGTATAACCAATCATCCAACTATCTGTTTTCGTCGTTCCTGATTTTCCGGCGTACGGGCGAGTCATGCGCGATATAATCGATTGCCCTGTCACCGAAGCATAGTCATTTAACGTTGGATCAAACATGCCGGTCATTAAATGTGTCGTCACAAAAGCGAGTGCGGGATCGAGTATTTGTTCATCGCTTGATTGTTGTTCGTATAGCACTTTTCCTTCATAGTTTGTCACTTTTTTAATAAATACAGGTTCGACCTTTTTTCCACCGTTGGCGATGATGCTGTAGGCGCGAGCCATATCAATGACTTTCACAGGTGACGTACCTAAAGCAAGCGACGGCACTTGTTTCAATGGGCTTGTGATACCGAGTTGTTTGGCAATGGCCACAAGCTTGTCTTGTCCAAGCAGCAAATGCGTTTTCACCGCATAAACGTTATCCGAAAGAGCAATCGCTTGGGCAAGTGTAATCGTATCGTTTGCGTAATAGTTGTTAAAGTTGCGCGGTGTATATGTCGAACCGTCTTCAAGTGTAAACGTCGTTGGTTCGCTACGCAATTGCGTCGATGGAGTAAATCCATGTTGTAGCGCGACATAATATAAAAACGGCTTAAACGTGGAACCAGGTTGACGTTTTGCTTGTGTCGCCCGATTAAATGGGCTTTTTTCATAGTCACGTCCTCCGACAAGCGCTTTTATTTCGCCTGTTTTCGGCTCCATTGCCACAAGCGCTACTTGAATGTTAGATTGCGAATGAATTGTTTCTTTTACTTTTGCTTCTGCGATCGCTTGCATGTCCACATCGAGTGTCGTATATACGCGCAATCCGCCCATTTCAATCGTTTCTTCATCAAGTTTAAGCACAGTTTTTAACATATGCTTGACGGCGTCTTGAAAATATGGGGCAATCGTTTTTGTTTTCATTTGTTGTCCATTTGAAAAGTAAAGTGGTTCGTTTTCCGCTTGTTTTGCTTCTTCTTTCGATAAAAATTTCGCCTCAACCATTGAATGTAAAACGATGCGTTGCCGTTTTTTTGCTCGCTCCATATCGACAAGCGGGGAATAGTAGCTCGGTCCTTTCGGGATCCCAGCAAGCATCGCCGCTTCTGCCACCGTCAATTCACGGGCGGATTTCCCGAAATAAAAATTTGCAGCTGCCTCAATTCCGTATACGCCATGTCCGTAGTAAATCGTGTTTAAATATCCTTCTAAAATATCACGTTTATCGTAGTTCGCTTCTAGTCGAATCGTATATAGTGCCTCTTGGATTTTCCGCCACCATGTCTTTTCATAACTTAAAAATAAGTTGCGGGCATATTGTTGGGTAATCGTGCTTGCTCCTTGCACTTTTTTCATCGCTTTAATATCTGCAACGATCGCCCCAGCGATGCGTTTCAAGTCGAAACCGTAGTGATCAAAAAACTTCCGATCTTCTATCGCGATCGTCGCCTCAATGGCGTGTTGAGACATGTCGGATAATTTTATCCAATATCTTTTTCCTCCGTAATGATTTTCACCAATTTTCGTTCCGTCTTCTGCATAAAAAATCGTGGATTGCGGAACGGCTAAAGGGGGAGGGCCTTGCCACTTTGCAAATATAATAAGTCCGGCGATCGTGAGCGTGCATAAAAGGCTAGCCACAAAAGCGAGCCAAAGAAAGAGCCGCATATATTTAAATGTTCGTTTCCATCGTTCGATGGCAATCGTCTCCATAGCCATCACCTCATTTTTTACGTTTAAAATTAGTATGAAAACATTTTTATTTTTTTAAACGTTTTCTAGCAATTTTTACTTGAAATTTTGCTAGATTGCTCTATACTTTTTCATGTTTAGCATTTTATTTTTTTGGGCATGATAAGCGGTGCATTATTGACGAAAGGGTGTTCAATATGGAACTTTGGTTTACTGAAAAACAGACGGACAGCTTTGGGATTACAGCACGAATTAAACGCACTTTACATACAGAGCAAACGGAATTTCAAAAGCTCGATATGGTCGAAACAGAACAATTCGGGAACATGCTTATTTTAGACGGAATGGTGATGACAACGCAAAAAGATGAGTTCGTCTATCATGAAATGGTTGCGCACGTTCCGTTATTCACGCATCCGAATCCAGAAAACGTTCTTGTTGTTGGTGGCGGAGACGGCGGTGTCATTCGTGAAGTGTTAAAACATCCAAGCGTGAAAAAAGCGACACTCGTTGAAATTGACGGCAAAGTGATCGAGTATTCGAAAAAATATTTACCAGAAATCGCAGGTCAATTGGATGATCCACGTGTTGAAGTGAAAGTGGACGACGGCTTTATGCACATTGCGCAAAGCGAAAACGAATACGATGTCATTATGGTTGACTCGACAGAGCCAGTCGGCCCAGCGGTGAATTTATTTACAAAAGGGTTTTATGCGGGCATTGCGAAAGCGTTAAAAGAAGACGGTATTTTTGTCGCGCAAACAGACAACCCTTGGTTTAAAGCAGATTTAATTCGCACTGTTCAACGCGATGTACGCGAAATTTTCCCAATTACACGTCTATATATCGCAAACATCCCGACGTATCCGAGCGGCATGTGGACGTTTACGCTCGGTTCGAAAAAATATGATCCGCTTGAAGTAAGCGAAGAGCGCTTCCACGACATCGAAACGAAATATTATACAAGACAGCTTCATAAAGCGTGCTTCGTATTGCCGAAGTTTGTTGAAGACTTAGTAAAGTAAGGAGAGAAAACGATGCGATTTGATGAAGCGTATTCTGGCAACGTATTTATTAAAAGCCATCCAAATTTTGAAGAAAGCCAAGCGGTTATTTATGGGATGCCAATGGACTGGACAGTCAGCTATCGCCCAGGCTCTCGCTTCGGTCCAGCGCGCATTCGCGAAGTGTCGATTGGGCTTGAGGAATACAGCCCATACTTAGACCGTGAGCTCGATGAAGTGAAATATTTTGATGCGGGTGACATTCCTTTACCATTCGGTAATGCGCAACGCAGTTTAGATATGATTGAACAGTTTGTCGATCGCATATTGGAAGCGGGAAAATTTCCGCTCGGTCTCGGCGGAGAGCATTTAGTGTCTTGGCCAGTCATGAAGGCAGTATATAAAAAGTATCCCGATTTAGCGATTATTCATATGGATGCGCACACAGATTTACGCGAGCATTATGAAGGCGAGCCGTTGTCGCATTCTACGCCAATTCGTAAAATTGCGGAACTCATTGGACCGAAAAATGTATATTCTTTCGGCATTCGTTCAGGAATGAAAGAAGAATTTGAATGGGCAAAAGAAAACGGCATGTATATTGCGAAATTTGACGTACTTGAGCCGTTAAAAGAAGTGCTTCCAACGCTTGCAGGCCGCCCGGTATATGTCACGATCGACATTGACGTATTAGATCCAGCGCATGCGCCAGGAACGGGAACGGTCGATGCTGGCGGCATTACGTCAAAAGAGCTATTAGCTGCCATTCACGCGATCGCTCGTTCCGACGTGCGCGTTGTCGGAGCAGATTTAGTTGAAGTTGCACCTGTGTATGACCATTCTGAACAAACAGCCAACACAGCAAGCAAGCTTGTACGCGAAATGCTTCTCGGTTGGGTCAAATAAAGACAAAAATCCCTGTCGGTGAGATAGGGATTTTTTTTCATAAAAGTATTGCCAACGTCATACATTGAAAGTAACATTTACATAGTGTCAATATTGGAAAGGAGGTGAGAAAAATGGGCATTCGATTAATTAAAATTTCTGCTGTTTATTTCGCAATCGGTGTCTGTTTAGGGCTTTATATGTCGATGACACACGTTTTTACATTTACACCTGTTCACGTCCATATTAACTTGCTCGGTTGGACGGCTTTGACGCTTGCTGGCATTTTATATCATTTATTCCCTCATATTGCGGAAACGAAAACAGCGAAAGCACATTTTTGGTTTCATAACATCGGATTACCAGCGATGATGATCGGCTTAGCGTTTGTCGTCTCTGGAAATGAAGCATTCATTCCGTTGACAGCAATCGGAGGTACTCTTGTGACGCTCGCTGTGCTCGTGTTTGCATGGAATGTAGTAAAAAACTTAAAGCAGGTATAATATGTTAGGCGGTCTCTAAAAAGAGGCCGCCTATTGCATGTATGCGCCTCTTTTTCTATACTTAACTACAGTCACAACAACAGCGAGGATGTGGGGAAGGTGAACGGAATACCGATACGACTAAAGCAAGTGACGGAAATTCGTGATGGCGCGCGAAAAGAAATTGTTGTCATCGAGGCAAATGGTTTATACTACTTAAAAGGAGATGCGACGTATGTGACGTTTGAAGAGACGCATGAAGGAGAAACGATTAAAAACGTCGTAAAAATCGCCAATGATGAAGTTGTCGTGCTTCGCTCTGGGGCCATTTCGATGCGCCATACGTTTCGTAAACAGTCGGAAACGATCGGCACGTACGAAAGTCCAGTGGCGCGCTGGGAAATGAAAACAAAAACAGAACAAGTATTGTATCAGTATAACGAGAAAACGAAAAAAGGACAGTTGTTTTTTTCTTACATACTTCACTTATCAGGCAAACATGTCGGTCGTCATGCCGTGACGATTTCGTTTAAGGAGGCAAAAAAATGAATATTGTTGAACAAATGAAGCAAAAATTAAAAGAAGAAATTAAAGAAGCAGTCATTCGCTCAGGAGTGGCGACGGAGACAGACGTTCCAAACGTCATTTTAGAGACGCCGAAAGATAAAGCGCACGGCGATTATTCAACAAACGTTGCGATGCAACTCGCGCGCGTTGCGAAAAAGGCACCACGTATGATTGCCGAAGACATTGTTCGGCATTTTCACGGGGAAGCCGTGTTCGTTCAAAAAGTGGACATTGCTGGACCAGGGTTTATTAACTTTTACATGGATAATCGTTATTTGACTGAGCTCGTTCCGGCCATTTTACAAGCAGGGGACGCATACGGTGAAACAAACGTCGGTCAAGGTCAAAAAGTGCAGGTTGAGTTCGTCTCCGCAAATCCGACAGGTAGTTTACATTTAGGACATGCCCGTGGAGCGGCGGTTGGTGATTCGTTGTGTAATATTTTGGAAAAATCAGGTTTTAATGTCACTCGTGAATATTACATTAACGATGCTGGCAATCAAATTGCCAATTTAGCCAAGTCGGTCGAAGCGCGTTATTTTCAAGCACTTGGTATCGATAAGGATATGCCAGAAGACGGATATTTCGGTGAAGATATTATTGAACTAGGGAAAAAGTTAGCGGAAGAACATGGTGACAAGTTTGTCACACTCGATGAACAAGAGCGACTGCAACAATTTCGTGAGTATGGACTAGCGTTTGAAATGGATAAAATAAAAAAAGACTTAGCCGACTTCCGCGTCACGTTTGACGTATGGTATTCGGAAACGTCTCTTTACCATAACGGAAAAATCGAAAAGGCGCTTGAAACGTTGCGCGAAAGAGGACATATTTATGAACAAGACGGTGCGACATGGTTCCGCTCGACGACATTCGGTGACGACAAAGACCGCGTACTTATTAAACAAGATGGTACGTACACATATTTATTACCAGATATCGCATATCATCAAGATAAACTTGAGCGTGGGTTTGAAAAAGTGATTAACATTTGGGGCGCGGACCATCACGGCTACATTCCGCGTATGAAGGCGGCGATCGCTGCGCTCGGATACGACCCTGATGTATTAGAAGTTGAAATTATTCAGCTCGTCAGCTTATATCAAAACGGTGAAAAAGTGCGTATGAGTAAGCGGACAGGAAAGGCTGTTACGCTGCGCGACTTAATGGAAGAAGTCGGATTAGATGCGACGCGTTATTTCTTCGCGATGCGTTCATCGGATACGCATTTAGATTTCGATATGGACTTAGCGGTGTCGCAATCGAATGAAAACCCTGTGTACTATGCGCAATATGCCCATGCGCGCGTATGCAGCATGCTTCGTCAAGGAGAAGAACAAGGGTTATCTTATGATGGTGACCTCTCTTTCACGTACGAATTAGCAGAAAAAGAAATAGACTTATTGAAAAAACTCGGGGAGTTTCCTTCCGCCGTGGCAGAAGCAGCCGTGAAACGTTCACCACATCGCATGACGAACTACATTTTTGATCTTGCGTCTGCGTTGCATAGTTTTTACAATGCGGAAAAAGTGCTTGATGCAACGAACGTGGAAAAAAGCCGTGCTCGCCTAGCGCTCATGAAAGCGGTGCAAATTACATTAAAAAATGCTTTAGCGCTTGTCGGTGTACACGCACCGGAAAAAATGTAATACGAAAGAGGGTGTCCCCAATAGGGCACCCTTTGTCATACTATATATGTGCACGAAACATCTTTGTGAAACTATATATTGTCTCTTTCGTGGAGAAAGGCTTTTGAGTCAGCCCCTTTTTACAATAATGGGGCCATCATTGTCGCGGTGGCTTCTTTTAGGCGTTGAAACCATGTTTGTTTGCGGAAATATTCCGCTGTCAACAACGTCGCTGTGTCGATATCGTGGGCGATTGTTTGTTTCACATGTTGAATAAACGGTTTGTCATATATGTAACAATTCATTTCGTAGTTGATAAACAAACTGCGATGATCGAAATTCGCTGTGCCGATATCACATATGTCATCATCAATGACGATCACTTTTGCATGGTAAAACCCATTGTAAAACTGATAAATATGAGCGCCTGCATGAAGAAGTTGACGAAAATAAGGAAATGAAGCTTCTTTCACAAACGGATGATCGGCTTGAATCGGTGCGATAATCGTTAGTTGAACCCCACGTTTCATCGCTTTCAAAAGAGCGTGCATCAATTTTTGGCTCGGAATGAAGTATGGAGTACCGATTAAAATTTCTCTCTTCGCTTGTTCGATCAGTTGAATAAACTCATCCTCTAAATATGCTCCATCTGTCGGAAGAAAGCGGTGTTTGACCGTTCCCTTTTCAAGAGATGGAAAATACCGTTCATCATCTCCAAACGATTGCCCAGTCGCTTTTTTCCAATCTTCTTGAAACTGTCGTTGTAAATCATGGACTCCTTCTCCTATGATTTTCAAATGATAGTCTCGCCAATGGCCAAACTTCGGATCTTGACCAATATATTCTTTTCCGATGTTAAACCCGCCTAAATAGCCGATTTTCCCATCAATGACCGTAATTTTTCGATGATTTCGTTCGTTTAATTTGTAGAAAAAAAACGGCAATGTCGGACGGTTCGCGAAGGCAAATTGCCCGCTTTTTTGTCGGAGGGAAGCCGATAACCCGAAACTGCCAACCCAATCGACGAGCAGACGCACTTCTACCCCTTCATTTACTTTTTGTTCAAGTAAAGAAAAAAATCGCTGCCCGATTTCATCATCGCGTACGATGTAAAATAAAATGTGAATATGATGTTTCGCTCGTTCTAGTTGCGCAAAATAGTCTTCAAACAACGTTTCGCCCGTCGTAAATAGCGTGATGTCACTTTGACGCTCGACGCCGATTTTTTTTCGTGCTACTGCTTTTGACACTTTGTTGCCCCATTTATAATCGAGCAAAAGAAGAAACAATAAAATGATGACAATCATGAGCCAGCGCATGCCCCCACTCCTTTCGTTGTTGTAGTTTTCCCAAAAAGAAAATAAAAAATGAGAAAAAATATTGACTGAATGCTCATTCATTATATAATGAAAGTAAGTTTGTTCAGAAAATTTATTTTATTTTTACAACAAAGGGGGAAGGGTATCGTGCTTTGGTTGAACTGGATTGCTTTTTTGCTTGTGACAGCGTACGCGGTTCATTTATTTGTTTATCTCGTGAAAACGCGCATTGCGTATATTAAACTAGGGAAAAAAGTAGAGTTTGATGGAAAAGTAAAAGAGCGTCTGCAAAACATATGGGTGAACGTCTTTGGGCAAAAAAAGCTGTTAAAAGATAAAAAAAGCGGTATCATTCATGTCATGTTTTTTTACGGTTTTATTCTCGTTCAGTTCGGAGCGATTGACTTTATCATTAAGGGACTTGTACCGGGAGCGCACTTGCCGCTCGGACCGCTTTATCCAGCGTTTACGTTTTTCCAAGAAATTGTCACATTGCTTATTTTAGTGGCGGTATTATGGGCGTTTTATCGCCGTTACATCGAAAAGCTCGTCCGTTTAAAACGCGATTTTAAAGCAGGGCTTGTCCTTATTTTTATCGGCGGACTTATGCTTTCCGTGCTGTTTGGAAACGGTATGGGGCGCATTTGGCATAACGAAGGACCATCATGGAGCGAACCTGTCGCTTCTGCGATTGCCCTTGCGTTTAGTTGGGTAGGAGAAGCAGGGGCAGCGGTGTTGTTTTTTGTTGCTTGGTGGGTGCACTTGCTTATTTTATTAACGTTTTTAGTGTACGTGCCACAATCGAAACATGCGCATTTAATCGCTGGACCAGTCAACGTCTTTTTTAGTCGGTTAACGAGACCGAAGCTTGAGAAAATCAACTTTGAAGATGAAACACAAGAATCGTTTGGTGTTGGGAAAATTGAAGACTTTAAGCAAACGCAACTCATCGATTTATATGCGTGTGTCGAGTGCGGGCGCTGTACGAACATGTGTCCAGCAACGGGGACAGGGAAAATGTTATCACCGATGGATCTTATTTTAAAATTGCGTGACCATTTAACTGAAAAGGGCGCAGCCATTACATCGAAAGCTCCTTGGGTGCCAACGTTTGCGTTTGCGAACACAAAAGGAAACCAGCTCGCTTTTATGGCACAAGGAATGCAAGAACAAGCCGCAACGATCGAAATGCCGAACTTAATTGGCGATGTTATTACGGAAGAAGAAATTTGGGCATGTACGACGTGCCGCAACTGTGAAGACCAATGTCCGGTTATGAATGAACATGTCGATAAAATTATTGATTTACGTCGTTACCTCGTATTAACAGAAGGAAAGTTAAACCCAGATGCACAGCGTGCGATGACAAATATCGAACGTCAAGGAAATCCATGGGGACTGAATCGCAAAGAAAAAGAAAATTGGCGCGAGTTGCGTGAAGATGTACGCATTCCGACAGTAAAGGAAATGCAAAAAGCAGGGGAAGGATTCGAATATTTATTCTGGGTCGGCTCGATGGGTTCATTCGATAACCGAAGCCAAAAAATTGCGTTAGCTTTTGCGCGCCTATTAAACGAGGCGGGGGTAAAATTTGCGATTTTAGGAAACAAGGAGAAAAACTCTGGCGATACGCCGCGTCGTTTAGGAAACGAATTTTTATTCCAAGAACTAGCGACCGCAAACATTGCCGAATTCGAAAAAGCGGGCGTGAAAAAAATTGTGACGATTGACCCGCATGCGTACAACACATTCAAAAATGAATATCCGGATTTCGGCTTTGAAGCGGAAGTATATCACCATACAGAGTTACTAGCAAAGCTTGTTGAAGAAGGCCGTCTTGTCCCGAAATATGAAGTAAACGAAATCGTGACATTCCACGATTCATGTTATTTAGGTCGATATAACGACGTATACGATGCACCGCGTCAAATTTTGAAAGCGATTCCGGGTGTGAAGCTCGTCGAAATGGCACGTCATCGCGAAACAGGCATGTGTTGCGGTGCAGGTGGCGGATTAATGTGGATGGAAGAAACGACAGGCACACGCATTAACGTGGCGCGAACAGAACAGGCGCTTGAAGTGAATCCAACAGTTATTAGCTCTGGCTGTCCGTACTGTTTAACAATGTTATCAGACGGAACGAAAGCAAAAGAAGTGGAGGAAAAAGTCGGCACGTATGATGTTGCTGAGCTGTTAGAAAAGGCGGTATTTGGATCTGTTCATTAAAAAATTCTAAAAAAAATAAATAGTTTTATTTTTAAGATATTTTCAGTATAATGAAAACAACAGGAAGGTGTACGGTTTCGTGCGCCTTCTTTGCCCGTAAATTGTTGAACGAGCGTTCGCTCAATATTTTTGAAAGGGCTTTCTTATGACGAAAAGGGGGAGAAATATGGGAAAAACGGTCATTGTTAGTGGGGTACGCACGCCATTTGGAAAATTCGGTGGCAGTTTAAGTTCATTTAGCGCCGCACAGCTTGGAGGCATGGCGATCAAAGAGGCGCTCGTGCGTGCAAACGTTCGTGCAGAAGATGTCGATGAAGTCGTATTTGGCACTGTATTGCAAGGTGGACAAGGGCAACTGCCGTCGCGACAAGCGGCAAGAGAAGCGGGAATTCCGTGGGAGACGAAAACAGAAACGATTAATAAAGTATGCGCCTCAGGGATGCGCAGCGTCACGCTCGGTGATCAAATCATTCGTGCTGGGGATGCCGATGTGATCGTTGCGGGTGGAATGGAATCGATGAGCAATGCGCCGTATATATTACCGAAAGCACGTTGGGGATTGCGCATGGGCGATTCAACGGTAAAAGATTTAATGGTATATGACGGATTAACATGCAGCTTTACAGGTGTGCATATGGGCATTTATGGAAGTGAAACAGCGAAAGAATTAGGTATTACGCGCGAAGAGCAAGACCGTTGGGCGTATCGCAGCCATCAATTAGCGATTGCGGCGATCGAAAGCGGAAAGCTGGCAGAAGAAATCGTCCCTGTTGCCATTCCGCAACGAAAAGGAGAGCCGATCACGGTAGCGATTGATGAATCGCCACGAAAAGATACATCGCTTGAAAAATTAGCGAAACTCGCGCCCGTGTTTGATCCAACAGGCACGATCACAGCAGGCAATGCGCCGGGTGTAAACGATGGAGCAGCCGCACTCGTATTAATGAGCGAAGAACGAGCACAAAAAGAAGGTCTTACTCCACTTGCGACAATTGTTGCTCATACGGCGATTGCGATTGAAGCAAAAGATTTTCCGAAAACGCCAGGCATTGTTATCAATGAGTTGTTGCGCAAAACAGGAAAAACCGTACATGACATTGATTTATTTGAAATTAACGAAGCGTTCGCTGCTGTCGCTTTAGCAAGCATGAAAATTGCTGATTTGCCAGAAGAAAAAGTGAACGTCAACGGTGGCGCCATTGCGCTCGGGCATCCGATCGGTGCAAGCGGTGCGCGCATTATTATTACGTTAATTCATGAATTAAAACGCCGTGGTGGCGGCACGGGCATTGCAGCTATTTGCAGCGGCGGCGGTCAAGGCGACGCAATTATGATTGAAGTTCATTAATGGGGGATGGGGACATGAAAAAAGTGATGGTTGTTGGCGCAGGCCAAATGGGATCAGGAATTGCTCAAGTGTGTGCCACAGCAGGATATGACGTCATTTTAAACGATGTCAGTGAAGAGCGGGTACAATGGGGGCTGAACAATATCGCAAAAAGCATCAACAAGTTTTTTGAAAAAGGAACATTAAGCGAACAACAGCGCGATGAAACGATGGGCCGTATTCGCACCTCGACAAATGTGCGCGATGGAAGCGATGTTGATATCGTGATCGAAGCGGTCGTTGAAAATATGGATGTGAAAACAGCGTTGTTTGCGCAGCTAGATGAAATCACACCTCCGCATGCCATTTTAGCAACAAATACGTCCTCATTACCGATCACAGAAATTGCCGCAGCAACGAAACGACCAGAAAAAGTCATTGGCATGCATTTTATGAATCCAGTACCAATTATGAAACTTGTCGAAATTATTCGCGGTCTTGCAACGGCTGATGAAGTGTATGAAGCGATTGAACAAATGACAAAAACGTTAGGAAAAGTACCGGTTGAAGTGAACGACTTCCCAGGATTCGTTTCGAATCGTGTATTAATGCCGATGATTAACGAAGCCATTTATTGTTTATATGAAGGGGTTGCGACGAAAGAAGCGATTGATGAAGTGATGAAGCTCGGGATGAATCATCCGATGGGACCGCTTACCTTAGCTGATTTTATTGGATTAGATACGTGCTTGTATATTATGGAAGTGCTTCATGATGGACTTGGGGATGACAAATACCGTCCATGTCCGCTTTTACGTAAATATGTGAAAGCGGGTTGGCTCGGACGAAAAACGGGACGAGGATTTTACACGTACGAATAAAGGGGTTGGCATCATGAAGTTACATTTTACAGAAGAACAACAAATGATGCGTCAAATGGTGCGCGAGTTTGCGGCAAATGAAATTGCACCGTTTGTCGAGCGCATGGAGCGTGGGGAGTTTCCGCGGCCCATTCTTGAAAAAATGGCGGAGCTCGGCTTAATGGGGATTACTGTACCTGAACAATATGGCGGTGCGGGGATGGATTTTACGTCATATATCATTGCGATACATGAAATTTCAAAAGTGAGTGCAACGGTTGGGGTCATTTTATCTGTCCATACGTCTGTCGGCACAAATCCGATTTTATATTTCGGAACGGAAGAGCAAAAGCAAAAATATGTGCCGAAGCTAGCGCGTGGAGAATATTTAGGGGCGTTTTGTTTAACAGAGCCAGGATCGGGATCGGACGCGGCAAGCTTAAAAACGACGGCTATCCGCGATGGCGATCATTACGTATTAAACGGATCGAAAGTATTTATTACAAACGGTGGAGAAGCGGACACGTACATCGTATTTGCCCGTACAAATCCAGAAGAAAAAGGAAGTAAAGGAGTAAGCGCATTTATCGTTGAAAAACATACCCCAGGGCTTGTTATCGGAAAAGACGAGAAAAAAATGGGGCTTCACGGATCGCGCACGGTACAACTGTCGTTCGAAGATATGCGTGTGCCAGCAGAAAACTTGCTTGGTCAAGAAGGGGACGGATTTACAATTGCGATGGCTAATTTAGATGTCGGGCGCATTGGAATTGCGGCGCAATCGCTCGGTATTGCGGAAGCAGCGCTGGAACATGCGACGAGCTATGCGAAAGAACGCATTCAGTTCGGAAAGCCGATTGCCGAACAACAAGGTATTGCGTTTAAACTAGCTGATATGGCAACGAACGTCGAAGCGGCGAAATTGCTCGTTTATCATGCGGCTTTTTTACGCTCAAACGGCATGCCGTGTGGAAAAGAAGCATCGATGGCGAAGCTTTTTGCATCAAAAACAGCGATGGAAAACGCTATCGAAGCGGTACAAATTTTTGGCGGAAACGGCTACACAGAAGACTATCCGGTTGAGCGGTTATTCCGCGATGCGAAAGTATGTGAAATTTACGAAGGGACGAGCGAAATTCAACGGCTTGTGATTAGTAAACATTTGTTAAAGGGGATGGGAAAATGAATTTTCAACTAAGTGAAGAACATGAAATGATACGAAAAATGGTGCGCGACTTCGCGAAAAATGAAGTGGCACCGACAGCGGCGGAACGCGATGAAGAAGAACGATTTGATCGCAGCATTTTCAACAAAATGGCGGAGCTCGGTTTAACGGGCATTCCGTGGCCAGAACAATACGGTGGCATCGGCAGCGACTATTTAGCATACGTCATCGCTGTCGAGGAGCTTTCCAAAGTGTGCGCCTCGACAGGAGTGACGCTATCAGCTCACATTTCGTTAGCGAGTTGGCCGATTTATAAATTTGGGACAGAACAACAAAAACAAACGTATTTACGGGCGTTAGCGACAGGTGAAAAGCTTGGCGCATACGGTTTGTCTGAGCCAGGGGCAGGTTCTGACGTTTCAGCGATGAAAACGCGTGCGGTTCGCGATGGCGACCATTACGTACTAAACGGCTCAAAAGTATGGATTACAAACGGTGGGGAAGCGGACATTTATGTCGTGTTTGCGGTCACTGACCCAGAGAAAAAGCATCGCGGCATTAGCGCATTTATTGTTGAAAAAGGAACGCCCGGGTTTTCGATCGGGAAAAAAGAGAAAAAGCTCGGCATTCGTTCATCGCCAACGACGGAGCTTATTTTTGAAGATTGCCGCATTCCGAAAGAAAATTTACTCGGCGAAGAAGGGGAAGGATTTAAAATTGCGATGATGACGCTCGATGGCGGACGAAACGGCATTGCGGCGCAGGCGGTTGGCATCGCGCAAGGGGCGCTAGATGCAGCGGTAGAATATGCGAAAGGGCGCGTTCAATTCGGCAAGCCAATCGCAGAACAACAAGGCATCGCTTTTAAACTAGCGGATATGGCAACGGCCATCGAAGCGGCACGTTTATTAACATATCAAGCAGCATGGCTCGAATCAAACGGCTTACCGTACGGAAAAGAATCAGCGATGGCGAAATTGTTTGCAGGGGATACAGCGATGAAAGTCACCGTTGAAGCGGTACAAATTTTCGGCGGTTACGGCTATACGAAAGACTATCCAGTAGAACGCTTTATGCGCGATGCAAAAATTACGCAAATTTATGAAGGCACGCAAGAAATTCAGCGCATCGTTATTTCAAGAATGTTAACGAAATAGGAGTGATGTAATGAAAAAGCGTGAAGTGCCCGCGTCTGTGAAAGACGAACGGCTTGTGAAAAAAAGGCGCAATCAAATGATTAAAGGGGCAATTTCGTTATTTAAACAAAAAGGGTTTCATCAAACGACGACGCGCGAAATTGCCCGCGCTTCTGGCTTTAGCATCGGAACGTTATACGAATACATTCGCAAAAAGGAAGACGTTCTTTATTTAGTGTGCGACCGAATTTACGATGAAGTACGCGATCGCATGGAGCAAGCCATCGATACGACAAAAGGGGATTTAGACGGGTTAAAATTAGCGATTGATTACTATTTTCGCGTTGTTGACGAGCTGCAAGACGAAGTGCTCGTCATGTATCAAGAAGCGAAGTCGCTCGGCAAAGAATCGCTTCCGTACGTGTTAAACAAAGAATTGCAAATGGTGGCGATGTTTGAACATATTTTACGGCGCTGTGTCGACAACGGGGTATTTTCGCTTACAGAACAAGAAATTCAATTGTTTGCACATAACATTTTTGTTCTCGGTCAAATGTGGGGGTTCCGTCGGTGGGCGTTGAAAAAAATGTATACGCTCGATGAATATATTGAATGGCAAACAAAGCTATTGCTCGAAGGCATTATGAAGCGGTAGCGAAAGGGGATGGGAGAAAGATGGCGCACATTTATCGTCCGAAACATCACGTTCGCTTTGTGACGGCATCGAGTTTGTTTGATGGGCACGATGCGGCCATTAACATTATGCGCCGCATTTTACAAGCGAGTGGAGCGGAGGTCATTCATCTCGGTCATAACCGCTCGGTTGAAGAAATTGTAAACGCTGCGATTCAAGAAGACGTACAAGGGATTGCTGTATCTTCGTATCAAGGCGGACATATGGAGTTTTTTAAATATATGTACGACTTATTGCAACAACGTGGCGCTTCGCATATTCGCATTTACGGCGGCGGTGGCGGCGTGATTATTCCAAGGGAAATAAAAGAATTGCACGCGTATGGTATCGCTCGTATTTTTTCACCAGAAGACGGACGGCGTTACGGGTTGCAAGGAATGATTAACATCATGATGGAAGAATGCGATTTCCCAACGGTCAGAGAAATAACAGATGAAGTGGAACGATTAGCAAACGGAGACGTTCAAGCGGTGGCGCGCTTAATTACTGTGTGTGAAAACCGCGTGAATGCCCATAGTGAAGTAGCTGCGACAGCAGAAGCGGTTTTACAACGGGTCAAAGCGATGGCCAAGCGCGTTCCCGTCGTCGGGGTTACCGGAACAGGTGGAGCTGGCAAAAGCTCGCTTACTGATGAGCTCGTTCGTCGCTTTTTGAATGAAATTCCAGAGAAGAAAGTAGCCATTTTATCGGTGGACCCGACGAAGCAAAAAACGGGCGGTGCGTTGCTTGGAGATCGCATTCGTATGAATGCCATTTCTTCTCCACGTGTGTATATGCGTAGCTTGGCGACACGAAGCTCGCGTTCAGAATTGTCGCTTGCCATTCAAGATGCAATTGAAGTCGTTAAAGCGGCAGGCTTTGATTTAGTGATCGTAGAAACGAGCGGCATTGGTCAAGGCGATGCAGCGATTAAAGATATTTGTGATATTGCGATGTATGTGATGACGAGCGAGTTCGGCGCCCCATCGCAGCTTGAAAAAATCGATATGATCGACTATGCCGATCTCATTGTCATTAATAAATTTGAGCGACAAGGTTCAGAAGATGCAAAGCGCCAAGTGCAAAAGCAATATCAACGAAGCCATCAATTGTTTGATCGCGATGTTAGCGAAATGCCTGTATTCGGAACGATCGCCAGCCAATTTAACGACCCGGGAACAAATACGCTCTTTGTCGCATTAATCGACTTAATTAACGAACGAATGGGAACAAATTGGACGACGACGTTGCAAAAAGTCGATCGTGTCGAAAAACAAAACGTCATTATCCCGAACGAACGTCGCCATTATTTGCGCGAAATTGCCGATACGATCCGTCAATATCATAAGCGCGTCAATGAGCAATGTGACATCGCTCGCCGTGTATTTCAGCTTGAAGGCGCCATCGAAACGATGAATGAGCGCCACGATGAACAAGCGTTGGCAGCTTTGCAAGAGGCGAAGCGATCATATGAGGAAAAATTAACGCCAGAGTCGAGAAAGCTATTAGCTTCATGGGAAGATGTGAAAAAGAAATATGCTGCCAAAGAGTTTGTGACAAAAGTGCGCGATAAAGAAATCGTCACGCCGCTAAAGACGAAAAGTTTAGCAGGTTTAGACATTCCAAAAGTGGCGCTGCCAAAGTTTAAAGATTACGGGGAAATTTTACGATGGCTTTATAAAGAAAACGTTCCAGGTGCATTTCCATTTACCGCTGGTGTATTCCCGTTTAAACGGCAGGAGGAAGATCCGAAGCGACAGTTTGCAGGGGAAGGTACGCCAGAGCGGACGAATCGGCGCTTCCATTACTTATGTAAAGACGATCCAGCGAAACGGTTAAGTACCGCGTTTGATTCTGTCACGTTATATGGGGAAGACCCGAATGAACGTCCAGATATTTTTGGGAAAATCGGTGAAAGTGGTGTAAGCGTTTGTACGTTAGATGATATGAAAAAATTATACAAAGGGTTTGATTTATGCCATCCGCTTACATCTGTATCGATGACAATTAATGGTCCTGCGCCAATCATTTTAGCGATGTTTCTAAATACAGCGATTGATCAACAAGTAGAGAAGAAAGAAGCAGAGCTTGGACGAAAGTTAACGAAAGAAGAATACGAACAAGTGAAAGCATGGACGCTGCAGACGGTGCGCGGAACGGTTCAAGCGGACATTTTAAAAGAAGATCAAGGACAAAATACGTGCATTTTTTCAACCGAATTTGCTTTGCGCATGATGGGAGATATTCAACAATATTTTATCGACAATCGTGTCCGTAACTATTATTCTGTTTCCATCTCAGGCTATCATATTGCGGAAGCTGGAGCAAATCCGATCACGCAATTAGCGTTTACGCTTGCGAACGGTTTTACGTACGTTGAATATTATTTAAGCCGAGGCATGCACATTGATGATTTTGCACCAAACTTATCGTTTTTCTTCAGCAACGGCCTTGATCCAGAATATACAGTAATCGGTCGAGTAGCAAGACGCATTTGGGCGGTTGCGATGCGAGAAAAATACGGGGCGAACGAACGAAGCCAAAAGTTGAAATATCACGTACAAACATCAGGACGTTCGCTTCACGCCCAAGAAATTGATTTTAATGACATTCGCACAACGTTACAGGCGCTCATGGCGCTTCACGATAACTGCAACTCGCTTCATACGAACGCCTATGATGAAGCGATCACTACGCCGACTGAAGAGTCTGTTCGTCGTGCGATGGCGATTCAGCTTATTATTACAAAAGAGCATGGATTAACGAAAAACGAAAATCCGCTACAAGGATCATTTATTATCGAAGAATTAACGGACTTAGTGGAAGAGGCGGTATTAAAAGAATTTGAACGTCTTGATGAGCGCGGTGGCGTGCTTGGTGCGATGGAAATGCAATATCAGCGCGGCAAAATTCAAGATGAATCAATGTATTACGAAATGAAAAAACATAGCGGAGAGCTGCCGATTATTGGCGTAAACACATATTTAAATCCGAACGCAGCAGTCGAAGAAGAAATTGAAAGCTTGCAGCTCGCGCGGGCATCATATGAAGAAAAGCAGCTTCAACTCGAAAACTTACGCAAATTCCATGAAGAACATAAAGACGAAGTGGAAGAAGCGCTTGCGCGGTTAAAACATGTCGCGGTAAGCGGCGGAAACATTTTCGCCGAGCTGATGGAGACGGTAAAAGTCGCCAGCTTAGGACAAATTACAAAAGCGTTGTATGAAGTCGGTGGACAATATCGCCGCAATATGTAATGTCGGGGAATGTCCCGACATTTTTTTTGGGCAACGCTCTAGCATAAAGTAAATGAATTTGTTTATAATGAATGGTATGGATTTTTGTTGTTTTCATACGTTGGAGAAAGGGAGTGCGGAAAGTGAGTTTGGAGCAATACTCTCAAGAACAATTGCGAGAGATGTCTTTTGTCGAACTTGCATATTTGCTATTGTGTGAGAAAAAGCAAACAGTGTCATTTCAAGAGATGGTTGAACAGCTAGTCACGATTAAAGGGTTATCTGAAAGTGAAGTAAGCGCCCGATTAGCGCAATTTTATACAGATTTAAACGTCGACGGCCGGTTTATTTGTGTTGGGGAAACGGCTTGGGGCTTGCGCGCATGGTATCCATACGATCAAACAGAAGATGAAGCGGTACCTGTCGAGCGCGTGAAGAAGAAGAAAAAAGTGGCGGATGACTTTGATGACTTTGACGATATCATCGATGAAGACGAATTAGTATATGACGATTTAGACGAAGAGTTATTAGATGATGAAGAGCTGTTAGACGATGATTTTGTATTAGATGAAGATGAAGAAGTGATCGACGATTTATTAGATGAAGAACTAGATTTAGATGATGCCCCGCTTGATGAAGAGTTAGACGTCGTTGATGAAGAATTAGAGTTAGAAGAAGATGAGGAATTATAACCTTGACTTTTTACATCGATATATGTAGAATTCTGTTTGGGCTCTTTTCATAGAGATACGTTCGCTCCCTTACATATTTGTAAGCGGAGCGTTTTTATTTTTCCCCGAATTCGCACAAAATGTAACTATTCTAAATGAGTTGAGGGGGAAGGTTTCATGACAAAATATATTTTTGTAACAGGCGGCGTCGTATCATCGCTTGGGAAAGGAATTACGGCTGCTTCACTCGGTCGCTTATTAAAAAATCGCGGCTTGAAAGTAACGATTCAAAAATTTGATCCGTACATTAACGTTGACCCAGGAACGATGAGTCCGTATCAACACGGAGAAGTGTTTGTCACAGATGACGGCGCGGAAACAGACTTAGATTTAGGCCATTATGAGCGTTTTATTGACATTAATTTGAACAAATACAGCAACGTAACAACAGGAAAAATTTATTCGACGGTATTGAAAAAGGAACGCCGTGGCGACTATTTAGGCGGAACAGTACAAGTTATTCCGCACATTACAAACGAAATTAAAGAACGTGTGTTTAGGGCAGGACGTGAAACGAATGCTGATGTCGTCATTACGGAAATTGGCGGAACGGTTGGCGACATCGAATCTCTTCCGTTTTTAGAAGCGATTCGTCAAATTAAAAGCGACGTCGGTCGCGACAATGTGATGTACATTCATTGTACGCTTGTGCCGTACATTAAAGCGGCAGGTGAAATGAAAACGAAACCGACGCAACATAGCGTCAAAGAATTGCGCAGCTTAGGCATTCAGCCAAACGTCATCGTCGTGCGCACAGAAATGCCGATGTCTCAAGATATGAAAGATAAAATTGCTTTATTCTGTGACATTGATCCGAAAGCGGTCATTGAAGCGCGCGATGCCGATACACTATATGCCGTTCCGCTTATGCTTCAAGAACAAAAGCTCGATCAAATCGTTTGCGAACATTTAAAACTAAATTGTAACGAAGCGGATATGACAGAATGGATCGCACTCGTCGAAAAAGTGCGCAATTTATCAAACAAAACAACGATTGCGCTCGTTGGAAAATACGTTGAACTTCAAGATGCGTACATTTCTGTCGTGGAAGCGTTACGTCATGCAGGATATGCGTTTGATGCGGATATAGACATTCGTTGGATTAACTCAGAGCATGTCGATCGCGATAATGTGGCGCAGTTGCTTCAAGGAGTAAATGGTATTCTCGTTCCAGGTGGATTTGGCGACCGTGGTATTGAAGGAAAAATTGAGGCGATTCGCTATGCGCGTGAGCAACGCATTCCGTTCCTTGGCATTTGTTTAGGTATGCAGTTAGCATCTGTGGAGTTTGCTCGTCATGTCGTCGGATTAAAAGATGCCCATTCAGCAGAAATTAATCCAAACACACCACATCCGATTATCGACTTATTGCCAGAGCAAAAAGATATCGAAGATTTAGGGGGAACGCTTCGTCTCGGCTTGTATCCGTGCAAGCTCGTTGAGGGAACGAAAGCGTACGAAGCATATCAAGATGAAGTCATTTATGAGCGCCATCGCCATCGTTATGAATTTAACAATGAATATCGTACGATGATGGAGGAAAATGGTTTTGTCTTTTCCGGAACAAGCCCAGATGGACGTCTTGTAGAAATTATCGAATTGAAAGATCATCCATGGTTTGTTGCCGCGCAGTTCCATCCAGAGTTTACATCTCGTCCGACGCGCCCGCAACCACTTTTCCGCGAATTTATTCGCGCATCGCTAGAAAAATAATAGAGGATGTCCGATATGGGCATCCTCTTATTCATATTCGGCAACGATTTCTTGCGTCATGAGCGCTAAGCTATGATAAGCAAATAAAGCGGCAATCGCAGCAGGAAAGCCAACGCGTGTACCATCTTCTGTTGGAACGAGCGGTTGTTTTAAACATAAATCAATATGTACATCGACATAATCAACGAGCGACGGTTTCGTGTCCTCTGCGATAGATGACATACCGATCGTCCATATGTTTTGTTCGTGAAGCTGTTTTGCGATGCGAATCGCTTCTTCATCTGTGCAAAAGCGTGAAACGATAAGCACGCGATCGGCGGTTGTCACTTCTTTCATGTTGAACTGTTTTACGTTTGGTAACTTTTCAGCTCCATGTAGCGCTTCCGCGACAACTGCTTCCATTTCATTAATGCCGTAAATAAAAATCGTTCCGTTACTAATGACTGCTTGTGCAAGTAAACGCGCAGCATCTTCAAACTGCTGTTCTTCTTGGGCGCTTATTCGTTGAAATACCCCTGTAAGTTGCGTCGATAATATTTTTAACATGGTAAATCCCCTTTTCATGCGACGTTTTGTTTAGTGTTC
The DNA here is from genome assembly GCF_002742685.1 of Anoxybacillus flavithermus. GTDB lineage: Bacteria > Bacillota > Bacilli > Bacillales > Anoxybacillaceae > Anoxybacillus > Anoxybacillus flavithermus_E. The sequence continues at coordinate 58,822 of NZ_PEDM01000004.1, forward strand.
ATTATATTAAAAAATAAAAAAATGATCAAAATTCGAACATGAAGCAGGATAAATGGTAAAAATTTCGAAATAATGATACGATAATAAAAAATAAGAGCTTTACATATGAAAAAGAGAAAATAGAGGTGTTTATCATGGCGGGGAAGATTTTGATTGTGGACGACCAATTCGGCATTCGCATTTTATTAAACGAAGTATTTCAAAAAGAAGGATACGAAACGTATCAAGCTGCAAACGGTGTTCAAGCGCTCGATTTGTTTGCGAAGCACTCCCCAGATTTAGTATTGTTAGATATGAAAATTCCGGGCATGGACGGAGTCGAAATTTTAAAGAAAATGAAAGAGATGAATGAACATGTAAAAGTTATCGTCATGACAGCTTACGGAGAACTCGATATGATTCATGAGACGAAAAAACTCGGTGCGCTGACACATTTTGCGAAACCTTTTGATATAGACGATATGCGCGACGCAGTGAAAAAATATATTGGTTAACCATTGACAGCTTTTTGAACTTTTTTCACAAAGTTTTGTTCGTTTCGGTGAATAAGGTTGATGTGTGGAAACAAAGTTTGTTATTCTTATAATGTACATACTATTCGAGGTCGTCTTGTATAAAATTGTCGTATTTTGGTCATTGTACATGTGAAAGGCGCTTTCGGATAGTGAACAATGGCTAATTTAAGGAGGATTTAACGATGCCTTTAGTTTCAATGACGGAAATGCTTAAACAAGCATTGGCAGGCAAGTATGCGGTCGGTCAGTTTAATATCAACAATTTAGAATGGACGCAAGCTATTTTAGCAGCAGCGGAAGAAGAAAAATCTCCTGTGATCCTTGGCGTGTCTGAAGGAGCAGCTCGCTACATGGGCGGCTTCAAAACGATTGTGAACATGGTGAAAGGATTAATGGAAGACATGAACATTACTGTTCCTGTCGCGATTCACCTTGACCACGGTTCGAGCTTTGAAAAATGTAAAGCAGCGATTGACGCTGGATTTACATCAGTCATGATCGACGCATCACATCATCCGTTTGAAGAAAACGTTGAAATTACAACAAAAGTTGTTGAGTATGCTCATGCGCGTGGCGTATCCGTTGAAGCGGAGCTAGGAACAGTCGGCGGACAAGAAGATGATGTTGTTGCAGAAGGAATTATTTATGCAAATCCAGATGAGTGCGAAGAGCTTGTGAAGCGTACAGGCATCGACTGTTTAGCGCCGGCGCTCGGTTCTGTGCACGGTCCATACAAAGGCGAACCAAAATTAGGTTTTAAAGAGATGGAAGAAATCCGCGATCGTACAGGTGTACCGCTCGTTTTACACGGCGGAACAGGTATCCCGACAGAACAAATTCAACGTGCCATTTCGCTCGGTACATCTAAAATTAACGTCAATACAGAAAACCAAATGGCATTTACAAAAGTTGTGCGCGAAGTGCTAGCGAAAGATGAAAAAGTGTACGATCCACGCAAATTCCTCGGCCCTGGTCGCGATGCGATTAAAGAAACAGTCATTGGGAAAATGCGCGAATTCGGTTCTTCTGGTAAAGCGTTGTAATACAAGCCGCACCGTTTCAGCCTTGCTGAAGCGGGCGGTTTTGTTTCATTTCATTTTTGAAAGCGTTTAGGAGGTTGAAAATTATGAAATTTTTTATTGACACGGCAAATATTGATGAAATTCGCCACGCCCATGAACTAGGCATTTTAGCGGGGGTAACAACAAACCCAAGCCTCGTCGCAAAAGAAAACGTATCGTTCCACGATCGTCTTCGTGAAATTACTTCTCTCGTTTCCGGTTCCGTTAGTGCCGAAGTAATCGCAACGGATGCAGAAGGAATGATTGCAGAAGGGGAAGAATTAGCGAAAATCGCACCGAACATTACGATTAAAGTGCCGATGACGCCAGAAGGGTTAAAGGCAGTAAAAGTATTTAGCGAAAAAGGAATTAAAACGAATGTCACGCTCATTTTTAGTGCGAATCAAGCGTTGCTAGCGGCGCGTGCTGGTGCGACATACGTATCGCCGTTTTTAGGCCGCTTAGACGATATCGGCCATAACGGCTTAGAGTTAATTGAAACGATCGCAAACATTTTCGCCATTCACGACATTGATACAGAAATTATCGCGGCATCGATCCGTCATCCACAACATGTGACAGAGGCAGCATTAAAAGGGGCACACATTGCGACAGTTCCTTACAACGTGCTTATGCAACTATTTAAACATCCGCTTACAGATCAAGGTATCGAAAAGTTTTTAGCAGACTGGAATAAAGCAAACCAAAAATAATGATTGAGCAGTTTTCCGTCGCGTTCTAGGACGCTTTGCGAGAAGGGAGACACATATGGAAAAGTTAAAAATTGTCGGCGGTGACCTCCTTCAAGGCTCCGTGCGCATTAGTGGAGCGAAAAATAGCGCCGTCGCGCTCATTCCAGCCGCTATTTTAGCAAACTCACCTGTAGTCATTGAAGGGTTGCCGAACATTTCAGACGTTCATGTGTTAGGACAGTTAATTGAAGAAATTGGCGGTACATTTCACTTTGACGAAAACGAAGTCGTCATTGACCCGTCGCATATCGTTTCCATGCCTTTACCGAACGGAAAAGTAAAAAAATTGCGCGCGTCATATTACTTGATGGGCGCGATGCTTGGACGTTTTAAAAAAGCGGTCATCGGACTTCCGGGCGGTTGCCATCTAGGACCGCGCCCCATTGATCAGCACATTAAAGGATTTGAGGCGCTTGGGGCGAAAGTGACTAACGAGCAAGGAGCGATTTATTTACGGGCGGAAGAGCTTCGTGGAGCGCGCATTTATTTGGACGTTGTCAGCGTTGGAGCGACGATTAACATTATGTTAGCTGCCGTCTTAGCAAAAGGACGAACGATTATTGAAAACGCGGCAAAAGAGCCAGAAATTATTGATGTTGCAACGCTATTGACGAACATGGGTGCGCGCATTAAAGGGGCAGGAACAGACGTCATTCGCATTGACGGTGTAGAACAGTTGCACGGTTGCCGCCATTCCATTATTCCAGATCGCATTGAAGCGGGAACGTATATGATTATCGGTGCGGCTATGGGGAAAGAAATGATCATTGACAACGTCATTCCGCAACATTTAGAAGCGGTCATTGCAAAAATGCGAGAAATGGGCGTTGTTGTGGAAACGAGCGATGACCAAATTTTTATTGCGACGAAAGATCATCTTCGTGCTGTCGACATTAAAACGCTCGTGTACCCTGGCTTTCCGACTGATTTACAACAGCCATTCACTTCACTATTAACGAAAGCGTCTGGGACGAGCATTGTGACGGATACAATTTATAGTGCCCGATTTAAACATATTGATGAATTGCGGCGCATGAATGCGAACGTGAAAGTCGAGGGGCGTTCAGCGATCATTACAGGTCCATCCCGACTACAAGGGGCAAAAGTGCGTGCCACTGATTTGCGCGCAGGAGCTGCACTTGTTGTCGCTGGATTAATGGCTGAAGGGGTTACAGAAATTACAGGGTTAGAACATATTGATCGTGGCTACAGCAACTTAGTTGACAAACTTGTCAACCTTGGCGCGACGATTTGGCGTGAAAAAATGACAGAGCAAGAAATCGAGCAGCTGAAGAGCACATAATGCAACAAAGGGGAGAGGGAGAAACGATGGAAAGAAGTTTATCGATGGAGCTTGTCCGTGTAACAGAAGCAGCTGCCTTAGCTGCGGCCCGCTGGATGGGGCGTGGCAAAAAAGATGAAGCAGATGAAGCAGCCACATCTGCGATGCGCGATGTATTTGATACAGTCCCAATGAAAGGAACGGTTGTCATCGGTGAAGGGGAAATGGACGAAGCACCGATGTTATACATTGGGGAAAAGCTTGGCAACGGTTACGGTCCACGCGTTGATGTGGCAGTTGATCCGCTTGAAGGAACGAACATCGTCGCTTCTGGTGGATGGAACGCGTTAGCGGTCGTCGCTGTGGCGGATCACGGCAATTTGCTTCATGCGCCAGATATGTACATGGACAAAATTGCGGTTGGGCCAGAAGCGGTCGGCATGATCGACATTAACGCGCCAATTATCGATAATTTAAAAGCTGTTGCTAAAGCGAAAAATAAAGATATTGAAGACGTTGTGGCGATTATTTTAAATCGTCCACGCCACGAGCGTATTATTGCGGAATTGCGCGAAGCAGGTGCACGCATTAAGCTCATTAATGACGGTGACGTCGCCGCTGCGATTAATACAGCGTTTGATCATACAGGTGTAGACATTTTATTTGGTTCGGGAGGCGCACCAGAAGGGGTATTAGCGGCTGTTGCGCTTAAGTGCCTCGGTGGAGAAATCCAAGGAAAACTACTGCCACAAAACGATGCTGAATTGGAAAGATGTAAAAAAATGGGTATTGACGTGAACCGTGTATTGCGCATGGAAGATCTCGTCAAAGGGGACGACGCCATTTTTGCGGCAACAGGCGTAACGGACGGAGAATTGCTAAGGGGTGTACAATTTAAAGGTGCATATGGTGAAACCCACTCCGTTGTTATGCGTGCAAAATCAGGTACCGTTCGTTTTATCGAAGGACGCCACAGCTTAAGGAAAAAGCCGAACCTTGTGATCAAATAATCGCGGGATGCGCGAACTTTTCGCGCTCTCGCTCTTTTTCTATTGATTGACAATATAAAAAAAGGGTAAAATAGTCGTGTTACGTTTCTTCTTGTAATCATCTTTTCATCTTCGCTGTTTCCAACCCAAAGAGCAATTCATGAAAATAAATAAAAGAGTGGTGTAAGTATGGAGTTAGGAGATTTAACGATTGCAACGCTAGAAAATATGACGATTAAAGAGCTATATGAATTAGCTCGTCAATACAAAATATCATATTACAGTAAACTGACAAAAAAAGAATTAATTTTTGCCATTTTAAAAGCGCGCGCGGAACAAGACGGTCTTTTTTTCATGGAAGGCGTGCTTGAAATTATTCAATCAGAAGGGTTTGGTTTTTTACGTCCAATTAACTATTCCCCTAGTTCAGAAGATATTTATATTTCCGCATCGCAAATTCGCCGCTTTGATCTGCGTAACGGTGATAAAGTATCAGGGAAAGTGCGCCCGCCAAAAGAAAACGAACGGTATTTCGGTTTGTTGCACGTCGAAGCAGTAAACGGTGAAGACCCAGAAATCGCAAAAGAGCGCGTTCACTTCCCAGCGCTTACGCCGCTTTATCCAAACCGACAAATGAAGCTAGAAACGACACCGGACAAACTATCTACTCGTCTTATCGATTTGATTGCTCCGATCGGATTCGGTCAGCGCGGTTTAATTGTCGCGCCTCCAAAAGCGGGAAAAACGATGTTGTTGAAAGAAATTGCCAACAGCATTACAACAAATCACCCAGATGTTGAGCTCATCGTCTTACTCATTGATGAGCGTCCAGAAGAGGTGACGGATATTGAACGTTCTGTATCGGCGGATGTCGTGAGCTCGACGTTTGATGAAGTACCAGAAAATCATATTAAAGTGGCGGAGCTTGTGCTTGAACGTGCGATGCGTCTTGTTGAGCATAAACGTGACGTTGTCATTTTAATGGATAGTATTACGCGTTTAGCGCGCGCCTACAACTTAGTCATTCCGCCAAGCGGACGAACGCTTTCAGGGGGAATTGATCCGGCTGCATTCCACCGTCCGAAACGGTTTTTCGGAGCGGCGCGAAACATTGAAGAAGGCGGCAGCTTAACGATTTTAGCGACTGCCCTTGTCGATACCGGCTCGCGCATGGACGATGTCATTTACGAAGAATTTAAAGGGACAGGAAATATGGAGCTGCACCTCGACCGTTCATTAGCCGAAAAACGTATTTTCCCTGCTATCGACATTCGTCGTTCGGGTACACGGAAAGAAGAATTGTTAATCCCGAGAGAACATTTAGAAAAATTGTGGGCGATTCGTAAGACGATGTCAGATACGCCAGACTTTATTGAGCGGTTTATTCACCGATTAAAGCAAACAAAGACGAACGAAGAGTTTTTTGCGATGTTAGATGAAGAGTGGAAAACAGCCGGAAATTTAAAACGGTTATAAATGGATAGTTGCAAAACAACGGGACGATTGTTATAATTTTATCATGTGTGTTTTTCATTGCATATAAACTCTGTTTCGAAAAGATTCAGGGCGGAAGGAGATGAAATGAGATGAAAGCAGGAATCCATCCAAACTATAAAAAAGTGATGGTTAAATGCGCGTGTGGAAACGAGTTTGAGAGCGGTTCTGTAAAAGATGAAGTGCGCGTAGAAATTTGCTCGGCGTGCCATCCATTCTACACAGGACGTCAAAAATTCGCTTCTGCTGCAGGACGTGTTGATAAATTTAACAAAAAATACGGCCTTAAGTAATCCGTATGTCATGAAAACAGGCAAGCGAACATTTTTCACTTGCCTGTTTTTTTCGTGAAAGCTTGAAAGAAAGGAGACGCCCTGATGTATGTCATGAAGCAATCCGGCTGGCTCGAAGTCATTTGCGGAAGCATGTTTTCTGGGAAATCGGAAGAACTTATTCGCCGCGTGCGCCGTGCCCAATTTGCAAAGCAAGAAGTGAAAGTGTTTAAGCCAGCGATCGATAATCGATATAGCGAAGAAGCTGTTGTTTCTCATAATGGAACGTCTGTGATTGCTATTCCGGTGTCGTGTGCGTCGGACATTCGAAAACACATCTCCGCAAGTACGGACGTTGTGGCAATTGATGAAGTGCAATTTTTTGATGAACATATCGTTGATGTTGTTCAACAGCTCGCCGATGAAGGATATCGCGTCATTGTCGCTGGTTTAGATCAAGATTTTCGCGGTGAACCTTTTGGACCTGTTCCAACGTTAATGTCTATCGCTGAATCGGTGACAAAACTACAAGCTGTTTGTACCGTCTGTGGCTCTCCCGCATCGCGCACGCAGCGACTCATTAACGGCCGTCCAGCGTCATATAACGATCCCGTCATTTTAATTGGCGCAAGCGAATCGTACGAACCACGTTGCCGCCATCATCACGAAGTGCCTGATCATCCTGCTAAAAATAAAACAATTACAGAAACAGCGACTCGTCCATAAGGGCGAGTTTTTTCGTATGGTCGTTTATGATATAATGAAAAGTCGAGGTGAGAAAAATGTTCGATCGTTTACAGGCAGTAGAAGCCCGTTATGAAAAACTAAATGAACTATTAATGGATCCAGAAGTATTAAATGACCCGAAAAAATTACGTGATTATTCAAAAGAACAGTCCGATTTAGCGGAAACGGTACAAACGTATCGCGAATATAAATCGGTGCGCGAACAGTTGGCGGATGCGAAAGCGATGCTTGAAGAAAAGCTTGACCCAGATATGCGCGACATGGTGAAAGAAGAAATTAGCGAACTAGAAGAGCGTGAGGAACAGCTTGTTGAAAAGTTAAAAGTATTGTTGCTTCCGAAAGATCCGAATGACGATAAAAACGTCATTATGGAAATTCGGGGAGCAGCAGGTGGAGAGGAAGCTGCGCTTTTTGCAGGCGATTTATATCGCATGTATACGCGTTATGCGGAATCGCAAGGATGGAAAACAGAAGTGATTGAAGCACATCCGACAGGACTTGGCGGCTATAAAGAAATCATCTTTATGATTCAAGGAAAAGGGGCATATTCAAAATTAAAATTTGAAAACGGTGCCCATCGCGTTCAACGCGTACCAGAGACAGAATCAGGCGGACGCATTCATACGTCAACCGCGACAGTTGCGTGCTTGCCAGAGATGGAAGAAATCGAAATTGAAATTAACGAAAAAGATATTCGCGTTGACACGTTTGCTTCAAGTGGCCCGGGCGGACAAAGCGTCAATACGACGATGTCGGCTGTTCGTTTGACCCACATTCCAACGGGTATCGTCGTATCGTGCCAAGACGAAAAATCGCAAATTAAAAATAAAGAAAAAGCGATGAAAGTATTGCGTGCGCGCATTTACGATAAATACCAACAAGAAGCGCGTGCCGAATACGACCAAACGCGCAAACAAGCGGTCGGAACAGGCGATCGTTCTGAACGCATTCGCACGTACAACTTTCCTCAAAATCGCGTCACCGATCATCGTATTGGTTTAACGATTCAAAAACTTGATCAAGTGTTAGAAGGAAAGTTAGACGAAATTATTGATGCGCTCATTTTAGACGATCAATCGAAAAAATTGGAGCAAGCGAACAATGAGCAGTAAAATATATGAAGTCCTTCGGTGGGCTTCTTCTTTTTTCCGAGAGCACGGGAAGGAAGAAACGGCCGCGGAATGGCTGCTGCGCCACCACTTACAAATGACGCGTGCGCAACTATTTGCTAATTTGCGCGCGCCAATCGATGAAACGTGTAAACAAACATTTATGGCGGATGTAAAAAAACATGCGCTTGAACATATCCCGATTCAATATTTAATCGGATATGAACAATTTTATGGGCGGACGTTTATCGTCAATGAACACGTATTAATTCCGCGCCCAGAAACAGAAGAGCTTGTTTCTCATGTGCTTGCCCGAACAATCGAAAAGACGCTTTCCGTCGTTGATGTCGGAACGGGAAGCGGAGCGATTGCCGTGACGTTGTCGTTAGAGCGACCAACGTGGCATGTGTACGGCGTGGACATTTCTGCTTCATCGCTTGAAGTGGCGAAGCGAAATGCCGATCAGCTTGGCGCTCGCGTTCATTGGTTAGAGGGGGATTTACTGCAACCGATCATCGACCGTGGCATACAAGTGGATGTTGTCGTTTCTAATCCGCCATATATTCCATCGTCTGACATCCCGACATTATCGCCCGTCGTACAAAAAGAACCGCTTCGTGCGCTTGTTGGTGGCGAAGATGGCTTGTTATTTTATCGTCGCTTGATGGAACAATTGCCACACGTAGTTACCTCGCAAGCACTAATTGCATTTGAAATCGGTCACGGACAAGGGCAGGCGGTACAAACGATGTTACAGCAAACGTTTCCTTCCGCGCATGTTGACGTTCTTTTTGACATAAACAGCAAGGAGCGCATCGTCATCGCGGATCTCGCTTCCGAGTAGCATCGGAAGCTTTTTTATATTTTTTCATTTTCATAGTTTATCAACCTCTCTTTCTGGTTACAATGCATAACAAGAAAGGGGAGGGAAACAATGAACAAATACGTTATCATTTTATATATGACGATCGTGATGATTGGTGGCATTGTCACAATATATGGGCAACAAACAGAGGCGCAAAGCGACGTTGTGATTCCAAACGAAGCGGTACGGTTGCGCATTTTAGCAAATAGCGATTCGCCAGGGGATCAAGCGTTAAAACGCGCGGTTCGTGACGCAGTAAATGAACAAATTACGACATGGGTAAGCGACTTAACGTCATTTGAAGAAGCAAAGCAAGTCATTGCCCAACATGTGCCAGACATTGAACAAACGGTCGCTCGCGTTCTTCATGAGAAGAAGAGCGATCAGTCTTACAACGTGACGTTTGGGCGTGTATCATTTCCAACGAAAATATACGGTTCATACGTATATCCAGCTGGGGAGTACGATGCCGTATTAATTACGCTCGGCAAAGGTGAGGGGGCAAACTGGTGGTGCGTTTTATTCCCACCGCTCTGTTTTCTCGATTTTTCCACAGGTGAAGCCGTTCGTCCTGTGGAAAAGCAAATAGAGCAACAAGAACGAATTGACGAACAACCGCTTGTCGTGGAAGACGAACAGCAAATAAAAGTGAAATTTTTCGTCGTGGAAGTATGGAAAACGCTCATGCAATAACATATCCACAAAATTATCAACAAAAAAGAACAACATATCCACAATTTGTGGACAGTTGTTGAGTATTTTGTATGAATCTTTTATACTCATGAAAGAAGTGGCTTTGGAATGCTTGTAAAATATCAATAAATAAACAAGCAACTTGAATATGTATGAGGTGAAAATGTTGAAAACACATGTGTTTTTTGTGGATAAAAATGTGGATGACTTAAACAGTTGTCCACAAATTACACAAGCAGCGTCGTATTTACAACGAGGTGACCTTGTCGCTTTTCCGACAGAAACAGTGTACGGACTTGGTGCGAACGCCATGTCCACAGCGGCTGTGGAAAACATTTTTGTAGCGAAAGGGAGACCGAGCGATAATCCACTCATTGTCCACATTGCAACGACAGAACAATTGCACGATATTGCTTGCGACATTCCTCCTGTTGCATACACATTGATAGAGCATTTTTGGCCTGGTCCGTTGACACTAGTCCTTCCAAAAAAAGATGCAGTCTCTCCCCGCGTAACAGCAGGGTTAAATACGGTAGCCGTGCGCATGCCGAATCATCCGATTGCCCTTGCGCTTATCGAAGCAAGCAGGCTTCCAATCGCTGCACCGAGCGCCAATCGTTCAGGCAGACCGAGTCCGACGACGGCAAAGCATGTGCTTGATGACTTAGATGGTCGTATTGCAGCCATTGTTGATGGAGGACCGACGGGTGTTGGGGTTGAATCGACGGTTATTGACTGCACGACAGCAATCCCGACCATTTTACGACCGGGTGGTGTGACGAAAGAGGACATTGAACGAGTCATCGGAGTTGTGGATATCGACCGCGCGCTTGTGGAAAAAGAAGCGGTGCCGAAATCTCCGGGGATGAAATATACACATTACGCCCCGAAAGCTCCGCTAGTTGTTGTCCACGGTTCTTCGACATTTTTGCAACAACTTGTCAACGAAAAACGTGCCAATGGTTTTAAAGTAGGAGTATTGACAACGGAAGAAAAACGTCATGCGTATGAAGCGGATATCGTCATTCCGTGTGGGCAACGCAACGATTTACGAACGGTTGCTCGACAGCTATATGATGTACTGCGAGCGTTTGATGAAACGAATGTGGATATCATTTATAGTGAGTCTTTCCCGCATGAAGGAATGGGTGTAGCCATTATGAACCGATTATTAAAGGCAGCAGGATATGAACAAATGATGGAAAAATAACGTCTAAACTCCTTAGAGCGTGCATATGTTAGCGTGAGGGCACGTCCTAAGGAGGCATTTGTATGATTGGTGAAATGATCACATTAGCGATGATGGCATTTGCGTTGGGGATGGATGCATTTTCAGTCAGCCTTGGTATGGGATTGCTTCAGCTCCGTTTGAAGCAAATTGCCTACATTGGATTAACGGTAGGCTTTTTTCATATTGTCATGCCTTTAGCTGGGATGGCGATCGGTCGATTGTTGTCTATTCAGCTAGGGCATACAGCGACATATATCGGAGGAGCATTGTTGTTTATTCTCGGTTTGCAGATGGTCATCGCTTCCTTTCATCATGAACAAGAACGTTGGTTGAGGCCTGTTGGCATCGGTTTGTTTTTATTTGCGTTTAGCGTGAGCCTCGACAGTTTTTCTGTTGGATTAAGTTTAGGTATTTACGGGGTAGAAGTCGTATTTGCGGTGATTGCATTCGGATTGACGAGCATGGTGTTGACGTGGATGGGGTTGCTTCTTGGGCGCCGTTTTCAACGTTGGTTAGGTACATATAGCGAAGCGTTAGGCGGCGCTATTTTACTTTTATTTGCATGTAAACTATTATTCCCTTTATGAGCTGGGCGTTTCCAGTTCTTTTTTTCTTTTGTTTAGTCTATATTTTGTCCTACGGTTTGTTTTATAATAATAGTAAACATGTGGGAAATGATGAGAGGTGTGAATGGTGAGTGAAACGAACGTTTTGTTTGTATGCACAGGAAATACGTGTCGAAGTCCGATGGCGGAGGCGCTACTCAAACATAAACAACTGCCGCACGTACAAGTGAAGTCAGCTGGCGTTTTTGCGTTTGATGGGAGCGACGCGTCACAACATGCGAAAGCGGTGCTCGCTGAAAAAGGGATCCATATTGATCATCGCGCTGCGTTGTTAACGAAAGAACATATTGACTGGGCGACATACGTATTAACGATGACCGAAAGTCACAAGCAACATGTGTTAGCGCGTTTTCCAGAAGCAGAAGGAAAGACGTTTACGTTAAACGAATTTCTTGGTGACAATAAAGACGTTATCGATCCATTTGGTGGCGCAATTGATGTGTATCGCCAAACGCGCGATGAGCTCGAACAAGCAATCGAAAAGCTACATGAAAAGCTATAAAGCAGGGGGGATATATGATGGGGGGAAAATATACATTTAGCTTACAAAAAAAGCTAGCCATTTTTACAACCGTATTAGCAATTATTACGTATTCGACGAGCGCCTTTTATATTTATGTGCTTTATGACTATGTTAAAACATGGCTTCCGTTTAGTAAAAATATGTTTACTATTTTGACGCTATTACTCGGTATTTTTTGGTCTGGTGTATTGGCATATTATGCGGCGCGTTTTATTACGAAACCGCTTTCTCAACTTGAACAGGCCGCATTAAAAGCAGCAGAAGGTGAAATTGGACAAGATGTACCTGTGCCAAAGTCAGATGATGAAATTCGTTCGCTTGCGATTGCGTTTAATACGATGTTAAGTAATTTACGTGATATGGTGTACAACATTCAACAAAATTTTGCGCATACGAATGAAAAAGTAGCAGAGATGACAAACGTGTCTCGCGTCGCTGCGGAACAAGCGGAAAACATTGCGCGCACGATTGATGAAATTTCAAAAGGAGCGGACAATTCAGCGGTTGCGATGCAGACAACGGCAGAAGCGGTGGAAGATGTGTTGGCGATCGCAGGAAATGTACAACAAAAAGCGATGCAGTCTGAAAAGTTATCGACGGATATGGTCGAAACGCTTGAACAAAGCCGTCGCGTCATCGGTTCACTCATTGCAGGCATTCAACAATTAGCGAAAAACAACGAAGCGTCATTACATGTTGTGCGGCGTTTAGAAGATCATGCGAAAGAAGTCGGGCAAATTATTTCGCTCGTTGGAGATATTGCAGGGCAGACGAATTTATTAGCGTTAAATGCTTCAATTGAGGCAGCGCGTGCTGGTGAACACGGGAAAGGTTTTGCTGTCGTTGCAGAAGAAGTAAGAAAGCTAGCAGATGAAAGTGCTAAAGCAGTACAAGGCATTTCAGAGCTCGTTCAAAACATTCAACATGAAGTAGCCAACGTCGTTAACCAAATTACGGAACAAGTGAACAAAGCAAATGACGAAGCGAAAAAAGGAAATGAAACAAACGAAGCAATTTCGCATATGAGCGCATCGATTCATGAAGTGGCAGATGCGGTGAAACAAATCGCCCAACTTGTCGATGAACAAATGAAATACATTCAACAAACATCTGTTCAATCGCAAGAAGTTGCGGCGATTGCCGAACAAACGTCGGCCGGTGCTGAAGAAGTGACAGCGGCGACACAAGAGCAAACAGCGGTCATTGAAAGCATGCGCGAGCTAGCGACAGAACTTGGTGAGCAAGCAGAAAAATTAAAACAAACGATTGCCCGTTTTCGTTTGTAAGCATAATAAATGATGAAAAGACCGTCTCGACCCGTTAAAATGAAAAGAGACGGCTTTTTCTTTATAACGATAAGGAGGGGTTTAAACGTGAAAGTAGCCATTGCATCAGACCATGGTGGCATTCGAATTCGTGAGGAAATGAAAAAACTCATGGATGAAATGGGGATTGAATATACAGACTTTGGGTGTGAGTGTGAAACATCGGTCGATTATCCAGATTATGCTCTGCCAGTTGCACAAAAAGTGGCGAGCGGTGAATTTGACCGCGGGATTTTAATTTGCGGAACAGGAATCGGCATGAGCATCGCAGCAAACAAAGTGAAAGGCATTCGTTGTGCCCTCGTTCATGACGTATTTAGTGCAAAAGCGACGCGCGAGCATAACGACAGCAATATATTAGCGATGGGAGAGCGCGTCATCGGACCAGGATTGGCGCGAGAAATTGCAAAAGTATGGTTGACGACTCCATTTGAAGGAGGCCGTCACGAAAAACGCATTCAAAAAATTTCTGCTTATGAAAACGAGCAATAAAGGTGGGAGTATCGTGACGGACATGGAACGATGGCGCAATGAATGGCAAACGGCGCTAGCTGAGTTTCGTGCACAAGTGCCGCTAACGGATAAAGATGTTGTCGTCATTGGATGTAGCACAAGTGAAGTCATTGGGGAAAAAATCGGAACAGCAGGTACGATGGACGTTGCCGCGATGTTGTTTCAAGAATTAAAACGATGGCGTGATGAAACACGGGTGCAGCTTGCGTTTCAATGTTGTGAACATTTAAACCGCGCATTAGTTGTAGAACGTCAAACTGCCGTAACAAAGCAGCTTGAAATGGTGACCGTCATCCCTGTTCGCAACGCAGGTGGCGCAATGGCGGCATATGCATATACACAGCTAGATGACCCTGTCGTCGTTGAACATATTCGTGCAGATGCTGGTATTGATATCGGCGCTACATTAATTGGCATGCATTTAAAGCATGTTGCGGTTCCTGTGCGAACATCGATCAAACAAATTGGACATGCGACGCTCACATTTGCGAAAACACGACCGAAACTGATCGGGGGTGAGCGCGCCGTTTATTCACAAGAAAAGGCGAACAAATCATGTTCAATCGGTTAAATTTGTTCACTTTTTCATTTGAAAATGTGTTAAGATAAAAAAGAATATTCACACTTTAGGGGAGGATTGTCAATGAGTCGCTTGTCACAGCAAGATCCGCAAGTATTTCAAGCTATTCAAGATGAATTAAAACGACAACAAACGAAAATTGAATTAATTGCATCAGAAAACTTCGTTAGCGAAGCGGTCATGGAAGCGCAAGGGTCGGTATTAACGAACAAATATGCAGAAGGATACCCGGGACGTCGCTATTACGGTGGTTGTGAACATGTTGACGTCGTTGAAGAGCTTGCGCGTGAGCGTGCAAAACAATTGTTCGGAGCGGAGCATGCAAATGTTCAGCCGCACTCTGGGGCACAAGCGAACATGGCGGTATATTTCACCATTTTACAGCATGGGGATACTGTACTTGGCATGAATTTATCACACGGAGGGCATTTGACGCACGGAAGCCCGGTTAACTTTAGCGGTATACAATACAATTTTATTGAGTATGGCGTCGATCCAGAAACGCATCGCATTAACTACGATGACGTTCGTGAAAAAGCATTAAAACATAAACCGAAATTGATCGTTGCTGGGGCAAGCGCATATCCTCGCACGATTGACTTTGCGAAGTTTCGTGAAATTGCCGATGAAGTAGGCGCTTATTTCATGGTCGATATGGCACATATCGCTGGGCTTGTTGCGGCAGGGTTGCATCCAAATCCTGTTCCATATGCTCATTTTGTGACGACAACAACGCATAAAACGTTGCGCGGTCCACGCGGAGGCATGATTTTATGCCAAGAGCAATTTGCCAAACAAATTGATAAAGCGATTTTCCCAGGCATTCAAGGCGGTCCGCTCATGCATGTCATCGCTGCCAAAGCTGTTGCGCTCGGAGAGGCGTTGCAAGATGATTTCAAAACATATGCGCAAAACATTGTGAACAACGCGAAACGTTTAGCGGAAGCGCTAGTTTCAGAAGGGTTTAAACTTGTTTCTGGTGGAACAGACAACCATTTATTGTTAATTGACCTTCGCTCCATCGGATTAACAGGAAAAGTGGCTGAAAAAGTGCTTGATGAGATCGGTATTACGGT
The DNA here is from genome assembly GCF_002742685.1 of Anoxybacillus flavithermus. Taxonomy (GTDB): domain Bacteria; phylum Bacillota; class Bacilli; order Bacillales; family Anoxybacillaceae; genus Anoxybacillus; species Anoxybacillus flavithermus_E. Next base: position 74,475 of record NZ_PEDM01000004.1, read on the forward strand.
CAATAAAAATACGATTCCGTATGATCCGGAAAGCCCGTTTGTCACAAGCGGCATTCGCATTGGGACAGCGGCCGTAACAAGCCGCGGCTTTGGGCTTGAGGAAATGGACGAAATTGCGCGCATCATTTCCATTGCGCTTAAACATAAAGACGATGAACAAAAATTAGACGAAGCGCGCCGTCGCGTTGCAGCATTAACAGAAAAATTCCCATTGTACGTATAACGACAGGTGTCCCGACTGGGGCACCTTTTCTTCGGTTGAATCATCGTCTGTTTTTATGTAAAATTTACAAGAATGCATATGAAAAAGGAGCGATTGACATGAGTAAAGTGTACGTATTTGATCATCCGTTAATTCAACATAAGCTTACATACATTCGCGACAAACATACAGGAACAAAAGAGTTCCGTGAGCTTGTCGAAGAAGTAGCGACGCTCATGGCATTTGAAATTACACGTGATTTGCCGCTTCAAGAAGTTGAAATCGAAACGCCTGTCAGCAAAGCGAAAGCGAAAGTGATCGCAGGTAAAAAACTAGGCATTATCCCGATTTTACGGGCAGGAATCGGAATGGTCGATGGCATTTTAAAGCTTATTCCAGCGGCGAAAGTTGGACATATCGGTTTATATCGCGACCCAGAGACGTTAAAACCTGTTGAATATTATGTAAAGCTTCCGACAGATGTCGAAGAGCGCGACTTCATTGTCGTCGATCCGATGCTTGCGACAGGTGGATCCGCTGTGGAAGCCATTCATGCGTTGAAAAAACGTGGCGCAAAAAATATTAAGTTTATGTGTTTAATCGCTGCACCAGAAGGAGTAGAAGCAGTGCAACAAGCGCATCCAGATGTCGACATTTACATTGCCGCATTAGATGAAAAATTGAACGATCACGGCTATATCGTCCCAGGTCTTGGCGATGCTGGCGACCGTCTATTCGGAACGAAGTAAGGTGGGCGTGATGAACAAACGAAAAGTCATGACCATTTTCGGGACGAGACCGGAAGCGATCAAAATGGCTCCGCTCGTTTTAGAGTTGCAAAAGTACGAAGACATTGAATCGATTGTGACTGTGACAGCACAACATCGCCAAATGCTTGATCAAGTGCTTGATATTTTTGGCATTCAGCCGCACTATGATTTAAATATTATGAAAGAGCGTCAAACGCTTGTCGATATTACGACAAGGGCGCTCGCTGGCTTAGACGATGTCATGAAAAAAGTAAAACCAGACATCGTGCTCGTTCATGGCGACACAACAACGACGTTTGTCGCTAGTCTGGCGGCATTTTACAACCAAATTGCCGTCGGGCACGTGGAAGCAGGACTTCGAACGTGGAATAAGTACTCGCCATTTCCGGAAGAAATGAACCGACAATTGACGGGGGTATTAGCTGACTTGCATTTTGCCCCGACCGCAAAAGCAGCCGAAAATTTACGTGCAGAAAACAAGCCAGAGCACGCCATTTTCATTACAGGCAACACAGCGATCGATGCGTTAAAAACAACGGTGCGCGAGACGTATACGCATCCGATTTTAGAAAAGGTAGCAGGAAGCCGCATGATTTTATTGACCGCGCATCGTCGTGAAAACCTTGGCGAGCCGATGCGAAATATGTTCCGTGCGGTCAAAAGGCTTGTAGAAGATTATGATGATGTGCAAGTCGTGTATCCTGTTCATTTAAACCCTGTCGTGCGCGAGTTGGCGAACGACATATTAGGAAATGATGCGCGCATTCATTTAATTGAGCCGTTAGATGTGATTGACTTCCATAACTTTGCAGCAAGAGCGCACATCATTTTAACGGATTCAGGCGGTGTGCAAGAAGAAGCCCCTTCACTCGGTGTGCCTGTCCTCGTGTTGCGTGATACGACTGAGCGTCCGGAAGGGATTGAAGCAGGAACGCTCAAGTTAGCTGGAACGGATGAACAAACGATTTACACGCTAGCAAGTGAACTATTAACAGACGAAAAAGCGTACGAGCAAATGGCAAAAGCATCAAATCCGTACGGTGATGGGTGGGCATCGAAGCGGATTGTCGAAGCGATTCGCTACTATTTCAAGCAAAGCGATGTTCCGCCAACGCCATTTCAGCACGAGAAAGGGATGTGATGACGCATCCCTTTTTCTTACCAAAAATTTTCCCTCTTTTTGTGACCGAACGCATTGACATCGCGTTTTCACTATTGTATGCTTACAAAGGGATAAGGATAACCTTTTTAAAAATACAGTAAATTCTGAAAATGAAAAGTGAGGCTTTCGTATGCGACAGCATGAGCGCCATCCGTTTCGGGCGATCGGTTTGATGACGGCCATCTCTTCCCAGCTTGTCGGGTCTGTCTTAGTTGGGATTTTTGGGGGGCGTTTTGTCGACGAACGATTTGGCACCGAGCCCCTTTTTTTAATCGTTGGTTTACTTCTTGGCTTGGCGGCTGGTGTTTATGCAATGATTCGCCTCATTCGGTCATTTTTTTCAGGAGAGGAAAAATGAACGAGCTACAGCAACATTGGCGGCGTCACAAATCATACATACTATATTTGCTGGCGGTTTACGTGCTTGGTTGGGCATTTACACCTTATTCGCAAGCGTTTTCAAGTTTGTTTCTCGGAACGGTCATCAGCCTATATAACGGTTGGACGATGGTGCGAAAAGTGGAGCGATTTGGACAAGCGGTTGCGTCTGGACAAAAAGCGCGCTCGCTTGGTATGATGTCGCGCATGGCTGCGGCTGCGTTAGCTGTTTTCATTGCTTTTCGCTGGCCAGAGCAGTTTTCTGTTGGATGGATCGTATTGGGATTAATGACATCTTATATTGTCATTATAATAGATTTCTTTTTCCAAAAAACAAAAGGGGAAGAGAGGTGAGTACAGATGCATCACGAAGCTCCTTTATACACGTTGTTTGGCTTAACATTTAACTTAGCCAACGTATTAATGATTACGGTTACATCCGTCATTGTGTTTGTCATTGCCGTATTAGCAACGCGCAACTTAGCGATGAAGCCAACGGGAATGCAAAACTTCCTTGAATGGGTTATGGATTTTGTCAAAGGCATTATTAAAAGCAACATGGATTGGAAAACGGGTGGACGCTTTCATATGCTTGGCATGACGCTCATTATGTACATTTTTGTAGCGAACATGCTCGGTCTACCATTTTCAGTCGTCATTGACAACAAGTTGTGGTGGAAATCCCCAACAGCTGACCCGGTTGTGACGTTGACGTTGGCAACGATGGTTGTGGCGTTATCGCATTACTACGGCATTAAGCTTAACGGATTTAAAGAATATGCGAAAGGGTTCGTTAGCCCGATGCCAATTTTATTCCCGCTAAAAATTATTGAAGAGTTTGCGAACACATTAACGCTCGGTCTCCGTCTATACGGAAACATTTTTGCAGGTGAAATTTTGTTAGCGCTCTTGGCGGGAAGTTTAGCGACAGGAGTCGGCGGAACGATTGCGGCGATCATTCCGACGATCGCATGGCAAGGATTTAGTATTTTCGTCGGCGCGATCCAAGCGTTCATTTTCACGATGTTAACAATGGTTTATATGGCGCACAAAGTGAGTCATGACCATTAATTTTCATACACATTCATTTCAACATAAAAAATTGAAGGAGGACTTTTCAAATGGGTGTATTAGCAGCTGCAATTGCAATTGGTTTAGCGGCACTTGGTGCTGGTATTGGTAACGGTTTGATCGTATCTCGTACAGTAGAGGGAATTGCACGTCAACCAGAGGCGCGCGGTATGTTACAAACAACAATGTTTATCGGGGTAGCGTTAGTCGAAGCGATTCCGATCATCGCGGTCGTTATCGCGTTCATGGTTCAAGGTCGCTAGAACTGAGCGCTCGTTCGAAACGAGCTATAACTGCATACGGAAACGAAACTCGTTCAACAATGGCGAAGATCATTCCATGAGAACCTTCGCCATTCCTTTATGTTCGTACGCACACGTTCCGACTAGTATTCGGGCGATTTTTGAAGGGAGTGAAACGCGCGGTGGTAAACATGTTTGTATTAGGCGCTGGTGGACATGGGTTCAACGGCGGCGATATCGCATTCCAATTAGTCATGTTCTTATTGCTTATGTTTTTGCTTCGCAAATATGCGTTCGGTCCATTAATGGGCGTCATGAAACAGCGCGAAGAGCATATTGCGAACGAAATTGAGCAAGCAGAAAAACATCATCAAGAAGCGAAAAAGCTTGCGGAAGAGCAACGTGAATTAATGAAAAAATCACGCCAAGAGGCGCAAGCGCTGATCGAAGAAGCTCGCAAGCTTGGCGAAGAGCAAAAAGAACAAATCATTCAAGCCGCTCGTCAAGAAGCAGAGCGCTTAAAAGAGGCAGCGAAAAAGGAAATCGCACAAGAAAAAGAACAAGCGATGGTAGCGTTGCGTCAACAAGTGGCTTCTTTATCTGTACTTATTGCATCAAAAGTCATTGAAAAAGAGTTGAGCGAACAAGATCAAGCGAAGCTGATTAGCGAGTACATTCAAGAGGTAGGAGAAAGCCGATGAACAAACAAGTCGTAGCGAAACGATATGCGTCGGCACTTTTTGAAATTGCGAAAGAACAGCAGCTTCTTGATCAGCTCGAACAAGAACTTCGCGTCGTCAAACAAATGTTTGCACAAAATGAAGCGCTTCTTTCTGTGCTAAACCATCCAAAAATTGCGCTAACGAAAAAGAAAGCGCTCGTTCAAGAAGCATTTGCAAACATTTCGACGGTATTGCAACATACGCTCATGTTGCTTTTAGATCGTCATCGCATCGATATCGTCAGCGATTTAGCCGATGCGTTTATTGCGCTAGCAAATGAGGCGCGCGGTGTAGCTGAGGCGATCGTTTATTCCGCTCGTCCGTTAACGGAAGATGAAACGAATGCGCTTGCAGATGTGTTTGCGAAAAAAGTCGGCGTCGATACGCTTCGCATCACAAACATCGTCGATAAAGATGTGATCGGCGGCGTCAAAGTGCGCATCGGAAACCGCATTTTCGACGGAAGCGTCAGCGGAAAATTAGCAAGATTACAGCGACAGTTAACTCGCTAACTTTATAGATAGGGGTGAAATGCATGAGCATCAAAGCGGAAGAAATTAGCGCGCTGATAAAAAAGCAAATTGAAAACTATCAGTCTGAAATCGAAGTGAGCGATGTCGGTACAGTCATTCAAGTCGGTGACGGAATCGCTCGTGCTCATGGCCTCGACAACGTTATGTCAGGAGAGCTTGTTGAGTTTGCCAATGGCGTCATGGGATTGGCGCTAAACTTAGAAGAAAACAATGTCGGTATCGTTATTTTAGGACCGTATACAGGCATTAAAGAAGGCGATGAAGTACGTCGTACAGGCCGCATTATGGAAGTGCCAGTCGGTGAAGCGTTAATCGGTCGTGTCGTCAATCCATTAGGTCAACCAGTTGACGGACTTGGTCCAATTGAGACGACAGAAACTCGTCCAATTGAAAGCCCAGCGCCTGGCGTTATGGACCGTAAATCTGTCCATGAGCCACTTCAAACGGGAATTAAGGCGATTGACGCGCTTGTGCCAATCGGTCGCGGTCAACGTGAGTTAATTATTGGAGACCGTCAAACAGGAAAAACGTCCGTTGCAGTAGATACAATTATTAACCAAAAAGGTAAAAACATGATTTGTATTTATGTGGCGATCGGACAAAAAGAATCAACCGTTCGTAACGTCGTTGAAACGTTGCGCAAATACGGTGCATTAGATTACACAATCGTCGTTACAGCGTCTGCGTCACAGCCAGCTCCGCTTTTATTCTTAGCACCATATGCGGGCGTAACGATGGGCGAATACTTCATGTACAAAGGACAACACGTTCTCGTTGTGTATGATGATTTATCGAAACAAGCGGCAGCTTATCGTGAGCTTTCGTTATTATTACGCCGTCCGCCAGGTCGTGAAGCGTATCCAGGTGACGTATTCTACTTGCATTCTCGTTTGCTTGAGCGCGCAGCGAAATTAAGCGATGCAAAAGGTGCAGGGTCATTAACAGCGTTGCCGTTCGTTGAAACGCAAGCGGGCGACATTTCAGCATACATTCCAACAAACGTTATTTCCATCACAGACGGACAAATTTTCTTGCAGTCTGATTTGTTCTTCTCGGGCGTGCGTCCAGCCATTAACGCCGGTCTTTCTGTATCGCGCGTCGGTGGAGCTGCACAAATTAAAGCGATGAAAAAAGTATCAGGTACGTTGCGTCTTGACTTAGCGGCATATCGTGAGTTAGAGGCGTTTGCGCAATTCGGTTCAGACCTTGATAAAGCGACACAAGCAAAACTTGCTCGCGGTGCGCGCACAGTTGAAGTGTTGAAACAAGGTTTACACGAGCCACTACCAGTTGAAAAACAAGTAGCGATTATTTACGCATTAACACGCGGCTTTTTAGATGACATTCCAGTAGAAGACATTCGCCGCTTTGAAAAAGAGTTCCATGCATGGTTAGACAAAGACGAAAACGGTCAAAAACTGATGGAACATATTCGCACAACAGGCGATCTTCCAAACGAAGAAGACTTCAACAAAGCGATTGAAGCGTTCAAAAAGACGTTTGTTGTATCAGAGTAAGAAAAGTGAGCGGAACAGCTAAGCTGTTCCGTCCCCTTTCAACAATTGAGCGAAAAAGGTGGTGAAACCTTTGGGAGCATCGTTACGCGATATAAAAGCGCGCATTAACACGACAAAAAAGACGAGCCAAATTACAAAAGCGATGGAAATGGTCTCAGCATCAAAATTAAACCGTGCGGAACATAATGCAAGATCGTTTACGCCATATATGGAAAAAATTCAAGAGGTCGTAGCGAGCGTTGCGCTTGGTAGCAACGACGCTTCTCATCCGATGCTTGTGAAGCGTCCAGTAAAAAAGACGGGATATTTAGTTATTACATCAGACCGCGGATTAGCTGGCGCCTACAATAGCAACGTGCTTCGTACCGTTTTTCAAACGATTCAAGAGCGTCACCGTTCGACAGAAGAATATGCAATTATTGCAATCGGTCGCGTCGGCTTAAACTTCTTCAAACGCCGCAATATTCCGGTAGCTCTACATATTACCGGGTTGCCAGATCAACCGACGTTTGCGGACATTAAAGAAATTGCGAACAAAACAGTAAACATGTTCGCAGATGGTACGTTCGATGAGTTATATATGTTTTACAATCATTTCGTCAGCGCCATCCAACAAGATGTGACGGAGAAAAAGTTATTACCGTTAACTGATTTAGCGTCGGATAAAAAGTTAACTGCTTACGAATTTGAACCGTCACAAGAAGAAATTTTAGAAGTGTTGTTGCCACAATACGCGGAAAGCTTAATTTATGGTGCATTGCTCGATGCGAAAGCGAGCGAGCATGCAGCGCGGATGACAGCGATGAAAAACGCAACAGACAACGCAAAAGAATTGATTCGGACGCTTACGCTTTCTTACAACCGTGCTCGTCAAGCAGCGATTACGCAAGAAATTACAGAGATTGTGGCCGGAGCGAACGCCTTGCAATAGCTTAAGCAGTTAGTTAGGAGGGAAAACGATGGCAAAAGGACGCGTTATTCAAGTTATGGGTCCTGTCGTAGACGTCAAGTTCGAAGACGGACACTTACCTGCGATTTACAACGCCCTAAAAATTAAACATAAAGCGCGTAACGAAAAAGAAGTCGATATCGACTTAACGTTAGAAGTAGCCCTTCACCTTGGGGACGACACAGTGCGCACAATTGCGATGTCAACGACTGACGGATTAGTGCGTGGGATGGAAGTTATCGATACGGGAGCACCGATTTCTGTTCCTGTCGGTGAAGTCACGCTTGGACGCGTATTTAACGTATTAGGTGAGCCAATCGACTTAGGAGAAGAAATCCCAGCAGACGCTCGTCGTGATGCAATTCACCGTCCAGCACCAAAATTTGAGCAACTTTCAACACAAGTTGAAATTCTTGAAACAGGAATTAAAGTTGTAGACCTTCTTGCCCCTTATATTAAAGGTGGAAAAATCGGTTTGTTCGGTGGTGCCGGCGTAGGGAAAACAGTTTTAATCCAAGAGTTAATTAACAACATCGCGCAAGAGCACGGTGGTATTTCCGTATTCGCCGGCGTTGGTGAGCGTACGCGCGAAGGAAACGACTTGTACCATGAAATGAAAGACTCTGGCGTTATTAACAAAACAGCGATGGTATTCGGTCAGATGAACGAGCCACCTGGAGCACGTATGCGCGTTGCGCTAACAGGATTAACAATGGCGGAATATTTCCGTGATGAGCAAGGACAAGACGTATTGTTCTTCATCGACAACATTTTCCGTTTCACGCAAGCAGGTTCAGAAGTTTCTGCCCTATTAGGACGTATGCCTTCAGCGGTAGGTTACCAACCGACACTTGCGACAGAAATGGGTCAATTACAAGAGCGTATTACATCAACAGCTGTCGGTTCGGTTACGTCGATCCAAGCGATTTACGTTCCAGCGGACGACTACACTGACCCAGCGCCAGCGACAACGTTCGCACACTTAGATGCGACAACAAACTTAGAGCGTAAATTATCAGAGATGGGTATTTACCCAGCGGTAGACCCGCTTGCATCGACATCTCGTGCGCTTTCACCAGAAATTGTTGGAGAAGAGCATTACCAAGTGGCGCGCAAAGTGCAACAAACGTTGCAACGCTATAAAGAATTACAAGACATTATCGCCATTCTTGGTATGGATGAGCTTTCAGAAGAAGATAAACTTGTCGTTCATCGCGCTCGTCGCATTCAGTTCTTCTTATCACAAAACTTCCACGTCGCTGAACAGTTTACAGGGCAACCAGGTTCATACGTGCCTGTAAAAGAAACAGTTCGTGGCTTTAAAGAAATTTTGGAAGGAAAATATGATCATCTTCCAGAAGATGCGTTCCGCTTAGTTGGCCGCATTGAAGAAGTAATTGAAAAAGCGAGAAAAATGGGCGTAGAAGTTTAATAAGGGACCGAGGAGGATTTTTTCATGAAGACGATTAAAGTCAGTGTCGTAACTCCGGACGGCCCAGTGTATGAAGCGGATGTGGAAATGGTAAGCGCTAAAGCGCAAAGTGGCGAACTCGGCGTGTTGCCAGGGCACATTCCGATGGTCGCACCGCTAGAAATTGGCGCGGTTCGTTTAAAAAAAGGAAACGCGACTGAGCTCGTGGCGGTGAGCGGTGGCTTTTTAGAAGTTCGCCCTGATCGTGTGACGATTTTAGCGCAAGCAGCAGAACGCGCAGAAGATATTGATGTAGCGCGGGCAAAAGCGGCGAAAGAGCGGGCTGAACGCCGCTTGCAAGCGAAACAAGATGATATTGATCATAAACGGGCGGAATTAGCTTTACGCCGTGCGATTAACCGTTTAAATGTGGCAAATCGCAATTTTTAACCCTAAGAGCATTGTCTCTTAGGGCTTTTTGTTTATTTTTGGAACAAGTTTTATCGACACATATGTGAAGAAGTGATATAATGTTATCGGTTACAGTCTTAATAGTGTGACGTTTTTGAAAAATGTGTATAAAGTCACAAAGGGGTGGGGCATCGTTGAACGTTTATGTAAACAGTTATGTAGTCGTCTTTGTGTTTCTTTGTTTAGGTATTTTACTTCCAATCGTTGCGCTCACAGCAGGGCGTTTTCTTCGTCCACATGCGCCAAATGCAGCGAAACAAACAACGTACGAAAGCGGATTGGATCCGTTCCACGATTCACGCGTGCAGTTTAATATACGGTATTACATTTTTGCGTTATTGTTCGTTATTTTTGACGTAGAGACTGTATTTTTATATCCGTGGGCGGTGGCGTTTGAAAAGCTCGGTGCATTTGCCATTATTGAAATGCTTATTTTCGTCGTCATGTTGTTGATTGGACTTGTGTATGCTTGGAAGAAGAAGGTGTTAAAATGGATGTAAAATTATTGAACGTATCAGATCAAGAAATGGAAGAAATGCGTCGCAACGTTTTTTTAACGACGTTAGAACAGCTCAAAGCATGGGCGCGCAGCAATTCGTTATGGCCACTTACGTTCGGGTTGGCCTGTTGTGCGATTGAAATGATGGGAGTCGGCTCTTCGCATTACGATTTAGACCGTTTTGGATCTTTTTTCCGCACGTCGCCTCGCCAATCTGACGTCATGATCGTCTCAGGAACGGTGACGAAAAAAATGGCGCCAATTGTTCGTCGCTTATATGATCAAATGCCTGAGCCGAAGTGGGTAATTGCGATGGGTTCATGTGCGACAGCAGGCGGGCCATATGTGAAGTCGTATTGCGTCGTCAAAGGTGTCGATCAAATTGTACCAGTTGACGTATATATTCCAGGCTGTCCGCCAAATCCAGCTGCATTAATTTATGGCATTAACAAACTGAAAGAAAAAATTCGCTACGAAGCGAAAACGGGAAAGAAGGTGCTGTAAGTTATGGATGAAAAAGATTTACAGCAACTAAAAAAAGAGGCGGCGGAACGGGCGAAACAATTAGCGAAAGAGCGACTTGCGGCGAAGCAAGCAGCGGAACAAACTGAGCCTCCGCTCGAAGGTGAAGAAGACCTTGCGCTAGCGAAGAAAAAAGCGGCGGCAGCAGCGAAAGCCGCAGCGCTAGCGAAGAAAAAAGCGGCGGAGTCAGGGGAATTAAGCGAAGAAGAATTAGCGAAGAAAAAGGCGGCGGCAGCAGCGAAGGCAAAAGCTGCAGCGCTAGCGAAACAAAAAGCGGCGGAGTCAGGGGAATTAAGCGAAGAAGAATTAGCGAAGAAAAAAGCGGCGGCAGCAGCGAAGGCAAAAGCCGCAGCGCTAGCGAAACAAAAAGCGGCAGAGTCAGGAGAATTAAGCGAAGAAGAATTAGCGAAGAAAAAGGCGGCGGCAGCAGCGAAAGCAAAAGCTGCAGCGCTAGCGAAACAAAAAGCGGCAGAGTCAGGGGAAATAAGCGAAGAAGAATTAGCGAAGAAAAAAGCGGCGGCAGCAGCGAAAGCGAAAGCCGCAGCGGCAGCAAAAGCAAAAAGTGCAGATGTCGCTGAAGAAAAAGAGGAAACATCGTCACCAAATCAGCCATATCTCGACAAATACGTCAAAGTGATTGAAGAACATCTCGGAAAAGACGTATTAGAAAACGCTTACATCAATCGGTTGTCGAAAGATGTACCAACGCTCGTTGTCAAAAAAGATACATATTTTAAAGTGGCTGAGTTTTTAAAATATAATGAGCAGCTAAGTTTTGATTATTTATCAGAATTGCACGGAACGGACTTTCAAACGCATATGGAAGTGTATGTGCACTTATATTCGTATAAAAATCGCCAATCAGTTGCGTTGAAAGTAAAAATTGATCGCGATCAACCGGTCATTGACTCGCTCGTTCCGCTTTGGCCAGGGGCAAATTGGCCGGAGTGTGAGGCGTATGATTTGCTTGGCATTCGTTTTGAAGGTCATCCGCAACTCATTCGCATTTTCTTAGGGGAAAACTGGGTCGGCTATCCGCTTCGGAAAGATTACGAGCCGTACGATATGGAGGGTTAAGGCGTGCTGAGAACAGAGGAGATGCTTTTAAACGTCGGACCGCAACATCCGAGCACACACGGCGTGTTTCGTCTCGTATTAAAAATCGATGGGGAAATCATTAAGGAAGCGACTCCTGTCATCGGTTATCTTCATCGCGGGACAGAAAAAATCGCAGAAAATTTGCAGTATACACAAATCATCCCATACACTGATCGCATGGACTATTTATCAGCGATGACGAACAACTACGTCATTTGTCACGCAGTAGAAACGATGATGGGCATTGAAGTGCCGGAGCGTGCCGAGTATTTACGCGTGCTTGCGATGGAGCTCGGTCGCATTGCGAGCCACCTCGTTTGGTGGGGGACGTATTTGCTTGATATTGGTGCAGTCAGTCCGTTTTTATATGCGTTTCGTGAGCGGGAAATGATTATTAATCTATTAAATGAACTATCAGGTGCGCGCTTAACGTTTAACTACATGCGTGTGGGTGGCGTGAAATGGGATGCGCCAGATGGATGGATTGATAAAGTAAAACAGTTCGTTCCATATATGCGCAAACAGCTCGAAGGCTACCATGAACTTGTCACGGGAAATGAAATTTTCCGCAATCGCGTCATCGGAGTTGGCAAGTACACGAAAGAAGAGGCGTTGGCATATTCGTTAAGCGGCGTCAATTTGCGTTGTACCGGTGTGAAATGGGATTTACGAAAAGACGAACCGTATTCCATTTATGATCGATTTGATTTCGATGTTCCTGTACGCACAGAAGGGGATTGTTTTGCGCGCTATGAATGCCGACTTGCTGAAATTGAGCAATCGCTTCGCATTATTGAGCAAGCGTGTGAACAGTTTCCGGATGGCGGCGAAATTATGGCGAAGGTTCCAAAAATTATTAAAGCGCCACCGGGCGAAGCGTATGTACGCATCGAGTCGCCGCGTGGGGAAATTGGTTGTTATATTGCGAGCGACGGGAAAAAAGAGCCGTATCGCTTAAAATTCCGTCGACCGTCATTTTACAATTTGCAAATCCTTCCGAAACTACTTAAAGGGGAAAATATCGCGAATTTAATTGCGATACTTGGCGCGATTGATATCGTGCTTGGGGAGGTCGATGGATGATGATGGAACAACTTTTGCAGTCGACGCCAAGCTGGACGAATGTCGCCATTTTCTTTGCGATTGGCGTTGGGCTGTTGCTCGTTGTATTAGGATTTGTCACGTATGGCATTTTAGCGGAACGAAAAGTGATGGGATTTATGCAAGGCCGCATCGGTCCGAACCAAGTTGGAGGACGCTGGGGGTTGCTGCAAACGGTGGCTGACGTGTTAAAGCTATTGTTAAAAGAAGATACGATTCCAAAAGCAGCCGATCGCCCGTTGTTTATTTTAGCACCGGTCATCGCGTTTGCCCCTGCGTTTATGGTGCTTGCCGCACTGCCGTTTACCGATGCGTTGCAATTTGCTGATATTGGCGTCGGGCTATTGTATTACATCGCCGTTTCCGGATTAACGACAATCGGAGTGGTGACAGGCGCATGGGCATCGAACAACAAATATGCCCTGCTTGGCGGCATGCGCGCAGCTGCACAAATGATTTCATACGAAGTGCCGCTTGTCATGTCTGTCATTGGCGTCATTTTGTTGTCGGGAAGCTTAAACTTAAACGACATTGTCGAAGCGCAAAAAGATGTATGGTTTATCGTTGTACAGCCGATCGGCTTTCTCGTTTTTCTTATTGCCGCTGTGGCGGAGTTAAACCGAACGCCGTTTGACTTACCGGAAGCTGAATCGGAACTTGTTGCAGGATTCCATGTTGAATATTCTGGATTCCGCTGGGCGTTTTTTATGCTCGCAGAGTACGTGTACTTTTTTGCGATGGCAGCATTAACGACGGTGCTCTTTTTAGGAGGATGGCATCCGCTTCCGTTTCTCGACTTTATTCCAGGGGCCGTTTGGTTTGCGTTAAAGTTTAGTCTTGTCGTCTTCTTATTTATTTGGTTTCGCATTACGTTTCCGCGTGTGCGTGCCGATCAATTGATGGAGTTTGGTTGGAAAGTGTTATTGCCTGTTGCACTCGTCAATATTTTTGTCACAGCTCTTGTGAAACAACTATTTTTTTAAATAAAAAGGTGGGTGGGCAGAAATGCTCGGTTTAATGAAAGGATTAGCGTATACGCTGAAAAACTTAACAAAAGAAAAAGTGACGTACGATTATCCGAATGAACCGCTTCCGCTTCCGGATCGCTTTCGCGGCATTCAAAAGTTTTATCCGGAAAAATGTATCGTTTGTAATCAGTGCGCAAACATTTGCCCGACCGACTGTATTCAACTGACGGGCAAAAAACATCCGGATCCGACGAAAAAAGGAAAAATTATTGATACGTATGACATTAACTTTGAAATTTGTATTTTATGCGATTTATGTACGGAAGTATGTCCGACAGAGGCGATTGTCATGACGAACAACTTTGAATTAGCGGAATATAGCCGCGATGAATTATTTAAAGATTTAACGTGGCTTGATGAAAACGATACGAACGTGCGGAAGGTGAATAAGCCATGAGTGGACAATATATTGCGTTTTTCGTTCTTGCGCTCATTGCGCTTGGCGGCGGCGTGTTTATGTTAAATTTAAACAAAGTCGTCCATATGGTCGTCGCGCTCGTCTTTACGTTCGTCAGCATCGCCGGCATTTACGTGCTTTTATCGGCTGAATTTGTCGCAGCCGTTCAAGTGCTTATTTATTCGGGTGCCATTACAATCATTATGTTATTTGGTATTATGCTTACGCGCCATCAAGATGATGGACAATCGACGGGCAGCCCGCTTCGAAAAGCGTTTGCTTTGCTTGGGACGGTTGCCTTCGGTGCCGTCATGTATATCGGCATTCGCACGCTTGACTTTGGCAGCGAAGCAGTTGCGCTCCATGAGAAAAATACAGAACAAATCGGTATTGCGATGTATTCGAAATATGTCATTCCGTTTGAACTTGCATCTGTTTTGTTGCTTGTCGCATTAATTGGGGCGGTCATTTTAGCGAAAAAAGATGATAAGGAGGCGGGAGAATGAGTGGCGTACCGTTATCCGCCTATCTCGTATTTGCGCTTTTATTGTTTTGCATCGGATTGTACGGAGCGTTAACGAAACGAAATACAGTCATTGTGCTGATTTGTATCGAACTTATGTTAAATGCCGTGAACGTCAACTTAGTTGCATTTAGCAAATACGGGGTAAATCCAGGCATTACAGGTCAAGTATTTTCGCTCTTTACCATTACTGTTGCCGCAGCGGAAGCAGCGGTTGGATTAGCCATTTTAATTGCGCTATACCGCAATCGTAAAACGATTCATATTGATGAAATCGATTCGATGAAACGATAAAGGATGGGAAACAAAGGGGTTATATTATAAATGCACCTGAAAAAGGGGATGATTGAACGATGATGGAAAACGCATGGCTCATACCGCTTTTTCCTTTCGTATCGTTTGTTGTGCTGCTTGTTGTTGGCAAGCAGTTAAAAGAACGAAGCGCGTATGTCGGAATGTTGTTGACGCTTCTTTCGCTCGCATTTGCCCTCGGAGCGTTGTATGAGCGATGGACGGCATCAACATATAAACAAGCATACACATGGTTGACAATTGGGGATGTGGATGTAACGGTCGGTTTGGAAGTGAACGCATTAAATGCATTAATGCTTGTTGTCGTATCGCTTGTTAGTTTTCTCGTACATACGTATGCGAAAGGATATATGCACGGTGATGAGCGCTTCTCGGTATTTTACGCGTATTTAGGATTGTTTACGTTCGCGATGCTCGGGCTCGTCGTATCACCCAACTTACTACAAACGTACATTTTTTGGGAACTCGTCGGTCTCGGCTCGTTCTTATTGATCGGATTTTATTTTTACAAAGAAGAAGCAAAAGCCGCAGCGAAAAAAGCGTTCATTATGACGCGCATCGGGGATGTCGGGTTGTTGATCGGTATGATTTTATTGTTCTTAGAAGTGAAAAGCTTCGAATATGAAGCGATTTTTGCTTCGTTACGAAGCGGCGACATATCGGCCACGACCGTCACATTAAGCGCCATTCTTATTTTTATTGGAGCAGTCGGAAAATCAGGTCAATTTCCGCTTCATACGTGGCTTCCAGATGCGATGGAAGGTCCAACGCCTGTCTCGGCGTTAATTCACGCCGCAACAATGGTCGCTGCCGGGGTATATTTAGTTGCAACGTTGTTCCCGCTTTATGAAGCGAGCGAGACAGCGATGATGACTGTCGCTTACGTCGGAGGATTTACTGCTATTTTTGCGGCATCGATCGGTCTTGTGCAAACGGATATTAAACGCGTGCTTGCATATTCTACCGTCAGCCAGCTTGGCTATATGATGTTAGCGCTCGGTTCTGCAGGTTATGTTGCAGGCGTCTTTCATTTAATGACGCACGCCTTTTTTAAAGCGTTGCTCTTTTTAGCTGCAGGTAGTGTTATTCATGCGGTGCATACGCAAAATATTGAACAAATGGGCGGATTGTGGAAAAAAATGAAATGGACCGCTCCACTCTTTTTAATCGGAACGTTAGCCATTAGCGGCTTTCCATTTTTCTCAGGCTTTTTCAGCAAAGATGAAATTTTAATTGCCGCGTGGACGCACGGACATGTCGGTCTATTTGTTGTTGCTGTTATCGCTGCCTTTTTCACAGCGTTTTATATGTTCCGTTTATTTTTCCTCGTGTTCGCGGGAGAAGCGAGAACGAACAATCACGATGTGCATGAATCGCCAACTGTCATGGTGCTACCGATGATCGTACTCGGTGTGCTCGCAGTCGTTTCTGGTTACGTTCAAACACCGTGGGGTGCCTTTTTAGGCGAATGGTTGACAGAAGGAACGAATTGGCATGCGCATACAGAAGGTCCAAGTTGGATTATGATTGTAGCGACCATTGTGTCGCTATGCGGAATTGTTCTTGCATGGCTCATATATGGCAAACGTGCGATTGCGCGCGACTGGCTATCGTCACGTTTCTCGCTTACGTACAACGTGCTTATGAACAAATATTACATCGACGAATTTTACGGACTTACTGTCATTCGCGCTACTTCGTTTATTAGCTTGTTATTTGAGTATATCGACCGTTTCCTCGTCGAAGGATTGGCACAATTATTCGCAGCAACAGCGCGCGGTATCGGTCGAATCGGCTCGCGTTTACAAAACGGGCAAGTGCAAATGTATGGCACGGTGACCATTGTTGCTTTAGCGATTCTCGTCGTCATTTTTGCGGTGACAGGGGGTTAGTAACTGTTAAAATATTTTTTTTAAAATCCATAAAACCCTATATACAATTTATAAAATTACAAAGCAAAAGAGCAAATAAAGCCAAGAAGATGATTAAGGAGCTAACTGAAAATGATTAAAACATATAAGGTTATGCTACTTCCTAATCATAAACAACAAACAAAATTATTTGAGTGTGCGGGTGTAGCAAGGTGGGCGTATAATTTTGCCTTAGCACAACAACAAGAAAATCATAAACAAGGCGGTAAATTTTTAAATGATGGTGAATTAAGAAAAAGATTAACGCAGCTCAAACAAACGAAAGAGTACAGTTGGCTCAACAATTATTCCAACAACATCACAAAACAAGCAATAAAAGATGCGTGTCAAGCCTACAAAAACTTTTTTGCAGGACGGGCGAAGTTTCCGAAATTGAAAACGAAGAAACGAACACGCCCAAGTTTTTATCAAGATACATCGAAAATTAAAATCACCGACACGCATGTAAAACTAGAGAAACTGACGCCTTCCAAAAAGAAAAATAGACAGAAGCTCAATTGGATTCGTTTGGCGGAGCGAGGACGTATTCCGCACGGAAAACATGTAACATACGTCAATCCACGCATCGTGTTTGACGGACTACATTGGTTTTTAACGGTCGGTGTAGAGGAAGCAGAAGTGAAACATGAAACGTACAGCGAAGGCATCGGCATTGATTTAGGGGTAAAGTCGTTAGCTACCGTCAGCAATGGCATGACGTTTCCAAACATCAACCAAACACCAAAAGTAAAAAAGCTGGAAAAGTCAATTAGGCGCATGCAAAGGCGAATATCACGAAAGTACGAAATGAATAAAACGAAAACAGAAGGAGGTGAATTCCGTTACAGAAAAACGGAAAACATTAAGAAAATTGAATTCCTTGTTTTGAAAAAACGCCGAAGGCTGAAAAATATGCAGCTTAACCATACTCACCACATCACAGCGACGTTGGTGAAAGCCAAGCCAGCGTATGTCGTGATGGAAGACTTGAACACAAGTGGCATGTTAAAAAATTGCAAGCTATCGAAAGCGATTCAACAACAAACATTCCACGTGTTCAAGCGGCAAATGACGTACAAATGTGCATGGCATGGGATCGAGTTGATCGTCGTAGATCGGTTTTATCCGTCAAGCAAAAAGTGCAGCCGTTGCGGTCATGTGAAAGATCACCTTTCTTTATCGGAACGGACGTACCGTTGTGAGGCGTGTGGGATAGAAATCGATCGCGATTTGAATGCAAGCATCAACTTGAAACAATATGCCGAATCCATGATGTGACATGACCATGTACCCATACGTTAGTGGGGAAGTGAAGCCTTCGGAGCGCCAAGAAAACGAGAGTAGCTTTTTTGCGAAATCGGGCGCGATGAACAAGGAAGGAAACAAAAACTTTGTAAAGAATTGTAGATGCTTTATAAAGTTTTATAAGTTTTCTGTAACGGGTATTTATAATGCAGCCATACTTTTTATCGCTCTTAATTTTCTCCCCGCTTTTAGGTATACTCGTTCTTTCGCTTCTTTCGAAAGAACAAGAAAAAGCGATTAAATGGCTTGGTGTGTTGGCGACGTTGCCATCGTTATGCTTATCATTGTTTGCATTTTGGCAATATCAAAACGGGTATGATATAAGCAAGTTAGCGGAAAAACGGTCATGGATTCAATTTGGTGAGTTCCCGTTTTTAAAGGAGACGGATTTTACTGTCGCATATGAACTTCATGTGGACGGTTTGGCGCTTGTCATGATCGTTTTAACGACTATTTTAGCGACGCTTGCGGCGATCGCTTCTACATCCATCCAAAAAGAGTGGAAAGGGTATTTTCAACTGTTTTTATTGCTTGAAATCGGTATGCTTGGCGTATTTGCTGCTAGCAACCTTGTACTCTTTTTCATCTTTTTTGAGTTGACGCTCATTCCGATGTTTTTCCTCATCGGAAAATGGGGATATTTCGAAAAAGAAAAAGCGGCATACAGCTATTTAATTTATAACGGGCTCGGTTCAGCCGTTTTATTGATCGTCATTGCGGTCTTGTTTGCGCGCACGGGTACATCGAATATCGATGAGCTGCGCCACATATTAACGGATCCGATGGCACAAACGATTTCGCCAATTTCCGACGCGCTTCGCTACGGATTGTTTCTTGCGTTGCTCATCGCATTTGGGGTTAAGCTACCGATCGTGCCGCTTCATCGCTGGATGTTGCACGTGCACGTACAAGCGCCACCATCTGTCGTTATGCTACATGCAGGGGTTTTGTTAAAAATTGGTGCTTTCGGTCTTGTCCGTTTTGCGTTTGGATTATTTCCCGGGCAATTCCAACAATTTTCGACATGGCTCATCGTTTTAGGCGTTGTTAACTTGTTGTACGGTGCGTTTTTAGCACTAAGACAAACCGATTTTAAAATGGTGCTTGCTTATTCGAGCGTATCGCACATGGGCATTGTATTAATCGGTCTCGGTTCGCTCACTGAGGCAGGAATACAAGGAGCGATTTTCCAAGCGGTGTCACACGGATTTATCGCTGCGTTTTTATTCTTCTTCGTCGGTGTCATGTACGAAAGAACGCGCACGACGACGCTTGCTCGTTTAGGGGGGCTGGCGAAGACAATGCCGTACGTATCAGGATTTATTCTTGCTGGGGCGATGGCTTCGCTCGGTTTGCCGGGAACGTCCGGATTTATTAGCGAGTTTATGGCGTTCGTTGGGGCATTTCAAGCGGAACCGCTGCTCGCTGCGATCGGTACAATCGGTATTATTATGACCGCTGTATATTTATTGCGCGCTGTTCTCGGCATGACGTTTGGGCAAACAACGGTGTCAAACGTTTACGATTTACGAGGCATCGAATGGGTGCCAGCAATTAGTTTACTGCTTCTTATTATCATCATCGGGGTATATCCGAACGTATTAGCGCTGCCGCTACAAACGACGATTGAAACGATGATGAACGGGTTAGGGGGTTGATGAGATGGATTTCGAAACATTACTTAGCTATGAATGGGGCGTCATGATGCCGGAATTTATCATTCTCGGCGTAGCGGTTGCGCTCTCGCTCATCGACCTGTTTATGCCGGAAAATCGGAGCCGACGTCTTCTTGGCTTATTCGCATTCGTCGGGGTTGCTGTTTCATTCGTATCGCTCCTTAGTTTATGGACGAGTGATGTTACGTCCATTTTAGGTGATACGTTCCGTCTCGATTCGTTCGCCAAATCGTTCAAAGCGTTATTGCTGATCGGTAGTGCGCTCGTTTTATTGCTTTCGATTCACTATGAACCGAAAGAGCGCATCGCATATCGTGGTGAATTTTATTACCTATTTTTAACCGCACTTCTTGGCGCGATGATGATGGCATCAAGCGGCGATCTTATTACATTGTTCGTCGGACTTGAACTATTATCGCTTTCTTCTTATGTTCTCGTCGCGATTCGTAAAAAACATACATTAGCGAATGAAGCGGTGTTGAAATACGTCATTACCGGAAGTATCGCAACAGCGATTACGCTATTTGGGATGAGCTATATTTTTGGTTTTACCGGATCGACGAATATAAAAGAAATTGCTGTGCAACTTGCCAGCACGTATGAAGAAAACCATCAATACATTTTATCGCTCGCCTTTTTGCTGACGTTCGTCGGGTTATCGTTTAAATTAGCATCCGCCCCGTTTCATATGTGGGCACCTGACGTATATCAAGGTGCGACGATGCCAGTCGTTTCGTTCTTAAGCGTTGTTTCTAAAACAGCCGGATTTGTCATTGTGTTGCGCGTTATCGTTTCTGTATTTGCCCAAATACCGACGGGAAGTTCGAATTCCATGCTCGTGACGCTTGCGCCGTACATCGCTTTTTTAGCGGGGGCGACGATGATGATCGGCAATACGATTGCCCTTCGTCAACGGAACGTGAAACGTATGTTAGCATATTCGAGCGTGGCGCATGCAGGGTATGTATTAGTGGCTTTTGCGAGCTTATCGATGTTTATGTTTGAAGCCATTTGGTTTTACTTATTGGCGTATTTATTTATGACGATCGGAACATTTGCCATTTTGCAAGTCGTCTCTCAACATCATGATGATGAAGACGTGAGCATATTCGCCGGCTTGTACCGTCGCTCGCCGCTTATGGCGATTGCGATGACGATCTTTCTACTATCGCTTGCGGGCATTCCGGGAACGGCTGGATTTATCGGGAAAATGAACATTTTCCTCGGTGCATTCGTCGTCGAGCCAGCTCATTATGTGCTTGCATCGATTATGGTAGTCACGACCGTTATATCGTACGTATATTACTTTGGTATTTTCATTCAAATGTTTTTCCGACCTGTTGAAGACGCGCGACGCTTAGAGTGGCCACCTGGGGTTATTGCCGTTATTGTTATTTGTGTTATCGGCACCGTTTTATTAGGGGTGTTTCCGAACATCGCCTACGATTTCATTGCACCGTTTGAACATTTTAGCGATTTTCTTCAATAAGACGTATAATGGAAGGGGTGTACCCTTCCATTTTTTATATTAAAGGAGGAGTGGGAATGGAAACATTTGGACAAGAAGCGTTAATTAGTTTATTATCGCATGTATTTTTTATTACGGTGACGTGGTGGACGCTGCAAGCGGTTCGGCTTGAAGTTATTTTTAAACGAAATCGCATCATTCAAGCACGTGTATTTTACATTTTATTAACCGTTGCAATCGGTTCATTAGTAAGCAATTTCTTTTTAGATTATTTACGCTGGTCGCGTCAGTTGCCGTTTTTACTTTAAACGCGAGCGTTGTCGATTTTTTTCACGTATGTTCCCTTCCGATCTGGCAACAATAAAAGCTAAGGAGAGGAAGGGAAAAGAGATGAGAAAAAGATGGTTGGCACTCGTTATGTTTTGTTTGTTATTAAGTGGTTATCGGATGTATGACGGTGAACGGATCGGCGGAGAAATAGCGAAAATAAACGATATGCTCGGCGCATTTGAAGACCATCATATTCACCTCAAACGATGGAACGTCTACGCCAAAGAGCAAGTGCTTACAAATGACCCTCACAACTGGATCCAACAATACGTGAGAACATGGTCCTCTTTTCGTTGGACGGTTGAACCGCACAAGATGATTGGCAAACGTGAAACCTCCACTTACGTTGAAACGATTCAACTCATCACGGTCGCACATCATCCAGCTGTCCTTGTTTTATATGAAGCAACCGGTTCAACGTGGAATAAACAACTCGAACACACGCTCGTCCGACAAACGACGAAATTATTCGTAAAACCTACATTTTTCACTTGTATTACAGGGGAATTCGATGGTAAGATGAAAGGTGTTTTGTTTGACAAGGCGGTTCGCTTGCTTGCTTCGTTTCAAGCGCGACCGATCGAGTCTTTGCGCGAAGAGACATTTGTCTCCGTCTCAGCATATACTGAGCAGTGGAAGACATCACTTTCTGTCGGACAACAACAAATGAATCTTCAACTAGCATTACGACAAGACGGATTGGGCGCGCGAACGACCGTTGTCATTGGCACCCCAATCATAACAGCTGAATATTAATATAGAGACTTTGGACGCGGAGGGGAATGCCTTGGAAAAAATCATCGTCCGCGGCGGGAAGCGGTTGAGCGGCACAGTGAAAGTGGAAGGTGCGAAAAACGCTGTGTTGCCTGTCATCGCCGCAACATTGTTAGCGAGTGAAGGAAAGAGCGTCATTTATGATGTACCTGAACTCTCCGATGTATATACGATTAGTGAAGTGTTGCGTCACTTACAAGCAAACGTAACGGTTGGCAACAACAACATTGTCGTTGATGCATCAGGAGAGCTAAGTATTGAAGCTCCATTTGAATATGTGCGAAAAATGCGAGCATCTGTATTAGTGATGGGACCGTTGCTCGCCCGTAAAGGTCGCGCGCGCGTAGCGCTACCGGGCGGTTGTGCGATCGGTTCACGCCCCATCGATCAACATTTAAAAGGATTTGAAGCGATGGGGGCGACGGTGAAAATCGGGAACGGTTTCATCGACGCTGAAGTGAACGGGAAGTTGCGCGGTGCAAAAATTTATTTAGATTTCCCAAGTGTCGGTGCGACAGAAAACATTATGATGGCCGCCGTATTAGCTGAAGGTACGACGGTCATTGAAAACTGTGCGAAAGAACCGGAAATCGTCGACTTAGCAAACTTTTTAAACGCTATGGGCGCAAAAGTGCGCGGTGCCGGCACAGGCACGATTCGCATTGACGGTGTTACTACATTATATGGTGCTGAGCACACAGTTATTCCTGATCGCATTGAAGCAGGAACGTTTATGATTGCTGCTGCCATTACAGGCGGAAACGTTCTTGTGCAAGGTGCGGTGCCAGAACATTTAACGTCGTTAATCGCAAAGCTTGAGGAAATGGGTGTCACGATTATTGAAGAAGACAGCGGTTTGCGCGTCATTGCTCCAGACAAACTAAAAGCGGTTGACGTAAAAACGATGCCACATCCCGGCTTTCCGACTGATATGCAGTCACAAATGATGGCGTTATTGATGAAAGCGGAAGGCACGAGCATGGTAACAGAAACGGTATTTGAAAATCGGTTTATGCATGTCGAAGAATTTCGTCGTATGAACGCCGATATGAAAATTGAAGGCCGTTCTGTCATTATTAACGGTCCGTGCCAATTGCAAGGGGCAGAAGTGGCCGCAACGGACTTACGTGCTGCCGCAGCGCTTATTTTAGCTGGACTTGTAGCAGAAGGATATACGCGCGTAACTGAGCTCAAACATTTAGATCGCGGTTACGTCCGTTTCCATGAAAAGTTAGCTGCGTTAGGTGCGGATATTGAACGTGTACGCGAGGATGTCAATACGATACAAACACAAATGACAGACGTTGGGTGAACATAAAAACGACCGTTTGCGGAGGCGAATGGTCGTTTTTTGCATATATGCTTGTCCCCCTGCATAAATTGTAACAATGACAAAGGGGGGATGATTTTGCGACAATGGATGATCGCAATCGTTGTATTATTTACTCTTATTTTACTCATTCCTGCATTAGTTGTTTTAGCGTTCGGGGAAAAGCAAGAGGCGCCCCTTCCTGCCCAACCGATGCAAATGCAAGCAAGTGATGAGCCAATGGTTGAAGTAGCTGTATATCGAAGTAAAGAAAAAAAGGTAGAGCGACTTCCGCTTGAGCAATATGTTGTTGGTGTTGTAGCGGCGGAAATGCCAGCAGAGTTTGAAATGGAAGCGTTAAAAGCCCAAGCGCTCACCGCACGAACGTACATCGTCAAACAACTCATATATAACAAACCTATCCAACTGCCAGAAGGAGCAAACGTCACTGATACGGTTATGCACCAAGTGTATTATAATGACGAGCAATTAAAAGAAATGTGGGGCATAAGTTACGAATGGAAAATAAAAAAAATTAAAGAAGCGGTCGAGGCGACGAAGGGGCAAATCTTAACGTACAACAATGAGCCGATTGAAGCGGCATTTTTCTCAACAAGCAACGGCTATACGGAAAATTCAGAAGCGTATTGGCAAAACGCGTTCCCTTATTTAACGAGCGTTGAGAGTCCATGGGATGCACAGTCGCCAAAGTTTTACGAACAAATGACGTTACCTGTTCGCGAATTTGAACAACGGCTCGGTGTGAAATTACCGAAAGACGGATCTATCGGCAAAGTGCTCGCTCGCACGCCAGGCAAGCGTGTTGCCCTTGTCGATATTAACGGCAAACAGCTTACCGGTCGGGAAGTGCGTGAAAAGTTGCAACTCAAATCGACCGATTTTACATGGACAAGGCAAGGCAACAACATTGTCATTACGACGAAAGGATACGGTCACGGCGTTGGGATGAGTCAATACGGGGCGAACTTTTTAGCGAAACAAGGAAAGACGTATAAAGAGATTGTTCAATATTATTATCAAGGTGTAAAAATTGACGATGTATCACTTGTCGCTTCAAAATTTTGAAGCGGCAAATTTTTTTATTTTTACGTGTATAAATGTTCTTCTTTCTGTTCACAATGGTTGCTGAGGTGATGAACATGAAAGAAGAAAACAAAAAAGTTTCAAAGTTGTTTCGTAAACGTTGGGTTGTTCCTTCGATTTATTTGTTAAGCGCAGCGCTCATTTTAACAGGTGTGCTTTGGTTCCAAAGCAAAACAAACGATATCGTTCAGCCACCTGTCGATGAGCCGACAAAACAAGGCACAGCAGTAAACGAACAAGAGTCTGTACCGGTTCAACAAGCGGTTGAACAAATTGCGATGCCTGTCCTTGATCCAAACGCTGTCGAAATTGCAAAACCGTTTTACGACTTTAATGCATCAGCCGAAGAACAAGAAGCTGCTCTCGTCTCTTATAATGATGAATATTATCCAAACAAAGGTGTCGACATCGCGATGAAAAACGGCGAAAGCTTTGATGTGACCGCATCGTTAAGTGGAACAGTCGTCAAAGCAGAAAAAGATCCGCTCTTTGGCTACGTCGTTCATATTCAACACGATCGCGGCGTTGTGACGGTATATCAATCATTAAAAGACGTACAAGTGAAAGCAGGCGATACAGTAAAACAAGGACAAGTGATTGCGAAGGCAGGAACAAACGAGTTTAATAAAGAAGCAGGCGTGCATGTCCATTTTGAAATTCGAAAAGACGGACAAGCGGTGAACCCGATCGCTTACTTCGATCAACCGCTAAGCGCATTAGAAGCGAAAGAACAACAAACGGAACAACAAGAAACAAATGAACAAGAAAGCGATCCGTCAAGCACCGTTCCAGATGCTTCGATCGGAATGGCAAGAACATGAACAGGTGGGCAAAATGCTCATCTGTTCGCTTTTTTATGGAATATATTTTCTTCTTCCCTAATACACTATTACAAACTTGAACAACGAGGGTGTTTGAGGTGAGATGAACGATTAATAGATGAGATTGACGACTTTGTTATGAACGAGTAAACGCCACTGCGATCAACGCCTTATACGTCTCATTTCACACTTCTCACATCCAACTTAGGGAGGGCGAGCAGTGTGCACGATTACATCAAAGAGCGTACAATCAAGATTGGCAAGTACATCGTGGAGACAAGAAAAACCGTTCGCGTCATCGCGAAAGAGTTCGGTGTGTCGAAAAGCACCGTGCATAAAGACTTAACGGAACGGCTCCCGGAAATTAACCCCGAATTAGCGAATGAAGTGAAAGAAATTTTAGATTACCATAAATCCATTCGCCATTTGCGTGGAGGAGAAGCGACAAAGAAAAAGTATAAAAAAGAAACAGAGCAAGCGACGTAAATTTGTTGTTCTCCTTGTCAAAAATGCTCTCTTTTTTCGTCATCATTGTGGTAAAATATTTTATTAGGAGAAATGGCAAGGAGGAACATATAATGTTTTTGGCAAGGGATATCGGCATCGATCTTGGCACGGCGAACGTGTTGATTTATGTCAAAGGAAAAGGCATTGTATTAAACGAACCTTCTGTTGTGGCGATTGATCAACATACAAAGCGAGTGTTGGCGGTCGGAGAAGAAGCGCGGCGCATGGTCGGACGTACGCCTGGGCATATTGTTGCCATCCGTCCGTTAAAAGATGGGGTGATTGCAGACTTTGAAATTACGGAAGCGATGCTCAAACACTTTTTAAGCAAACTCAACTTAAAAGGATGGTTTGCCAAGCCCCGCATTTTAATTTGCTGTCCAACAAACATTACGTCCGTCGAACGGAAAGCGATTAAAGAAGCGGCGGAAAAAAGCGGCGGAAAAAAAGTGTACTTAGAAGAAGAACCAAAAGTAGCAGCGATTGGCGCTGGAATGGATATTTTTCAACCATCTGGAAACATGGTCATCGACATCGGCGGAGGCACGACGGACGTTGCGGTATTATCGATGGGTGACATCGTCACATCGGCCTCCATTAAAGTGGCTGGCGATAAATTTGACCAAGAAATTTTACACTATATTAAACGAGAATATAAGCTATTAATTGGTGAGCGAACAGCGGAAGAAATTAAAATCAATATTGCGACTGTATTTCCGAACGCGCGCGATGAAGCGATGGACATTCGCGGCCGCGATTTAGTAACGGGCTTACCAAGAACGATTACGATTCGTTCCGGTGAAATTGAAAAAGCGTTGCGTGAAACGGTATATACGATCGTCCAAACGGCAAAAAGCGTCCTTGAGCGCACACCGCCAGAACTATCGGCAGACATTATTGACCGCGGCGTTTTCCTAACAGGAGGCGGGGCGTTACTTCATGGCATTGACCAACTGCTTGCGCAAGAATTAAAAGTGCCTGTCTTTATTGCGGAAAACCCGATGGATTGCGTAGCCATCGGCACAGGGTTAATGCTTGATAACATCGACAAAGCTCCATATCGTCAACTCGTGTAGGTGCCATTGGGAAATGGTACCTATTCGCTTTTTCCTCGGTTTTCTTTTATAATGAAAGTAGTGTAAAAACGGTTAGGGGGAAGAGTGATGTTTCGCGGACTATATACAGCTGCTTCAGGCATGCTTTCTCAACAACGCCGCATCGAAATGATGACGAACAATATCGCAAACGCCAATACGCCAGGCTACAAAGCCGATCAAGCATCGTTACGGGCTTTTCCAGAGATGTTGATGCACCGCATTCAACAAACGACGATTCCGACTGAAAAAAAACTAACGTGGCGTGATCGTACATATATCGGTCCATTGTCAACAGGTGTGTATGTACAAGAACTTGTGCCAAACTTTGCCCAAGGGGATATACGCGAAACAGGCAACAATACCGACATGGCGATCGTTGATGGGACAGGCGCATCGTTTTTTATCGTACAAAATGAAGCAGGCGACGTTCGCTATACACGAAACGGTCATTTTACGATCGATGCCGACGGCTTTTTAACGACGACAGATGGTCTTTACGTGCTCGATGAAACAGGCAACCGTATTCAAGTGGGCGATGAACAGTTTACTGTACTTGAAGACGGCACGATTACAAAAGGCGAAGAAACGATCGCGCGTCTTGGCATCGCTTATGCTGAAAACGTTCAATCGCTTGCGAAAGAAGGGAACGGTTTATTTCGAGCAGAAGGGGAGCTTCCACTTGCTGAAACGTATACGATTCGCCAACAATATATCGAACGTTCAAACGTCGATTTGTCTCGTGCGATGACGGACATACTGTCGGCTTACCGCGCGTTTGAAGCGAACCAAAAAATTTTACAAGCATACGATAAAAGTATGGACAAAGCGGCAAACGAAATTGGTCGCTTAAAGTAGGAGGATCACGATGCTTCGTTCAATGATTACTGCCGCCAATACAATGAACCAACTACAACAACAACTAGACGTCATTAGCCATAATATCGCAAACGTCAACACAACCGGGTTTAAAAAGCGCGATGCGGTATTTGGCGAATTGCTTGCCCAACAGTTTACCAACTTGCCGAAAACAGATGAAGCACCGCGCCTTACACCAGCAGGTATCCGTCTCGGTGTCGGCGCAAAAGTCGCGTCAACACATATGCAAATGAAACAAGGCTCGATTGTAAAAACAGACCGCCCGCTTGATCTCGCTTTGACGAAAGAAGGGCAATTTTTCCGCATTCTTGTTGATGGTGCGATCCAATATACGCGAGACGGTGCATTTTACCTTAGTCCGTCCGCGAACAATCCAGATGAACTGATGCTTGTGACGGCAAATGGTTATCCAGTCGTCGATGAGAACGATGAACCGATTACTGTTCGTGACGGCTTTAAAGATATTCAAGTGACACAAAACGGCACGATGCAATTCATTGCGCCAAACGGAAACATGATGCAGACGGTAAACATCGGGGTATCATACATCACCCGCCCGCAACTGATGCAGGCGTTCGGTGACAACCGTTTTGCTTTTCCAGATAATATGAATAACGAAGGCGCAGCTATCAATATAGCTGGCAATAATCGCAACGCCATTTCGTTGCAACAATACGCTTTAGAACAATCAAACGTGGAACTAGCGACAGAAATGAGCGAACTGATGATTACGCAACGGTCATATCAGCTCAACGCCCGTGCGATTACACTATCGGATCAAATGATGGGGCTGATTAACGGCATTCGTTCATAGAGAGGGAATTTGTATGGAGGAAAAACAACAAAAGCGCTCGCTTCGCCGTCCGCGCCGTCGCCTTATTCCCATTTGGCTTCGCCTTGTCATTGTGTTCGTTCTCGTTGGGTTAAGCGGAATGATCGGTGCGATGGTCGGCTACGGTGTAATCGGTGACGGTAAACCATTTGATGCACTAAAGCTAACGACATGGCAACATATTGTCGATTTAATCGAAAAACAGTAGTGGACAGACCACTTCAAAACATGATACATTGAAAACAAGCGGCGGAAGGGAGATCCTTCCGTTTTTTTATAAAGGAGGCTCTTCACCACAAGTTGTACTTGATCATTGAAGGTAAGTGTGCGTAGAAGAAATAGAGGGTACAAAAAATGCGAATTTTCCTGTATGGTAAAGGTAACC
>NZ_PEDM01000052.1 GCF_002742685.1 Anoxybacillus flavithermus
TGGCGGCTATGGCGAAGTGGTTAACGCACCAGATTGTGGCTCTGGCATTCGTGGGTTCGATTCCCACTAGTCGCCCCATATACATTTTCAAATGTTGGGGTATAGCCAAGCGGTAAGGCAACGGACTTTGACTCCGTGATGCGTTGGTTCGAATCCAGCTACCCCAGCCATGTATGCGGAAGTAGTTCAGTGGTAGAACACCACCTTGCCAAGGTGGGGGTCGCGGGTTCGAGTCCCGTCTTCCGCTCTTCGTTTCATGGCGGCATAGCCAAGTGGTAAGGCAGAGGTCTGCAAAACCTTTACCACCGGTTCGAATCCGGTTGCCGCCTCCATTTTTTTATGCGCCGGGGTGGCGGAATTGGCAGACGCACAGGACTTAAAATCCTGCGGTAGGTGACTACCGTGCCGGTTCGAGTCCGGCCCTCGGCACTGAAAAGCCTTGACAAAATAATAAGGCATGCTACAATTTGATTGTCTCATGCCGATGTGGCGGAATTGGCAGACGCGCACGACTCAAAATCGTGTGGGGTAGCCCCCCGTGTGGGTTCGACTCCCACCATCGGCACTAGAAGGATTCCTGTTAATCGCAGGAATCCTTTTTTATTTCCTCTTATACTTTTCCTTTTCTCCAGGACGCTCCAGCTTTGCTTTTTCATCCTTTTAGTTTTTATATTTTACGAAAATTTTCGTAGGATAAATATATTTATTTCATGTTTTATTATAATTTTTCGTTTAGGGGTGAAAGATTTTATTGACTTATACGTCAATTATTATTATGATTAAGTTACGAAACAAATGAAAGAAAGCGCTTTTTTAATTTTTTATTAACGAAAAATTTCGTAGGAGGTCCGAAATATGCTTCAGTTTCCGAAAGATTTCATCTGGGGAGCTGCTACTTCATCGTATCAAATTGAAGGAACGGCGACTGGAGAAGATAAAATTTACTCGATTTGGGATCACTTTTCTCGTATTCCGGGTAAAGTAGCGAATGGTGACAATGGAGATATTGCAATTGATCATTACAATCGCTATGTTGATGATGTCGCATTAATGAAAGCGCTTCATTTGAAGGCGTATCGATTTTCTACTAGTTGGGCGAGACTGTATACAGAGACGCCAGGTAAGTTTAATGAGAAAGGACTAGATTTTTATAAGCGTCTTGTGCATGAATTGCTAGAGAACGGTATCGAACCAATGTTGACTATTTACCATTGGGATATGCCACAAGCTCTTCAAGAAAAAGGCGGTTGGGAAAATCGCGATATTGTGTATCGCTTCCAAGAATACGCTTCGTTTCTTTACGAAAACCTCGGTGATGTCGTAAAAAAATGGATTACGCATAATGAGCCGTGGGTCGTCACTTATTTAGGGTATGGTAACGGTGAACACGCGCCGGGTATTCGAAACTTTACATCGTTTTTAAAAGCAGCTCATCATGTTCTCCTCTCCCACGGGGAAGCAGTAAAAGCGTTTCGGGAAATCGGTCCGAAAGACGGAGAAATTGGAATTACGTTGAATTTGACGCCTGGATATGCAGTTGATCCGAAAGATGAAAAGGCGGTCGATGCAGCGCAGAAATGGGACGGTTTTATGAATCGTTGGTTTTTAGATCCTGTATTTATGGGACAATATCCAGCAGATATGTTAGAAGTGTATAAAGATTATTTACCAGATGTTTATAAAGAGGGAGATTTACAAACGATTCAGCAACCGATCGACTTTTTCGGATTTAACTATTATTCAACAGCAACATTAAAAGATTGGAAAAAAGGTGAACATGAACCGATCGTATTTGACCATGTAAGCACAGGCAGACCAGTAACAGATATGAATTGGGAAGTCAATCCAAATGGTTTATTTGATTTGTTAGTGCGGTTGAAGAAAGATTACGGTGACATACCATTGTACATTACTGAAAACGGTGCTGCATACAAAGATCGCGTTAATGAAGACGGTAAGGTAGAAGATGATGAGCGAGTTACTTATATACGAGAGCATTTAATCGCTTGTCATCGTGCGATTGAACAAGGAGTCAATTTGAAAGGATATTATGTGTGGTCGTTATTCGATAATTTTGAGTGGGCATTTGGCTATGATAAACGCTTTGGGATTGTATACGTGGATTATGAAACGCTAGAGCGCATACCGAAAAAGAGTGCATTATGGTATAAGGAAACGATTATAAACAACGGATTGAAAGCAGAAAAAGATAAATAAAGGAGGTGATGGGGGAAGGGAAGAAGTTTTCTTCGTCATAGCGGGAAGTGTCGGGGATTGGCCGCTACTACGAAGAAAACTAAAGGAATTATAACGTGAAACAAGCAAATGGGCAAATGAAAGGTGTAAACGGTATGAACACATATTGTGAAAAAGCGAGGGGGAAAGAATGATGAAGAAACGAGCTCTCATGTTGCTGTTAGCAGTTGTCTTTATGTTCGCGACAGCGTGCAGCAATCAGTCTCAAAGTGATAACGAATCAAAAGACAAGGGTTCAAGTGAAAAAGTGAAGTTGAACATGTGGGTATTCGGAAGCACGGGTTATGAAAAATTAGCTGAAGAATATATGAAAAACAATCCAAATGTTGAAATTAAAATTCAGTCAACACAGTTTGACGACCATCATAACGCACTATTTACAGCGTTATCAGCAGGAAGTGGTGCGCCGGACATCGCAATGATTGAAGTAAACAACATTGAACGTTATCGTGAGGCGCAAGATCGTTTTTATAACTTATACGATTTTGGTGCAAAAGACATTAAGGATAAGTATTTAGATTGGAAATGGCGCATCGGTGAAAGCGCGGATGGAAGCTTTTTGTTCGGTCTTCCGACAGACATCGGTCCGACAGCTATGTTTTATCGCGCAGACGTATTTGAAGCAGCAGGACTTCCAACAGATCCAGCTGAAGTTGCTAAGTTAATTCCAGACTGGAATGCATATGCTGAAGTCGCTGCAACAATTAAAGAAAAAACAGGAAAGCCAATTGCAGACAATGTTGAACTTGTGTACAACGCATTGCGTGACCAAGCGCCTGTGCAATATTTCAATGAAAAAGAAGAGTTGCTAATTGAAAAAGAACCTTATATTAAACAAGCGTACGATTATACAGTTAGTTTAATTCAAAAAGGTTACCTTGGCAGCAACGGATTATGGACTCCTGAATGGGGTAATGCGATGGAAAAAGGAAGCTATGCAACATTACTTGCTCCTGCATGGATGCAAGGGGTAGTGAAAGGAAATGCGCCAAATTCAGCAGGTAAGTGGCTTATTACAAACATGCCAGGTGGAGCAGGAAACTGGGGCGGTTCTTATTTAACGATTCCAAAAGAATCAAAGCATCCGCAAGAAGCATATGACTTCATTCAATGGCTCGTCGCGCCAGAACAACAATTAAAATCGTTTAAGGATATGGGGTTATTCCCATCTGCTCCTTCTGTATATGAAGCACCTGAGTTTAAAGATTACAAAGATGAGTACTTTGGTGGAGTAAATACAGCTCAAGTATTTGCAGAAGCAGCGCAAAAAGTAAAAACAGTGTACATGGGTAAAAACTACGGACTCGTTCAAGGGGAAATCATTAAAGCGTTGACAAACGTACAAAAGAAAAAAGCTGATCCAGAAAAAGAATGGGAAGAAGCAATTAAACGTATTAAGCGTCAACTTGAACGTCAATAAAATACACGCGGAAGGGATTTATTCCCTTCCCCTACTATGATTTTTGGAGGGAAATACAAATGGTATCCCATAATCATACAAACGCAACCGTCCGTCCAAAAGGATTGAGTGATAAGAAAAAAACGGCATTAGCTGGCTACTTATTTATTTCTCCGTTCTTTCTTTTATTTGCGATCTTCGGTGCTTTTCCAATGCTGTTTAGCTTTTATTTAGCCTTTCAAAAATGGAATGGATTCGGCGAAATGACATTTGTCGGGGTGAAAAACTTTTCACTTATTTTTACTGATCCATTATTTTGGAAATCGATTTATAACACGATTGTGATTGGTTTATTAGGAACAGGTCCACAGCTAATTGCGGCTTTAATTTTAGCCGTTGCTTTAAATTCAGCAATGGTCAAGTTTAAAAGTGTATTTCGTGTCGCTTACTTTGTGCCAAACGTAACATCGATTGTTGCGGTAGCGATTGTTTTCACCGTTTTATTTAGTGAACAAGAAGCAGGGTTAGTAAATGCTACACTTGGCTTGTTTGGCATTTCGCCTGTAAGCTGGCAAACATCTGAATGGGGAGCGAAAATTGCGATTGCGACGATGATTTTTTGGAGATGGGTTGGATATAACTCGATTATTTTCTTAGCGGGATTGCAGAGCATTCCGAAAGATCTTTATGAAGCAGCTGAAATTGACGGAGCGAAAAAATGGCAGCAGTTTCTTTTCATTACTGTGCCGATGTTGAAGCCGATTATCGTATTCGTTGTATTCACAGCAACGATCGGATCGCTACAAATTTTTGCTGAACCACTTATTTTCGGAAGTGGATTTAGAGAAGAAAGTATGACGATCGTGTTGTATTTATGGAGAGAAGCGTTCTCGAATAACGCGTTCGGAACAGCATCTGCGACAGCCGTCTCGCTATTTTTACTCATCATTGTATTTACGACAATTAACTTCTTTGCGTCCAATCGTTTAGATAAATCGGGCAAGTAAAAACATGGAGGTGAATGAAGATGCAACGTAAAAAGGGATTTGTGAATAAAGTAACAATCCATGTATTGTTGATTATCGGTGCGTTATTGTCGGTTTTTCCGCTATACTGGATGTTTGTTATGGCGACTCAGCCGAATCATGTCATTAATAAATTACCGCCAGCTGTTGTACCGGGAGATAAGTTAGTCGAAAACTTTCAAAACGTATTAGAAAACGTCGACTTTTTTGGGGCGATGTGGAACTCTTTTATTGTTGCTAGCTTAACGACGCTTGGGGTGTTATTTTTCAGCTCTTTAGCAGGTTTTGCATTTGCTAAGTTGCAGTTTAAAGGTCGGGAAAAGCTGTTTGCTGTCATTTTAATTACGATGATGATTCCGCCACAATTAGGGTTAATTCCGCAATACTTCATTATTACAAAGTTAGGTTGGTTAAACGATTTAAAAGCCATTATCGTTCCAGGTTTAGTTAATGCGTTCGGTATTTTTTGGATGCGTCAATATATTAAAGACGCAATTCCTGATGAATTGATTGAAGCGGCAAAAATTGATGGATGCAGTATATTCCGTGTATATTGGAATATCGTCGTTCCTTCGATTTTACCAGCTTTTGCGACGCTTGGTATTTTAACATTTATGTTCGTATGGAACGATTTCTTATGGCCATTAACTGTATTGAGAGATGAATCAAGCTACACAATTCAAATTGCTATTCGCGCTCTTCAAGACGCATACGTGAAAGACTATGGTATGATTTTATCAGGAACATTTTGGGCAACATTGCCTTTAGTTGTTGTATTTTTAATGTTTAATAAGTTGTTCATTTCAAGCTTGACGCAAGGATCCGTCAAACAATAGTGACATAACCGCCAACTAAAGCGCATTCATTTTTTACGGGAACATTTATGTTATAATAAAGGTAAGATTATAAAGTTAAGAAGGGATCGTATGAAAATTACCATTAAGGAAATTGCGAAATTAGCGGGTGTGTCACCAGGTACGGTATCGAAAGTATTAAATAACTATCATGATGTCGGTGAGGAAACGAAAAAAAAAGTGCTAGAAATTATGGAGCAGACTGGGTATGTCGCTGCTCGCATTCAAAAAGATACTGCTCATAAGTCGAGAGTAGTTGGCGTTATTTACGCCGGAGAAATCAACGCGGATTTCAACCACCCGTTTTTTATTGAGGTAATGAACTCTTTCAAAAAAACAATGGGAACGTTCGGTTATGACCTCCTCTTCTTTTCAAATGAACAATTCGAAGAAGGGGAGGAAGATTATTATGAGCGTGCTATGCGTTACAAAGTAGACGGAGTAATCATTATTAGTGGTGAAAAACTTCAACCATCTATTTATCGATTAGATATGAGCGACATTCCATGTATTGGGGTGGATATTCCGCTTGAAGGCAACCGTTCTGCGTATATTATGACAGATAACTATAAGATTTCAGCGAAAGTAGTAGAGCATTTTTACTTATGTGGCTATCGACATATCGGCTACATTGGTGGTTTGCCAGGCGCACAAGTGACAAAAATTCGTGAACAAGGATTTCGCAACACGATGAAGGAATTTGGATTAACAATTCACGAAGAATGGTTCGTTCAAGGGGACTTCTTTATGGAAAGTGGCTATGAGGCGATGAAAAAAATATTAGGTTCGTCACATCATCCTGAAGCGGTATTTGCAGCGTCAGATTTAATGGCATTTGGTGCAATGAAAGCGGTAAAGGAACACGGATTAAAAATACCTGAGGATATTGCGGTTGTTGGGTGTGATGATATCGACGCATGCAATTATACCGATCCACCTTTAACTTCCGTTCGTCAAGATAAAGAAAAAATCGGACGACTTGCTGCATATATGTTAAGGGATATTATACACCGCCAATTTCAGCCGAAAGCAGTCATGGTTGAACCGGAATTAATTATTCGCGAATCTTGTGGAAGCAATCGATTGTACGGATTAATGTCTGGGAAGATGTAAGCAAAAAAAGCCCCCTATCGTTACAAACGTAGGGGGGTACTCATTTTCAACAACATGTTTTAAAATAGATAATTTATTTTCCCAAAAACGTTCATAAAATGACAGCCATTGCTTTAATTCTGTTAACGGTTCAGGATGAAGATGATAAATTTTTTCTCGTCCTGATTTTCGACTTTGGACTAAATTTGCTTCGGCGAGAATGTTTAAATGTTTCGTAATGGCTGTACGGCTAATTGGAAAATGCGCTGCAATCGCAGAGATCGGTAATTCTTTTTTTTCTGCCAACAAACGTAAGACATCTCTTCTTGTTTTGTCTGCAATTGCTTGAAAAACATCATGCTTTTTTGTTGGCTCCACGTATTATGCCACAACCTTTCGAAGCTTTTCTAAAATTCCTGTCCATCCGTTTGCCATACGATCACGAACAATAGATTGTTTTTCATTTGCTTTCGGAAGGATATCGTCTGCGCTTCCCCATCCTCCATGAATAAGAGTAAATTCTGTTTTGTCTCCTAAGTCTTTTAAAATGAAGGAAACGATCCATCCGTCTTTATCCCATGAAAAAGAAAGAAGATGAGGCTTCTCCACTTTTAACACTTTACATGGAGAAAGTCCAAAAGGGGTTTGTAAATGAAACTCATGTCCTTCAATCGCCTGAAAATCATTTGGCATAAACCATGAGGCAATTCCTTCGGATGTAGAAACAATGTCCCATACTTTTTGAATAGGCGCTTCGATGATAATCGTTTATTGGATATCTTGCACTTTTTGGCTCATCAATGATCCTCCTTAAATTATATAACCTTTTCGTTTCATTTTTATCATATGAAACCTTTAGGTGTTATGTAAAATTTCTTCTTCATTCGTCACATACTATTGTCTAGAATGTAGGTTATCAATTTTATTAAAATCATAGAATAATGATAAAGATTTTAATAAAATTGTTGTAACTATTCACCCCAGTGCTAGTGTATAAAAAAGCCCAACACAAATAGGGCATC
>NZ_PEDM01000053.1 GCF_002742685.1 Anoxybacillus flavithermus
TAAGAAATGGCACACGACCAGGTGGTAAGCGACGATCGAGTAAATGATCGAGCCCACCTTCATTAAACCGTTCGACGTAGAGGGAAACCGATTGGCGGCATAGATTAACCATTTTTGCGACATCTTTTCCAAGAAATCCTTCCATGACAAGACGAACGGCAGTCACCCGAACACGAAGAGAAGCATCTTTGATTTTCCGTTCTTGTTTCCGAAGTTTTCGAGGTGTCCAACCGTGATCATTCGTAATTTTAAGACGTTTCATGTCATTTCCGCTCCTTTTATACGTGAGTATTTAGGAGCAGTATAACCATGGAAAAAGGTGTTCATACAGAAGTCATCATCTTAAAGTGCATGTATATAGGTAAAAAGCACTGATATTGTTGTATATAAAGGAATGTATAAATTGATGTCCAAATATATTAGTAGATAAAATATGAGAGGAGAAATTGAAATGAAACTGTATAGATATCTCTTTTTTGCAATGGTTATTATCCTTAGTGCTTGCTCTAATCCTGAATTAAAATTCTTTGAGAGCTCGGATAAAGCGATTGAATACGGAATTAAAGATCAAAAGATTACACACGAGGAAATAATAGCGGAAGTAGATCAGTTAGATGAACGTTTAATTATTTTTAAAAAAGATTTACCCGAAGGTGTTGGAATTGGTTTTGCAAGTGTCAGTAAGAAAGGGGAAAAGTATACATGGTACCAGGCTGATCCTCTAACATTAGTCAAACAAAATAATGTAGATACTCATCCAGAAATTGAAACTATCGTTAAAACTTTTAAAGGACAAGAATATAGGGTTCATTTAGGGGTATTAGAGGACAATAATTTTCCTTCTGACAATAGAAAAAACTTCAATATAGGGCCAATTATTGATAAAGATAGTGGAATATATATATATATATATATAGAAGGCTAAATAATCAGAAAAGTATTTACAGTTTATTGGTAAATATGCATGATAATTACTGCAAAATAAAGGGAGGGAGAATCTTTACATGCTTAAGTATCTATCTAAATTGTTTTTTGTAGCTCTTAGTTTTGGTCTGTTTTTTTCAATGCTTTCATTATCACCATCCGCAACTACCAAGGAAGAAAACAAAGCTATTAAACTAAACAAAAAGGATGCTTTCGTAGATCCTTCTAGCGGTGAATGTAACTATTCACCCCAGTGCTAGTGTGTAAATTAGCCCAGCACAAATAGGGCATTTCTTTTGGCAACGGTGTCATCCCTTCCAACCGATATTGCGCTTTCGCGAGTATGCGATCGTACACGCGCTCCCAACGTTTCGCTTCTTCTCCGGGAAGAAAGCCACCATGTTGTTCGACTACTTGTTTGGCGGATAATAGAAACGTGGTCAACCGTTTTGCCCATGTATGCCCTTGTTCAATAAATCCTTTCAAGTCACGTAAATGATGGGCATGA
Organism: Anoxybacillus flavithermus; assembly: GCF_002742685.1. Classification (GTDB taxonomy): domain Bacteria; phylum Bacillota; class Bacilli; order Bacillales; family Anoxybacillaceae; genus Anoxybacillus; species Anoxybacillus flavithermus_E. The sequence goes on from NZ_PEDM01000053.1 coordinate 1,433, forward strand.
CAAAGGGCATGGGTGGCTTTCGTGTATCTCGGATACGTACCGAACGCATCGTGCATCATCGTTCCTTGATATCGTGGAAGAATCCCGATGTCATCGGTCGCTTTCTTCCCACGAGAAGCGTGAGAAGCCAAGTACGTATATTTCGATGTACACGCGACATGCACCCATGCGAGTTTCCCATTGATGCGCAAACTCGTTTCATCGACATGCAAGATGTTAGAGCCAAGCAAAGCGTCTTCGATCATGTCCATATTGGATTCCAGCGCTTCGCGTCCTCGTTTCACCATATTGGCAAGGGTTCCTGTACTGATTGGGTGTTGATATAACGCTTCGATCGTATCACTTAAACGTTTGTAAGGGATCAATTGAATATGGTGCAAATAAACAACAAGCGCCGTGAGCCGTGGACCATATTGCACATGGTTTGTGACATGTGACGGGAACTCGGTTTGTTGCACGCATCAACAATGCGGGCATGATTTCACTTCGCGTTCATGTTGTGTCACTTCCATTGTCACGGGAGGCAGATCAAACACTTGACGGACATCGACTTTAAACGGTTTTACGTCACGCAAAGAAACACCACATCCTTGACACGTATGTACGCGATGAACGACACGATGATGTGGATGTTCCACTTGACGGAGTGTCGTTCCCTCATGTCCCTCTTGCCCGCCAGGCTTTTTGCCAGACGGCTCGCGGGAGGAACGCTTTTTCTCAAAACGGTCAGAAGATGGAGGCAAATGGCTATTAGAGCTGTTTTTTTTCGTGCGTGCTTCCAGCTCTTGAACGCGATATGTCAATTGCTCATTTTCTTTGCGTAGTTGTTTGTTTTCTGTCAACAGTTGCTCAATGACTTGTTGTTGGTGAGTAATGAGCTGTTTTTGTTGTTGAACTTTGCCGCTTAAGCTCTCAACTGTAAATACAGCTTGTTGTACCGTCAACATGCGATTCACCTCCTTGTCTATCAATATTCACATCATAGACAGGAAAAGCAAAAAATATTCAGCTCACTTTATGATGTGGCTGAATAGTTACATTCCAAAAGATAGAAGGGGAATTCATGGAGCATATAAAAAAACTGCATCCTGTCAGCGCGACGATCATTATTGGGACATTGTTTGCGAGAATGGCGATGTTTATGACCATTCCGTTTTTAGCTATTTATTTAACGAGCGTAAAAGGAGTTAGCGCTTCGTTGGCAGGGGCAATTATTGGAATCAGTTCGATTGTAGGGTTATTTGGTGGGTTTTTCGGCGGATATTTTTCCGATCGATACGGGCAAGAAAAAGTGATGAAAATTTCGCTTTTGATGTGGACGTTCGTGTTTATTGGTTTTGCGACAGCGGAGAGCGTTTGGACGTTTTTTTTATTAAATGCGTTAAACGGACTATGCCGTTCGTTTTTTGAACCTTCGTCGCGAGCGTTGTTGTCGCAGGTGACAAAACAAGAAAATAAATTGCTTGTGTTTAACTTGCGATATGCGGCAATTAATGTAGGGGCGGCGATTGGTCCATTAGTCGGCTTGAAGATCGGTGCTTCGTCATCGACGACGGCATTTTTTATTACTTCTTTTGTTTATTTTCTTTATTTCATTTTACTCGTCGTGATGTTTTCAAAATATACCATTGAACAAACGCATGGCGATATATCTGAACATGTAACGCTTCGTCGTGCTGTCGGTGTATTAGGCAAAGATCGCGTTTTTTTATTCGCTGTCATCGGAATGATTCTCGGTGTCATAGGGTATTCGCAATTCAATTCAACTATTCCGCAATATTTGTCGCAATATAAAGATGGTGTACAGCTTTTTTCTTATTTAATTGTATTTAACGCCATTACGGTACTCGTTGTACAGTATCCCGTTTCAAGAATTGGCAAGCATTATTCTGCATTAACATCGATTATGCTTGGCATTGGCGCGGTAGCCTTAGGTCTTTTTGGATTTGGTTTATTTACTGCTGTTCCGATGTTATTTGTCTCGATGTTTGTGTTAACGGTCGGAGAAGTGATGATGTTTTCGATGACCGACATCTTTATTGACCAAATTGCCCCTAAGCATATGAAAGGATTATATTTCGGTTCGATGGGTTTTACGGCCATAGGTAACGCTATCGGTCCTTGGATTGGGGGACTGATGCTTGAACACCTTGGTTATGGAAATCATTTTCTTATTTTCAGTTTGCTAGCTTTATGTACCTCGATCGGATTCCCGGTTTTTTTATATGTCGGCGGATTAATGAAGGCGACGAAACGGCATATTGAGTATAGTTTATAACCGTTTTATATTTTTTGTAGCCGGAGAGATGGTGGAATGAAAAAATCCATTTTCGTTTTTAGTTTACTGATTGTGGTCATGATCGTAGGGGTATTTTTTTACCAAGAGAATGATTTTAAACAAAACATTGATTCTCCTAGTCTTGATGGAGAGGCGCTATTTGCCCATAAATCCAAATATGTAGGAGATGCGAGCAATGTTTCTCGTTTACTTGACCAATTAGCTTTTGGGACATATCGAAGAAGCCTATCGCTTCAAACGGTGAAAGAGCCGTATGGAATGACAGTGCATTATGATATGGAAAATACAGAGATGGGCTTGAAAAAAATAGAAAAATTGTTGTATGACAATGCCGTTATTTTGTTCGTTTTAATTGAAAATTTGGATCGTATTACGTTTGATGTGAATGTAGACGCAAAACACGTTTCTTATTCGTTTGAGAGAGAACAAGTGCAAAAACAAATGGATGAGCACTTATCTGTATATGCAAAGGATATTGATCGCTTTCGCTCATTATTGTATGCACTAAAAGGTGTGGGAGGTGTTGAGAAAGCAGTAAGTGAAGCGATTAAAAAACATGGAAAGTCTTATCGAAAGGGAGAATACATTGCGGAAGGACACATCATTCTTGGTACAGAGCAAAAAGAAAATAAAGTGAAAGCATACACAATCGCAAGTATTGGTGTATTTGAATTTCAAGACGGTATATTCGCCATTGTGTCAGGCAGTGGGGCCATTCCGACTGTGATGACATTTTCAATCGATGAGCATGGGCAATATAAACTCATCGCCTATGAAGAGCCACTTGATGGAGATGCATATGCAAAATCGGTTAAGCGCATGTTTCCGAAAAAATATTACTCGCAGGTGTTGTATGCAGAGAAATACTATGATGAACTTGCTAAACAGCAAGAAAGACAGGCGCGGGAGTATTTGAAACAGATTGGTCGAGATGCAAAAGTGAGTACATTGTATGTGGAAAAACAACCGCTCAACATTTCCGTAGAAGCGATGAACCATTTTCTTACTCTGCTTGGCAGTGACTCGTTTTTGAACGAGTGTCCGGATTGGCTTGGGACGCGTGAAGTAATCGAACAAGGGATTCGGTATGTGTATGAAACATCTCAAAGTAAAACAAATGGTGGACGAGATACTGTTGTTTTGCGGAAGATGAAAGAAGATGGAACGATAATCGAAATGAGAAAGTATGTGATTGAAGAAAATCAAATTAAACGGACAGAGGAATAAAAAAGCAGTCCGTTTGCTTAGGACTGCTTTTCGTATCTTTTCTTTAATTCCTTATATCAAAGCGAGTGACGTTCTTTTACATACTCTTCGTCCACATAGCCGGTAAACATACCGGGCAACAGTTTGCGATTTTCTTTGACGATAAACGCTGCTAAATGCATAACGACACCGAGGATAACCATGACGGTCGCTAAATTGTGCAACTGCGCTCCCCAAAACAAAATGCCGTTTGATGGCTGAACGCCCATTATATTTTTAATGACTTTGATGACTCCTGTGACGATGACAAGACCGATGGAAATGACGAAATATAAGTAGGCGATTCGTTGTTCAGGTAAGTACTTTTCGCTCGGTGGTTCTTTTTGCCCTAAAATCATCGCTTTTATAATGAGATAAGAACCTTTTACGTCTCCTTTTTTCGGCCAAATGTCAAACTCTTTTTTCATGACGTGATAAACGATATGATACGTCGTAAAGAACAGGAGTGTTGCCGCGAAAAAGTAATGCACTAATAACGTAATCTCATACGATGTGAGCCATTTTGTACCGAACGGCTGAACGATTAAATAGCGACCGTATACAGGCATTTGTCCGATGCCTGTAATGATAAGCATGATGATTGAAATGGCAACACCCCAATGAACGAAGCGATTCGGAAGCGGTTGACGATAAATTTTATTTTTCTTCTTTTGCCTCACAGTGCTCTCCCCCTTCCTTTTTCTTCTGCCCCGATAATACTTTGTAAGCAGTAATGCCTGCGGCTGCTGCACCAGCGATTGGAGCGATGAGCGTGGCGAGCATGTATCCGTGTGTCGTTTCTAACATATTTTCAACTTCAGACTTCATATGCGGACGACCAAAGCGGGTATCATTTTCTTCTTTTTTCTTTGCTTCAATCGCCTCATCAATTTTATCAAATGGAACATCTGAAACGTAAAGCGTTAACGTTCCGCTATTTTCGACATCTCCATAAATAAAGCCGCCTATTTCTTTTGCTCGTTCGTACGCTTTTTTGCGAATTTGTTCGTATGGGCCAAATTCAATTGCCCCTTTCGGACAGGCGGCTTCACAAGCAGGACTCTTTCCTTCTTTAAGCAAGTCTGCGCACATGTCGCATTTATACATCACCCCGCCCCCAGCTAGTTCAGGAACGAGCTGCATATATAAACCGACGCCTGCTTGTCGTTGTGGAATGTCCCAAGAGCAAACGGCACGGCATTTTGCCCCGCCCATGCAGAAGTTTTCGTCAATTTTTACCGCTCCGTGTTTCGTTTTTTCAATCACACCAAATGGACAAAGCTTTTGGCATGGCGCATCAAGACAATGCATGCATCGTCTCGGGATAGCAACATCTTTTGTTTGGCCGTTCCAACTTACTTGCACTTTTTCAACATATGTCCAGTTGTAAGGAGTGAGGCGATCGGTGCGGTCTTTTTCGTTGGACCAGTCTTCATGTTTTTTTCGTGGCCAATAGTCTTTAATTGGTTTTTGTGGCTGTGGAAAACGGTGTTCATTTTTCTGTCTACATGCTGTGACGCATAGTGGTGTGTCGTAAGCCGCGCAACCGTCGCATTTTGTCAAATCAATGAGCGAACCGATTAACGTGCTTTCTTCTGATTTGTCTGTTTGAGCATATCCTGGTGTTTTTGTTGCAATAATATGCCGGCTGTTGCACTAGCAACTGTCGAACGCTTTAAAAACGTTCGTCGACTAATTTTTTCACTCATATTTCACCCTCTCTTTACAAATACACATACGGGTATTTTGTATAAAATAAACGAAGTTGAAAAGGGGGAAACGAGTTTTTATTTATGAAGAGTTTGTGACAGAATGAGGACAATGTTCACGCCTATGGAGAGATGCATAAGCTGAAACGGTAAAACGTATGGAGGGATGGTTATGCCATTTATTTCGGATTGTTTTCCAACGATGACGGTAGCGACGACTGTTGGAACAATCACATTACCAGATGATTATGCAGGGCGTTGGTTTGTCCTCTTTAGTCATCCAGCTGATTTTACCCCGGTTTGCACGACAGAGTTTGTAGCGTTTGAGAAAATGAAGCCGCAATTCGAGCAGATGAATACAGAGTTAATCGGTTTATCAGTTGAACAAGTGTTTTCCCATATAAAATGGATTGAGTGGATTCGTGAAAAGCTTCGTGTTCGCATTTCATTCCCAATTATTGCGGATGAACTTGGATATGTGGCGAAACAGCTCGGGATGATTCATCCAACGAAAGGAACAAGAACGGTGCGCAGTGTATATGTTGTCGACCACGAAGGAACGATTCGTCTCATGTTGACGTATCCTGAGTCAGTCGGAAGAAACATATACGAAATTGTACGAGCGGTGAAAGCGTTGCAGACAGCGGATGCATATAAAGCAGCAACACCAGCGAATTGGCCACATAATGAGTTAGTAGGCGATAAACTCATTATGCCGCCGCCACGCACCATTCAACAAGCAGAAGAACGATTAAATAAAGCAAAACAAGGGGAAATGAATTGCTTGGATTGGTGGTTTTGTACGAAACAAACATAAAAAGACAGCGAGCGAATCACTCGCTGTCTTTTTGGTGTGCTCGGCATGGGTGCAATCTATAGGGTGAAAGTCCCGAACTGCGAAGGC
>NZ_PEDM01000054.1 GCF_002742685.1 Anoxybacillus flavithermus
AAAATACCCTTGTACCTATATATTAAAACAGCTTGTCGACTTTGTCGACAAGCTGAGGATTGGGTACTCCCAATCTTTTTTTTTTGCAAATCACATCATTTTATATATTCGACAAAAATAGTAAAAAAATGCAAAAGGAATCGACAAAACGAATCACTAATATGTTACGTAAAGTAAAGAAAGGGAGTGGATGTTAGTGATTCGGATGTTTATGGGGAAAATATTAAAATCAACACAATGTTATGATGTTACACTGTTTCAAACGCCAAAATTTGGTCAAATGAAAGGCTACCGCCAAGTATATCGATTGACGGTAAACGGTGAGGATCACGATGACGTATTAGCTCAGGTTTATCGCATGTTCAATGTCCCTGATTTAGTACCGAGAGATTATGAGGCACGTTATGTCGGAACAGGTGACATTTTACTCATTGACGAAGGAAGATACGGTCAATTTTTTTATCGGCTAAGTTCAGACGGATGGGAACGCATCCATCGCATGCATGTACGTTAAAAATGTCTTTAAATGTTCACAAAATTGTGCTATATTGTATATAGACAACTAGCACAAGGTTAGAGTATGATAAAAAATTCCCCTTGTGCACAAGGGGATTATTTTTTTCGTTTCTCGGCACTATACTCTTTATCGTGTGCTTCAGCTTCAGCAATTAACGTATCTTTTGGAACATGATTATTTTTTTTCGGACTATTGATACGGTTGCGATGTTTTTTTCCCAATCGTAATCCTCCTTTACATGTAGTCACATCCATTAACATCGACAAGATCGTAAAAAATATACATAAGGGGTGGAAAAAGCGATGTTTGCGTTCATCATTTCTTCAATTGTTGGGATTATTGCGATTTTTTGTTCATTGTTTATTAAATTTGAATTAGAACGTTTTATTGGAAGGAAAAAGAAGATTTTCTTACTCCATTTTGCAAACATTAGCCTCACTAACGTTGTGATTGCAAGCGCTTACTATGTGTTTAGTGGAATGTTTGAAACGAATGCACACCCATTTTACCTCATTTATTTAGCGTCTTTGGAAGCAATGTTACCCATTTACGTTGTTTGTTATTTAATATATGAGCATTACGAACAAGCGAAGAAAAAATATGTCGTAAGCGAAGATAAAAAAGTTTTATATGTAAAACCAAAGTATTTTCGAAAAATATCGTAACGAGGGCCCTCCCTCTTTTTTTTATACATGAAAAACAACGCTTTAGCGAAACATAGGAGTGTGGTATAGTATATATGCAACGATAAAGGTTAAAGGAGGATGTATATGAGCGTTCATATTGGAGCGAAAGAACATGAGATTGCGGATAAAATTTTACTTCCGGGAGATCCGCTTCGCGCAAAGTATATTGCTGAGACGTTTTTAGAAGGAGCTACTTGCTATAATCAAGTTCGCGGTATGTTAGGATTTACAGGTACATATAAAGGACATCGAATTTCTGTTCAAGGAACAGGTATGGGTGTTCCATCCATCTCTATTTATGTTACAGAATTGATGCAAAGTTATAACGTTCAAACATTAATTCGGGTTGGAACGTGTGGCGCTATTCAGAAAGATGTAAAAGTCCGCGATGTCATTTTAGCAATGGCATCTTCGACCGATTCCCAAATGAATCGGATGACGTTTGGAGGGATTGATTACGCTCCAACGGCCAACTTTGATTTGCTAAAAACAGCATATGAAATTGGAAAAGAAAAAGGATTGCAACTAAAAGTTGGTAGTGTATTCACAGCTGACATGTTTTATAATGAAAATGCACAGTTTGAAAAACTGGCGCGCTACGGTGTACTTGCTGTAGAGATGGAAACAACAGCGCTTTACACGTTAGCCGCTAAATTTGGAAGAAAAGCGTTATCTGTCTTAACAGTAAGTGATCACATTTTAACAGGGGAAGAAACAACAGCTGAAGAGCGTCAAACGACATTTAATGAAATGATCGAAGTCGCACTTGAGACAGCGATTCGTCAATAAAAAAAGAAAGCTCCTGCGGATCATTCCTCGCGGAGCTTTCTTCTATTCGTGAGGGAGAAAGAAATGAAAAAATGGTTATGTTGTTTTGTTATCATAATTAGCGGCTGCCAATCATTTGGATCACTTGAGCAAGAACAAAAACCGTCTAAACCCCCCGTACAAGTTGAAGAGCGATCTTCTGAAACACCAATGCCATCTTCCGAAACGAAGGAACAAGAAGAGCTTGTACTTGAAGAACAATTTTGGAATCAAATCGAAGTGCAAAATGGGGTAAAAGTTATTATGAATCCAGATAATGTACTAGCTTTAGTAAATAAAGAACAGCAATTACCAGCTGACTACAAGCCAGCTGACTTAGTCATTCCAAATGTTCCGTTTACATTTAAAGAAGCGAATATCGAAAAACGTCACATGCGTTCGGAAGCTGCAAAAGCGTTGGAAGCGCTGTTTACAGCAGCGAAACAACAACAAATCGAGCTATATGCTGTATCAGGATATCGCTCATATGAGCGGCAGCAACAACTATTTGCCTCCGAAGTTCAACGATTAGGGGAAGAGAAAGCAGTTGTTGCTGTGGCGATGCCCGGAAAGAGTGAACACCAAACAGGATTGGCGATCGATATTACAAGCCCGAGTGTTCAATATGCTATTACACCCACATTTGGTGATACACGAGAGGGAAAGTGGGTAGCTCAACATGCACATGAATTTGGTTTTATTATTCGCTATCCGAAAGGAAAAGAGCATATTACGAAATATCAATACGAACCTTGGCATTTGCGTTATGTTGGTAAAAAAGCTGCCAAAGTTATTTATGAGAAACAAATTACGTTGGAAGAATATTTTCAAATCGTAAAAAAAATATAAAGTTACACACATTTGAATACACAATATTTTTCAAATACATGTGCTAGTTTTTTAGAGATGTATATATATAATTCCGATCGATACACGGCGATTAGCGCTTGACGGAAATGCATTTGTTTAACGAATAAATCAATCTGTTTCTTGGCGTATTTCATTGCCTGATGTTGTGAAATAATTTGTTTTTTTATAATTTTCAATTCGATCTCTGTCAATAATGACACAGAAAAGCGAAGGATTGCAGCCTCTGTTTGGCCGATAAATTGCGAAATCATCATTCTCATTCCTCCTTCGTGCATATTTACAATTTTGAAATATACTTTACAATACATTAACATATTTGATTTAAAAAAAATGTCGGAATGTGCGCTGAATTTTCGACAAAAAGGGAGCTACTGTGTGAAAGTAGCTCCCTTTTTATAGCACCATCGCGGCAATCCATGCGAAAACAATGACTGGAATGTTGTAATGAATAAATGTTGGGACACATGTATCCCAAATGTGATGATGCTGACCATCCACGTTTAAACCCGATGTTGGGCCGAGTGTGCTGTCTGAGGCAGGTGACCCTGCATCACCAAGTGCACCAGCCGCACCAATAATCGCAATGGTTGCCATTGGGCTAAGTCCAAGCTTTATGCAAAGTGGAACGAAAATGGTTGCGATAATTGGAACAGTAGAAAACGAAGAACCAATTCCCATCGTGACAAGCAGTCCGACAATTAACATAAGCAATGCGCCTAATGCTGTGTTATGGCCAATAAGGGAAGCTGCTTGTTCAACGAGTTTCTCAATGTGTCCAGTTTGTTTTAATACGTTAGCGAAGCCTGAGGCGCTTAACATAACGAATCCAATAAATGCCATCATACGCATACCTTCTGTTAATAAGCGATCGCTCTCTGCTAAACGAATGCATCCGCTTAAAGAAATGACAACAATTCCCGCAAATGCTCCAAAAATCATGGAGTCAAGAGCAAGCTGTACGGTTAAAGCGGTGATGACAGCAATGATCGCAAACCACACTCCGCGTCGCTGAAACGATTGAGTATCTTCACTTTCTAGTTTTACTTGTCTATATGCGCGCGGTTTTCGATATGTGAAAAAAGCAAGAAGTAAACCAACGATCATTCCAAGCGAAGGTAAAAACATCGCTTTTGGAATATCTGATTTTGCAACAACTAATCCACCTTGAGCCATATTTGATTGTACAATATCATGAAAAATGGCTCCAAATCCGGTAGGCAACCACATATACGGGGTAATCAAACCAAATGTAATGATTGATGCGACTAACCGGCGATCCACTTGCAATTCATTTAAGACGTGCAAAAGTGGTGGAATCAAAATAGGAATAAACGCGATGTGGATTGGGATTAAGTTTTGTGAAAAACAAGACATGAATAAAATGACAAGAAGAACAAGTGCTTTGGAATATTGTGTCTTTTTTTCTTCCCCTTGTTTTCCAACGATTTTTATAATGACATGAACAATGGCGTTCGGCAATCCTGTTTTCGAAATAGCGATCGCAAATCCACCTAACAAAGCATAACTTAACGCCACTTCTGCGCTATTTCCTAATCCTTCCGAAAATACTTCAACTGTTTTAGAAAGACTAAGATTTCCTATCCAACCTCCTACTAACGATGCAATTAGTAATGAAAATACAACGTTCATTCGTATTAGACTAAGGATGAGCATGACGAGTACTGAGACGACAACCGCATTCATAATGTGACCTCCATAAAACACTTTAGTTTGATAAATTGGTAGAGTAATGAAACACTAAACAATCTATCACATTTATCAATCAGTCGTCAACAATAAATTTGGTTGAAGGAAATGTTATTGCATGTTCCCTAATGTTCTTCAATGAACCAATTTTGTTGCTATAGACCCACATGATGTATGCTTGATACAATGTTAAAGCAAAAATGTTCAAGAAGTTGGTGAATATATGAAGCAAATGAAACCAGAATTAGGTGCCTGGGTCAGTATTGGCTCTTACATTGTTTTATCTTTAGTGAAGTTATACGTCGGATACGTGTCAAATTCTGAGGCGTTAAAAGCAGATGGATGGAATAATTTTACTGATATTCTTGGATCAATTGCTATTTTAATTGGGCTGCTTATTGCGAAAAAACCGCGCGATAACAACCATCCGTACGGTCATTCACGCGCGGAACATATTTCGTCTTTGATTGCAGCATTTATTATGATGTCGATCGGTGTTGATGTGTTAATAAATGCGGTGCAAACATTGAAAGATAGGGAATATGTTCAACCGGATTGGATAGCGGTATGGACAGCAGGTGCTTCAGCTATATTTATGTTTTTGGTATATATGTTTAACAAACGTTTAGCGATGATGACAAATAGTCAAGCACTTGCTGCTGCAGCTAAAGATCATTTATCTGACGTGCTTGTTAGTGTAGGAACCGTCGTTGGTGTGGTTGGTGCTCAGTTACATATGCGTTGGCTTGATCCAGTTACAGCTTTTGTTATTGGATTTATGATTTGCAAAACAGCATGGGATATTTTTAGGGAAGCTTCCCATACGTTGACGGACGGTTTTGATGATGAAATGTTAAGGCGATATAAACAGGAAATTGAGCGTATTGACGGTGTGAAAAAAGTTGTCGATATTAAAGGAAGAATGTATGGAAATGAAGTGGTCATAGATGTTACAATTTGTGTTGCTCCGTATTTGAGTGTTGTAACCAGTCATGACATTGCCGATCAAGTGGAGCGTTTGCTTGAACAAAAATATGGCGTTGTTTATGCCCATGTGCATATTGAGCCGTATGAACAAGACCATGTTTTTCGCGGGGAGTGAGATGGAGAGAGGAGTTACAAAATGGAAAATAAAAAACTTGGCACGATTTATGCATTGCTTGCTTATGTGTTGTGGGGAATATTGCCTTTATATTGGAAATTACTTCAACATATCGGGGCAGAGGAGATTTTATCCTATCGTATTGTTGCTTCCTTTTTGTTTATGATTGCGTTGTTACTTATTCAAAAAAACTGGCCTACATTTTTGCATACATGTCGATTGTTATGGCAAGAAAAAAAACGGGCAATGGCTTTAATGATTGCATCATTGCTGATTAGTACGAATTGGTTTATTTACATATGGGCTGTCAATCATGATCATATGGTTGAAGCCAGTTTAGGATATTATATGAATCCATTGTTAAACGTATTATTAGGTGTCGTTGTATTAAAAGAACGTCTCTATAAGTGGCAAGTTGTATCGTTTATTTTAGCAGCTTTTGGGGTCGTGGTTATGACGATTGAATATGGGAAAATTCCATGGGTTGCACTTTCGCTTGCATGTAGCTTTTCGTTGTATAGTCTTGTGAAAAAGGTTATTTCTGTTGATGCAACCATTGGTTTAACTGTTGAGACGATGCTCGCCACTCCTCTGGCGTTCATGTTTATTATTCATTCGTTTGCACAGTTGCACGATGCCTCTTTTTCATTTGTAACGATGCTATTACTTGTAGGAGCTGGCCCAGCAACCGCATTGCCTCTTCTGTATTTTGCCAAAGGAGCGCAACACATTTCACTAACCCTTTTAGGATTTTTACAATATATTTCTCCGACGTTAAGTTTACTGCTTGGAGTGTTTTTGTTTCATGAGCCGTTTACAAACTCTCACATGTATGCATTTAGTTGTATTTGGATCGCTTTGCTTTTATTTTCACTTTCAAGCACATGGGAGAAACGAAGAGAAAAATCAGTAAATACGTAAAATGTCTGTCCACAGGACAGGCGTTTTTTTTACCCATTTTTTCAAAAAGCATAACGTTTTTCATAGTAGTTGAATAGGTTGTTAGTACAAGAAGGAGGTGTCAAAAGATGAGTGGAGGACATCATCATGGCGGTGGCTTTGCGTTAATCGTTGTATTGTTTATTTTGTTAATCATTGTTGGTAGTGCTTATATTGGTGGCTGGGGATATTAATTAAACAATCCATAAAGGGGGAAATACGTGATGTACGGATATGGCTATGGTTATGGTTATGGTTATGGTTATCCAGCATACGGAAAAACATTTGTGCTCATCGTTGTGCTCTTTATCCTGCTTATTATCGTTGGTGCAGCTTGGTGCTAAAAAGCAAGAGGGTTTTCCCTCTTGCTTTTATGGTGTGCTCGGCATGGGTGCAATCTATAGGGTGAAAGTCCCGAACTGCGAAGGC
>NZ_PEDM01000055.1 GCF_002742685.1 Anoxybacillus flavithermus
TTATTAAAACAGCTTGTCGACTTTGTCGACAAGCTGACATCCTCACCATTTCATTATAGTAGCTCAAGCAGCTTCTTTTTATTTTGTTGTACTTTTTCTTCTAACGCCTTTACTTTTTCTTTCAATACTTGTACGTTGACATCATTCTTAGATACTTTCTTTTCTAACGCACGAATTTCATTTTTTACAGCTTTTAATTGATTAGACGCAGCAATAAGCTTCCCAAACCATTGATCTAGCTCTTCTTGTTTTTCCGCTTCATCGTCTTCATCTTGCACGACAGTTGATTGTTCAGCCGTAGTCACATTAGCGCTATATTGCGTTGTTACAGCCATGCTATCTTGTTCATTGACGACTTGTGCCGTTTGCTCTGTTGTTTGTTCACTTTGTGGTTGTGTTGGTTGTTCAGTTGGTTGTTCTTTCGGCGTGCTAAACGCTTCAAGCGCTATTGTCACTTCATTTAACCGCACTTCGATCTTACCTATTTTCTTGTTCAGTTCTGCTAATTTGTTTTTCAATATTAGTTGCTCTTTTTTCTGTTTGGCTAGCTCTTGTCTTTTTTTCGCTTCTTCTTTTTTCTTTTTCGCTAACAGTTGTTTTTTCTTCACTTCTTCTTTTTTCACAACAACATGGCTCTTCTCTACATGTTTTCCGTCATGCTTTGTTGCAAAAGCAGGAGAAGCAACAAGCATTGATGCTAATAAAATTGGCAAGCCTTTTTTCAACATTACCCTTTCCTCCATTTCATATGTATGTTTTTTGGTAATGGCAGCTGGCTGGCATAGGTATCCCGTTAGCCCCTATAGCTTTGCGACGCTAAGTTTCCTTAGCTGTGCCTTTAATTTCATTATACTGCTCTTATTTTCATGCACATGAATCGAAAGTCCTTATTTTTTCTAGTAAACAATGAGAAAACAAAGGAAATAAAGGGCGAATATAGAAATAGTATGGATCAAAGGGGGAAGAATGGTTATGATAGAGAGATGGTTAAAAGAGTCTTCGTACACAGTCGTCTTTACTGGAGCAGGAATGTCGACAGAAAGCGGCCTGCCTGATTTTCGTTCGGCAAAATCAGGGCTTTGGCGCACGAAAAATCCACAACAATTAGCAAGTACGTATGCGATGCAACATAACCGAGACGAGTTTATCGCATTTTATCAATATCGCATTCGTACGTTGCTTGAATGCCAGCCACATATCGGACATATCATTTTAGCTAATTGGCAACAGCAGGGGCTTATCCACCAAATCATCACCCAAAATGTCGATGGATTTCACCAACAAGCAGGCAGTACAAATGTCATCGAATTACACGGGACGTTGCGAACCGTCTATTGCTCGCGCTGTAAACGAACGTACGATGCGAAACGATATGTAGACGAACAGTTTACGTGCACATGCGGCGGCTTTTTGCGCCCTTCCGTTGTTTTATTCGGGGAGTCGTTACCGTATGATGCGTTTGAACAAGCATGGACAGCAGCTGAACGGGCAGATTTATGGATTGTGCTCGGCTCTTCTTTACAAGTGTCACCAGCTAACGAACTTCCTGTCATCGCGAAACGAAGCGGGGCAAAACTCGTTATCGTGAATATGGAACCGACGCCATTAGACGAATGGGCAGATTTGCTTATACATGGCCGTAAAATCGGGGAAGTGTTGAAGGAAATTGACGCATTCCTTTAAAAGTGAGTGTGTCCCAAAACGTGTACTTTTGGGACACATTATGTTTAATTTCCCAAAAACCATTCGTATATTGTTTTTGCTGTACTTTCATCAACATCAACAACTTTTGTACGTATGCCTGGCATGACCGTTGCATGTACGGTACATAATCCGAGTCGTTGTTGCATACGAGATTGAGAGATTGTTAACGATTGAATACGATGCTTTAACATATATACCGTTTTGGTCGTCAGCCATCCCCTTCTCAACGCTAGCTGCTCACTCTTAATCGCTACTCCTGCTCGTTTATAACTTCGATAGCCGACATATACTGCAGGCACAAGGAGAAGGAGCGTTTCAAATCGCTGAAAAAATACGATTGTTATGATCGGAATTAGCATCACCGTATAGAGCGACCTCAACATATAGCGCCAACGGGCACATGTACATAGCGATCGCAATGAACCGTGCAAGCGATATTCAGGAAAACAAGTAGCGATGAGCGAAGTGACTTCACTTGTTCGAACGATCGGAAACAACAGAAGACTTCCTTGTTTTCCATCATCAAGTGACCCACCTGCATGAACAAGATGAACAGAAACATAACCAAACAAGTATCGGATCGGACTTTCCTTCACTACAATGGCTTGAACGCGCTCAATCGATGTAGAAATACTCTTTTTTTGCAGCAATCCAGTTGTAATCATTAGCGTGTTTTTTTGTTTCACAACCGTAAAATTCATATAGCGCAGAAGATGACCAACGATAGACAAAATATAAGCGACAATTAGCATTGTAAACAAAAGTACAATGGTAGAAGTCATATCATCTATTGGTAAAAACGTTTTTAACCGTTCAAATGGAATAAAATCATTAAAATCAGAAAAAAATGCACCAATTGCCGCAATGACACCGAAAGCGCCGCCACTTGTCACAGCTAAAAAGAGCACATCTCTAAAACGGAGCGTAAATACAACATCCATCTCATTTTGTATAAGCATGTTTCCTTCGTTTTGATTGCGTATTGCACGTTTGATTTGATCGGCTTCCTCTATAGAAATAGCTGGCAACACGACTTCCGGATCATCAATTTGCCGTCCAGCTGTTTCAATATGTACTTGTACAACGCCTACTAATCGCTGGAGCAAACCGAACGACTGGGAAATGCCTTGAATACGTTCAAACGGGATGTATCGTTTCTTTTTCACAAATATCCCTTGTTCAATATACATTTCGTTTTCCTCAAAACGATACGTAAATCGCCGCCAAGACATATATCCAGCAAATAAAGCGTAAAGAAGAAATAAAAACAACGGCAACCAATCGATGAATGGATCTCCTGTTTTCTTTTTTATCGCAATAAGTAAGGCAAGGACAAGAAAAGGGCCTTGTCTCAACCGCTTCACCGTGTAAATAACAATCGCAATCGGATGTAACCGTTTCGTCTCATGCGTCATGGTCATCTTCCTTTACTAAAGAAGAAATGTAATGACGCAACTTTTCTGCTTCCCGTTCATCGAGAAACGGAATTTCATGCGCTGTTGCCGCTGTATAAATGTAAAGTGAAGCAAGTTTATATTTTCTAGCTAACGGACCTTGCTTTGCATCGACATGTTGAACGCGATGAAGCGGAATAAGCGTACGCTTTCGAATCCATACTCCGTGTTCAAGTTCAATTTCTCGATCGCGAATCATATATTGCCACCGCTCCCATTTCCAGCGCGGAACGAAAAAAACGAATAAAATAGCGTCTACGATCCATAAAAAAACTAACACCCAAACAACCATGTTGGAACGAAAAAGCTAACAATGACATATAAAAGAGCAAAAATCATTAAACGAATGATCTCATACATTCGCCACATAAACACGGCACGTTTGGAAAGTTTGTTTATCAACTTTCACACCCTCTCTTTTAACGCCTCCATCACTGCCACTTCTAAAATCCGAACGCCATCAAGCAAGCATGAACGGTCAAACGTCATGTGCGGATGATGCAATCCAGGTTTTAAGTTCGCTCCAAGTCCAAGCATCGCTGCTTTCACATGCGGTCGTTTAATCGTATAAAAATGAAAATCTTCGCTTCCTGACGTTCGTAAAGATGGCGCACATCCTCCTTTTCCTAACACGGCGATAATTCCTTTTTGAATGCATCGTTCCGCTTCGGCGGACACTTCGGCAGCTGGAACAAAATCTACCCATTTATACGAAATGCGTACGCCCATCGTTTCAGCATGTTGAATAATTTTTTCTACTTTTTGTTTAATTTGTTGTAATAACACGTTCGTTTCTGCCCGTACATCTAGAGCGAACTGGGCGCTGCCAGGGATAATATTTAAACTTTCCCCCCCTGCTACACACCTTGTCATTTTTACCGAATATGACTGTTGGGGAGAAAAATAAATGTTTTTCAATTGAAAATTAATGAGTGAAATGACGTCGATCGCATTTACTCCTTGGTGCGGGCGAGCCCCGTGACAATCAAACCCTTCGATATGTCCCACCAAAAACTTCGCCGCTCCGTGGCGAATGGACGGAGATGCTTGCTTTAAAGATAATTCCTCGCTTGGACGAAGATGAATACCAAACAAATAATCAACGTCATCAATCACTCCTTTTTCAACCATTTTTAGCGCTCCGCCTCCTTTTTCTTCTGCCGGCTGGAAAAGGAAGCGAACCGTTCCTTGCTCCCACTGTAACATTTTGAGACGTAAAATTAATCCCATTACAATCGTCATATGTGCATCGTGTCCGCATGAGTGATTCGCACGAAATTCTCCATCTACTTCTTGCCATAAGGCATCCATATCCGCTCGCACCATGACAACAGGCTTTCCGCTTCCCATTTCTGCAACAATCCCTGGACAATCGTCAAATAAACGATAGCGAACACCTTCACTATCTAAAAATTGCTTAATATACTGTGTCGTTCCGTACTCATTCCAGCTCGTCTCCGGATGGGTATGCAAGTAATGAAAAAACTCAAACAATCGCCCTTGTAAATGCTCGTCGTTCACAATCATTTCCCCTTCCTATTTTTACATAATACTTTCATTTTTTTACGAAAATAGATTGACGGACGTAAAACGAGTCTTTATTATTCATAATAGATTATATTTTAAGATAATTCAGAGATAGAGAAAAGGGGTTTAGGTAAATGAAAAAGCAAATATCGTTTTCTGTAGCAATTATTCCAGTTCTCGTCACGATTGTCGTCATGGCGCTGACAATCGTTGTCCTTGAACAAAGCCCACACATTCCGCTCATTGTCGGAACAACTGTCGCTGCGCTGATCGCTTGGCGCTCAGGTTATACGTGGAGTGAAATCGAACAATCGATATATAAAGGCATTCGCTTAGCGTTGCCGGCCGTCGTCATCATTATGCTCGTCGGTTTAACGATTGGAGCATGGATCGGCGGCGGGGTTGTTGCTACGATGATTTACTACGGTTTAAAGCTATTGACACCATCTTTATTTTTAGTATCGATCACGATTATTTGCGCCGTCGTCTCGCTAGCGATTGGAAGCTCATGGTCGACGATGGGCACGATTGGCGTCGCTGGGATGGGAATCGGGATGAGCATGGGCATTCCAGCGCCGATGATTGCTGGGGCCATTATTTCTGGTTCTTATTTTGGTGATAAAATGTCTCCGCTTTCTGATACAACAAACTTAGCTTCCGGACTAACAAATACAGATTTATTTGTACATATTCGCCACATGCTTTATACAACTATTCCTGGCTTGCTTATCGCACTAGGCGTATACGCATTTTTAGGAAAAGATTTCGGAAACAAACAAGTGAAGGCGGAAGAAATTGAACAGACATTAGCTGTATTGCAACAACATTTCGTCATTTCACCATTTTTATTGCTGATTCCGCTTCTTGTCATCGTGCTTGTCGCTAAAAAAGTTCCAGCCATTCCCGCATTAATCGTCGGTATTGTGCTCGGCTTTTTAGCACAAATCTTTATTCAAGGCGGATCTGTTGCTAGCGCGGTACAAGCGCTACAAAGCGGCTTCAGCATCGAAACAGGAAACAAAGTCGTCGATGACTTGTTTAACCGCGGTGGTTTAGAATCGATGATGTATACGGTGTCGATGACGATTGTCGCCATGACGTTTGGCGGCGTACTCGAACATACGGGGATGTTAGAAGCGATTGTGAAACAAATTTTAAAACTAGCAAAAACAGCAAAAGGCGTCGTTACTTCAACGATTTTCTCATGTGTAGCAACAAACGCGACTTGTTCGGAACAATACATTTCGATCGTCATCCCATCACGCATGTATGCAAACGCTTATAAAGAAAAAGGGCTCCATTCTAAAAATTTATCGCGTGCGCTTGAAGATGGCGGCACGTTAACGTCTGTCTTCTTCCCATGGAATACGTGCGGCGTATTTATTTTCGGTACGCTCGGCGTGCATGCTTTTGATTATGCACCATATGCTGTATTAAATTTTATCGTTCCAATCATTTCGATTTTGTACGCACTAACGGGCTTTTCAATCGAGAAATTGTCACCTTCTGAAGTATCAGCACAAAAAAATGCCCATATTCACGCATAAGGCTGTCTATTCATCGGGCAGCCTTTTTCAAGAAGGGAGAGAAACATATGCGTATTACCGCGATCCACATACACGCCATTCGCTTACCGTTGCACGCTCCATTTGTTGTCAGTTATCATTCTTATAAGGATATGCCGTCTATTATTGTAAAAATTGAAACAGATGAAGAGCTCGTTGGGTATGGGGAAGGCGTTGCAGATGAACATGTTACAGGAGAAACGTGGGAAAGCACATTCGCCATATTAAAACATACGTTATCTCCTCGTTTGATAGGGATAAACCCTTTACATATAGAAGCGTAACTATTCAGCCACATCATAAAGTGAGCTGAATATTTTTTGCTTTTCCTGTCTATGATGTGAATATTGATAGACAAGGAGGTGAATCGCATGTTGACGGTACAACAAGCTGTATTTACAGT
>NZ_PEDM01000056.1 GCF_002742685.1 Anoxybacillus flavithermus
ATGGAACAAAATGGTTTGAAGACGGGTGTCTTCCAACCATTTTGTCAACAGTCTGAAGATTGGGAGTACCCAATCCTTTAAGCATATCGTCGAATAAGTGCTGCAAGATTTGTCTGTAACGTCGGAATATGTTGCTCATGAATAGTCACACGAACAAAAGTTTCATCTAAATCAAGTGCCTCTGCAAATAATCCAGCTAACCCGCGTGCTCGTCGATCGACTTGCATCAGCAATTCACATTCATCTAGTGCATGCTGGAAAAAGATGATTTCCACTTCATCAAGCTTTCCACGAAATTCGCCACTAACCGGTACAAATTCAAACTCTTGAACAAATGGAAGTCGTTTACGAGCATGATAAGCAGCCTCTTTGCAATCGGCTTCTTTTAAACAAAATCCTAATTTTTCCATAACTTGAAATACCGCATCCATGACTCTAGTTGGTTGAACGTGAATATAATCTTCATCTGTTGGATCGATCGCATTTTTTATGTCAAGTCCTGTGTGTAACCACACTCTCGTTCTTCCGACTGTAATTGGCGTATCAAGCGGAAGAGAAAAAGAAAACGGAAATTGTTTCTTTTCCCCAGCGTGAATGACAAAGGATTGAGCAATTCTCCACTTTTCAATGATTGCATGCTTCGTTACTTTTCGATCATCTACCTCTTTTATATATGTAGCACAAAGAGATAAATATATATCATCAATCTGTTGATCTATATTTCCGCCTGTCACCTCTACAACTCCTGTAATGCTTTCACCGAGTGATAATTGCGATTCGTGTAACTTCGTATCTACCTTCGCCGCCCCGATTCCAATACTTGCTAAAACTTTATTAAATAGTCCCATAAAACAACCTCCCATTATTTTTCATTCTATATGTGTTACGAATAAGAAAGAAAAACGTTTCAACTTTCAAATAAAAAACGACGGAACAACCGCCGTTTTATTCGTCAATTATTTCTTCATCAATAATACATTTTTCGATCAAATAATCAAACATAATATCTGCCATTTCCTCAATTTCACGCTCTGTTGGGACAAACCCTCGCCGAACAAGTTCATTGTAAAAGAACTCCGCAATTTCTTCCGTATCAATAACGACTTCAATTTCTTTCACAACATCGCCCCCTTTGTATTATGTTATGAAAAAATGATTCATTTATGTCATCCGTTTTTATGTATATTTGCCGCTATGTACACATACGTTGAAAGTAAAAAGGAACGGAGGACAAACTTATGGACGAACGAATTGATCAATGGATGGAAACGATCACGAATGCATTGTTTTCTATAATACTATTTTTTTGTATTCCATATGTCATATATTTATTATGGCAATGTATATAGTGTTATTCGCGTCGTTTCCGTCGAGTAAACTTTTTTAGTTGTTCAACGACTTGCTTCATCATCTGTTCATACTGTTCGTCACCAAACCGTTCATACAACCACTTGTAGTCGTTATAAATATCTAATAAACCGTCAATAATCTCTTTTTCTTCTTGTTTTCGTCGCAATCGCTCATTTTCAAATTTTCGTGATATCACATGAACTTCACTCCAATATTGAACATCTTAATTAGTAATAGTATATGTATAGATAAAAAAGCCGACACACAACGTCGGCTTTTTTATCTCGCATAAGATGCTGGAGCAAAGTCAATCTCAAATCCTAAATCTTCGAGCATTTGAAAATCAGCATGTTTTTCTTGTCCGGCAGTCGTTAAGTAATCGCCAACAAAAATGGAGTTCGCAGCATACAAACCAAGTGGCTGCAAGCTACGTAAGTTTACTTCTCTCCCTCCAGAAATGCGAATTTCTTTCGTAGGGTTAGTGTATCGAAATAATGCCAACACTTTTAAACAGTAGCGCGGGTGTAATTCTTTTGTCCCCTCTAACGGCGTTCCATCAATCGCATGAAGAAAATTGATAGGGATCGAATCCGCATCTAACGCTTTTAAACTTCTCGCCATTGCGATTACATCTTGTTTTGTTTCTTTCATACCGATAATCACACCTGAACATGGGGACATCCCTACTTCCTTGACCGTTTCTACCGTACGTACCCGATCATCGTATGTATGAGAAGTCGTAATGTGAGGATGATGTTCTTTGGATGTGTTAATGTTATGGTTATAGCGATCGACACCCGCCTCTTTTAAGCGTAACGCCTGTTCCGGCTTTAATATTCCTAGACAAGCACATACTTTTAAACCGTATATTTCTTTAATTTCTTTCACTGCAGATACAACGATATCAATTTCTTTATCGCTCGACCCCCTTCCACTTGCAACAATGCAGTATGTTCCGATTTTAGATTCATAAGCTCGCTTGGCTCCTTGTAAAATCGTATCTTTATTTACCATTTTATACGTCGGAACTGAAGCAGTTGATATAGAAGATTGGGAACAGTATCCACAATTTTCAGGGCATAATCCCGACTTTGCATTCATAATCATATTTAATTTTACTTTATTTCCGTAATACGTTTTGCGAATGCGATAAGCGCCTTGGAGTAATAGTAATAGTTCATCATCGGGGCAATTTAATATAGCAAGTGCTTCATTATCTGTAATTTCGCCCCCATCTAACACACGATTTGCTAAAGATAACCAATCCATTGTTCTCCCCCTTTTATTTCTAATTACCAATAATCGTATTCGATCAACAAATATATGTCAACCACATTATTCATATATGTTAACAAAAAGAACGCTAGCGAGAATAACTCGCTAGCTATACGTTTCTACAATATGTCGCGCAATCCATACTCCACACGCTCCTGCTTGTGCTAGACCGCGTGTAATTCCCGCACCATCTCCCCCAACATATAGTCCTGAAATTTCTGTTTCAAAACGTTCATTTAACTTGGGACGTGCAGAATAAAACTTTGCTTCTACACCGTAAAAAAGTGTATGTTCTGAAGCAATGCCTGGAGTGACAACGTTTAGCGCTTCTGTCATTTCGATTAAACTTTTCATCGTGTTGTATGGGAGAACGAGTCCTAAATCCCCAGGAACAGCCTCCTTTAAAGTTGGTTCGATGAATCCTTCTTTAATGCGTTTTTCTGTTGAGCGTCTACCCTTTAAAATATCGCCGTATTTTTGCACAATAATCCCGCCATTAGATAATGCATTGGCTAAACGAGAAATTTGATGGGCGTATTCGTTCGGTTGATCGAACGGATCTGAAAATTTATGAGAAACGAGAAGAGCAAAGTTCGTATTATTGCTGCCTAGTTTCGGATCTTTATACGCATGACCATTTGCAAGCATAATCCCTGAATGATTTTCAACAACGACATGACCAGAAGGGTTACTGCAAAACGTCCGAACTTGCGTTCCTACGGATGTGTTAAAAATGAACTTTCCTTCGTACAAATGTGTATTAATTTCTTCCATAACGACATTAGACGTTTCGACACGAACTCCAATATCAACTTGATTATTGATCATTTTCAACCCACGTCTCTTCAATATATTTGTCAACCAGGCTGAACCATCACGTCCTGGAGCGATGACAACCCGTTCAGCATAGAGCATATCCCCATTTTTTAATTGAATTCCTTTTACATAATTTGTACCATCTATTTTTTCCGTCAAAATATCGCTCACTTCTGCTTTAAACATCATATCAATGTGTGTACGCAAATATTCATATATGCTCTTTAAAATCTCTAAATTTTGTTCGGTACCAAGATGACGAACTTGTGCGCGCAACAATTTTAATCCAGCTGCATAAGCACGCTTTTCAATTTCTCTCACTTCGTCTGTGAGTGGATCGGTCAATGTATGCGTGGCACCATGCTTTAAGTTGATTTCGTCCACGTAACGAATGAGTTGTAACACCGTCGAATCAGGTAAATAATCTGTCATCCATCCACCAAACTCGCTCGTAATGTTAAACTTACCATCTGAATAAGCCCCTGCCCCTCCAAATCCATTTGTAATTGAACAAGCAGGTAAACAACCTGCGTAATCTTTTTTTCCAACCGGTGGCGGACATTTTTCGATTTTCTTCTGCAAAATCGGGCAATTTCGTTTATAAATATCGTGCCCTTTATCAATTAGTAACACACGTGCTCCTGGTAATTTTAATGTCAATTCATAACAAGTAAAAATTCCCGTTGGACCTGCCCCAACAACAATCACATCGTAACGATTGTTCATCATTCATCCCTCACCTTCCATTTTCCGAATGTTAATATACTAAATAGCATACAATCAGTCAATAAAAAACGATCTTTTTTTTATTTTCTTTATTTAATGTTCGTTTTTATTTAAGACGCAAAAAAAAAGAACGGTACGTACCGTCCTTTTAAAAATAACGTTTCTTCCAAAAAACAAACGCAGTCACACTTGAAAGAACAAAAGAAATTCCTAAAGCAACCAAATACGCATATGGCTTATCTTGATATGGGATCGGAACATTCATCCCATAAAAACTCGTCACCATCGTTGGAAACGAGATGACAATTGTAATCGCAGCTAAAAATTTCATGACGATGTTTAAATTATTCGAAATGACAGAAGCAAATGCATCCATCATCCCACTTAAAATGCTACTATATACTTCTGTCATCTCAATGGCTTGCTTATTTTCAATAATGACATCTTCTAACAATTCTTGGTCATCTTCATACATCCGTAAATAATTTAAACGAAGTAACCGTTCCATCACGATATTGTTTGCTTTTAATGATGTCGTAAAATAAACGAGACTCTTTTCTAAACTAAGTAAAGAAAACAACTCTTTATTTTGCATCGATTGATGCAGCTGTTTTTCAATTTCGCTTGTTTTTCGATTAATTTGTTTTAAGTATCTTAAGTAATACGTAGAAATCATATATAACATTTGTAACGCAAACCGCGTTTTCATATACGTATAAAAATGTTTTACTTTATTTTTTGTAAATTCCTCGAAAATTGGATTTCCTTGAAGACAAACGGTAATAAAACATGTGTTTGTAATAATCATTCCAATTGGAATTGTTTCATATGTTGGAATGTTTCCCTCATCGTACGTAATAATCGGAATATCAACGATAATGAGCACATGGTTGTCTTCTTTTTCGATGCGTGACCGTTCTTCATCATCGAGTGCATCTTTAATTGAGTCAATTGGAATATTAAGATGGTCTGCAATGTAGCGAATTTCGCTTTCAGTTGGAGAAACGAGGTTTACCCAACAACCATTTTTTAGCTCGTAAATCTCTTCTAATTTTCCTTGATCATTTGATAAGTAAATGTTCATCATGGCGTAACCCCCCTATCTTCTCTACAAGAGGTAAGCGCCACTTTTTTGTCGTTGGAGCGCCTGTTTCGTTTGTGAGCAGTACGTTCCAGCGCCAAAAAGCGAAGCTACTTCCCCTATTATCGATGGTTCTGGTTCATTCTTGTTCGCCCTGCTCATAACGGAACTGTCACTCCTTTCGCTTTCACAATCATTACGGATTAATGATACATGTTTTGCCACCATTTGTATAGTTCCTTTTTTATTTTTTCTCAAAGTGAGTGCGCAAAATAGAAAAATATTTCGTGTTCTTTTATAATCTTGTGTAAAGGATGGTGAATATGATGAACATATACATGTGTGATCGAGCATTTCAGTGGTATAAAGAAGAACTCCAATTACAGCATGGGGACTATGTTCGTTTTTTCGCTCGATATGGTGGATGTAGTAACGTACAAAAAGGTTTTTCTTTAGGAGTGAATAAAGAAAGCCCGATCGACGCTGCAGTGAAATTAGAAAAAGAAGGAATTATCTTTTTTATTGAACAAAACGATACGTGGTATTTTGATGACCATGATTTGCATATTGAGTTTGACGAAGAACGAAACGAGCCAATATTTACATATAGATAAAAGCGGGATGGCCCGCTTTTATCTTTTTTTTGCCCGTTCATACGCTTCATGCCAATCAGGAAAATATTTTCTGATTAAAACAGGCTGAAACGTTTCTTTCGTTACACAAACATGTTTCGAAGTTGCTGTCGCTGCGATTTCATTTGTTGGCGTTAACACTTCATACCCATAAACAACCCGAATGCCGTCATATGACTCTACCCACGTTTTAATAGTGGCTGTCTCTCCATAGCGTAAAGGCTTTTTATAAGAAATTTGCAAATCAATAACCGGAGACACAATTCCCCTTTTCTCCATATCAGCATATTGAAAACCAAGTTGTTGAATAAAATGGGCTCGTCCGATTTCTAACCAAACTAAATAATTGGCATGGTAAACAACCCCCATTTGATCTGTTTCTGCGTAACGCACTTCAATTTCTTTTTGTGAAATCATCATTCGTTCTCACTCTCCGAAATAACAATAATTTATTTTTTTATTGTACCATACATAAGAACATGTAAACAGAGCATAATCGAGTAGGAGGAGGTGATTAACCTCCGTCCTCTCACACCACCGTACGTACGGT
>NZ_PEDM01000057.1 GCF_002742685.1 Anoxybacillus flavithermus
CGTTCAAAGTCGATGTCCGTCAAGTGTTCGATCTCCCTCCCGTGACGATCGAAGTAACACAACATGAGCGTGAAGTGAAATCCTGCCCACATTGCCGATGTGTTCAACAAGCCGAATTCCCATCCTATGTCACGAATCATGTGCAATATGGTCCACGGCTCACGGCGCTCGCTGTATATTTGCACCATATTCAATTGATCCCTTACAAGCGTTTAAGTGATACAATCGAAGCATTATATCAACACCCAATCAGTACAGGAACCCTTGCCAATATGGTGAAACGAGGACGCGAAGCGCTGGAATCCAATATGGACATGATCGAAGACGCTTTGCTTGGCTCTAACATCTTGCATGTCGATGAAACGAGTTTGCGCATCAATGGGAAACTCGCATGGGTGCATGTCGCGTGTACATCGAAATATACGTACTTGGCTCCTCACGTTTCTCGCGGAAAGAAAGCGACCGATGATATCGGGATTCTTCCCCGATATCAAGGAACGATGATGCACGATGCGTTCGGTACGTATCCAAAATACACGAAAGCCACCCATGCTCTTTGCCATGCCCATCATTTGCGTGAATTGAAGGGTTTCATCGAACAAGGGCATACATGGGCATCGCGCATGACCACGTTTCTATTAGCCGCCAAACAGGCCGTCGAAGCTCATCACGGTACACTTTCCAAAAAAGAAGCGAAACGATGGGAACGAATGTATGATCGCATCCTAGCGAAAGCACAGCACGGATGGGAAACGATGACGCCTCTTCCGAAAAAATCACTCGCTTTTATTCGACGGCTTCAGAAACGAAAGGAAGAAGCGCTGCGTTTTTCACGTAAAGTGCATGTTCCCTTTGACAACAACCAAGCCGAATGCGATCTTCGCATGGTCAAAGTCAAAGAGAACATTTCGGGTACGTTTCGTGAAGAAACATTCGCCCAGTCTGCATCACAAGAAGCATCGTTTCCACACTGA
Organism: Anoxybacillus flavithermus; assembly: GCF_002742685.1. Lineage (GTDB taxonomy): Bacteria > Bacillota > Bacilli > Bacillales > Anoxybacillaceae > Anoxybacillus > Anoxybacillus flavithermus_E. The sequence continues at coordinate 975 of NZ_PEDM01000057.1, forward strand.
CGAAACACGAAAAAAACGTGTGGGACTCGTTATGTCTTCTGTTGACGGGCGACAGGGCGACACGCTTGATCGTGTTCTTTCTACCACTTAGGGCATTTTTTATCACAGGGATGCCCTATTTGTGTTGCGTTTCTTTACATACTACTATTGGGGCGAATAGTTACAAAAATGTTGTTCTTTATTGTTTGATTAAAAGATTTGTAAAAAAATGTCGAACGTTTAAGACTCGAACATGCTTGACAGGTTTTTTTTTTTTTTTTAATAGTGGTATAAAAATGAATTATTATAAAAATATAGAAATGGTGGTGTGTTTTTTATGAAAAAAGTTGTCTCCTTAACAATTAGCGTTGTCTTGTTGTTGTTTCTTGGTACTATTACTGATGGTTCTTCAGGAGACTATATTGAGGTTTATTTAATTGAAAAATCTGAGGATAGCCTGCGTTTAACGTGGAAGCAAATTTCTAAAGCTAAAAAATATGTTTTATATGATAATAGGGGAAAAGTTTTGTATGAAGGGAATGAAAGAGAGTTTATTCATAAGAACCTAACATCGGGTGAAATGTATGAGTATGTTTTGGCTGCATTTGATAAAGATGAGCAGTTATTAACCAAGATGAATGTTATCACAAATACATTGCATCCTCTATCAAATGATAGTGTGAAAGTAGATATGTTTTTTAATGAAAGAATGATAAAAATTGATTGGTCGGATATTCCAAATGTTCAAAGTTATACGGTTTATCGTGATGGAAAGCCAATGGTTGTTGTTTCACAAAGTGAGTTCAAAGACTTTAATGTATCATTTGGTCGAGAATATATGTATATCATTGAAGGCATAGAAAAAGTAAAAAAATCCGATAAAGAAAAAGACAAAGTAGTTGAAGACGAAAAAAATCATGTCATCCTAATATCTGCGAAGCAAGTAACTGATAAGCGTAATATGCGTTTTGAGGAATTCTCCCAGTCATTTTCAACACTCGCAGTTGAACCTGTAACTTCTTACCGCAATACAACATTTATTAAGCCCGCTAAAATATCCGCACCAGATGGTTACTGCTATGGGGGAGACAATCGTGACTTTTCTGCTTCTGCTAGCACTTATCGTACTCGAGTCGATCTCTCGATTTATTGGCAAGATAGGACTTATGGATTTTCAAAATACACAAGCGATTCTATTCGCTATAATAAAAATGATAATGGTACATGTGGTTCAACGGAATTGGCAAGAAAAAATGCTGGGACATCAGGTATAACGGCTGTAAAGGAATGGATTACATCCAGTGAAGCACAATTTCAAATTTCCCATTCTGTTGGATTGCCGTTTCGCATGGATGTCCCACCGAATATTGATTACAGCTATAGTTTAAATATTCAAAAAAGTGGAGTTACTTATATTAATGGTAGTCATGACCAGTATCCTTGGCATGAAATTTATAGATCGGATAATGGTGGAACATGGAAAACTCTGTATCAATTTAATCCTGATGCTGCAGGTACAAATGTCAATTATTTATTTCCTTTGTACCCCAATAAGAAAATCGCAGTGAGTAAGTAATTTTATATTAAAAGGGGATAGTATAAGTGAAAAAATTTTTAATAGAAGTTTTGTTGGCGTTTGTCATGTTTGCCCTTTCGCTCTCATTATTTAGCAGTTTTTCTTTCTTTATTGCCATTTTTCCAATTGCAGTACTAGCTGTTCCGTTTATATGTGCGGTAACAGAGGCGCTCATTTCTTTTATCGATGAAAAATGGGGATTTAAATGGGATTGGGCTGTTGTTTTAGGGATCGCAACGATTACGTCGCTTCCTTTTTATCCTCCTTTTGGTTTTGCAGCCCCGATTTATATGGGAGCACTGGGATATTATGTAGGGAGAAGACTATGTGCTCGATTACATTAGAGGCAATGTAGGTGTGTTGGGGATTATTTAATTCATTTCTGCAAGCGATGTTACCTTTAGATGAGAGAAGTATATAAATCGAATTTCATAGAGAGGGAAATGCCCCATAGCCATCAAGTTAAGAAATTGAGCTTTTATACACCACTGAAAACATGGTATCCTTTCTAGCGAATACTCTTCGTTAGAAAGGATTTTTTCTATGGAAAATCAAATGCAAGTATGGATGAAAACCATCCGTCAACTTTTCTCGCCTGAGACATTGAATCATCTGGCTCAAGAAACGGGGTTTATCCAACGGAAACGAGCATTAATGGCAGAAGCATTTTTGACTCTTTGTGCATGGGGAGATGGCTCACTGGCTCAACAATCACTTCAACGATTATGTACGTTTCTCACACTACGCCATGATTGTTCCCTGTCTAGTGAAGGGTTGAATCAGCGGTTTACCGAGCGAGCCGTAGCGTTTTTGCGTGAAGTGTTTTTCCTTCTCCCAAAGCGACAACGCCCATTGCTTTGGTCCACCATCCAAGCCCACCGGACGTGTTTTACTCGCTTGCGGATTTTGGACTCGACCAGTTTTTTGGTTCCTGCCGACTATGGGGAAGACTACCGAGGTTCCGTCTCATCAGGAGCGAAAATTCAGTTTGAATATGACTTGTTGTCTGGTGCCTGTCTTCAACTATGTGTGCAATCGGCGAATGACTCGGACGCCCGTTTTGCCTATCATGCCCAGCACACAATTTTGCCGGATGACCTATGTATTCGGGATTTAGGTTTTTTCTCCGTTGCCACACTAACCGAGATCGACGCCCACGGAGCGTATTATATTACTCGGCTTCGTTCCGATATGAAAGTGTATATCAAAGAGAATAGTCAGTGGAAGGAATGAGATTAGGAATCTCTTGGGAATCAATTAAAGGAAGGGGAATCAGTAGAAATGGAACATGTATACATCGGGCATGAGCGTTTGTATATCCCACGCTTGATTTTTCGACGTCTAACGGAAGAAGAATGGCAAAAACGGATGGCGTATGTGCGAAAAAAAGAAAAAAGAAAAGGGAAGGCGCTGGCACGCCAAACCCTCGAACAAAAAAGAAATACCACATCTTACTGACTAATTTACCACAAGAGTCGTTTGATGGGCAACAGGTTTATGAGCTTTATTCTTTGCGTTGGCAAATTGAGCTGTTGTTTAAAGCGTGGAAGTCCGTCTTTGATCTGGCGAAAGTCAAAAAGATGAAGAAAGAACGGTTCGAATGCCATCTATATGGGACGTTGATTGCCATTTTGGTGACCTAAACCTTTCTGTTTCAAGCTCGAACATATTGGCAACAAAAAGAAGGGATTCAAATCAGCGAACGGAAAGCACTAGATGTTCTCCAATCCTATTGGCAACAACTGCTTCTGCGCCTATCCAAGGAGGAAATCAGCCTTTCTTCTCTCCTCCTTCTATTGAGAAAACACGGGAAAAAGGATCGAAGGAAAGGGAAAGAAACGGCATTGGATCTCTTGATAAAATTAGATATTTATGGTTCATCACCAAAAGATGTACTTGAACCTACCATTAAAGTATGTTAGCTGTTTCTAGGCGAACCCGCAAGGCAAAACGATGGATATTTCTGTATCCGTACCCCCTACGTTTGATTAGCTTGATCTTGTTATTCGTTCCCTCCATTTTTCCATTCGAATAA
>NZ_PEDM01000058.1 GCF_002742685.1 Anoxybacillus flavithermus
GTTTGTATAAATCAGGAACCTGTCTTCTTTTCTCCCACAAACATTTTACTCATACAAGAAACGAGCGGAAAAACTGTTGTGATTGACAATTTGAAAAACGGTGCAGCATATTATTTTGCGATTACAGCATTAGATGCAAACGGAAATGAATCGGCAAAAGTAGAAACAAGTCGCGTCGTACCACATTATCCATTAACAGAAGAGCACGTTGCTTTACTTTCTGAAGTGAACGGTGGAGTGCTCGATTTAGCTGCTTCAATTACGGTTGAAGCGAAAGTGCAAATAGATAATGTAACGAAACATGGGTTAGCTGACGGTTTACAAGCGGTGTTGCAAGTGAAAAAACCGAATAGCGACAAATGGGAACACATACAAGCAACGTACGACCGACAAGATGGCGATGCGAACGTATTCCGTGCATCGTTCACCCCATTGCAAGCAGGAACGTATACGTATCGTTACAAATTTACGACAAATCTTGGCGATGATTGGGTGTATACAAGCGAGAAAACATTTACGCTCACAGCAAATACAGAGGACACTCAAGCACCTGCCAAAGAGATTCAACTTGTTCAACCAGAAGTTGAATCCGGGCAAGTGAATTTAAAGTGGTCGTTCGTAGATCGAGATGACAATGATGCATATATGCTTGTCATTGAGCGTGATGGTCAAATCATTCATACAACAACGGACATTGGCACATCATTTACTGACTATGATGTCGAAAACGGGAAAACATATACGTATGTTGTGAAGTTGTATGACCGCGCTGGAAACTTTGCCGCATCAAATGACGTCCAAATTACACCAGACATCGTGATGGTTCAAGTGACGTTTAAAGTGAAAGCGCCAAGCTATACGCCGTTAGATACGCGCATCACAATTCCAAATAGCATCAACGGTTGGAATACAGGTGCATGGGAAATGACGCGCGGTGGAGCGGTCACGCCTGATTGGGAGTTTACGACAGAGCTACAAGAAGGCGAAACGATTATTTATAAATACGTCAAAGGCAGCTCATGGGATCAAGAAGGGCTAGCTGATCATACGCGTGACGATCAAACAGATGATGACGTCAGCTATTACGGATACGGTGCGATTGGCACAGATTTAAAAGTAACGGTGCACAATCAAGGCAATAACAAAATGGTCATTCAAGATTACATTTTACGTTGGATTGATATGCCTGTCGTTGTTGAAGATGTCATCAAAGACGGTGATCGTGTGACGATTAAAGGAAATGCCATTAAAGATGGTGTGTTAACAATTAATAAAGAGCGTGTAACAATTCAAGATGACATGTCATTTACGTACACGTTCACACCAGCAGCCAATCAAAAAGAAGTGGCTATCCATATTGAACCGTCTGAACGAAGCAAGTCAGACATCTTTAAAAATGATGGCGGTGCCATTGCGAAAAATACGAAAAATTACGTATTAAATATCGACACAAAACAATTGCGTGAAGGAGTATTACAAGAAGAAACCACACCGGGCAGTGGTACAACACCGGGCAGTGGTACAACGCCAGGTAGCGGTACAACGCCAGGTAGTGGCACAACACCAGGCAGCGGCACAACACCAGGGAAGGTCGAAAACGGTGCAGTTATTTTACAACCACAAGTAGAGACGAAAGAAAAAGACGGCAAAGTCGTAGAAAAAGTTGCGACCGTTTCGTCAAATGAAGTGGCTTCTATTGTTAGCGCACTTTCAAATGAAAATAAACAAGTTGTCGTCTCTCTCGGTTCGCTTGCGAAAGGTGTAGTTACAAAAGTAGATGTGCCAGCTACATTGTTTACACAGGCAGCAAATAAGCAAGGAGAAGCAACGATTGTGAGCGCGAGTGAACAAGCGACATACAAATTGCCTGCAAAAGAAGTGAAAGCGTCTCTGGAAACGATTGCGCAAACACTCGGTGCAACAGTCGAACAAGTAAGCATATCGATCGAAATGAAAGTAAAGGATGCTCCACAACTACGTGCAAAAGCATTGTCTGATGCAGTAGAGTTTCACGTTGTAGCGAAGGCAAACGGAAAAGAACAGGTCATCGAACGTTTTACTCAATATGTTGAACGGGAAATCGTATTGAAGCAGGCGGTGAACGCAAGTCGTTCTATTGTAGTTCGTGTAAACGATGACGGTTCCATTACACCTGTACCGACCACATTTGTTGGCAACAAAGCGGTCATCAAGTCATTGACGAACTCGACATATGTCGTCGTTGAAGGGACACATACATTTGGCGACATCGAGCGACATTGGGCGAAAGGGTACATTGATACACTTGCGTCAAAACAATTAGTCAAAGGGATGACGGAAACAGCATACCGACCAAATGAGCAGATGACACGTGCCCAGTTTGCTGTGTTGCTTGTACGAGCATTAGCACTGCCACATGAAGCATATGACGGTCGATTTGCCGATGTAAAAGGGACAGAATGGTTTAACAAAAACGGTGAATTAGCTACAGCAGTCAAACTAGGTATCATTCAAGGAAAAACAGCCAATACGTTTGCACCGAATGAACCGATTACTCGCGCACAAGCAGCCGTCATGATCGAGCGAGCATTGAAACTTTCGTTCGTTGGCTATGATGAAACAAAGCAAGACAAAACGAAAAAAGTGACAGATTTCCATGATGCAAAGCAAGTGCCAGCATGGGCAAAACAGGCGATTGAAGTAGTATACCAAGCAGGAGTCATGCAAGGACGGGATAGCGGAAGCTTTGATCCGGCAAGCTATATGACGCGTGCGGAAATGGCGAAAGTATTGGCGGAGTTTTTAGGGAAAGTAAAATTGATGTAGCTGAAGGCAGGCCTCCGATGTGGAGGTCTTTCTTTATGTCGGAAAATGTCGAAAATTACATAAGGAAACAGAAAAAAAGAATATTATAATATTTTATGTATTTTATAGTTTTATAACTTTATTTTTCCATTATAGAAGGGAGAGGAAAAAGTGAAGTGGAAAAAACCTTTTAGTGTCATGACGACAACGGTGTTAATGGCGAGTATGTTCGCTGGCAGTGCTTGGGCGAATGAGTCGTCTAGTTCACTAACATCAGTTGTCTCATCTTCTAGCAAATTGCAACGAGAACTTGTGCAGAAGAAGTTAGAAAAGCAACTAAAAAAACTTCCACAAAAAGTAGAGTGGAAAGAAACAGACAACGTACGTGTTGTCGTTGAAGTGGAAGGAAAAACACCGCTTCAATATGCTACAGAGCAAGGTAAGTTGTATAAAGACTTATCAGAACAAACGCGAGAGCAGCTTGAAAAACAAGCGGAACAAAAACAAAAAGAAGCATTGCAACAAATTCAACAATCGGGTGTTGATGTAGACGTTGAACAATCGTTTACAACGGTCGTAAACGGGTTCAGTACAGAAGTGCAATATGGCGATATTGAAAAAATTCAAAGTTTGCCATCGGTTAAAGCTGTTCATCTTGTCAACGCCTATGAACGTCCACAACCGATGCCAAATATGAAAACAAGCCATCAATTTATTCAGTCACAAGCAACATGGGCAGACGCGCAGTTGCGTGGTGAAGGTACTGTCATTGCGATTATTGATACAGGCATTGATCCATCACACCAAGATATGAAATTAAGTGAAACAACGGAAGAAGCATTAACAAAAGATGAAGTTGAACAAATGGTTAGTGAACAACACCTCCCAGGAAAATACTTCACAGAAAAAGTACCGTACGGATATAACTACTTCGATAAAACAGACGAAATTCGCGATCTTGGTCCAGCAGCTTCTATGCATGGCATGCATGTAGCTGGCACAGCTGCGGCAAACGGTCAAATTTCTGGTGTTGCACCAGAAGCACAAGTGTTAGCCATGAAAGTATTTAGTAATGATCCGATGTATGCATATACATATGACGATGTGTATGTAGCGGCTATTGACGATGCGATTAAACTCGGTGCAGACGTGATTAACATGAGTTTAGGAAGTGCAGCTGCATTTTATAATGAACGTAACTATTCAGCCACATCATAAAGTGAGCTGAATATTTTTTGCTTTTCCTGTCTATGATGTGAATATTGATAGACAAGGAGGTGAATCGCATGTTGACGGTACAACAAGCTGTATTTACAGT
>NZ_PEDM01000059.1 GCF_002742685.1 Anoxybacillus flavithermus
CAAATGAAGATAAATCGCTTGGTAGCGTTCATATGCTCGTTTACTTTTTGCTTCTCTCATGGCAGTGGACAACTTTTCGATCTCGTCTTTGTGATTTGGCATCGTATTTTCTCTCCGTTCCCCTATTTTCTCCTTTACTTATTCGCTGTGGAACGGGAGAAAACCTTTATTTCAATTTATATACAAATTAAATCCATAAAAAATTCAAAATATTTTATTGAAAATTCCTTCTTTTTTATGTACGATAATTAGTAAGTGGGACCGTTTGTTACCCCCCTTACTATACCCCTTTGTGCAAACGGTTTCACTTTATTGAACAATTTAAAGAAGGAGGAAAAGATCGTGGGGAGAAGATGGAAAAAGAATTTTGCTTATTTCTCAATCTTTTTGCTTCTTGTGCAATTGTTTTCATTTCATGCAATCGTTCGCGCTGATGAAAACGTGCAAAGCCCTGTCGTAAACGGAAATGATGTGACGTTCCGTTATGTCGGCACAGGAGTGGAGCAGTCTGTGCTATTGGCCGGATCGTTTAACGACTGGAAAACGGATGGAGACAAAAAGATTGAATTAACAAAAGAAAGTGACCGCATTTGGTCTGTAACAAAAACGCTTCCAGATGGAACGTATATGTACAAATTTGTTGTTGATGGAAACTGGGTGACAGATTCGTTAAATGCTAATCAAGCCGATGACGGATATGGCGGAAAAAATAGCGTCGTCGTTGTCGGTCAACCTGTCGAACAACAACGAACCGTCACGCTTGTTGGGAACTTACAAGATGAATTTGGACATACAAGTGAATGGGATCCGAAAGCGACGGCTACAGTAATGACGCATGAAGGCGATGGATTGTACACGTTTACAGGAACGCTTCCAGCCGGCACGTATGAATACAAAATCGCCATAAACGGTAGTTGGGATGAAAATTACGGTGCTGGTGGACGTGGTGGTAACAATATTTCGCTTACGTTACAACAAGAAACAAAGGTGACGTTTTATTATAACGATCGTACACATGCAATTGCCGATTCAACATGGTATACACCGATTTCGAAAGAAAAACAACCTCGGTTAGTTGGAACAATTTTGCCTGCGATCGGCTATGAAAAAGAAGTCGATGGTTGGACGCCAGAGACGTCAACCGCATTTTTTGCAGACGATAACTTTGACTCGATCTATACATTTAGCGCACGTGTACCAAAAGGAACATATGAATATAAAGTGGTGCTAGGAAATAATTGGAGTGAAAACTATCCGCAAGATAACGCAAAGTTAAATGTACTAGAAGAAACGACCATTACGTTTTTCTTTGACGCGAAAACAAAATCTGTGTATACAGATTACAGCCCAACGGGTTCGGACGGATCCGTACAAAAAGATCGATTAAAACATAACACATGGGACTCTTTATATCGTCAACCGTTCGGTGCAGTGAAAGCAGGAGAAAGCGTGACGCTTCGACTAGCAGCGAAAAAAGGCGATTTAACAAAAGCGAACGTATATGTGAAAAATACAACGACAGGAACAGCGAAGTTATATACAATGAACAAAGTTGGTGTCATCGATGATAATGAGTATTGGGAAGCAACGTTTACGCCAGAAGATAAAGGATTGTATGGATATAAGTTTATTGCGATGGACGGTTCAGCGAAAGCAGAATATGGTGAAGATACGCAAGAAGGTCAATGGGGGCGAGCGGTCGATAAAAATGCAGAATTGTTCCAGTTGACGGTATACGATCCAAACTATAAAACGCCAGATTGGATGAAACATGCGGTTGTTTATCAAATTTTCCCTGACCGTTTCTTTAACGGCAATCCAAACAACGACAATGCAAAATCTAATGCACGAGGCAACGAACCGATTGAACATCGTGCATGGTCTCAGCTTCCTGACAATCCGCGCATGAAAGGAACGGCTGGATATGATGGCGACGGCATTTGGTCGAACGACTTTTTCGGTGGAGATATTGCAGGAATTGAACAAAAGCTTGACTACTTGCAATCGCTTGGGGTTAATACAATATATTTAAACCCAATTGCTAAAGCGCCGTCAAACCATAAATACGATGCAAACGACTACAAAGAGCTTGATCCAATGTTTGGAACACCTCAAGAATTTCAATCATTTGTGCAAGCGGTTGCATCGCGCGGCATGCACTTAATTTTGGACGGTGTATTTAATCACGTATCAGATGATTCCATTTACTTTGATCGATACGGTAAATATAAAACAGTCGGAGCGTACGAATATTGGTCGGCTGTGTATGATTTAATGAATGAAAAAGGATTATCCGAACAACAAGCGCGTGCTCAAGTTGAACAAAAGTTCACAGCCGAAGGGCAACAATTTAGTCCGTATGGTTTTCACCTATGGTTCAATATTGAAAACGAAAAGGTGAACGGCGTATATAAATATCAATCATGGTGGGGATTTGATAGTTTACCAGAATTCAAATCGATTGATGGGAATAAAGTGAAATACGCAAGTGAGTTAAACAACGAGCAGCTTGCTAACTACATTTTTTATGAAGAAAATTCTGTCGCAAAAAGCTGGATTACACGTGGAGCTTCAGGATGGCGTTTAGATGTCGCCAATGAAGTCGATACAGAGTTTTGGCGTGAGTTTCGTAAAGAATTGTTGCAAGGTAACTACGACCGTGGTCCAACGCTTAAAAACGGGGAGCAACCGTTAATTCTCGGTGAAATTTGGGATGATGCGTCAAAATACTTTTTAGGTGATCAATACGATTCAGTCATGAACTACCGTTTCCGTGGCGCCGTGTTAGACTTTTTACGAAACGGAAAAGCGGAAGATATTGATGCCCGATTAACAGCGATTCGTGAAGATTATCCGAAAGAAGCGTTTTATGCGCTTATGAACTTAATTGGTTCACATGATACGGCACGCGCTGTTTTCTTACTTGGAAACGGAACGGATTCATACGAACGTGCCGAGCTTGATCCAAACTACAATGAAGAACTCGGTAAAAAGCGGTTAAAACTTGCGGCCATTTTACAAATGGGCTACCCAGGTGCTCCAACCATTTATTACGGTGATGAAGCAGGAGTGACAGGTTCAAAAGACCCGGATGATCGCCGTACGTATCCGTGGGGAAGTGAAGATGAGCAGTTAATTGCACACTATCAGAAAGTAGGAGCCATTCGCACAACGCATCAAAACGTATTAGCAAAAGGTACAATTGAGACGGTGTATGCGAAAGGAGACGTATACGTTTTCGCTCGTCAATATGAAAAAGACGTCGCGCTTATTGCAGTAAACCGCGGTGATAGTGAACGAACGGTTGAGTTGGATGTCGCTTCACTTATTCCAAATGGCATCAAATTAGTAGATGAACTACATGATTCATATGATGTAACAGTAACAAACGGAAAAGTCGCATTACGTGTTCCAGCAATGGACGGTCGGATGTTATTTGGAAAAGTAACTGTCGATCTTCCGAATAAAGTAACAAATGTTCAAGCGACATCGGGCGTTGGTCAAGTGACGTTAACGTGGGAAGGCGATGCTTCAGCGTATCGCATTTATCAATCCACATTAAAAGGTGCGGGTTATCAACTTGTCAAAGAAACGAGTTTGAGTCAAGAGTTTGTGGGAGATTTTTTTCTCAACCGATTTTATTGGTTATATATGGTTTTATGGACTTATTTTATGTAAGCGCTTTTATCCAC
>NZ_PEDM01000060.1 GCF_002742685.1 Anoxybacillus flavithermus
AGCTTTTTTTCGTCAAAAACCGCATAAAATCAATAAAAACTTAGGGTATGTCTTTAAAACTTTTGACAATACCTTTTTTGTAAGAGGGGGAGAAAAAATGAATTTGCAAACATTATTTTCTATGCAACGACAGTTAGATGAGCGAATTGAGACAGAACGCGGATTGCGCGGCGAACGTTTAATTGAACGTAAGTTGTTAGCTCTTCTTGTTGAAATTGGAGAACTCGCGAACGAAACGCGCTGTTTTAAATTTTGGAGCTCAAAACCGAAAGCGGCAGTGGAAACGATTTTAGAGGAATATGTAGACGGTCTTCATTTTATTTTATCGCTCGGACTAGACCTTTCTCTTGATAAGCATGTTCAATGGCCGAACGTGCAAGAAAGCGAAACGCTTGTTGACCAATTTTTACGCGTATTTGAGACCGTTCATACGTTTCGGATGAAGTTAGACATCGAGACATATAATCAATTAGTATATGCGTATGCTGAGCTTGGTCATGCGCTTCAGTTTACTGCTGAACAAATTGAACGAGCGTATGTCGCAAAAAACGAAGTGAATCATGAGCGACAAAGTCACAATTATTAACAACTGTCAAAATGTTTAGTATAATGAGTGTTGTACATAGAGAGGAGTGACATACGTGAAAAAATTAGATGAAACGTTAACGATGTTGAAAGCGTTAACGGATGCGAAAGGCGTTCCAGGGAACGAACGAGAAGTACGTGAAGTAATGAAATCGTACATCGCTCCGTATGCCGATGAAGTGACGACGGATCGTCTCGGAAGCCTTATTGCGAAAAAAGTAGGAAAAGAAAATGGACCAAAAGTGATGATTGCGGGTCATTTAGATGAAGTAGGTTTTATGGTGACGCAAATTGATGAGAAAGGCTTCATTCGTTTTCAACCGCTTGGAGGTTGGTGGGGGCAAGTCATGCTTGCTCAACGTGTGACAATCGTGACGAAAAAAGGCGACATTACAGGTGTCATTGGATCGAAACCGCCACATATTTTACCTGTAGAAGCGAGAAGAAAGCCTGTTGAAATAAAAGATATGTTTATTGACATCGGGGCTTCGAGCCGTGACGAAGCGATCGAGTGGGGCGTGCGCCCTGGCGATGCGATTGTTCCGTATTTTGAATTTACAGTGATGAACAATGAAAAAATGTTGCTTGCAAAAGCATGGGATAACCGCATCGGTTGCGCAGTTGCTATTGATGTGTTGAAGCAATTAAAAGATGTTGAGCATCCAAACGTCGTATACGGTGTTGGAACCGTACAAGAAGAAGTGGGCTTGCGCGGGGCGCGGACATCCGCTTTTGCGATTGAACCAGATATTGCGTTTGCAGTAGATGTCGGCATTGCTGGCGACACACCAGGTGTATCTGAAAAAGACGCCATGGGCAAACTTGGCGGCGGACCGCATATTGTTTTGTACGATGCAACGCTTGTTTCTCATAAAGGATTGCGTGAATTTGTCATTAGTGTGGCAGAAGACATGAACATTCCATACCGTTTTGATGCGATGCCAGGCGGTGGAACGGATGCTGGTGCCATTCATATGACGATGCGCGGCGTTCCAGCGTTAACGATCTCTATCCCAACTCGTTACATTCACTCTCATGCTGCGCTTCTTCATCGCGATGACTATGAACAAACTGTAAAACTATTAGTCGAAGTCATTAAGCGATTGGATGAAGAAAAAGTGAAAGAAATTACGTTTAATTAAGAGAAGCCGACTCGAATAGGGTCGGTTTTTACTTTTTTTCAGAAAATTTTTATTGACTAAAATAAAAAAGTTTACTAAAATTTTTACTAGTAGGCGAAAACGCTTACATAAAACGTATTGGAAAAAGGGGAGGAGAATGGATGTTTAAACGTTATTGGAAATGGCTTGTCCTCATCGTAGCTTCAGCGGTTATGTTGGCAGCTTGTAGTGGCAAGCAATCATCGACGGACGACAAAGGGGAAGGATCGAGTGAAAAAATTGTATTGACAGCTTGGGCTTGGAACGTAAACGTTGGTGCTTTAAATGAAGCGATGCAAGAGTTTCAAAAAAGCAACCCGAACATTGAATTAAAAGTAGAAGATATTGGACGTTTAGATGTATATGATAAGCTATCTACAGGTTTAGCTGCAGGAGGAACAGGCCTTCCAGATATTGTACTTGTGGAAGATGATCGTATCCATGGTTATGTAAATGCGTTTCCGAAAGGATTTGTCAATTTATCAGAAAAGGGATTTGATCAGTATAAAGACGTATTTCCGACATTTAAAAAAGATTTAACATCTGTTGATGGAAAGTTTTATGCAATGCCATTTGATGCGGGTCCAACAGGGATGTTCTACCGTACGGATTTGTTTGAAAAAGCAGGGATAAAAGCAGAAGATATTGAAACATGGGATGATTTTTTAGCAGCAGCGAAAAAAATTAAAGAGGCAACTGGTGCATTTGCAATGCCTCTCGATAAATTTAAAGACGATCCGATTTTTCGTATGATGCTTAATCAACGTGGTATTTACTACTTTGATCAAGATGGGAAAATCGATTTAACAAATCCGAAAGCTGTAGAAGCAATGGAGATGTTGAAAAAGTTTGATGACGCTGGACTCATTAAAGATGTTGATGGATGGAATGGTGTTGTATCAGCAACAGTAGACGGTTCAGTAGCTACTGTTCCATTCGGTGCTTGGTATTATGGAACAATCGTTGATCAAGCGAAAGATACAAATGGAAAATGGGGAGTATTTTTACTTCCAGCATTTGAAACTGGTGGCAACCGCGCTGCAAATTTAGGTGGAAGTAGTTGGATGATTCCTGCTTCTTCTAAACATATCGATGAAGCGTATAAGTTTTTAGAATTTTTCTCAACAACGAAAGATATTCAGTTAATGGCTATGGAGAAATATGGATTATTCCCATCATTAGCGAGTGCATATGACTCTGAATTATTTACTAGTGGTGTACAATTTTTCGGAGGTCAAAAAATTTGGGAGTTATTCGCAAATGAAATGAAAGATATTCCAACAGCTTATTATACGAACGATTATGCTGTTGCTTTAGATGAAGCAATTAAGGCACAGGCAGACGTATTTAATGGAAAAGATCCAAAGAAAGCGCTTGAAGAGGCAGCGAAACGATTGAAAGATCGAACAAAACGAGAGTAACTATTCACCCCAGTGCTAGTGTATAAAAAAGCCCAACACAAATAGGGCATC
>NZ_PEDM01000005.1 GCF_002742685.1 Anoxybacillus flavithermus
ACCGTTTCTCTCCTTTGGCGAGTGTTGGTCAAGGGCGAATCCGATCCCATCCTCCCCTTTAAATGCCTTAAAAAGGAATTTAAAAAAGGACTTTTCATAGATTTTTTGACACTACCTGTCCGATTATGAAAGAGGAAAGCGCATAAGTGGCTTATATTTCGGCGTTTCTTTTACATGTGTTTCATATAACACAACGTCATGTACAAAAAAGTAAGCGTCTTCTCCTTTCATTTTTCGCGGATACGTTTCAAGTGAAAATGGAGACGATCCGTTCCATTTTTTCGCCAACGTAATATGCGGCGTGAACGGTCGTGAATCAAGCGAAAAACCTATCTGCCGGCAAACGTCATACACATCTTGACGAAGGGAAAATAAACGCGACTCTTCTTTTACCCCATACCATAAAATACGAGAGCCAAACGAATAAGCTTCGCTCAGTTGCAACGAAAATGCCTTATGTTTTCGAACTACTTTTGGCATACGCTCTGCAATTTGTTTTCGCTCTTCTTCCGTCGCCCTTCCTAAAAATGCAAGTGTGATATGATAATCTTCTTCATGAACGAACAAACGAAATGGCGCTTTCCATTCGGACATAAAATCACGCAGCCGCTTTTTCACTTCGCTCGGCAAAGAAATTGCCAAAAAATAGTGCATATATCATCCCACCTTTTAATTTTCTAAATTTTATCAAATTTCAGTTACTTGTTGCAATGTCTTTTTTGACTGCCAAGCAAAAATGACCATCCCTCCAAATGTCAACAATCCAAAAAATAAATATACATGCTCAATCGTCCAACGTTCTAAAATATACCCTCCTACAAATGTACAAAACCAACTGCCGAGCCCATTTCCAACTGTCGCATAGAGCGATACAGCCGTCGTACGCACGTGCGAAGGCGTAATATCACGAACATATTGAAGGGCAGCCGGAATAAATAAACCAACGGACGCCCCTTGTACAATTGTTGTTGCATATACAATAGCTAGCGGTGGTTCAAAAAAGTAAAATGTCCACCGAGCACAAGACAAAGCTGTCGCAACTAATAACACGTTCATCATCCCAAACTTTCGGACAACGCCGTCAGCAAATTTCATAAACGGCGCCTCACTTCCAGCCGCTAATAAAAAGGCAAGTCCTACCCCTGCAAGTGTTCCACCTAAATCAGTAATCAAAATACCGAAATAAAAATTATTAGCATAAATGGGACCGAAAACGAGAAACGTCGTCAGCAAAAATAAAAGAAACCGGGGAATGCGGACCAACTCTTTCATTCCTTCTCGAATGTTCACTTTTGCACTTGACTGCTCTCTTGGCAACTTCCATGCAAGTACGCTCGAAATAATGAGCAAAGCAACGAAAATGTAAAAAATAAAGCGAAGCTGGAATAACTGAGCGATTTGACCAGCAACTGGAACAGCAGTCGCAAATCCAAGTGCTCCCCACAAACGAATCGATCCATATCGTTCATTCGCTTTTTGCACATAATGAAGTGTAATACTATCGGACAGCGGAACAATACCACTTTGCATCACAGCAAGTAGTGCGGCAATTACAAGCAACCATACATAAGAATGAACGAGCGAATACATAAAGCCAAAAAAAGCTGTACCTAATAAAGATACGATTAACACTTGAACCGGTTTACGCGTATAATCGCTTATCATTCCCCAAATTGGCTGGATAAAAATCATAACGATCGGACTAATCGACATAATCATCCCGATTTCCGTTCCCGATAATCCGACTTCATCTTTTAAATACACAGATAATAATGGAAAAAGCGAGCCGAAACTAAAAAACTGCAAAAAGTAAAATATGCGAAAAATACGTGTATACACAAAAAATCCCCCATATCAATATAAAATGACGAAAAGTACCGTCATGATCGACGGCACTTTTCATTATAACATATTTTTGGAAATTGTCATTTTGCTAATTCATAAATTGCTTGGGCGTAAATGGCTGTTGCTTTAAGCAAATCATCAATAAACATGTACTCATCTTTTTGGTGCGCAACATCTGGGCGATTCGGAAATAGCGGACCAAACGCTACCCCTGCTTGTAAAGAACGCGCATATGTCCCCCCACCAATCGCAAGCAGCGACGCACGTTCGCCCGTCTGTTCTTCATAAACACGTTGCAATGTTTGAACGAGCGGATGATCTTTTGCTACATAATGGGGTGAAGAGTTAGAAAAGTTTGTTAACACAAAATGATGACGGTTTGCCACTCGCTCGATTACCTCTTTCGTATGAGCGATGTCGTTCGTCACAGGGTAACGTAAATTAATGCCGATCTTCCCACCATGTTCACTTGTATATGAAAGAACACCAACGTTGATCGTTAAATCTCCTAGTTCCTCGTTTGCATGCGCAACCCCTAATTGCTTTCCGCGCGTATCTTCATAAAAGTATTGAGAAACAAAACGAACAAATTCGCTTGCCTGTGGGTCAAGCGTTTCTTCTGCTAAAAATCTCGCGAGCCATAGCCCTGCATTCACTCCGTTGTTTGGTTCCATACCATGAGCAGAAACACCGCGAACACATAACTTCATCGTTTCGCCATCTACATGTGCCTCACCTTCAAGTGTATGTACTTGTAAAAATGTAACAAAACGCTCTTTCATATCTTTTCGATTTTTCAACTCCAAAACAGCTTCTGCAAAATCTGGAACCATATTGTATCGACGACCAGCTTGAAACGATAAAAGAACACAATCATCCGCTTGTTTATTCATTGGCTGTTGAATGAGATCAAAGTCGGTAATCCCTTTTTCAGCATAAATAATCGGAAAGTCGGCATCTGGGGCAAATCCGAGCGTCGGCATTGGCTCGGTTTGAAAATATCGTTCGACGCATTGCCAATCGCTTTCTTCATCTGTTCCAATAATCATGCGCACGCGTTTAGATAATGGTAATCCAAGCTCTTTTACAATTTTCATTGCATAAAAGGCAGCAATCGTCGGCCCTTTATCATCTAATGCACCACGTGCGTAAATTTTCCCATCGACGATCGTTGCCCCAAACGGATCAAACGTCCAACCGTCACCAGCGGGAACAACGTCAACATGACATAAAATACCAACCATCTCTTCTCCATGACCCATTTCAATATGTCCAGCCAACCCATCAACGTTTTTCACAACAAATCCTTCTTCTTCCCCACGTTTCAACATGTAACAAAGTGCTTCATACACTTCTTTTCCTAGCGGGGCTTCTTCTGTTGCTGTTTGTTCATTGCGTACACTTGGAATGCGCAAAAATGTTTGTAAATCTTGCAAAAGTGCTTTTTCTCGCTTCTTCACTTCTTCCATCCAGTTCATACTCATCGTCACTTTCACCTTTCCTTAAGAAAAATATGGTATTAATTGTGTAAATATTGTGTAAAATTCGGCAAATTTATAGCATTTTTCTTATGCTTTCGTGTAAAATAAATAGTGAGACATCTAGTTTTTCATCTTTGTTGTACCATGCGAATGATGTGACGATAGGGAGTGATCATTTGAAACCATCTACCGATCGCATGCTAACCCGTATTAAGTCCGTCTACATGTTCATTAATGAGAGAGGGACAGTGACAACGCAAGAGCTCGTGGACGAATTCGGCATTACTCCACGAACGATTCAGCGGGATTTAAACGTGTTAGCATACAACGACTTAATTCACAGCCCTAGCAAAGGTAAATGGACAACAACTAAAAAAAGAGTGAAGATGTCGTCATAATGAAATGTATATAGACGGAACCTGAGCGGTGCAGGTTCCTATTTTTTGTCTTCTCCTTTTAATAAAGCAATTTCTTCATCTGTCAATTCCCGATACTCTCCCGGTTCTAACGTTTCATCAAGCGGGATCGGCCCCATTTGTATGCGCTTTAAGTAAATGACACGTTTACCGACCGCTTGAAACATTCGTTTAATTTGATGAAACTTTCCTTCTGTAATTGTAATTCGTACGTCTGAACGCAAACCCGAACGGATGATCACAAGATCTGCCGGCTTTGTTTCGTATCCATCATCGAGCACAACACCGCGTTGAAATGCAGCAACATCTCCTTCTGTGACTTCACCGTCAATAATTGCTTCATATGTTTTCGGGACATGCTTTTTTGGTGACAACAGTTGATGGGCAAGTTGTCCATCATTTGTTAACAACAATAGCCCTTCCGTATCTTTGTCAAGCCGTCCGACAGGAAATGGATCGAAAATCCGATCTTCCTCTTCTAACAAGTCAACAACCGTTTCTTCCACCGCATCTTCCGTTGCTGAAATGACCCCTTTTGGCTTATTCATCATTAAATAAATAAATGGTTTATACTCCACCTCTTCTTCCCATACAGTAACAACTTGTGTTTTTGGATCGACATGTATTTTTGCATCTTTAACGATCGTTCCATCGACTTTAACAACGCCTGATTTCAATAATTTTTTCACTTCTTTTCTCGTTCCATATCCCATGTTTGCTAACAGTTTATCAATTCGCAGCACTAAAATCCCTCCAAATGTTTTTCATTTTTAGGCGTTCGTCCATACACCAATACCAACTATCACATATACTGCCTACGTAACAATTAAAGCGAAAGGAGTTTTCCAAATGGACGAACGCCAACAGCAACAACAAATGCCGGGCATGCCTTATTACGGAGGCTCTCCGTTTACACCAGGATTCCCTAGTGGATTTCCGGGTACTCCAGGATTTCCGGGTACACCAAATTTCCCAAGTGGTTCCCTTGAACGCCGCGTTGATCGCCTTGAGCGCATAACAGAACGTCAACAACAACAAATTAACAATTTAAACCGACGTCTCCAACGCGTTGAGCGCCAGCTCGGATTCCCATTCAGCAGCGACTTCTAATAGAAAGAAGAAGGCTATGACAAAGCCTTCTTTTCTTTTTTTCTTCTTAAAAATGAAAAACGGTTTCCAAATAACGCGTACAACAAGTTCGAGCGTTCACTTAAATAAAAATAAACGGCTGCCCCGATTCCACCACCAGCTGCAACAATAATCACCGATTGGATCATGCTACCATTGTAATGAAAGAAACGATCCATAAGCTTTACAATTGGCCAAACGACTGCGCACATCATTGTCGTCAAAATCCCCATAAACAATACACGCTTGGCGACAAAATGATAACGATAATTTGTGTAACGTTGAATAACCCATAAGTTTAACGCAACCGATAAAGCATACCCGATCGTCGTCGCTAAAATAGCTCCCATCGTTTCAAACGAGACAATCAGTATATAGTTAAAAAATAATTTAAACAAAAGTCCGATCGTTAAACTAATTACAGTAAATTTTTGTTTATTAATTCCTTGCAAAATAGCTGCCGTCACAGAAAATAGGGCAAAGAAAATAGCCGTTGGAGCATATGCACGCAACACTTCTGTTCCTAGTGGATCGTAGCTATAAAAAGCAGCATATACATATTCGGATAAAAGTGCCATACCGATGACCGCAGGTAACGTTATAAACATGACGACTTGAAACGTATCATTTAAATATTTTTTTAGTTGCTTGCTTTCTCCTTGCACATACGCCTTTGTAATCGTCGGGATAAGCGTTAAGCTAAACGACGTTGCTAACGTGACCGGAATAATGACGAGTTTTTGCGCCCATACGTTAAAAATACCGTATGCGTCCTCAGAAATCGCACCGAGCCCGATACTTGCCATCGCTTTATTAAACGTAAATTGGTCAATCAATTGATATAATGGCATCGCTAAGCCAACAAAAGCAAAAGGCGCCGCATAAGCGATCAATTCTTTATACATATCTGTTAATGACATATGGATCGTGCCGCGATCTTGTTTTAATAATTCATCTAAAAACGATTTCCGCTTAAACCAATACATAAATAAAACAGCTAGTCCCCCTACTGCACCAATAAATGCCGCAAACGTTGCCACTTGAATAGCCGTCACAAGCGAACCATCGAAAATGCGCAGGACGATATAACTACCCGCGAGCAAAAAGACGATGCGTACAAGTTGTTCCACAACTTGCGAAAGCGCTGTTGGCCCCATTGACTCATGCCCTTGAAAGAACCCGCGAATTAAACTCATCATCGGCACAAGCAATAAAGCAAAACTGACTGCGCGAATGACAGAAGTGACATCAGCAATGGAATTGCCGTGACCATCATCATTCACGACAAATGGGGCTAATAGTGGCGCACTCATATATAAAATGAGCCAAGCGAGAAAACCAGTGATGGCCATTAACATAATCCCTGAACGAAACAATTTTCGCCCAACGGCATATTCCTCAAGCGCATTGTATTTCGACACAAACTTAGATACGGCAAGTGGTACCCCCATTGTTGCAATACTAATAAACAACGTATATGGAACGTATCCATACGAATAAAGAGCTCCTCCTTGTTTACCAACAAGTTGATAAAACGGGAAAACGTATATAAGTCCCAATATACGGGATAAAAATACGCCCCCTGTTAAAATAAATGTTCCTCGCAATAACTTCGACGATGACATGTTATCCCTTCCTTAACGGATTCATTGCTTCACTTATTTTAGCACACTTTTTTCTTTTACATAAAATCATTATAATCATAACAGAAAGGACGTGAAAGTGATGACATATGATGTTATAGTCATCGGCGGAGGACCGTCAGGACTAATGGCAGCCATCGCTGCTGGGGAACGAAGTAAACGTGTACTCCTTCTTGATAAAGGGGACAAGCTCGGTCGAAAATTAGCGATTTCAGGCGGTGGTCGTTGCAATGTAACGAACCGAAAACCTATCGATGAACTTATTCAACACATTCCAGGGAACGGTCGTTTTTTATATGGCGCATTTTCGATGTTCAATAATGAAGATATTATTCATTTTTTTGAACGCCTCGGTGTTCCGTTAAAAGAAGAAGACCACGGTCGTATGTTCCCGGTGAGCGATAGTGCGCAATCTGTCGTACAAGCCCTTCTTCGCGAGTTAAAACGATTGCGCGTTGACATTCGCGTTCATACCCCAGTAAAAGACATTGAATATAAAGATGGAGCAGTGTATGGCGTAACGCTGCAAACAGGGGAGATGATCCGAACGAAAGCAGTCGTTGTTGCCGTTGGAGGAAAATCTGTACCACATACCGGCTCGACAGGTGACGGTTATGCGTGGGCGAAAAAAGCGGGACATACAATTACAGAACTATTTCCAACGGAAGTTCCTATTCTTTCACATGAACCATTCATTCAAAATCGGACGTTACAGGGACTATCATTGCGCGATGTGGCATTAAGCGTATTAAACGAAAAAGGAAAACCAATCGTCACACATCGAATGGATATGATTTTTACACATTTCGGTATTTCAGGACCAGCGGCATTACGATGTAGCCAATTTGTTGTGAAACAGTTAAAAAAACAGTCTTCTGTTACCATGGCGATTGATGCGTTACCAGATGAAAAAGAGGAGATGCTATTTCAGCAAATCATACGCACCATGAAAGAAGAGCCGAAAAAAACGATAAAAACTATTGTTAAAGCCACGATTTCTCTCCCAGAGCGGTATGTATTGTTTTTACTCGAGCAAGCAACAATTGATCCACATACGGTCGCAAGCACGTTAAGCCATGACAAAATGAGGACGTTTGTTTCCTTATTTAAAAAATTTTCTTTTTCGGTACATGGCACGTTGCCGCTTGAAAAAGCGTTCGTCACAGGCGGGGGAGTATCTGTCAAAGAAGTACATCCGAAAGAAATGGCATCTAAACTTATGAAAGGTTTATATTTTTGTGGAGAAATTTTAGATATTCACGGTTACACAGGCGGTTATAATATTACTGCAGCGCTCGTGACCGGTCGGCTTGCAGGTATGCATGCTGCCATTTATGCAAACCAATAAGATCGTCGATCAAGCGATCTTATTGGCTTCTTCCATTATACAAGTTCTCCATCCCAGCCAAGCATGCCATCAATGACGTTACAAACATCATACCCATGCGCCTCTAAATAACGACACACATGCTCACTACGAACACCAGAACGACAAATAATGATATACGTTTCATTTTTGTCTAGCTCGTTCATTCTTTCTGGAATATCTCCCATTTTTATATGTATCGCTGATGGAATCATTCCGAAGGCGACTTCCTCATCTTCGCGTACATCAATGATATGGACACGCTCTCCCGTTTGCATTATTTGTTTTAATTGAGCGGCTGTCATTTCTTTCATCAATCTCTTCCTTTCTTTAGCGAAAGCCCCCCGCCACATGTGCGAGAGGCTTTGTACATTAATTTGCAACAATGTTCACTAATTTTCCTGGTACAGCGATCACTTTACGCACCGTTTTTCCTTCAATTTGTTCTTTAATTTTTTCGTCCTCCATTGCCAATTGCTCAAGTTGCTCTTTCGTTGCATCTGCAGGAACGTGTAATTTCGCACGCACTTTTCCGTTTACTTGAATGACGATTTCAACTTCATCTTCAACTAATTTCGCTTCATCATATGCTGGCCAAGCCTCGTATGCAATCGTATTGTTATGTCCAAGCTTCTCCCATAATTCCTCAGCAATATGAGGACAAACTGGCGACAATAACTTCACGAATCCTTCCATATACACTTTCGGTAATATAGGCGCTTTATATGCTTCGTTAATAAACACCATTAACTGTGAAATCGCTGTATTGAAACGAAGCGCTTCGTAATCTTCTGTTACTTTTTTCACTGTTTGATGATATACGCGCTCAAGCGTATCTGTTTCTGGATTGTCAACGATTTTTGGATTTAATTCACCGTTTTCTTCAACAAATAAGCGCCATACACGATCTAAAAAGCGACGTGCACCGTCAAGCCCCTTTGTCGACCATGCAATCGATGCTTCTAAAGGACCCATAAACATTTCGTATAAACGTAATGTGTCCGCCCCATGACTTTCAACAATATCGTCTGGGTTGACGACATTTCCTTTTGATTTGCTCATTTTTTCATTGTTTTCCCCAAGAATCATCCCTTGGTTGAATAGCTTTTGGAATGGCTCTTTTGTCGGCACAACGCCAATATCGTATAAAAACTTATGCCAAAAACGCGCGTATAGTAAGTGTAATACGGCATGTTCTGCCCCACCAATATAGATGTCAACAGGTAGCCATTTTTCTAGTTTTTCAGGATCGGCTAATTGTTTATCGTTATGCGGATCGATGTAACGCAAGTAATACCAGCAGCTTCCTGCCCACTGTGGCATCGTATTCGTTTCGCGGCGACCTTTTTTGCCTGTTTTCGGGTCAACAACGTTCACCCACTCTTCGATGTTTGCTAGTGGAGACTCTCCTGTGCCTGACGGTTTAATTTCATCTGTCTTCGGCAATACAAGTGGCAATTCTTCTTCTGGCACTGGTGTCATCGTTCCGTCTTCCCAATGGATAATCGGAATCGGTTCGCCCCAATAACGTTGGCGGCTAAATAACCAATCGCGAAGGCGATACGAAACTTTTTTCTCTCCTTTTCCGTTGGCCTCTAGCCATTCGATCATTTTTTTCGTTGCTTCTTCTTTATTTAAACCGTTTAAGAAATCAGAGTTCACATGTTCCCCGTCGCCTGTGTACGCTTCTTTTGAAATGTCGCCACCGGCAACGACTTGTTTGATCGGCAAATTGAATTTTTTCGCAAATTCATAATCTCGCTCATCATGCGCTGGTACCGCCATGATGGCGCCTGTACCGTAGCTCATTAGCACGTAATCAGCGATCCAAATCGGCAATTTTTCCCCATTGGCTGGGTTGATCGCATATGCTCCCGTAAATACACCTGTTTTTTCTTTCGCTAAATCGGTGCGCTCAAGATCGCTTTTGCTTTGAATTTGTTTTAAATAAGCTTCAACCGCTTCTTTTTGCTCAGGTGTTGTAATTTTTTCAACGAGCGGATGTTCAGGGGCAAGCACGGCATAA
Source organism: Anoxybacillus flavithermus (assembly GCF_002742685.1). Lineage (GTDB taxonomy): Bacteria > Bacillota > Bacilli > Bacillales > Anoxybacillaceae > Anoxybacillus > Anoxybacillus flavithermus_E. The sequence continues at coordinate 9,906 of NZ_PEDM01000005.1, forward strand.
GTGGCTCCAAATAACGTATCTGGACGCGTTGTAAACACCGTAAACGTTTCATCATGTCCATCAACTTGAAAATGAATATTTGCTCCTTCTGAACGGCCGATCCAGTTGCGTTGCATTTCTTTTATGCTTTCAGGCCAGTCTAATTCTTCTAAATCTTCAAGTAAACGGTCCGCATATGCTGTAATGCGAAGCATCCATTGTTTCATCGGCTTACGAATGACTGGGTGTCCCCCGCGCTCGCTTTTTCCATCGATCACTTCTTCATTCGCTAATACCGTCCCTAATGCTGGGCACCAGTTGACCGGCACTTCATCCATGTACGCTAATCCTTTTTCATATAGCTTTAAGAAAATCCATTGTGTCCATTTGTAATAGTTCGGATCAGTTGTATTCACTTCGCGATCCCAGTCATATGAAAAACCGAGCGATTTAATTTGACGGCGGAAGTTGTTAATATTTTTTTCTGTAAATTCAGCTGGATCATTTCCTGTATCGAGCGCATATTGCTCGGCTGGCAATCCGAACGCATCCCACCCCATCGGATGCAATACGTTATATCCTTGCATGCGCTTCATGCGCGCTAAAATGTCCGTTGCTGTGTATCCTTCTGGATGACCGACGTGCAATCCCGCCCCTGATGGATATGGGAACATGTCAAGCGCATAAAACTTTCGCTTTCCGTCGTCTTCTGTCGTTTTGAACGTTTTATTTTCTTCCCAATACTTTTGCCATTTTTTTTCGATTTCACGATGATTAAAACTCACGTGACAAACCTCCTTTTAATCCATTTTTAACAAAAATGAAAAACAAAAAACCTCTCATCCCAAAAAGGGACGAGAGGATTCTCCCGCGGTACCACCCTTGTTAGCGCACGAATCGTGCACTCACTTTCATCATTAACGCAGATTCACGGCGCATGCTACTTCATTCGCATACGCGACTCCAAGGCGAGTTCGTAAACAAACTTCGGTTGACTCGCACCACCCGTCAACTCTCTGCATGCCATTTGTTTACTACTACTCCTTTTCACCGTCATTTTCCATTATTTCATTATACACATTATTTTAAAAAATTTACACCCTCGTTGCAAGTGTATTTAAGTGTTGTTTCATAACTAAAAAATATAACAAATTTTCATATAAATGAAAAATTCGAAATTTCATTTACTTTTTATTACTTTTTTTATAATCAAGATGTTTTATAATAAATTTTAGAAAGGAAGGATAAATAATGAAAAATTTACACCTATTCTTTTTATTTTTCATTCTTGTTTTTATATCCCCAATCTCTTCATTGGCTCAGAAACCCCAAGGAGATGACTCAGATTGTGTCGTTTGTGGTGAAGCAACATATAAAGTTACAAAAATTAGTGGGCCTTCTCTTGTTACTGAAAAGTTTCAAACTTATTTAACCTCAGCATGGGCCTATTCTGACCGCTATGTATGGTCAGAAACTACTACAACTACGTTACAAATTACAGGTGGAGCAACCTTTGATATCACTGAAGCTATTAAAAACCAACTTAACTTAAGTTGGTCGAAAAGCAAATCTTATTCTGTAGCTATTCAAATTCCTGCAGATAAAAATAAATACTCAAAGCTTGGATTATTTGGTGATTTTAATAAATACTATGTAAAAGTAGTAAAAGATAAATTTGGTCAAGAAACAACCTCCCACCATGACGCATACGAGCCAACTTCAACTCATTATTTAAAGGTAGTTTACAAAAACTAAGCTAAAGAAGGGTAGTAGTGCTTATGATTAAAAAATCTTTTCTCATTTTCTGTACACTTGTCAGTTTTCTTATTCTCGGATGCCAGTCGGAACACATAAAAGGATTTATTGTTTTCGGGAAATGGGACGGTGTATATGTAGCCAAAAAAGATGATCCTTTCGTTCTTAATTTCATTTTATTAAGTGACAGCCCTCTAACAAACGTGACATCTATCGATTTTCCCGAAATCTCACACGCAATCGAGGACATGCAATATGATCTTATCGAAGGTGATAAATATAAAGACTTTCAATTATTTAATATCGCTGTAAATTTACGTTTACAAGAAGTAAGTAGCGCGATACTATCTAAAATAACTCTCATATTTGATCAAAAATATAAAGAGACATTCCCGATCGGTCAAATCAAATTAGCTGTAGACGAGAAAGGAATATTTACTCCACAAAATGAGTATGTGACAGCTTATCCAAATACGCAATTTTTTCAAGCAAAGCTGAAAAACATTTCAAACCATACGATTCAAATAAAGGGTGTAACTGTAGAAAACACTTATTTACAGACAAAAGATGTAAAAATAAACGATAAATCAGAAAAACGGAGTGTAAGTCCAAACGAAACAATAAATATGTATTTTACTCTTGCTGAAAAGGCAGAACAAAACGCTCACTTTTATATTGTTACACCAAAAATTGAATATGAATTAGCAGGAAAAGCATCAAGCACATATATCGATCCCGTTTTTTACGGGATGACAAACCTTACCAAAGAAAAACTAGATGACATTTTGAAGCAAAACTAAACTATCCCCCACCCGGAGCATGTCCGAGTGGGGAAATTACGTTTCATTATGATATTCCGCTTTTGCTTCTTGCCCTTTTTTCGCATTCCTTTGTTTCACTTCTTTTACCGGATCACCGAAATCTTTCGCATGCAACGTTTTTTGTTCTGGATTGTTTTGTTTCGAACGTTTTTTCATCGTTTTCCTCCTAGTGACGAAGTAAAATCATATCGTTTTGTAATTGTTCAAGCTGCAGGCGCATGCGATGCAATTGCTCGCGCTGTTGGGCGTTACAGCTTAACGAAAAATGCGCCAAATCGGTCACGGCATGTTCGAGCATTTGCTGGGCTTTTACATATTCTGTATCGTTATAATGTTCAAGCTTGCTTGCTTCTGTATATTGCTCTTTTGCATAGCGAAGCACATCTTCACAATGCTGCAAAAATTCATCCATCGACTGTCTTGTTGCCATACGCATCCCTTCCTTTCTTTCGTATCGCTTTATAGTTTGTACATTTTCTTGTCATTTATCACAGCACCGTTGAGTTTCTCGCTTGAAACGTGCTACAATGCTAAAATGATGTGAGGTGATAAATATGAATCCTTTTCCATATACGAACGACAAGAAACGATACCATACGTGGAATTATCATTTACGCCAAACGTTCGGTGAAAAAGTGTTTAAAGTGTCGCTTGATGCAGGATTTGATTGTCCGAATCGTGATGGCACCGTCGCGTATGGCGGTTGCACATTTTGTAGCGCAGCTGGTTCTGGTGATTTTGCAGGTAGACGAATGGACGACTTAGTAACGCAATTTCATACGATTAAAGAAAAAATGCATACGAAATGGAAAGATGGCAAATACATCGCCTATTTTCAAGCGTTCACAAATACGCATGCCCCCGTTGACGTCTTGCGTGAAAAATTCGAATCGGTGTTACATTTAGAAGGTGTCGTCGGTTTATCAATCGCTACACGCCCCGATTGTTTACCTGACGATGTCGTTGACTATTTAGCCGAATTGAATGAACGAACGTATTTATGGGTCGAGCTTGGCTTGCAAACCGTTCATGAACAAACGGCTACTTTAATTAACCGCGCACATGACTTTTCGTGCTATGTAGAAGGGGTACAAAAGCTACGCAAACACGGTATTCGTGTTTGTGCCCATATTATTAACGGATTACCGCTTGAAACGTATGACATGATGATGGAAACAGCAAAAACGGTCGCTCATTTAGATGTGCAAGGCATTAAAATTCATTTGCTTCATTTGCTAAAAGGAACGCCGATGGTGAAACAATATGAAAAAGGAATGCTTCACTTTTTAACGTTCGATGAGTATGTTCAACTCGTTTGTGATCAGTTAGAAGTATTGCCACCAGAGATGATTGTTCATCGCATTACAGGTGACGGCCCTATCGATTTAATGATCGGTCCGATGTGGAGCGTCAATAAGTGGGAAGTGTTAAATGCCATCGATGCTGAATTGGAGCGACGCAATAGTTATCAAGGAAAAAAATATGTGCGAAAGGAAGAAAGATGATGAAACTGATGCGCATTTTACCGTTTGCGCGCTCGCTTATCGACTTAGCGGTCAAAGAGGGGGATATCGTCATCGATGCAACGGTTGGTAACGGCCACGATACGCTTTATTTAGCTGAACGTGTCGGACCGTCTGGACATGTGTTCGGGTTCGACATTCAAGCACAAGCAATTGAAAATACGACAAAACGATTGCGTGAACATCATATGGACGCATGGGTCACGCTCGTACAAGCAAGCCACGCGGAGCTGCTTAGTCACATTCCTCCACAATACAAAGGACGCATAACCGGTGCGATGTTTAATCTCGGTTATTTGCCCGGGGGAGATAAACAAATTGTCACAAAGCCAAACTCAACGATTGCCGCCATTGAGCAATTGCTTGAAATCATGGCTCCTGAAGGAATCATCGTTCTCGTCATTTACCACGGTCATCCCGAAGGAGCAATCGAACGTGATGCCCTTTTGCAATACGTTTCAACAATCGATCAACAGCGTGCACACGTCGTACGATACGAATTTATAAATCAAATCAATCATCCACCGTTTATTGTTGCGATTGAGAAGAGGTAAAATTCGAATAAACAACACATTTGGATAAAAATATGTTAATATATGAAATATAAATTCAGAGCAACAAACATTCATTAAGGTGGGGAGAGGCTTATGCGCAATATTTTTCCGTTACTACTTGGCTTATTGTTCATAGCTAGTTTATCAACTCCAGCCCTTGCCAATTTGTCGCCCGAAGAAAACGAATGGTATAAAAAACTCAACAATCTCAAGGGTAATGAACAAGTAATCGTCGTCACAACTGATAATGAAAACGTAAAGAGTGGAATACTCGCTTTTTATGAGAAAGAAAAAGGAGTTTGGAAAAAAGTATTTCCCGATATCCCCGTTGTTATTGGGAAAAATGGGATGACTAAAAACAAAAAAGAAGGCGACGGAAAAACTCCTTCTGGTGTCTTCCCAATCGGTACTGCATTTGGGACAGGTAAAAAACCAGCATCATTAAAAATACCCTATCGCCAAGCAACAAAGTACGACTATTGGGTCGATGATCCTTCATCACCGGACTATAACCGCTGGATCTATTATCGCAGGAACCCCAAAAAACGTTGGAAATCGTTTGAACGATTAGCTCATCCTCTCTATAAGCATGCTATTGTTATTCGTTATAACGATGAACCTGTTGTAAAAGGAAAAGGTAGTGCTATTTTTATACATATTTGGAACAAAAAATCCGGACATACACTTGGTTGTATTGCTACATCTGAAACCAATGTATTAAAAATAATGAAAGCTCTCGATCAAAAAAAGAATCCGATCATCGTAATCAGTACAAAAAAAGAAAAGTTACAAATGCTTAAATAGTTTGGACATATCATGTATTGTTTTGCAGTGACTTGAACTCCAGCTAGACGAAAGCCTTGACTCTAAGATAGTTATAGCTTCCCCCCTAACATAAATGGCATAGGGGGGTAAAAATGAGAAGGTGTCCGTCTCTCATCTTCTCACGCATACATCCATCTTTGCCATTTTCGATACATTCGACCGTTCCAGTAAAAGAAGTGAGATGTCATGCCGCCAGAACGCAACAATTGTTTCGCTAGCTTACGAATGGTTTCTTGCTCATGCACTTTTTCATCTGATAAATATAATCCGAGCAAGCCACGATGGATAAAGCGATGAAATTCACGATGTGGCAATTGTGCAATATGGCGATCTGCTTCTTCAATGAAATGACGTAAACGAGCAAATAGCGTCTCCTCATTCGGATAATAAAAGCAAAAATTTAAATCTCCACCTTGTCGGTCTTCCTCTTGATCAATGAAGTAATCAAGCAAAATGTGTAGCCCTTGTACATATGGAAAATAGCTGTTGCGCACACGTTGTGCAAGAAGCTGATCGAACGCATCGTTGCAGGCGTAAGCAACTAAACAAAAGATACCGAGCGTTGAACCAGAACAAGCGGAAAATTCGTACCACTCCATTTTCGGCAACGATGCTTCATGTTTAGCGAACCATTGCTTCAAGCGCGGAATGCGCTCTTCTTTTTTTACATGTTTATGTACTTGTAAGTCACAATAATATGATGCAAGTTCATGTAAAAATGGAGCGATCACTTCATAATGTTGAACTCCTTCCAACATTTCTTGACACGTATCGACAAGGGCATGCAAATAGCCACCGTCATCTTGTTCCGCACGATAGCGATAATATGCCTCTTTTTTTGCCCCGATAGTTAACGCATGGATCATTGAATCGTGCAATGCACGAAAGTCAGTCGGATCAAGCGATGTGCTGCGATCACATAAATTATCGAGGTAATCGCTAATCGTTTGATAAGCAACGATAAAACGAATGCATCGCTCCATTTCTTTTCCTGCAAGCAAAGATAAAATCGCGCCTCCCTCGCAATGAAACGTTTTTGTTGCGATGCTCGCTAACGCTTGTTTGCGCAATTCTTCATCCGGAATACCTTCTGCTCTTTTTTTCCAAACAGCTAGTTCGCGGTGAACAAGCGGAAAAACGCGACGATACACAGCTCGCATGAGACTAAACGGATTTGTTGGAACGCTCAATAAGCTCACCTCTTTGCAGTTGCAACGTCAAAAACGTATGGGCATATAAAAATACTTGTTCACGTTCAAGTTCGTTAAAAATCTCGTGATATAGTTTTGGCCATTCTTTATACACTTTTTCACTTACCGTCAACTGATCAAACCATGATTTCACTGCGCTTTTATCGACAATTTTATCATCTCCCGCCTGCATAACAAGCATCGGAATGTCTGGTAAATCTGCAATTTTCTCATGAGCAATACGAATGGCTTTGACTAACTCGCGATACCAACGAACAGACACTTTTGTCACATATAATGAATCATTTTTATCCATCTCGCGCACTTCTTCGTTTCGGGTAGCCATCTCTACCGTTAGCCCCGACGGAAATCGCTTTTTCGGATGAATGACATTTAAAATGCGTGAGGCGATTTCAAGTGCTTTGGACGGATAGTGAACGAGCCCTAAACATGGAGAAGATAAAATGACACCACGCACAGGAAGACGCTTTTCTTGCAATGTACGAATGACAACAAGCCCGCCCATGCTGTGACCGAGTAAAAAAATCGGTTGTTCATACACGCTTGCTTCATGCACCCAGCTTGCGACTGCTTCAATATATTCGTCAAAGGAATCAATATGTCCTCTTCGACTGCGTGATGTCGTTCCTTGCCCCGGTAAATCTCCTGCAACAACATGAAAACCGCGCATGCGAAACATTTCAATAAGCCATTTGTACCGACCATGGTGTTCAGCTGCACCGTGAACGATCACGATCGTTCCTTTCGCGTTTTCTCCTTCCCATTTCCACATATACTTCCCCCCTCTATATTTACGAATAGCCGAAAAATTTGTACACTAAATATAACAAATCGAAACGAAAGGGACGAGTGAAATGATTTATCCTTATAAAGAACATACACCAAACATCGCACCTTCCGCTTTCATTGCAGATTACGTTACCATTACAGGCGATGTAACAATCGGAGAGGAAACGAGCGTTTGGTTTAACACGGTCATTCGTGGAGATGTTGCACCAACGATCATCGGCAACCGTGTAAATATTCAAGACAACTCTGTCCTTCATCAAAGTCCAAACAATCCACTTATCATTGAAGATGATGTCACCGTTGGCCATCAAGTCATTTTACATAGTGCCATCATTAGAAAAGGAGCGCTCATCGGTATGGGTTCCATTGTTTTAGACGGCGCTGAAATTGGTGAAGGGGCTTTTATCGGCGCTGGCAGTCTTGTGCCACAAGGGAAAAAAATCCCGCCACGCACACTTGCATTCGGTCGCCCTACGAAAGTGATTCGTGAATTAACTGAAGAAGATGAGCGTGAAATGGCACGCATTCGCCGTGAGTATGTCGAAAAAGGACAATATTATAAATCACTTCAAGTAAACAAACCACGCGACAAATAAGCGTGGTATTTTTACATTGTTTTATTATTTACTTAACATATGTATTTTATCATAAAAGCAGGGGGATTTGCTTATGTTACGAAAATGGTACGAATGGGAATGCAAGTTGTTTTACAGCATTAATCGCTATTTTGACCGGAAATGGCTAAACGCCTATTTTCGTTCGATTACACACGTTGGTGGCGCAACATTTTCAATTACAGCGGTTATGCTAACCATTTGGTTATTGCGTGATGAATGGCGCGATACTGCTATTGCAAGTGCGATCGCCTTAGCACTTAGCCATATTCCTGTCGCAATGATGAAAAAAATGTATCCTCGCAAACGACCTTATATTTCGCTGCATAAAACGAAAGTAACAAAAAACCCGTTAACTGACCATTCATTTCCATCAGGACATACGACTGCAACATTTTCTGTCATCGTCCCATTTTTACTATACGCCCCGGCATTAACAATCTGGCTCTTGCCGATCGCATGTAGCGTGGCTATTTCGCGCATTTATTTAGGGCTTCATTATCCGTCTGATGTGCTTGCTGGTTGTATGCTCGGTACATTAGTTGGCATCGCTTCATTTTCTGTTCTTACTTAAAAAATAGGAAAGGAGAGCTACATCTTGTAACTCTCCCTTTTTTCCTTACTTCGCCAACTGTAACGCTTGTTGTTTTAACGCTTCCGCTTTATCAGTACGCTCCCAAGGAAGATCAATATCTGTGCGACCAAAGTGACCGTAAGCAGCTGTTTGTTTGTAAATTGGGCGGCGAAGGTCAAGCATTTTAATAATGCCTGCTGGGCGAAGATCGAAGTTGTTGCGCACCACTTCAATTAATACATCCTCAGATACTTTGCCTGTGCCGAACGTATCAATTGAGATCGATACAGGTTGTGCTACACCGATTGCATATGCTAATTGCACTTCACATTTATCCGCAAGACCTGCTGCGACAATGTTTTTCGCTACGTAACGAGCCGCATATGCTGCTGAGCGGTCTACTTTCGTTGGGTCTTTTCCTGAGAACGCCCCACCGCCGTGACGAGCATAACCACCGTACGTGTCAACGATGATTTTGCGTCCTGTTAACCCTGCGTCACCTTGTGGGCCACCGATGACGAAACGACCTGTTGGGTTAATGAAATATTTTGTGTTCTCATCAATCAACTCCGCTGGAACAACAGGTTGAATGACATGCTCCTTAATGTTGCGTACAATTTGGTCTTGTGTGATTTCTGGATGATGTTGTGTTGAAACAACGATCGTATCAATGCGTACAGGTTTGCCGTTTTCATCATACTCAACTGTCACTTGCGTTTTTCCGTCCGGACGTAAATAAGGTAAGATATCTTCTTTACGCACTTCAGCTAAACGACGTGCGAGTTTATGAGCAAGGGAAATTGGAAGCGGCATAAGCTCTTTCGTTTCGTTGCACGCGAAACCAAACATTAATCCTTGGTCTCCTGCACCGATCGCTTCGATTTCTTCATCTGTCATTTGTCCTTCACGAGCTTCCAACGCTTTGTCAACACCCATCGCGATATCTGGGGATTGTTCATCAATTGATGTTAATACTGCGCACGTATCTGCGTCGAAACCGTATTTTGCACGCGTATAGCCAATTTCGCGAATCGTTTCACGGACAATTTTCGGAATATCTACATATGTAGATGTCGTAATTTCTCCGCTTACTAAAACAAGTCCTGTTGTTACGCTCGTTTCGCACGCAACACGGGCATTTGGATCATTCGCTAAAATCGCATCTAAAATCGCATCGGAAATTTGGTCACAAATTTTATCCGGATGCCCTTCCGTTACAGATTCAGATGTAAACAGACGACGTTTAGGCATTCAAACATTCCTCCTCAATATAATGACAAGTGATACGGTACTCATCCCTCTTATTATGGTCTATCGTGAAAAAAACCTTTCCCTCAGAGGAAAGGTTTTTGCATTTGTCTGCGCCTTTCACTCTTATCGTTCAAGGGCGTTCCCTTGCCACAGGTTAGCACCTTTTCACATGCGTGACGGTTGCTGGGTTTCATCGGGCCTGTCTCCCTCCACCAACTCGGGATAAGAGTATCCGTTCATCTCAGCATCATATCACATGTATCGTAAGCGAGTCAACGTTTTTTCTACTGTAATGATTTTGAAAATAAATTCAAGAAAAATACACGAATTAGTATGGACTATTTATTAAAATGTGTTATACTTTTTACATAAAGATAAATCAAACAAAGGTAGGTTTTGTCCAATGAATTCCATTGAACTGACAAACAAATTATCAACACTCTTACAAAGGGATGGGGTTTTTCATAACTTATCTGTACCACGACTAGTAGAGAAAGTATTAACTCGCAAAGAAGGCATCCTTACTTTATCAGGGGCGATTTGTGCAACAACAGGAAAATATACAGGTCGCTCCCCGAAAGATAAATATATTGTCGAAGAGCCGTCCGTGAAACATAAAATTGATTGGGGAACTGTCAATCAACCAATTTCCGAAGAAGTATTTGATAAACTTTACAACAAAGTAATTGATTATTTAATGACAAAAGAAGAATTGTTTGTATTTCATGGCTTTGCAGGCGCGGATCCAGCTTATCGTTTGCCGATTCAAGTTGTCAACGAATTTGCTTGGCATAACTTATTTGCCCATCAATTGTTCATTCGTCCAACAGCGGAAGAATTACAGGCGCATGAGCCACAATTTACAGTCATTTCCGCTCCAACGTTTAAAGCCGATCCAGCCGTTGACGGCACGCGTTCAGAAACGTTTATTATCATCTCGTTTGAACGTCGCACTGTGCTAATTGGTGGAACAGAATATGCAGGGGAAATGAAAAAATCGATTTTCTCTGTCATGAACTTTTTATTGCCAGAGCAAGGAATCTTCCCGATGCACTGCTCAGCAAACGTAGGTCAAGAAGGCGATGTCGCGCTCTTTTTTGGTTTATCAGGCACAGGGAAAACAACGCTTTCTGCTGATCCAAACCGTCGGTTAATTGGCGATGACGAGCACGGTTGGTCAAACAACGGTGTCTTTAATATTGAAGGCGGATGTTATGCGAAGTGCATTAACTTATCACGTGAAAAAGAGCCACAAATTTTTGATGCGATTCGCTTCGGTTCCGTATTAGAAAACGTCATGATTGACCCGGACACACGCATACCAAACTATGACGATGCGACGTTAACTGAAAATACACGCGCAGCATATCCGCTTGAAGCGATGGATAATATCGTTCAGCCAAGCGTTGCTGGCCATCCACATACGATCGTCTTTTTAACAGCAGATGCATTTGGTGTATTGCCACCAATTAGTAAATTAACAAAAGAACAAGCGATGTATCATTTTTTAAGCGGCTATACGAGCAAATTAGCGGGTACAGAGCGCGGGGTCACAGCTCCTGAAGCAACGTTCTCCACATGCTTCGGTTCACCGTTTTTACCACTTCCTGCAACGCGCTATGCAGACATGCTCGGTCAAAAAATTGACGCTCACGACGTTCAAGTATTTTTAGTGAACACTGGTTGGACGGGGGGCGGATACGGTGTTGGTGAACGAATGAAGCTATCGTATACACGTGCGATGGTGAAAGCGGCGTTAGAAGGAGAATTAAACAACGTAGAAACCGTTCAAGACCCGATTTTCGGTCTGCATATTCCGCTTCACGTCCCAGGTGTACCGGACGAAGTATTGCTGCCAAAAAGCACATGGGCAGATCAAGAAGCATATGACCAAAAAGCAAAAGAACTTGCGGCGAAGTTTCGTGAAAACTTCAAGAAATTCAAAAACGTTGATCCACGCATCGAAAAACTCGGTGGGCCAATCGCATAAACAACAAAAGCTGCCTGTTTCGGCGGCTTTTTTCTTTTTTTATTGTTTCGTACAAACCATTTTCGCTATGAAACATATAGTAGTATATAGAAACGAACAAAAGGAGGCTAAAAAATGAATGAACTATTTGCTCTCCCCCAATTAAAAGATATACGCCATCTTTTACCTACTCGTTCTGGACAGCCATACAAAAAAACAACACTTGAACAAAAAACGCACATCATTATTCATCATAGCTTGACGAAAACAGGCTCCGCATTTGCGTTTGCCAATTATCATGTAAGCAAAGGATGGCCCGGGATCGGATACCATTTTGTCATTGAACAAGACGGAACGATTCATTTTTGCAACGACTTAGAAGCGATTAGCTACCATGTCGGCAACCATAACACTTATTGCATCGGCATTTGTTTAACAGGCGATTTTCGCACACAACAACCGACGGATGAACAAAAACAATCATTGAGAACGTTATACAAAACGCTTGTAAACATTTTGCCAAACTATAAAGATGTAAAAGGACATAACGAGCTTAAAGGATATGAATGGAAACAATGTCCTTGTTTTAACTATGCGCAAGTATTAACAGAAAAAGAAAACATCGAAATGAAAGAAGAAGTCAAACTGTATACCGTCGAACGAGGAGATACGCTATGGTCAATTAGTCAAAAAACAGGAGTAAGTGTCAAAACGTTATTACGCCTAAACCCACATATTGATCCAAGAGCATTACAGCCCGGTCAACAAATAATCATTGAAAAACTAATAAAAAAAGAAGAAGTGAAGCCCCCATCACAACCATCTAATCGAACACCGAAGCAACAAAATCCAATTGAACAACTGATCAATAAACTTCCGAATAAAGTATTGCAATATGGTGATCGTGGCGAAGACGTTCGCATCTTACAACAAGCGCTAAATACGATCGATTTTAAATGTGGGGCAGAAGATGGGATATTTGGTCAAAAAACGTTAGATGCCGTGAAGCGAGTCAATCTTATGTTTTTAGGCGGAAATAAAAAAGGTGTTTATGACGAAAAAACGAAAAATTATATAATAAGTAAACTAAAAGAAAAAATGAAATAGCTTTCAATCATACATCTCCCCTATAATAAAACATAAGGGGGGATATTTGTTATGCATATGTCAGATGCTCTCATTTCACCTGCGGTAGGACTGGCGATGTGGGGGGTTACGGCAAGTGTGGCAAGCTACTCATTAAAAAAATTAAACATCGAAACAGATGAAAAAAAGCTACCACTTATGGGGGTGCTTGGAGCATTTGTATTTGCCGCGCAAATGATAAACTTTGCGATTCCTGGTACAGGATCAAGCGGACATTTAGGTGGTGGACTGTTACTTGCTGCTTTGTTAGGTCCGCACGCAGCATTTTTAACGTTAACCGTCGTTTTATTTATTCAAGCGCTCTTTTTTGCAGATGGTGGACTGTTAGCGTTCGGATGCAATGTGTTTAATCTTGGCTTTTACACATGTTTTATCGCCTATCCGTTGTATAAGCGACTTATTCGCCGAACAAACATATGGTTTGCCTCCATCATCGCTGCCGTCGTCGGATTGCAACTCGGAGCATTTAGCGTTGTCGTTCAAACGTTGTTGTCTGGAAAAGTCGAACTTCCATTTACTACTTTTACATTATTCATGCAGCCGATCCATTTAGCTATCGGCATTGTTGAAGGAATGGCCACAGCTGCTGTCATTTCATTTGTGATAAAAGCAAAGCCGGAGCTTTTGACAACAACAGATACACCGATGAATCGCCTTATTGGTACACTCGGTTTACTCGCTTTAACAATCGGGGGCATTTTCTCATCGATCGCTTCATCCAAACCAGATGGGCTAGAATGGTCCATTTTTCACACCGCAGGGACGGATGAACTGCATGTAACAACAACACTTCATACAATGCTTGAGCGTCTTCAACAATCGCTCTCCTTGCTACCTGATTACAACTTAAAAAGCGGCAATGTATCGATCGGTTGGCTCGATCTTGGGACAAGCATTTCTGGCATCTTTGGTACATTCATCGTAGCCATAGCAATCATGGCGCCGTATATCATTAAAAAGTGGAGAAAAGAAGCGTGATCGATGCACATACATCAAGCACTCAAACGCAACGACATGATGTCCATCCGCTAAGCATGCTTATTATAACGTTTACATACATCTTCGTCGTTGCCTCGTTTCATTCATATGCTTTTATTGAAATGATGCCGTTATCGCTTTACCCGATCACTATGATCGTTTTTTATCGTCTTTCTGTTCGTCATATAAAAAATGTACTGCTCGCCTCGTTGCCATTTATCATAGTCATAGGCGGTTCGCAGTTGTTTTTTATCAATGAACGCATATCTTTCTTACATTGGCACATCGAAGCCGGTTGGCTCGCATTGGCCACTTTGGTTGTTAAAAATACACTTGCCATTCTTGCAGCAACCGTTTTACTTTTAACAACACCGATCGAACAACTCGCAGGAGCGCTTCTTTCGTTGCGCATCCCGCGCTTTCTCGTTGTTCAATTACTTTTGACATATCGATACATTTTTTTATTTTTAGAGGAAGCAAAACGACTTCGTCAGGCGTACATGTTGCGGGCCCCACACCACCGCGCCATCCAGTTATCTGTTTGGGGATCACTCGTTGGGCACTTGTTGTTGCGAACATTTGAACGTGCCGAACGCGTGTATGAAGCGATGACCTTGCGTCGCTTTTCTATTCAACGTATGCATATAAAAATAAAACGATGGACAATGAAAGAGATGATATACACATATGTAACGGTTATGTTGTTCATCGTTTATCGGTTGGTGGTCATATGATACATGTTTCAAATATTTACTACTCATACTCAGACGGTCATGAAGCGATTCGCAATATTTCCTTCTCAGTTCAAGATGGAGAATGTATCGGCATCATTGGAGCAAACGGTGCAGGAAAATCAACGTTATTAAAACTGCTCGTCGGATTATATACACCCCAAAGTGGATGCATTGTCATTGACAATATGCGCATGTCAAAACAAACGTTACGACATATTCGTCGGATTGTTGGCTTTACATTTCAACAAGCAGACGATCAATTATTTATGCCGACCGTCTACGACGATGTTGCATTTGCGCTTCGCAATGACGACATGAATGAAAATGAAGTGAAACAACAGGTGACAAATGCTTTAAAAACTGTCGGTGCTGTACATTTAGCAGATCGACCACCTTATCGTCTATCAGAGGGGGAAAAGCGGCTTGTCACTTTAGCTACTGTGCTTGCAATGGAACCGAAAATATTGCTGATGGACGAGCCAACGGCCGCGTTAGATCCGAAAGCGCGGCGAACGCTCATTCATCTCGTGCAATCGTTGCCACATACAAAAATTGTAACAACACATGATCTCGACTTCGTATTTGAATGTTGCGAGCGAACGATCGTACTTGCAAACGGAACGATCGTATATGACGGGCCAACGGAAGACGTATTAACGAATGAACCGTTTTTACGCGAGCATCATTTGGAGCTTCCTCTTATGCTACAAGGGAGAAAATAAGGCGTGGGTGATTGCTCACGTCTTATTTTTATTCTAAAAACAAAAAAGCGCCGATATACGACGCCTATTTTTATTTTTGTTTTACCATTTTTTGTTTGACTATACCATGTTCTTTCGTCTTATACGAAAGACTATCTATATTTAATCCGTTTCCAAGTGTTCCGTACACGTATCCTTCGCGTGGTTCAATGAGTTCTGTTTGTTCATGATAAAGGCGTGGCGTTTTCCATAGCGCAATTAATGCTTTTGTCATCGGCATTTCATGATAACGATCCGGCCATAGTTGTTTAATGTATTGTTTCACTATCGGGTAGTATTTTGAACTCATTGCTGGGAATAAATGATGTTCTGTATGGTGTGAAAAGTTAAAATGTAATACATCGACCCACTTTGGAACAATGACTGTTAAGCTATTAGCTAGTGGATCGTTAACTGGAACGAGTGGATTTAAGCGATGGTTCGTCGAAATGTATCCCATAACGATCGCATTTCCAATAAGCAGTGGAAGAACGAACGCAAAGAGCCATTTTTCTACTCCGATTATAAACAATAGCCCAATCCATATCGACCAAGGCAATACAAACTGCCAAAATACGGCGCGACGACTGCCCCGTTCAAACTCCTTCCAAAAGTGAAGAAGCATATGAAGCGAATGAGCCGTAAACATCCCTGCTAAAGACAAAAATGAGAAAAACGCACGAATCGGAAACGGAATACGGTAAACCCAGCGAAGAAAACGACTTTGGGCTAAACGTTTGATCGTCGGCCACGCATCGGGATCAAGCTGCTCATGTTGTGTATGCACGTGATGCGTTGCGTTATGCCACTTTCTCCATAACTTTGGGCCTGTGCAAAGTGGCAAAAATGCAATGCCCCCTAGCAAATCACGAAGCCACGCCCGTTTGACAACTGTTCCATGCAAAATTTCATGCCCTAAAAACCCTAAGCCTGCAAAACAAAATCCAATAACAATCGAAAGCAATCCGTTCCATAACCAATGTAGATCAAATAAAGAAATCGTGACAATGCTACTAACTAAAACGAGCATGTAAGCAAGACCACCGAAAAGACGAGATGGAACAGGACGGAACGCTTCCTCAGGCAAATACGGAGCAATACGAGCTGCGTACCACCCGAATGAATGAAATTGTTTCATCAATAAAAAACTCCCCTCATACGTAAACACTTCACTTCAAAAAGAAATGAATATTCAAGCATCTCTTTCTAAAGCTTATTGTCATCGTATCATTTGCATTCTTGTCCTGTCAACAAAATTTATTACTAGGTAATATGATTTGTTTATATTATATAGTTACAAATCATGAAATGTAGTTGTGTAATCGTCATAAATATGTTTCAATGAAGGTAAAAATGTGCAATGTGGGGTGATCCTATGGGCATGCCGTTAGAAATACAAACGATGATCGTCACAAACGGAAAAGAAAAACGAATTGAACATAACTTATTTATTTTGCAAAAGGAAGACTATCGTTTATATCCACTTGACGTCCCATTAGAAGTAAGACGAACAAAGCATGGAGAAACAACAGGACAAGCTGTTGTCAAAAAACTTGTTTTTGAAAACGGGATAACGATCATTACATATGAATTGATTTCCTTACATTCGATTAATTAAACCGGCGGGCTATATGCTCGCCGGTTTTCTTTTTAGGTCATTCACACATTTTTATTAGGCGCATACGATAAAGCAAACGAAAGGAAAGAGGGGAAGAACATGCGAAAATGGGGGTTTTTGCTCATTACTTTGATGTTTTTACTTGGAGCCTGCTCTTCAAAAGATGTAAAAACGTTGCGCGTTGCCGAAGTCACTCGATCTATCTTTTACGCACCTCAATACGTCGCAATTGAAAAAGGTTTTTTTGCTGAAGAAGGGCTTCATATTGAGCTAAATACAACATGGGGCGGCGATAAAACAATGACGACGCTTTTATCGAACGGAGCGGATATTGCACTCGTCGGCTCAGAAACGTCCATTTACGTATACAGCCAAGGAGCTGTTGATCCGGTCATCAATTTCGCGCATGCAAAGCAAACTTTTTAACAGGTTAGTAACAACTTGACTCATTCGCTTTTCTCAATGACATGATATCGTAAAAACAACGAAAAAACAAAATGTCGAAAAAAATCATTTGACATGTTTTTTCGTACAAAATCGTGTAAAACCGTTGATGTTGTAGGTTTTTCGTATAAAAATGTAGAAAATTCGTTTTTGATATAATAAAAATGAGGACACCTTCCCATACTTGTAGCATATGGTTTATGTAGGAAGGTGATTCTCGTGAATGATAAAGAAAGTGGGTTAAAAAATGATAAGGGGAGGAAATCCAATATGTTAGGTATGAAGGAGTTGATTCAAAATACCTCGAATATCAGTGATGTGAACAAAAAGAAATCTCCTGTTGAAGAAGCATTAAAGCGATTTCACGACGAAAATGGATATGGATTTTTAGATATGATTAATAACGAAAAAATTCGTAAAAAACATTTGTTTAAGCAGTTACAAAAAAAGGATTACAACGACAATGATTTTTTCGATTTGTTTGAAAACAAACAAGGTGAGTAATTGTTTGACGGAGGGGTTGTATGAGTCATTTAGAATTTCGGCAAGGTGATATCATATGGTTTAATTTCCCGGAAGAAGACCCAAAACCTCAATATACAATTAGAGGTCTTCATCCGGCTCTTTTATTACACGATTATACTTTGCCTAATCAAACCGTTGTTTTAGCTCCATTAACATCTTTATACGATAAAGATGGAAATAAAAAAGAGTTAAAGTCTTACCATTTGCCACTTTACAAGAAAGACTATCCAAGTTTGAGTAACGATTCATATGTAAAATTAGACCAAATTATGACGTTCTCCCGAAATAAAATCGGTAGCTATATATGTTCCTTAAACGAAGTAGATAAAGCGTCTTTACATATTAAGTTAATCGAATCCCTTCAAATGCAGGATACCATCAAAGAAATTGTCTTTAAACAAATTGAAAAAACTGTTCAAGAATTAATCGAAAAATATGTGGAAGATGTCATCACAAAAGAACTATAACGCGACCCGCCTTGATCTACAAGAAGGCGGGTTTTTTAAATATAAAATTTTATTTCAATCGAATCTTCTGCCCAACCCGAATCAAATTCGGGTTGCTAATCCCATTCAATTTCTGCAACGCATCTACTGTTGTATTATGCTTTGTTGCAATTTTTGACAGCGTGTCGCCTTTTTGAACAACATATACACCTCCAGCGCTCATTTTCAACATCACACGCTTTTTGAAGTCTTCGAATGCTTGTCCATTTTTGACCCACGGCGCTGGACAATTTTTTCTCGTGATGTCGTAGTGTCGGACAATGTCTTTCAACGGATCCAACTTGTATCGTTGGCATAACTCCACAAACACATCTTCTGTGCGAGCGATTGTGTCAGGATGGAATGTACCATCTTTCTCCACACACATTTCCACACCGATAGACAACAAGTTCGCGTTCGGCTTCAGTTCTGGAACGCCGCGGTAAGTGCCGTCGTTTGCATGGTATGCCACTTCATCGAGGGGAATGATGTTGATTGCTTCGTTTTTATCCACGAATATGTGGGCAGAAGCGTAACGTTTCGCTTCTATAATCGTCTGATCGTAATACGTAAAGTGATTCGCTGCTGTCGCGCCTGGATTTGCAGTCCAGTGCAATACCAGTTTTTTCACGCCTTTTAATTTTAATCCCGGACGGGAATATTTGTTCAATCGAATAAACTTTTCTGTCCATACGCTCATTATTTATCCTCTCCTTTTTGACTTTCGCTTTTTAATTGAACAAAAACTTTTGACACTTGTCCCGGAATGGATACACCCAAACGACCGAGATTTTCAATAAAACTGATGCCTTCATTACCGATTAAAAACATAATCATCGTATTGCGCATAAAATCACCGCTGCCTGTCACCGCGTCCAGTTGGTTTGCCACGATGACAGCTAAAATCATGGCCATTTTTTTCATTAACCCTCTAAACGCTGTTTTTGATGAAACTTCTTTTGTACCAACAGCGACCATTAGGCCCGAAATGTAGTCCACCGCCATCATGATTCCGAGTGCAATAGCAAGATGATCAACCCCGCCAATTAAATAGGCGATAGCTGATGCGCTACCGCCTGTGATTGTTGTGTATAGTGTGTTTGTATTATGTTTCATTTGTTTTCCTCTCTTTCTTTAAGAATAACAAACACCCTCTCATGCGAAAGTGTGCTTGTTGCGCATAATCGTCCTAATCTTCATTGATCATCCAAAGAGCACTTAGATTTGAGTTTTTCTTCATAAAATTTCTTCCTACATGTAACAATTAACATTAAAACACCAACAACACCAACAACACTAACAACACTAACAACACTAACAACACTAAAGAAAAATAGAGAAGGGAACATGATGGTGCATAAAATAATAATTAAGAATAAAAGCACAGCGAAACGATTCATACAAATTTCAAATACTGCCCATCTATAAAAATTAAATTCTTCTTCCATCCTCTCTTTTTTACAATAATCTCTAGCATATTTATTTGCATCCAGTTCTTTTTTACTCACTGGATATATTATGATATTCAGGTTTTTTTTGAGTTTGTTACGACAAGGGTCTGACCAACAAAATTTGTCTTTTGCTTTTTTATACTGCCATACATGACGCATTTCATGCGCTAACGTCCCAACGTAATTTTTGCTTTTAATTAGAATCAAATCCTCATCCACCGGCCATGGATATATTCCTCTAGTGTTTTTCGATTTTAAATACATATCTTCTAAACATTTCGCGTGAGATGGATTTTTCTTTCTAATACTTTCGATATAATCTCTTGCTCCATCCTCTCCACACACAATCTGTAGATTAGAGTCAATTCCTAACTCCTTTTTTATATTTTCAACATGTTCCTCAAAAGTCATTTAGTTTCCCCTTCCTTTGTTTTTGAATCTAAGTCATAATTATGCAAAAACACACAAATTCCTCTTTATTTCGACAAAAAATTTTTGGGGTTAAATATGGTCGGAAGGGCATCGCATCTTCCTTACTACAAAACCATTTATTTTTAATTTACAATCAAATCCTCCCTTCCTTTCTCAATTAAATAAGCGTCAATCCCTTCTTTTAAATCAGGGCGACGCTGGATGACATAATCATACGTATACACTCCGTCAATGATACGTTGTGCTAAATATGCCACCATTACTGCATACCTCCTAACAGTAAAGCGTCTAATGCTTGTTGCATTAATTCGATTCTTTGCCGCAATTCTTCTTCTGGTGTTAGCGGTCTGTCAATATACTCATAATAAACACTGTTGGTTTGCGGGTTGTAATACATAACAGGTGTTTTTCCTTCCACCTGCTCTGGCTCTGGAATATCCTCTACCAATGCACCGATTTGTCGCAATTCTTCTTCCGTTTTTCCAAGCCCATGCTCTTCATCAAACGGAATACAGTGGATAAATCCCACACGCAACCCTTTTTCATCTTGTGTAAAATCGCCAATAAATTTCATAATATCACCCCACGATTTGATAATATTTGTTTCCGTCTAACTTTCGTACAGCTTTACCTCCTGCTGCAACGTTATGAGCAACATAAACATTTCCTGCACTGTCGACAGCGATGCCGTATCCATTAGAAACATCCGTTTTTGACCAGATTTCATTGCCGTTTATATCTAACTTTCTTACTGCTTTACCTGCCGAAATGCAATGAGCAACATAAACACTCCCCGCGCTATCGACAGCGATGCTGTATCCATAATCAACATCTGTTTTTGACCAGATTTCATTGCCGTTAGCATCTAATTTACGTACCACTTTACCTCCTGCCGCAACGTTATGAGCAACATAAACATTTCCTGCACTATCGACGGCGATGCTGTATCCATTAGAAACATCCGTTTTTGACCAAATCTCGTTCCCATTAGCGTCTAATTTACGTACAGCTTTATATCCTGCCGCAACGTTATGAGCAACATAAACATTTCCTGCGCTGTCGACAGCGATGCCGTATCCATTAGAAACATCCGTTTTTGACCAGATTTCATTGCCGTTTATATCTAACTTTCTTACTGCTTTACCTGCCGAAATGCAATGAGCAACATAAACACTCCCCGCGCTATCGACAGCGATGCTGTATCCATAATCAACATCTGTTTTTGACCAGATTTCATTGCCGTTAGCATCTAATTTACGTACCACTTTACCTCCTGCCGCAACGTTATGAGCAACATAAACATTTCCTGCGCTGTCGACAGCGATGCCGTATCCATTAGAAACATCCGTTTTTGACCAGATTTCATTGCCCATTCCACCTGCATAATCAACTATATTAAAACCTTGTTTTAAAATACTTCCTTTGCGATACTTTCCAGATGGGTAAATGCCAAAATAGTTTCTAATTCCCATGATTACGCCACCTCTACACCGCTAATGTAGACGTTAATGGCGTTCGCTGTCCCTGCTTGCACGGTAATCGTTTCTGCGGCTTGCATAACTAACGATAAATCAATAACAACCGTATCGTTTGCATTAACAGAATAGTTATTAACTATTTCTATTCCCACTATTGTGATTGTGGCTGTTGCCGCACTTGCGGTTTTGTTTGTCAGTACAATGTTTTTTACAATCGTTGTCGTCGAAGCAGGCACGGTATAAGCCGTTGTTGCCGTTGTGCCAGCCGTTCCTTTATATAAACGTCTCGCTGTTGCCGCCAATTATATCGCCCCCATCCAATAGAGAATTTCAAGGTCATTCGCTTTTGATTGTGTTGCGTTCCAAGCTGTTCTTTCTGCTGATGTTATATGCTTCACATTATCCGCCGAATGCGCAACAACTGCATCATTCACTTGTTTCACCGCATTTGCTGTTGCCGCTTTCGTCGTCGATGTACTTGTCAATGTATCGTCTAGTTGGACGATGCCGGCTTGTGTGGTGCTTGCAGACGGCATCGACTGTTGCGGCAACTGTTCCGACAGAATTTTCCCATCTGGTCCTAGGATAGCGACTTTCCCATCAATTTTGTCCCAGTTGTCATTCAGCATTGTCTGTATATTAAACGTGTCATTTGCGTCTGCAATAGGGTCTTTCTTGTACAATCCTAATCGAGGTGTGTTACTCGCCAATATTATGCACCTCCTGCAAATTTATCGAGCGTTGTCGCTTCCAATTGCGAAAGCGTCATTACGTTATGAACATCTTTTATTAGCAAATAAGAAAACTCGAAGTCTATCGCCAAATGAGCCGGAATAATTTCACGCAAAGCGTTTTGGATGTCGGCTAAATTCGGCGGAACTCCGAGTTTGCTAACGAATTTAATTTTTACGGTGTAAAGCGAAGGTTGTTCAGTTACTTCGACTTCGCCGTTATACCATGACTCTGCGACGTTTTTAATGAGAGCGACCGTTACTGTTCCGATGCCGCGTAACTTTGACTTGATCACGCTACGACGTTGTTCAATCGGCTTACTTTCATCGACAGGGATACCGCAAATGCGCTCCCAATGAGAAAGCCCCCATGTGGCTGTGTCAACATAGAACTGTTCCAAAACTTCATCTATTGTAGCACTCAATTGTTCAACTTCTTCGTTCTCTGTCCCTATTAAGTTTGGAAATTCTCGTATATCTTGATAGTAATTAGGGAGATATTGAAATAGATTAGACACTTATTGATACCCCCCCACGAACAGGAACCTCCTCATCTTGCAACGCGACATTAGCCGTGCCCCCATTCACAGTCAGTCCATTGTAATCAATGACACCGGGCGTGTTCAGTAAGAGTGTTCCGATTTTTGCGTAGCTGACATATGTCATTGAAAAAGCAATCTCTTTGAAATATTCATCCAACGACGCTGGGAAAGCATCTTGAACATTTTGCAACGTATATCCCGATGCAAGGACTACGTTCGCCGAAACATTGATCGGTTTGCCTGTCGCTGAAGCTACTGTGACAGACGCTCCGATTGGTCGCATTTGTTCGATATATTCTTGTACTTGTGTAACTAAATTATTTGTAGCTGGCTGCATATCCGTATTGACAATGGTGACTTTGACCGTGCCTGAACCATTCCAAAGAGGCGTCACTTTTGCCGCACCTACGCCTGCAACCTCGGTTGCCCATTGTTTATAGTCCGCCGCATTTCCGCTCGTTCCTGGCTCCCGTACCTTTTGCAAAAATCGTTTCCGCAGTGACTCGTCGCTCTCCTCGTCTTCGCCAGGAAACAACACATCTGCCAACGTTGCTGTCCCTAGTCCCTCGATCGGTTCAATCGGCAATAAATTCCCGAATTCCTGATTTCCCGCACTTCCTGGTGTTTCAGCCTGCATGCGAAATTGGCCGTCCGTGATTTTTTCGATCGCTACATAGACCATATCGTTTAGTCTAAATCGGCTTCCGATTGGAATATTAAACGGTACATCGTTTCCATCCGTAAATATTCCTTTTCGCACAGCAGGTGTTGCTTGCTTTCTGTATACACCAAAGTCCGCGGCACGCTTATCTAAATATTCGCCCGTTGATGTTTCTCCGAACGCAAGGCGCAAAACGATATCTAACTCGTCGTACATTTTTGCCAATTCGATTGCAGCTGGCGCTAAAGCATCATAAATAATCGACCCTTCTCGTTTGTCTATATCATCCGATATACGATCCAGCATACGTTGTAAAATCGTCTCGAACGTCTGATTTTCAAACAACACCGTTCACCTCTTTCGGCAGTTCTATTTTTCCATAAACGGTGTAGCACACGATTTTCGCAACGGCTGAATCCCCAGAAAATTGCACCGTCACGTCTACATCTGTTACTCGCTCATCCTGCAATACAGCTTCCTTAATTCGTCGCGGCAATTCTGCTTGAACGAATAGTCTTTCTTTTCCAATCAAGTTTTCAAAGCCGTAATTATCGCTATAAATCAAATATTTAAAACGATCGGTGCTCAGCACTTTAAAAATGGATTGCTTAATCGCTTCTACTCCATCAACCATTCCACTGCATTGGCCATTTTCAAAATCAAGGCGATACGTTTTTGACGGAATCGCCGATGGTTCCACCACTTCTGCTTCTTCAATTGTGATGTTTTCAGAAGGAAGTACCATCATTTCACCACCTTGTCTAAAACAACAAATTGTTGTCCGCCTTGGACGCGGAGCAAAATGACTTTATCTGCGCGTTTCAAATTAGCTTGGGTTACACGCTCTGTAATAACCAAAAACTCTTCGGTCAGCTTCAACTTCTGATGTATTTGAACCTCAAGGGGGCTTTCAGATACGACCGTGCCAAACGACACATGAACGGGATTCGTCGCTTCTACAGCCTTTACGGCAACCGTTTTAATTAAATCTATTAAACTCATATCAAATCACCTTCAAATCAAGCTGCATCGTATGCACGCCACCTTCCCAGTTATGCGTGCATTCATCGACAAGGAAATATTGTTTAATGCCGATTTTTTCAATGTACACAAACACAAAGCATCCGGCACGCACTTTCCAATGACCAAGGCAATTAAGTTTCAATGATTTCGTTTCCCGATTTCGTAACTTAATCAGCTTGTCCAACAAATCTTTAATTTGCGCTGCCGTCATCTTTTCATCGACTTTGCGAAACTCTTGCAACCGTCCCCATTTAGCAATGTTCGCGCTGTCTTGGGCGATATAGACCTCGCGTTTGCCGGTTTTTTTATTGTCTTGCACAATCTTGACGCGATTATACGTTTCTTCGTCGATTGATTTTTTGTACTCAAAATCAAAAAGCAGACTCTCTTCCCCAATGTAGAAGTCGTCTGCTGAAATAGCCATGTTATTGATATTTCGCAATTCTAATTTTCCGAAATTATCGAACAGCACATAGTTTCTGTTCGTCGCAATTAGCGTTGAATCTAAAAACTTCGCTACCACATCGAGCGCTTTTTTGTTGTCCTCGACCATCGCTGGCACTTTGTATCCTGTATCTTCAAATGTTCCGATTTTTAATCCTGCATCGGCAGCAATTTTCTTTATGCCAGCTGTCGCTGTTGTCGAAGAAAATACAAATGTGTCGTTATACATAAGATATCGCAATTGGTCATATGCTTTTACACCGAATTCACTACTTGTGTTAAAACCTGTTTCAAACACATATCCGTAAAAAATTTTGTACGATCCGTCTGTTACGCGGATAATCGCTCCACTATTAACAGGAAACTTTGTTGGTTGTTCAATCACTAACTTCGCATCTAACGTCCCGGCCTTTCCGATGCGGCTAGTCTTCCATTGCGCGCTCGAAACAGGCATATCCCACACCGTTCCATCCCGATTATCAATCAATACTTCCATCATTTCACCCAATCTGTAGGAATTTTTAATACCAAACCGATTGGTAGTTTCCGCAACTGACTATCCTTAATCCCGTTCAGCTTTTGTAACTCTGGATATCGGTTGCCATTGCCTGTATAAAGCTTGGCTACTTTCCAAAGATTGTCGCCTGCTTTTAGCGTGTATGTCGTCGGTTTTGGCTTCGTATTTGGTCGAGCAGGCGCATTTTTCTTTACAACTTGAACAGCTGATAACGTTTGTTTTTTAACCACTTGCATTTTCTTTGGAGCGAATGGCATGTATGTTTTTAATTCCAGTGAAAAATTGACGTCTTCACTACCAAACGATTCGTCGTATTCAAATCGCTCAATCGTGACTAATTCATTGATTGTAAAAGAGCCGTTGACATAGATATATCGAATCGGTTGTTTATTTCGCATCCATTTTTCTAACAAGTCAATGTAGTATTTCGGTTCTTTAAACACCGTTCCTGAATAATGAGTAGGTTGCGCAGGAAAAAAGGATTCGAGAGAGAAGCCCGACAACTTTTTATCTTTCGGCACGTTTACACGCCCAAGCTTTGCAATTGTAAACTCCTCTCCGTCTCCTTCTGTTTTTACGTTCACCTTTTCAGGATTCACAGGAAGCCGAAACATTTCTTGGTCATTTGCGTGAAAATAAATGGCTCGTTCCATCACGCATACGCTCCTTCCGCCGAACGGGCGATTTCGTTTACCATACTTTCTTCAAAACGACGAACGAGTTGATCCACATCGACGTTATTTCGAATGTCCCCCGTCTTTACTTGTACAGTCGGCGTTAACGTGACGAAGTTTTGAATAGACTTAATCGTTGCTAACTCTTTGAAAACTTGCAAATCTTCCTCCGCGATGTTAATTTCGTCGTCAATTTTCCCGATTTTATCGAGCTTACCGCCTGTCGGGTTCTTATCCTCTTTTCCACTCGCTAGAGGGTTTTTCATGCCTGGGCTATTTGCAATTTGGTTGCCTAATGATTGTTTAAACGGGTTTTCCATTTTCGTATTAGGCGCTAAACTTTTTGCTTTTTCCAATATCCCAGAAAGCTTTTCAGACATGTTTTTAGTAAATTTCATTCCTGCCGCATTTCCTGCCGCGAACGCTTGTGGGACATTCAACATTTTCATCCTCGGAATATTGACCATAAATTCGCTGCTTGTTGGCGGTTTTAGATTCGCCGCAAAGTTTTTAAGCCCGTTGGATATACTACCTACCGAACCAGCACTTAACTTGCCAATCGTGCTAATGTTTACCCCCGGTATCATGTTTAAAGCTTTGATTAAACCATTAACAGCGCCAATGGCGATATTTGCTCCTTTCACAAAAACACGCGCAAGAAAACTCGCAGCCGTGTCAAATGAACCAGTAAGCGCAGTCATATTGTCTACGACCATTTTTACCATATCGTAAAATAGCTTTTTCACCGCATATACAGGGTCAAAAAAGACGTTCATAATAAATTCAGCAACCATCGCAAACGCATTCCAAATATTCGCGACGATATTCCAAATGAACGCTCCTAAACTTGCGAATAAACCTGTTATAAACCCGACTACCGTAGCTGTTTGGTCTGCCCAATTTACTGTCGCATAAATTACTAGAGCAAGTAACGCAATAATTCCTAGTAACACCCATGTAGCTGGTGAACTAAGCATAGCCGTGTCGTAAACCCATTGAGCCGCCGCGGCAAGCATTGTGGCTGTTTTCACAATCAGCCATTTCGCTGCAACACCAAGCAAAATCGCGCCAATCCCAGCTAAAACAGAGCCAATTACCGTCAAAATCGGTGCAATCCATGACCAATTTTCTTCAAAAAAGCGTCCCACAGCGCCGACCATTCGATAAAAGAACTCCAGCGCATCAAAAGCAAGGTCCATTCCCTTAATAAACACGTTAACAAAAAACATTGCGTGTTCTGCCATTGTCGCAAACGCATCAGAGTTCACGAACTGGTTAAAACGAATTAACAACGGTTCGAATGCACGGAGCGACCAGTTTTTAAACATGGTCATCGCATCCGCAAACGTCAATGGCATGTTTTTGAATTTCTTTTCAATGTCATCGGCGGCTTTGAATAAGGCATTTTTAATAATGTCAGCTGTAATTGTACCTTTTGCTGACATATCTTTTAATTCTCCTTTTGTTTTGCCTGTAAAATCGGCAATCGCTTGAGCAAGCAACGGTGCATTTTCCATGATGGAACGGAACTCGTCGCCTTGTAGTTTGCCTGCCGCCATCGCTTGGGTGAGCTGATACATACCAGCTTGGCGTTCAAAAGTCGATGCTCCAGACGCGGTAAATGCTTTTCCCATTAATTCAGAGAAACGAATCATCTCGTCGTTGTTTTTGAATGCGTCATCCGCCAATAAACCGAGTTTTGCAACCGAATTAGCCATATCCATATACCCACTTCGGCTACGTTGCGCGGCTTGATATATTTTCTCTTGCAATTGCGCTTGTGTTTGTAAGCCGTCATTGATATTCGCTAGGCGTGCCGATGTAGAAACATAAGCGTCTGAGGCTTGAACAAATGACTGAATTCCGTTTTGAATTCCTTGTAGTGCAGCAAAAGCTGCTGTTGATAATAAAAATGCGCCAAAAAACTCTTTCACAGCACCTGTCGCCCGACCAACAGGAGGAGGCAAGTTGGCGAATTTGGAGCCTAATGGCGCTAAAGAGCTATCCGCCTGTTTGGAAGCCACTATTAATCGCTCTAAATCAGCCGATGCGTTCGTAATCGCTTTACGTGCTTTCGCTAATCCTTTTGTATCTAATTGCGTTGCGCTCGCATCCATCTTTTCCATGACGCGAATGGTTGCATCCATCGCACGAATCATTTTCATGAGTGGTCCTGTCAATTTGTCGTTTAACGCCAACGTCGTTTGAACTCCAGCCATTCGCTCACCCCCTCATTTTGCTTTTTATGCGGTCATGCTCTTCTTTCTCTTTCTTTAGTTCAATCTGAATACTGGCTATGACAAAGGCCTTCTCTCTTCGGTCCATTTCTAAAAACTCACGAGGTCGCCAATGAAAACGGTGGAGAGCAACGTGCGCATAAAACGCCTCTCCACCTTCTTCAATTAGTTTTTTGCCTCTTCTACCTCTTCATCCATCGTCTTATCAAGCCCCGAAATTTCTGTGACCTTCTCAAGAATTTGGTTGGCTTCACCTAAAAGGAACATTTCAGCAAACAGCTTGTCCGCACCTAAAACACCATATGACTCTTGCAACTCGCGATCGTTCAGATCAGGATACACAATGGACGCCACACAAATTTCACGATTGTATCTCACCACATCAAAAACACGTTCCATTTTGCCGCCTTTGCCTAGGCGAAACTTAAAGCAACGCTCATTGATTGCATCGGCTTCGCCCGCAGTCAACGGACGCAGCACAAGTGGTTCGTCAAAACGCTCCAGCTTCAGCTCCACGTTTTCATATGGTTTGACATTCCCTTTTAAAAATGCCTTAAACTTGCTCATGTGGCTCCTCCTTAGTTAATCGTTTTGAATTGGTCTAACAAATCGAAATCATCAAATGTAAACGACACTTCATCTTTGAGTACATCATCCGAATCGCCATCCAATTTAGCAATGAGCGTGCTGTCTGGCACGATGTTTTTAATGATTGCTGTTTGCTTACCTGCCGCGCTCGTAATATCTGCATTAACGAGCATCGCATCGAAAATCGGCGCTTTCCCTGTCCGTAAATATTCCAATGCCATCGCTCGAATTTCTGGGCGGTGGTAGTAATATGTCATGTTTCCTTTTCCGTTTGCCCCGACGATTTTACTACCATTCATACGTGCGCCTACACGTTTGACGTCAGCTTTGATATATTCAATCGTTGCGTCAAATTTCACAATTTCCGCAAACTCATATGACTTCCCGTCAATCGTAATGTATAACGTTCCTTCTTTCGAAGAAATCGCGTCTTTCGATTCTATTACACGTGGCATATTCATCACCTCCGTTTATTACTTGCATGCCACTGTCATATAGAGTTTTTCCATGGCATCAACGAATTTAAGTCCTACATTGACCAACACAGCATCTTTTTCATCACCTTGTTCAACTACAATTTCATCTGGATTATATGGCTCTAAAGCACCGACTCGCACGAGAGGATCTAACACGGTTTTCATCACTTCTTTTTTGAACAAGTTTCGGCCGTCCTCGTTGTTGTTCACTTTTCCAATGAAATATTTGGAGTAGATATACTGCGTATTGTCCGAAACAATGTCCATTTCGCGAATGATTTTGTTTTTGCGGAAGTCTTGGTTTTTTGTTGGTGTAAATGAACGGAACGTGTTAATGTCTTGCTCTACGACCACCGCATCGCGATTGAACGTATAGACAACGTGTCCATCTTTCAATGCTTGTTCAATTTCTTCATGCGTTTTACGCTCGCAGTCAATTGCTCCAGGAT
The DNA here is from genome assembly GCF_002742685.1 of Anoxybacillus flavithermus. Taxonomy (GTDB): domain Bacteria; phylum Bacillota; class Bacilli; order Bacillales; family Anoxybacillaceae; genus Anoxybacillus; species Anoxybacillus flavithermus_E. The sequence continues at coordinate 40,144 of NZ_PEDM01000005.1, forward strand.
ACTCGGCATAGGTTAATGAATTGGTGCCAGCGCTTGCATACGCTGCCGCATACCAATACAGCGCGTCTTTAGCCGTTAATTTCTCGCCGCCTTCAAGCGTAACGCCATTGAGAACCGACACGACACCTTCATGATCGGCAGTATTGTAATTGTTCGTCACCAACGTTACATTTTTCCCGTAATGGGCACGCCATTCTTTCACTTTCAACGTTAGTAATGCTTTTACTGTTGAATCGTCCGTACCAAAAGCCACGACCTTAAAATCTTGCGTATCCAAACCTGCCGCAAATTCAGCATACGCGTCATTTGTTGCGGTTCCTGTCGTTCCGCCAGCTAGCGTCAATGTCACGTCGGAAGTCGGTAACTGACCATTGAACGAAACAAAAGCGTTCGGCTGCAAGTCGGCAATCGCAGCTACCGTTTGTGTATCGACAACCGCCCCATCAAAGTATGTCTTCACTGTCGCGGTTCCGTCTAAATTTGCTGTAACGACAACCGAAATTTTATTTCCGTCCGCACCCGCATATTTCGCTGTCGCTGTTAATCCTCCGCCCGTCGCTGTTGCTTTTGTTCCCTCGCTGTTCAAATTGTAAACGATCAATTGACTAGTCGCTTTGAATGCTTCCCGAACAGGAACAATTGCACTTAAATCTTTTCCGAACACTTCTTTAAACTTCGTATTCGGCGATACTTTTACAAATTTTCTTGTTTCACCCCAGTCTAACTTGACTGGAATCACCACAACCGCATTGGAATCAGGTGCCATCGTGTTTAAACTGTTCGTTTCAAAATTGATATACGCGCCAGGACGAATTTTATTTTGCGTTTTCCATGTTCCACCTGCCATTATTGAACCTCCTTCGCTTTCCACTCACTCAACAGCGAGTCTACTTCTTCTTTCGTGTACGTTCTCGATTCATCGAGTAACACTTCAAGCAACAATCGATCTTTTGCGTATTCCGGCGCACGAATGAAAGCTGATTTCCCATACCGCGTTTGTTTTTCAGTCTGCTTTGCCAATCCAGACACCTCCTAACGTCTGCATCTTTGTTTCGTCCATCACCTCTTGCAGGCGTGCCGACACATCGAATGTAATCACCAGCACATCGTCCTGTTTTGTCCCTTCTAACCGATGCACATGATATTTGTTGGCGATATATTGAAATTCTGTTTGAAACGTTTCAAACACGTCATCGCATTCACTATCCACTTCCGTTGATTGTGGGAAATATACAACATTCCACGAGTACGTCCGCCACACTTGCCCTTTAATTTTTCGTTCTTGTTCAGACTGAATCATACGAACGAGAAAAGCAGGAGTTTGAAGCCCCTGCTTGACTTTTTCATCGTATACTTTGACGTTTCCAAAAACTTCTTTCATTTGCTGAATGATGAGCGTTTTAATCTCCAAAGATCCGCCTCATCTCCTTTTCCATCTCCCGTTGCCACATGTTTGGGGCGATTTTTTGCATGTCGTTCATTGTCAATTTCAACATGAACCGGCCTTCCACCCATCCGACGGTCTGTCCAGCCACCACGATACGATGCCCGTTTTCTACAAAGGACGCATATTCGGCTTGGTTGTAAATGTGAATATATATCGTATCGCCCTTGCTCATCACATAATACTTCCAATTGTTCCGCAAATTACCTGTATCAACAGGCGTTAACTTCTTCACTTTCCGAATGGCCAACTGAGCAATGCGTTGGGCTACCTTCATTTGCACTTGATGAGCGATTTTATTCAACTCTACTAATTGCTGTTTCAGTAATCGAACTTCACTAAACTCATAGCCCATTATGCATAACCCTTTCGAACGAGCAATACTTCTTGGTGGGTAATATATACAAACGGTTCTTTTGCTGACTCGTAGCGCACCCCATCGATCACAAACACATCGCCAGCTCGCACGTTAATGTCGCTAGACAAAAAAACTTTCACATCGTACTGAATAGCATTTACATCGTCCTGTGATGCGTTATTGAGCGTCTGCATGCCGACAGAAGAAAGGCGACAAGGCACGTTTTCGTGCTTTGTCACCCATTGCATTCCATCGGCGCCATTCGGCTTCTGATACGCTTCATATCGCTGGATAGTAGCTGCTCGGTCATACAGCCGTTCCACCGCGGATTTGGCTTTGAGAAAGATGTCACGAACTGACATGCTACCACCTCATTTTACGAAACTTATACAAAGCGCTCTTATAGGAATGAACGATGCTTTCTACTTCTGTTTCTCCTTGGCTCTTTTCATGAGCCGTAAACGTGACTTGCACGTCCCCTTCTTTGATGGATTGAACAGCCGGTTCGGCATCGGGAGCATTTTTTTGCTTCAGACCAATGAAATCGACCGCCATGTTCGCATGGACATACCGCAGTTCGTCCGGTATGTCATCGCGATTACAAAACGTTTTGATCGCTTGACCTACTTCGTCAATGTATACAGCCAAGCGATCATCTGGTGGTGGATTGTCCAGCTTGGCTTTGACAATATCAAGCACTGTCATCGTTATTCAGCTGCCTTTTCTGTTGCTTTCTTCGTTCCCTTTTTCTCCTCTTCTTCCTTCACTTCTTCGTATCCAGCGTTTTTAAATGCAGCTTCTTGTACGTCGTTTGTTGCGATTAACACTTCATCACCTTTTTTAAACTTCTTCATCCCTTGTCACCCCTTACGCTTTCTTGTGCACGTAAATGGCGTTCTTTTTGTTCTCGAATACGAACGCATCGTAACGAATACGTCCTTCCACCAAAGTGCCATTAATTCCTGGCGGGTTTTCATGCGTCACGTAGTCAGTCAATTTAATCGGCGCGACCGTTGCCATTGGGTGAGTGATGAAAAATTCCACATTCGCCGGCAAGTACGAAGATGGAACTGTAATCAACGGAATACCATCAATTTGACCAACTTGCCCTTTCATTAACGCGTCTTGTGCGATATCAGATGCTTTGATAAAAGAAGAATCCAAACGAATTTGTTTATAGAAATTTGGACCGATATACGCCACGCGACCAACCAATGGCACTTTCAAGTCCGTGAGCGTTGTTGTTGCATCTAAGAAAGCTTCATAGGCATTGTCTTTTGTAATTGGCGCCGTCGCTGTTGTGCCTGCGTTTGCGCAAATAATTGAAAAACGATAGATGTCCACCTCTGGAACAACAACTTCGTCAATCTGACGGGCGAGCGCCTTCCCAGCTTCCATGACGCCCATCGTATCTTGTTTCGATTTGTTGTCGATGGTAAACGTAAACGCACGGTCGCGCGTCACTTTCATTTCTTGTACGCTGTTTTGTAATTCCGATGGCGTCCCGTAACGACTCATTCCCGTTGGTGTATAGTCTTGCATTGGAACGGTTGGAATCGAGAATACTTTCACCGTTTCGACTCCGACCCAATCTAAGTCTTGATTCACAGCTCCATTCGAAAGAGATTGCTTTTTAAAACGCTCATCCACATATGGTGCATACTTTTCTGCATAATTAATCGGCATAGTTCATTACCTCCTATAAACTAAATTGAATTAAACCCAGCCAAGAACGGATCCTCTGGTTCACCGCCAGTCGGACTGCCTTCAGCTGGTTTAATACCTGTAATTTTTGGTTGATTGCTGTTTTCAGGCACAAATAAAAAGGACTTGGTTTCTTGCAGCGTCTTTAACTGCTCCTCCAGTCCTTTGGTGATGTTGCCATTTTCATCGAGTTCAATTGTATTTTTATCAAGAAGCGATGCGACCAAGTCGGCGTCATGTACCTTTCCATTAATCGCAAGTTTAATCGCGCTGTTCAATTGCGTTTCCTTGATTTTTGCCTCATATGCCGCCTTCTCGTCTTTATATCGCTTCTCTAAGTCCGCAAGCTTCGTTTGAAGTTCTTCATTTCCTTCTGCTTGCTTCTTGAGTTGTTTTAAGTCGTTGTCGCGTTGTTCTAGCTGTTTTTTCATGTCGTCGAGACTTGTTTTTAAATCGTCTACTTTCGCTTTTTGCGCCTCTACCGACTTCCCATGCTCAGCCATAATTTTGTCAATGACGTCTTTTTCGAGACCTAAACTTTCAAGAAATTCGCGTTTCATGGTATTCCTCCTCTGGTTACGTTTTTTAACGTGGTTACGGCCACGAACCGCTTTGTTCTTTAACGTCTACAAATGCTAAAAAGACGAGGGAAACTGTTTATCTTAACACCGTCTTCTTATGCCATTCCTCATACGAAACAGAATCCACCAACCCATTCATCGACTGACGTTTTTCGCCGTTTGCGTACTCCGACTCATCGAAATATGGAATCGTCGTCGTTCGGCAACGGACATGAAATGGCGGCGCATTCGTTCCCGGCTTGTAATCTTTCACGTTATAAATCTTGCCGTCTTGGCTTCTACAAATATCCGATGTTCGCATATCGAGCGTGGCCAAAATCTCGTATTTCTCCATCCCTGCATCGCGATAGCTGTTTTGCGCAGCCAAATTGTGAAAGAAACTCGCTTCCGTCCTGACCAACGCTTCAGCGCGCGAGTATGCCACATCCGTCACTTTCACAATTTCTTTTGCTGTTTTGTCGATGGAACGGCCAATGATAAAGCTTTGTTCGAGCGACTTTCGAATGTTCTGCATCGTTTCTTGTTCATGTCCCCAAATTCGCTCGGAAAATTCTTTCCCACTCCAGTTATACGACATCACTTCACGCATCGTGCCGTCGTCGAGTATTTGCACATTGGCAGGTATACCAGCCATCGCAAAGTCGTACATAAAGTGATAGTACGAGTTTTGGTACACATCGACTAGCCCTGTGTAAACGTAGTCTTGCAAGCCATTTTTGCCGCCGTATAAATGCAGCATCGTCATTTCTATTTGCGCCAAAAGCAGCTCTAATCGCGAAATTCGAACGCGATAGCTAATCGCATTCAATAGATTTTCGTATTGCGGATTCCCTTCAAGCGCCATCGCGCGAAACCGAGCAAGGTCAACTTCCTTGAACGCTTCTATTTCTTGTGATGTTAGCAGCTTCCTTGCCTCATGTAACGAAATTTGATTATCTCTCGCATATCGAGCATAGAAGGATTCAATTTGCTGTAAAATATCGCGTTGCGCTTCTTTCAGTCGCTGCTGCATCTGCGCTAAATACTTCTCAACGATCAGCTGTGCTTCCTGTTCTCTTTGCGTCGCGCGTTGTTCCCAATATTGACGACTATTCATTTACGTTCCCATCTTTCTGTTGTTGCTGGAACGCTCCTTGATAGCCGTTGTACATCTGTTCTTGTTGCCGTTGCTTTTTCAATCGTTCTTCCACTTGTTCCGTATACCACGGATGGTTTTCACGAATTGTTTGGTCGTCGAGAATACCGACGGAAGCTTGGCAATTGGCGATGACCTCTGACTCATTAATGATGATATCGCGATTGAAAATGATCGAAATCGTCTCATTCGTGAAATCGCCCTTTCCTGTCATCAGCAAATATTGGTCAATGAACCAAATCAATTGCTCGAGGCTTGATTGAAACTCGGTTTCAAGGATGTTGCAATCCATATCCAAGTCAGAGTATCGGTATCTCAGCGCCACCCCACTTGCATTCCCCAAATTCTCATCCTGCGTATCGACGCCACGTCCGAATTCATAGATGACCTTGCGAATGCGCAATAACTCTTTTTCGACCGCATCTGTCTGTAAATCGGCTTGTAGCTTATCTACATCGCCGTTTTCGTCTAACTTCACCGCGCGATATCGGTTTAAATCGTTTAAAAATTCCTGTAAGTCAACACCGCCGTAATTTACAAGCTTGTAAATGAAATTCGGGATGTCTGCGAGTAAATCTGCATTTACAGAAGCTTGCAAGTTGTAATCGTCAATCAATGACTTGATACAATCAATGAGTGGCTGCTCCTCTTCATTGTACTTAAACGCAATTAACGGCATGCGCTCCCACAAATACGGCTTTTCGTTGATCATGAAATGATAGTTTGTTTCCACTCCAGCCAACACGTCTGGGACGAGTGAATCGGCTTGTAACACGTAATATTTAATGCCTTTTGGATGGTGATACTCCACTTTCTTTTGTTTTTGCTTTTGTGTGTTCGTGTACACCACTTCTTCATACACACGAATAAACGACACAATTTCTTCATGGTCGTTATCTTTCCAAAACGGGATAATTTGTTCGCTCGGAATCTTTTTAAACGCCAGCTCGCCCTTTTCATCAATGTACACATACAAAAAAGCGATCCCTTTATTGATCGCTTCTTTGCCGAGATTTTTAATCACTTTTAACAAACGCTTATCAAACATATCTTTCATGATTTTGCGGTATTCTTCGTTTTCTGTCGCAATAGTCGGCTCCTTTGAAAGCAAATAGCCAACCTTTTGATTGACGAGCTTCTTCACAAAATCATGAGCCAGCTTTTGATTCGAGCGCCATGTAATGTCTTGGTTTTTCTTTTCAATATCCATTTTTGTGCGATAGTATCGTTCTCCAAGAACCATAAGATTGCGCTTATCACTCGTTTCCCAGTCTTTCACTATCGCCGTCAAAAGCTGTTCATCTGTCATGATTCCTTTCGATAATTCCGAAAGCACTTGTTCATGCCAAGGCGCGCGAAATAAATCTTCAATCAGCACGCGATCACCTCCCTACTTCAAAATTGATACCGATGGTCGTTTCATATCGTCTTCGAATGCGTAACGGGTTGCTGCGATCGTATGGTCGTTCTTTTCTTCTAGACGCGGCTTCGGATTGCCGTCTGCATCCACTTGATAGTCAATCGACTCAAACTCTCTTGCAATGTTCGGCGTACGCTTCGGGTCAATGACAATCGCCTCTAAATCATCGAGCCATTTTTCGCCGTACTCCACGCTTCCGGGACCTTTTTTGGCGCCTTTAATTCGCAGGATGCCGTGTTCTTTCTTCATCTCATCCACCGACTTTGGCTCGGCGCTATCGGCGATAATCGGCTCTACGTGATAATTTTTCGCTTTAATTTTTTCAGCTGCTTCTCGATTCGACAGCTTCACGCCATAGATTTCATCGATGGCGTAGATGATTCGCCGTGTTTTATCGTAGTGCCAACGTACAAACGCAAACGGATCGACTCCATATCCCCAGTCAATGCCCTGGCGGATGTTATCAAACCGTTTAATTTCCTCATCAGTAATCGTTCGAAATACTAAATTATCGAACGGCACCACACCACTTCCAATCGGCTCGCCGAGATATTCATGGCGGTACTTCATCTCATTCGTTCGCTTCGTATGCTCGGCTTCTTCGATGAAATCTTTAGATAAAAATGGGTTATCGAGATACGTCGAATGGTGAACAAACGTGTTTTCAGGAATAAATTGCGTTTCGTACTTTTGGTTGACCCACGACTGTCTTCGCTTTGGCGGGTTATAGCTGTAAAAAAACGTGTACCGCAATCCGTCTGGAAGTTCTCCGCGCAGCACGGACTTTTCGATAACGGACACTTCTTCTTCCGTCTTGAACTCAGCGAGCTCCTCAATCCACATAACGGCCAACGGAAAGCGCGAGGCTTTAATCGATTTGATTTTTTGCGGATCATCAGCACCACGGAACAAAATACGGTTTCCTCGCGGTAGATACGTGATCCGCATTGGGTTCACGGTAATTTGAAAGTACTCGGTGACGCCCAATATTTCCATCGCTTCTTTCAACTGTTCCAACACCGAATCAGCGAGCGTGTTCCCGACTCGGCGCACAACCAGCGCTGTCACCGGGTACCGCATAACCAACAACAGCACCATCATTGCAATATGTGTAGACTTTGCACTGGCGCGGCCACCTTTCAACACGTAACGCAAATAGCGTTGTTCTTTGACCAACGCCCATACTTTTTGGAACGTAGGCGTGAAGACCTCGGACAATCTAATCTGCTTCATCTATCCCACCAACGTCGTCGATAATTTGAACGCCAAAATTCGCGTCGATTTGTTGGCGCTCCGTCCACATTGCGAAACGTTTGCCGAGAAGCTCGGCTGCTTTAATACGATCTTTAATATTCGGAGTATTTTCCACTAGTTCAAAAAAGTCTTTTCCTGCCATCGGTATTTGCTCCGTTTCTTCACCTCGAAGCACTTTTGTTAAAAACGCTAGTATCTCATCTTGCGAGGCGATACGTTCCTTGTCTTTTTCAGCCAATCGTTGCTGGATGTACTCTCTAATTGTAGTATTTTGTAGTAGCTTCGTTGTATTGCCTCTAGCGCTATATCCAGCCCTTTTTGCCGCCTCTTCTGCGTTGCCAAGTTCGATGTAGTAATCAGCGAATCTTTTTTGCTTTTCCGTCAACTTCCGCATCTACATCTCACCTACCTCCTCATTCGCACGATTTTTACTTAAAACACATATTTCCCCAACGCTAATCCGATAACTAGAAAAATTGTGACAAAAAAAATAACTAAACATATGGCAGGTGTTACAAAATCCAAACTCCCTTTGTCAAAGAAATGAAAAACCAAATAATCAATAGCTAGCCCGACAGCCAAAATGATAAGCAACACACACCAAAAAGGGATACTAACCAAAACTCTTCCCCTCACTTTCTTCGAATCGCCCCACGCACTCGTTTGTACGTATCGCGCCGAACGCCCATAATGTCGAGCCAGTCACGATGACTCAATCCTTTTCTTTTCTTCTTCGCCTTTAATTTCTTTATCTCATCATCTGATAAATGGTCACATAACTTATACATCCTCATCACCCCATGCATAAAATAAGTGCCTAGCGTTTGACTAGGCACTCAAGAAAAAAGGAGGACTTCACATATTAGTGGCATTTACACGACAAAAAAGCCTCATCCGCACATGCAGAAGAGGCTTTCTTTTATGCGTTTTTTAATTTTTCTTTCGGCTCGTTCAATCATGGTTTGAACACTACTCGATGAGATACAAAGATAATTCGCAATCTCGCTATATGTTAAGCAATATCCTCGCGACATAAGATACACTTCCCGTTCCCTCTTAGTCAACACGGATAGAGCATCTTCGATTCGCTCTCGGTCCCAACTCGTAATAACATCCTGTTTTTCATGATCATCCCACTCATATACCGGTTCACTGGAACGGAAATATTTTTGCATCAGTAACGGGTCAAAAAGTTTCTCGCGTTGATAAGCAGCTCTTCGTTCGATTCCTCTTTTGTGACCAGGATGTCGGCCGGTTGTAAGCCATTCAATGGAAAATTCCAGATCAGAGATCATTCCAGCAATAATTTTTTTATCTTCTTCAACCGCATTGTTGTACATTTTCCGTACCAATTTTAATGAATTTTTATATTCTTGGACAAGATCGTTCATACAGACGACCTCCTTCAAATAAAAAAGGACACCAAACAACGCTCAACGCGTCATTCAGTGTCCTCCAGTTGGCTGGTAGGCATCATTTAACCCCTTCTATTCCTAGTTCACTTATTGAAAAAGCTTTGGTCTCGAGCTCTCTATACTTTCTGAAAAATTCCTCTTCTATTCCAGTTAACACAGCAAAAAAACCTTCATCTACTCTTAGTTCATTCATTAAACTGGATACAGAGTAAATGTTTCTTTCAAAGAGTAGTCGCAAAATACTTCGAATTTTCATTGGTCTCTCAACAGGGATTTTATCGTCTAATGGTTCTAGGTATTTATATCCTTTTTTGTTTATCAACATGTAATAATAGCGATATTGCTGATAATCAATAATGTTTAATTTAAAAGCCCTTATTGCAATAGCTTGCAAAGAAACACTCCACTTCTGTTTTATATCAATATACGCATCAGGATTGGACAGCTTAAAAATTCCCTCACAATCCCTTTTGAAAGCTTCCTCTGGCAATAAAAATTCAGAGGCAAAGGTATATGCTTCCTCTTCAAGGAGATTATACGATTTCTTATCTTGCATTGTAAACTCCACTTTGTAGTGCAAGAGCAAATGCCCTAATTCATGTGCCAAATCAAAATTTCTTCTAGCTGCGGATTTTTTGACAGACCCTAGTATAATATACGGTCTATCGTCCTCTGTCCATAAACTGTAGGCATCAATTTTTTCCTCAAATTCTTTTTCGAGTATAAAAGCCCCAGCTTTCTCCAAACAGAATAATAAATTTTTGTTGGATTCTTTATCCAATCCGATCCTTTCACGAGCTAATTCGGCAATATACTTTATTTGTCTTCCTCTATCCATTCCTGGATTTTCTTTTAAAAACTTAATTACATCTCTTCTCAATTCTAAGAGCACATTTTTCGGATAGCTAATCTTTCTCTCGATCTTTTTTAAGAATGCATCGATAAACCTGACATGCATTAATTCGCTCTGAGATCTGTTTAGCGAGTTAATTGTTTCTGATCTGTATGCGATATGTTGTATTTTAATGTTGCCCATATCCAATTTATACAAAAGATCAGGTTTATAAAAATAAGTCGCTTTTACATTAAAAACCTTTTTTAATTCGTTTACAACTTCCAACTTTGGAGAAGAATATCCATTTTCATATTGCCAAATAGCCTGTTCAGTTACACCAACCTTTTCCGCTAGCTGTCTTCTACTCAAGTTGTGAAGGATTCTTATATTGGTTAGGCTCTCACCAACGAACACAGGCTATCCCCCCTATCTTGGGATTAATTTTCCTTCTCTTCTGAGTCATCTAATACAATTCCAAAGACATGTGCATCTAAACCTTCCTCTAAAACATTATCGTTTATTAGAATGTTCTTTAATTCGTCGTCTATACTAATTGTATGCGTTCCGTTAATGTATTTTGTCAAGTCTTCGATTAAATATGCTTTATTATTTGCAGGATTAGGCATCCATAATCTAATTTGTTCAATTTGTTGATTTTCATCAATTTTGTACGTAACAATATAAAACCTCTTATATATAGACTTTAATTTAACAATTTCTTTTTTCACGTCTTCGTTTAAATGGCTGTCTTCTATTAGCTGAAGTTCGAGTTGTGTAGAATTCCCTTGTTCTAAAGGAACTTCCTTAAAATCAATTTCTGAGTTAATTTGCATTAACTCTTCCATATAAGATATCTTTTTGTTACGTGTCCGCCCTAATGCATCTTTCCCCCGATCGACTTGTTCTGGATTAAAATATCTTGCATTTTTAACAATAAACAACATCGCTTCACTATCATTCTTAAACTGTAAGTATTGCCATGTTAAACCGGCTTTAGCTATCTTACTTTCAACTCCATACGGTTCGCATGCTATAGCCACATGGTGATCGATGTGGTTTCCTTTGACCCACGCATAAGCGCCACTCACTTTTAGCGTTCTAGCTTTTTCACGTCGAACCTCTAAATAATCCCGATAACCTTCAAAAATCCCATCTACAATTTTCTGATTCAACTCTCTTGACAAAGCATACTCCTTCATTTATCAAATCCCCCATATTCTTTGAACAGTATCACTTAAATTTTATTAAAGAAAATATGATTTGTATATGATTTTATTAAAGTTTTTTGTTTTTTCTCTCTATAGATTAAAACTCCTCTCCCTCGTCAAACTTCACCCTTTTCACTTTTCCTTGATGCGTAATAATTTTCGTTTCCCCAAATGTCGGCAACTCAGCTATTTTAGCCTTTCCATCACAAACGACAATCGCAAACGTTCCTTTTAATTCCATTATATCAATTTCTAGCTTTTTTGTACTAAGATTAATTTTTAGTTCTTTTAATCTCATGAACAGTTCCTCCTCTTAAGCTAATCGGGAGCAGTTTTGGCTGCTCCCTTTTTGACTAAGCAATAATGACAAGTTTTCCGTTCTCAATAAGCTCTTTAAGTTCTTGCTGCAGATAATTTTTGATGTTGTTCATCGCATCAAGTTTCCATTTGCCGCCGTCGGCTTCAAATAAAGCGCAGCGTGGCCCACTCTGCATTCGGAAAATAAACTCACTCTCTGGTTGATCCACTTCCACAAACGTGCGGTATGGCCTCAACACAACCGGATTCGGAACCTTGACGTTTGCTACTGTGGCAACACCTGTTTTTGCAACCACAGCTTGAGAAACCCCATCGTCGCCAATCGTACTTACCATTTCTTCTTTGATGTTACCGACGACTTTCAACATGATATCGCGATCTTCGTTTTTTACAAAGCATGACTGTAGCTTGATGTTGAAAGTTTCCGTATCATACCAGCGATCGAAATCGAATACCGGAATCATTGCTTCGGCTTTAATGTACTCGCTACGGTTGCAATCCGCATTCAACTGACTAAACGCTATAACGGCTGTTGGACTGCTAACGTGAATCATTAGACGCTCGTATTCATCGAAGTTCGATTTCAAATAATCCACTAACCCCGAAAGGCTACGGACACGAATAGCTTCTGCTGTCGGCTCCTCGATCAAATGCAACTTTTGACTCGAGAACGTCTGTCCATTTTCATAAAACATTTCCGGCTTTCCTAATCCAACAATGTACTGAAGTGCTTCTTTAATCATTTTTCATTCCTCCCAGATTGGTAGTTTTTTATTTTAAGACAACAATTTTGTTGCCTTTGTCATCGGAAATTTCGCCATCTTCATCGATATAGGTTTGACCTTTAATACCGGATTTCAATTCAGCTCCTGTGATTCGACCTTTGCTGTCGTAATCCATCACAAGCTTTGTTTCGATTGGCGTTGCTGGAACAAGCGTTGATTTCGCAGTGACACTCACCATTGCAAGGTCACGTTTTTCATCTGCTTTTAAAGTGACCGTCAATGTCACTTTTCTCGCTTTTTTTGGATCCGTATTCGGGTCTGCGATGTTTTCAAGCACCTTTTGCAACTCTTGATTGAATCGCTCAGCAACTGCACCATCAGCAAAATTGTTTAAATCAATAATGCTTTTCATTGGTTGTCCTCCTATTATTTTGAAATTTTATTTAAAGCTTCTTGTTGAAACTTTGTTAACTCGGCTTGTCCATGTAAAGCCCGCGCAATTTGGGCTAACACAAACGCATCGCGGACGTTGTCGCTGTTGTGTTCGAATCCCCATCGCTTGTAAATCGGCAATACCAATTCATCTTTCTTGGTATTTCCTTTGCCTGTGGCAAATTTCTTGACCGAAGACGGCGGAACCTCATAGTAATTCAATCTTGCTTTGACTAGCTCTGCTCGGAGAATCCAGCCGATACCGTACTGAACACTAACCGCAGCGCCCCTTGAACTGTAGGAAAAGCCTTCAATGCAAATAACATCCTGATTAGTTATGTGACTCATAATCGTATTAACAATGTCTATAAATCTATGTGGGGCCCTCTTCTCTTCCGATACGATCTCTACGGCTGTATGTACCTTGTTGTCTTCGATAATGACGAGCCCTGTTTTTGTTGATGGGTCAATGCCAACAAATCTCACAAACCGCCACCCCTTCGTTAATCATTACACTGGCGTCGTCGGTGAGCCTACCACGCCTGTTGAGTGTTTATCAATTTCAGTATCCATTCCCCTCACCTCTCCATACGCTTCATTTTCCCTTCTGAGGCGTTTTTCTCGCTGTTCGGTATTTCCTATTACCCTAGCAAGAAAAACGCCGTATGGGCTAAAATTTGAAGTTTACGAGCGTGTTTGACTCATCTCCCTACCAATCTTGCAACGCAACGCGATATACATCCGTTCCAATTCCGCAAGTGGCAATTCGTATAACTGTCGACCGTCTGGTGCTTCGTAAACCTCATGGTCAATGAGAAAGTCGATAAGATACTCTTTGCGTTCTTGGACTAGTTTTTGTTTGGTTGCTGCTTCTTTGAGAACTGCCATCATCCACTCACCTCCATCTTCAATCGTTCTTTCGCTTCATTAAGCCTTTTTCTAAACTCAGCCCTCGCCTCTTCGGCTCGCTGTCTTGCGATTTGCGCGCACTCGCAATCACAAGGAGTGTAAGAAAATGCTCCTGGTATCACTTCTTTGAGCGAATATCCTTTTCCAAAACACTTTTGACACATCACTTTTCACCCTCTTTTTTGTAATCGAAAATCTTCTCCTTCTACTTCAAGGAGATACGAACCGCATTGTCCTATCAATCTACTTGCCGCAGCATATCCGATTTTTTCGCTCAATGTTCCACGGTCTTCGTTAGAGTTGAACACGATTGGCTTTTGCTTTCTATAGCGTTCATTGATGATTTGGTAGTACAACGCTTCTTTCGCTTCCGACCATTTCGCTTTGCCGATGTCATCCCAGACAAGAACGTCTGCATGGATCGCGCTGTATAGAAGCCGGTTCAACGTATCCCCTTCATCGTTCATCATTTTTGCTTGAATCAACTCGTCCATGAATATGACATCTGAAACGATGAGTACGTTGAATCCATCCTTGATGAGCCGTTTGGCCAACGCGATTTGCAAATGAGTTTTGCCGACGCCGAAGTTGTTGTGCTTCTGCTTCATCGGTGCACGTTCATGATGCGGAAGCTCTCGCAATCGCTGTTCACCAACGACTGCGATAAAGCCAAGATTGTGTTTCGCGATCACTTTTTCTCCGCCGTCCTTCTTGAACTCGTTCATATATTCAAGCGTCGTATCATACATGGATTGTTGATACGGTGTTGATCTCTTGAAATTCTCGAAATTCGCGTGCACAAATTCCTCTGGAATGAGCGCCTGCTTGAATCTGCGTCTCCAAGCTTTCCGTTCCCTGCAATCACAAAAACTTGCAAACTCATATCCTCGTTCATCTTGCTTGATAACTAACTCCGTATCTTTGCAAACAGGGCACTCATGATCCTCCCCATGCTCGTCTGGCTGCTTCGGCTTCTCGGAGGACTTGTTCATATGACTTGCCGCCTTCTTTTGCAGATCGGCCAACACCTCGGCGATGCTTGCGAACCGTGCCATCGGTATCCCCCTTTTCTAAATCTTCAATAGTTCGAATCCCTTGCTTTCTCCATCTGTTCAATTTGTTATACACAAACTTCCATGTCTTACCGTTTCCGCGCGCTGCATCTTTAATAGCTTCTGCGATCATCTCTTCTGGATTGGTAAAACCAAAATTATCAATCACGTCCTGAATATCCTCACGTAAAAATTCTGTGATGTCGTCTTTCTCCAAGATTTTGCTCTTTTGCAGAAGATCTAAAATTTTGTCCACGGTATTTTCATCATCCTCTTTATCTTTATTTAAATTTTTATTTATATTATTTATTTCTTGGTAAGCGAATTCGCTTACTGTAGTGTCAGCAATTTCGCTTACTCTAGAGTAAGCAATTTCGCTTACTGTACTTTCTTTCGCTGACTGTAAGTGCCAAGTGTCATAATCCTTGTTAAACGCCAACTTTCTTGGCTTCGAATAAGTGCCTTCCTCAGTAACGATGATGATGTTGCTTTCAATTAACTTGTCTAACTCTTGCTTTAATCGTTGCTTATGCACGCCAGTAGCTTCAGCAAGAAAGTTTAAAGACATCGCATGATCTTTACGATTAAACCCATAAGTATATCGCCATATCACGAAAATCAATCGAAACTGAGTTGGGCTGAGCTTGGTCAGCGCCAGATGTTCTAAGATTTCGTTTGCAATTTTGGTATATCCGTTCTCAAGCTGTACGTCTGCCAAGCTCAACACCTCCTATTTCTTGATACAAATAACATATGAACCCTCAACCCTAACGGGCTTTAGATTAGGATGGCTGCTTTTGACATATCCCTTGATGTACTCGATGTAGAGCTTCTTGTTGCTCCCAGCCATCCATTTGTAGCAGTGTGGAATGCTTACTCTATATTCCACAGGTTTCATATCAATCTAAGTTCCCTTGTTCGAATTCATCGAATGAGAACTGAAGGTTTTCTGGGTCGAACGATTCTTGTTTTTGTACAGCGGACTGTCTAGTTTGATGTTCCATATCAATAAACTTTGACAGAGCTACAAGTTGCTGGAGCGTTAGCTCATTTGGCTTTTTGTTAAAATGCTTCACAATGAGTTGTTTCAAATCATCTTTTGTCATACCGTATTGCTGCAGTTTTGCATGAATTTCATCCCAGCGTTTTTTCGTTTCAGCTTCCGGGTCAATGAATTCATCATCATTTACTTCAACAACGTTCGTATTAGGAGTAATATCAATTCGTTGACGCGGTTCATAAGAAGCTGTTGTATCTAATGTGTTTCCAGAGACGGGCTCATCCTCCGCGATTTCAATGCCATATTGAAGTTTGGCTGCGCGTTTCATGAGATGCTTTTTAAACATGTCATTGAACCATTCTTTCCACATATGAGCATTTCGACCTTTTAACATATGCTCGACTTCATTTACTTCCATAATGACGATCACGTCGTCAAAACCTTCACGTTTTGCGATTGCGTAACCGCCTACTACCTTTCCTCGAGGAAAACCAATTTCATGTGTGATTTCTTTTGTTTTCGCATTGAATTTGAATTCGTCGTTTTCATGAACAAGCTGGCATTCTATGCCTTTATAACCTTCTGTCCGGCGTGCTAAGTAAAGGATTCCTTCAACAGCGATTTGAATGCTCATTGTCGGACCTTCTTTACCGTTATAAACAATGCAATGAATATGATTCAGAAACGGATTCAGTCCTGAGTTGACACAAGTTTGAACAAACAGCGCAAACTGTTCATTTGTTGTTCCGCGTGCGATTGTAGCTTTTAACGTGTCCAATTCTGTTTGCGTGAAATTGCCGACTACAACTTGAGTATTGACTGGAGCTAATTGTGTCTGTTTACTCATTTACAACTTCCTCCTTCAAAGAAACGTTTTTAATTTCAAAATCTGTATCAACAACCCGGGCCACAATAAGTTGTCCGGACGGTTTAGCGAAAGAAAGAATGCTTTCCGCATTGTCTACAAACGTTGGGGCAATAACGCCAGACTGTTTACTAAGAACCTCAATCAATTCAAGGCCACATTTGATTTTTTCAGCCGTTGACAGTTTGCTGTAAGGTTTGCCATCCATTTCGATTTCGAATGTATCTCTGAGCTCTCCATTCTTCTGTTCCTCATAAAGACGAACAGAAATTTTCTCAAACAGCTTGTCTACTTTTTGAACCATGAGCTCTGCTTGTTTAGAACGGAATTCTTTGACCGCATCGATTAGCGAGAGAGAATCATTTCGTTCCTGGCGAATAATTTCAAGTTGTTGTTTAGATGATTCAATTTCTTGTTTTAACTGTTCAACTTGTGAGTGTTGCTGAATTTGTCCCTTCAATTCAAGAATCCGTGCATCAATTTCAGTCGTATCAATCGGCTGTACTTCAACAACCGGCAATTGTTTTAGTTGCTCTATCAAAGTGTTATATTGCTCAACCATCAGTTTGCCGATTTCCACTTCCTTTTTCAAACGGGCTGTTTTGTTTGCTTTCACTTTTTCGATTGCTTCATCATTCAACGGTTGACCGCATGTATGGCAATTCTCCTGGATTGTCTCTGCTTGAATTTGTGCAGCAATCTCTTTCTGGCGAAGAATATTTTGTTTTACCACTTGAATGTCTTTTTCCAAACCAGCACGCTTGAGTTGAATCTCACGCTGCGGAAGTAAATGTTCATCCATTTTGAAACGTTTTTCTTGTAGAGACTTTAGTTCAGCTTGTAGAGCAGAAATATCGGAAATGTTCTCCCTGAACTTTTCTAATTGTTCTGTAAGGGTTCTGACGCGTTCGCTCGCTCTCACATATTCGGTATCTCGTTTCCGATAGCGTTCACGGTGAATTTTTTCGATGTCATCCAAAGAGTGTTTTTTAAGTTGCGTTTCCAACTCATTTGCTCTAATTTTGCTCATAGCAGCAAGAACTTCTTTATTCAGTGGCTCACTCACGTATTGAAGTAATTGTTTACGCTGTTCTTGCCAATGCTGGGTGAAAAAAAATATTGGATTGAAAAGAGATAAAAACAAATCTTTATCAAATAGAGAAACTACCAACTCGTTAAACTTCGTTGCTTTCTCCGGAACTTCGTTGATGTAATACTTTGCCGTTTTCTTTTGAGAGCGACCAAGAAGAATTTGTTTATCATCAACTTGCAAGAGTAACTCAACTTTCGTTTCTGCATCGTCTTCACCGATCGGCTTCGGCTCCAATTTGTTCCCCATGATGTCCGTTCCGTAAAGTAACCAAGTGATAGCATCGCCAATTGAAGACTTTCCAGCACCATTTCGGCCTTGAATATTTGTAATGTCACCAAACTCAATTTCCAACGTTGCATGATTTTTAAAATTTGCTAACGACATTTTTTTGAAGGTAATCACCATTGCTCATTAATCTCCTCTCTATTGATTTCATAAGGCGATTCCTGTACTATGTAAGTAACTGCTCAAAGTAAGGAATCACCTTTTTCCGAAACGTCTCACTCCGCCAAGTGAGGCGTTTTTCATTCTCCAGCTGTTTTTGCGAAGCCGATTTCCGCGCAAAAATCATATGCGCAATCACGGCTTTCATGGAGCATCTCGCCGCCTGGCAATTCGATGATTTCGTCTCCTTCATAGATCTCATGGCCGCATCCGGCGCAGTAGCCAACCACACGCGCATGTTGTGGATCTCGTATCGGATGACGGTCGGATATCATGAAGTTTTCAACCACTCTGCTTCACCTCGCTTTTGTCTGAGCATTTGACGCCTTTTCATCACCGCTTTCCGACTTCTGCCGAGTGCTTCAGCAATCTCATCAGCCGTTTTCCTTCCGTAGTGTTCCAGCAAGTATCGGTCTTCGTCGTCCGTCCACTTGCGCTTTACTCCACGCCCTTGCGGTAGTTTCACTCGTTTCGGCTGCTGCTTCTCGCCGTCAAGTTTTTTGCCTATTATTCGAATCTGTCGCCCGAGTGGGCACGTTCCGCATACGTGAATACCGATATTCACCGTGCCGATATGCTCGCACCCGTCGCATCGATCCAGCAATTTTGAGAGTTGTAGCCGCAATCTTTTTTTCTGCTCGCGTGTCATGTCCACACCTCCTTTCGCATAGTATGTAGTAGATGTGCTAGCGCACATCGTCAAGCGCAAGAACGCTGAACGGGGGATGGGTGACTCTCAGCGCTCCTGCACCTGACGACAGGCACTAGACCTGCCGTATGGTCGTGTTGTACAATAGATATGTGCGTGTTAGGCTAGCGTTGCCGCGCTGGCCGTTTTTCTTGTTGTAGCTCACGCAACCTTTGTTTCATTCGGTACTCAAACACCATGATGTGGAACGGATTGTTCCGCATCACCTCACAAACTCTCCGAATCTCTGAAACTTTCATTAAACGAGTAGTGAAGAAACGTACACTCATCACTCATTCCCCTTTCTTGCTACAACTGCAATATCAATCCCTTTCTCACGCAGCGTTTCCACGATTTTCACCAATTCATCGTGCCGTTCTTTCCGTTTGATAAGCTCGTCCAAATCTCGCTTGCAGCGAAGGAATTCCTCCGCCCATTTCTCTGCTTCGTCAAAGCGACCGTGTATCAATTCCAACCTTGCTTGTAATAAACACAATGCGCCGAAATTGACCAGCTTCTTCGCCAAGTGACGGTCTTTTTCTAATACGTTCATTGCTTCATCTCCTCTCGGAGTCGAAGCCCGAACCGTTCAGGATACTTCTTGATTGCTTCAAGCACCGTTCCTAACGTCACAACGTTTTCGTGCAGTAACCCTTTATCGTCATCGAATGTTACTTCCGTAATAATGTTGCGATCCAAATCCAACACACTCACAACGTATAGTGGTGGTACAGCGTCAAATTCCAAAATGGACGATTGAATGATTTGCGGTTGTTTATAGAGCGCATTTACATGGTTACGTACAAACACCGGAAGCTCATCGAACGAGATACGTTTAATTTTCATTGTTATCCCCCTTCATTTCTTGCTCTTTCTGCTTTCTGCGCTTTTCATTTTCCTTGACCATCCGAATATAAATTTCGATAAAGTTATCTAGCGCTTCTTTTGACGGTTCTTTCCGTTCGCCTACGCACCGCACGACTACTTCTGGCGGCTTCATCGTTCTTTTTCGTTTTTTCACGTTGACCATCTCCTTTGTAGGAGATGTATGCGACGAATCATCGTGTACAACATTCTGAATTTCCGACATTTTATTTCCCTCCTGTCAGTTTGTAGGAATTCCCTCCCTTCGTGTCGAATAGTGGCGGAGAAGGGAGGTGAGACCGTGTTAAAAAACATAGACCCTGAAAAATTTGCTTTAGCTGTTATTAGCTCAGTCTCCACAAATGGCGACTCTCCAGAAACTATTGCGAAAGAAAAACTAAAACTATACGTTGCTGCGTTTGAAGAAGCAGTAAATTACAACAAAACGGTTATTGCAGAAAACAAAGGACAAGCCTTAAAGGAGTTTTACAGCAGTAAATAGAACTTTTACTCTTCATAATGGGAGAGGATGATCTTTGCGATAACGTAAAGGTCTTCTTCGTCCCATCCTTTTTCGTAGGCGAATTGCAAAAGTTCTTTTGCTTTTGTGAGCGTTTCGTTCGGTAGTTTAATCATGTCTTTCATTCCCTCTCACCTCACCGATATGAGTTGCATCGCCGCAATCACAAAAGCTAATTCCCTTCGATCAGACCGTTCGATGAAGTGTTCTGCTTCATCAACGGTCCAGCCTAAATGTTCAACAAACTGGGCGACAAGCTTCTTTTGTAACGAAACGTTAACTCTCACTAACCACCCCTCCTTTTGCTCCGAGTTAACTGATTTCAACTTCCACAAAAAGAGTGCAGCGTGCGCTGTGCTCTTTTTCAATTTCGAGTAGTTGCTCGACAATCCGTTTTGCTTCTTCCACGTTTGAGCAAGATAGTTTTACTTTTACTTCCATTCCCCTCACCCCCTTTCACGCGGTTTGTTATTTCAGGATTTTCCTCCTCCTTGTCGAATGGTGACAATGAAAGGAGGTGAATAAGTTGATAACTTTTGCCGAAGTAAAATGCTACAATTGTGAAAATTCTTTCCCTGTTTACTGGAACAACTGGGAAAAGAACTTGCCTATCCGTTGCCCTTTTTGTATTGCTAGTTTTAATGAAAAATTTACAGAAATGCTTAAACATTCGTTAGGTACAGTAAACGAATTAAACAAAGAGCTTAGAAGTCGTCACAGCGACGGGTCTCACGACTTGTTCCAAGTCGATTTCAAACATGTATACGTTCCAATCGATAAATATCGCTTAGATGATTAAACAACTCATACGCTTGATATTTATTGAGATCGTTACGCAATAACACTTCTTTGATTTCCTCTACGACTTTTTCGTAACGGTCTCTCCCCAACGCAATTTGTAATTCTTGTTTAGCGTGCTTGATTGAACAAAGTGCTTGCTCAAGCTGTTCCATTGTCATTGTCCTCCCCCCCTTTCACGCCGTTTGCTCGTCCCTCTCGATAAGAGGAAGAATGCCAAGTTTGTTTTTCAACATTTCATAGATGAATAAGCGCCCTTTTTGTGTCCAATACGTGTGCATTTTGCTCGTTTCTGAATCAATCGTGTGCGTTTTACTTTGCGTGTATCCTTTGTCTTGGTACTTGGAGTAAAGCAACCAGCAATCTCCTTGTTTGTATTGAATGCCGAGCTGATGCAACAGTTGGTTCATTTTCATCGCGCTCATGCCGTAGTCTTTCGCAATTTTACTAATCGAAATGAGCGATTTGTTTTGCAGGATTAAATCGTAATAAGTCGCTTTCGGCTGCAATTCTTTGATGATTTGGTCTTTCTGTGCGTTTTGCAGTTGCAATTGCTCGTTTCGCTCCACTTGCTCAACTAACTGCAACAGCGCCTCTTTGTACGTCGTCGGCAACTTGAACGGCTGTTTCTGCTTCTCCAGCTCCGCACGCATGCGCTTAAACTCCTCGATGAACCGCACCTTCATTTTCATTGCCTCTGGCGTCGTGTACGACATCGCTACCAACGTGAACGCTTCTTCGGTGAGAAGAAATCTCTTGTACTCTCTACCGCGTTCGTTCGTGTAAGTTGACTCCCCAAAGTTGAGGAGTGAAAATTCATGTTCTCCAGCTTCCTTAAGTTTTTCAATTTGCACCTCAATGTCACGCAAAACATGGTCATGGCGTTTTCCAAACACTTCTGCGACCGTTAGGCTGTCTGTTACAACACGATTGCTTTCGATGAAAACTAACTGATTCATCGCGTTCCTCCTTTATGCGGTTTGTTCTTTCTTCAACAACAACCGAAACGTCTCTCGCCCTTTCGGCGTGATAAGCGTCTGCACATCAGCTCGTCCATTTCGCTCCCATTCCTTCAACTCAAACAGCTCTGGGACATATGCCGCGTATGGCTTGAGTTTGTTTTTCTGGTCACGATAGACGAATTTATTTTTCAGCAACCAGTCGATGAAGAAGCGTTCTTTAACCTGCAACTCTTTTGCCGTGTCGCGGAAATTCGTCAGCAAGTTCCGATCAACCAGCGCGTCGAAATACTCGACTTTCGGTTTCATCGCGGCAATCTGTTCGTTTTGCTTGCGGACTGTTTCCAGCACCCCGCGGAACATTAGCTTCGTTTGGTCATCGGCAAACGGAAGATACGTATTGATAAACATGTCCTCGTTCGCCACGTAGCCGCCTGTTCGACGGATGGTTGGGAGGACTTCGTCAAATATCCACTTTTCAAATTCCTCCGCCTTTTGTCTGATTTCCGAATTTTTACTTTGATCGGCTGCTTTAATGATCAAACGGTATATATCTCCTTCTGGGATAACTTTCACCGTTTGTTCTCCACCGTTAGTAAGGATGCGGTAAGTTACCGCCCCCTTGCAGTGGCTTGAAATTGCTTCGTGCGGCCGGCTGTACCCCAATGCTTTTGCAACGTCATTACCAACAGCATGTGGATTGTTGTTAATCTCGACGAACCGAACATCACCAAACATTTCATGATTGAAAACTTGTAACTGATTCATCGCGTTCCTCCTTTTGTTCCCTTTTGGTAACGTTAGTTTCTAAATAAAAGAGCTCATCAAAAGTGGCTCCTTCAAAAGCGTTCAACAGTTTAGCGATAAATTCATTTCCTGGCTCTCTCTTTTTTCTAAGAACCCTGTATACTGTGACGTATGCAACTCCCATTTTTTCCGCGAGATCTTTTTCATCCCAGTTATTATTCCGCATATATTCTCTTAATTTCCTAAAATTAATCTTAATACGCACCGCAATATCTCACCTCCTATCATTACATTTCCTTTTGGTAATTAAAATATACCACATACATTACCTTTTGGCAACACTTATTTCAAAAAAATCTTTCTTTTCTTTTTTACCTAGTGGTAATATCGTTTTAGAACATTACCAATTGGTAAAGGTGGGGATATATTATGGATGCAAAACAGTTCGGTAGCTACATCCGTGCATTACGTACAAAAAAGGGGTTTACAGTCAATCAATTAGCACTCTATTCAGGTGTAAGCTCTGCTCAAATATCACGAATTGAAAATGGACTAAGAGGGATTCCTAAACCTGAAACAATCAAAAAGTTATCCGAAGCGTTAGGTCATTCTTATGAAAATCTAATGCAAGCCGCTGGCTACATCGATGACAATACAAAAACAGATCTCCCCGCCCTCACCGAGAAAGACGAACGTGACATCCAGAAGGAATTAGAGAACATCATCAAAGGACTCAAGACAGGAAACGGCTTTGCCGCATTCGGCGGAATGGATATTGATGAGATGGATGAGGAAGATCGGGAACTGCTGGTTGCTTCGTTAGAAAATTCCCTTCGACTTGCGAAACGAATTGCTAAAGAGAAATTTACTCCAAAAAAACATAGAAAAGAATAAGTTTTTCAGGGGGAGCGCTTAATGGCTAATCAGATAAAACAGATAGTAGAAAAATTAGTCAAAAAGCATGGCACAAATAACCCCTTTGAGATTGCATCACAGAAAGGAATTGTGCTTTTGTTTGAACAATTGGGAGGAATATATGGCTACCATCATAGCTTTAAACGAATAAACATTATCCACATTAATTCAGAGTTGGATGAATCCATGCAACGTTTTGTTTGCGCGCACGAGCTAGGGCATGCAGTTTTACATCCCGAACTAAGTACGTCATTTTTGCGAAAAAACACTCTCTTTTGTATGGACAAAGTGGAAAGGGAAGCAAATGAGTTTGCAGTGGAACTGCTTCTCCCAGATGATTGTATTTATACATATCGAAATACTGATATGACCATTTATGAAGTTGCGACAACGTATGGAATACCTAAAGAGGTGGTTCATTTGAAGAGGGAGTTAAAAATTTAAAAGAGCAACGCAAATGGTTGCTCTTTTTCACTTTTAAGTTAAAATTTTTGAAGGAAATCACCTTTTTTTATAGAAAAACCTATAATAAGTAATACTAACAGGGGGAATAATGATGGAAAAGAAAACTTACTATGCAAATAATGTACAAATGGCTCTGCAATTATACGATATGGTCATGGAGTTTTCTATTTTAAACCCTGATAACACCAAAGAGGACACCGTCAGAATCTTTATGAGTCCACAACATGCCAAAGTTTTTGCACATCTTTTATTGGATCATGTTCGTATTTATGAAGAGACATTTGGTTCTATCCCTAATCCACCTTCTCCAGAACAATTGCAAGAACTCCAAGAAAGAGGGATAATTAATCTTAGAGAAGGGGATGCAAAAAATTAATGCAGGAAAAGCATTCATCTTCAACAGCGAGTATTTATATATTTGATACTAAGGATCCATACGGTAAACGAGTGTTTTTGGAGAAGGCTCGTTTCGAAGAGCATATATTGGATCATCACCCAGAGATGAAGGGGAACGAGCATGCCATGAAAGAAACGGTTGAAAATCCTCATCTCATCATCCAAAGCAAACAGAACCCTAATCGCTGGTTGTATGTTGGGAAAAGCGATATGGCTACCTACCCACTTTTAAATATAAAAACAGTGGTTGACCATACTTCAACGGAATATGGATATGTAGTCACAGGACTATTCCAAAAGAAAATTAACGCGGAAAAGGAGGGAACGGTCATTTATGAAAGAACCAGTGAAAATTCACTATGATGAAGAATGTGATGTTTTGTATATTTCGTTTGGGGAACCGCGCCCTTCCTACGCAGAAGATTTTGAAGATGGGGTATACATTCGGTATGACATGGAAACAGATGCGCTAACAGGCGTAACTATTTTAGATTTCTCGAAAAGAAAAAATGAACTTAAAAATATGCCTTGGCCGTTTACATTCCCAACCGAAAGTGTAAATGAAGTGGTTCACTAATCGTTTTTCTCTTATAAAGCGCTCAATACGGGCGCTCTATTTTTGTTAGCATAGTTCTGTAATTTGTTTTTCGCAAGGAGGCTCAACCGAAATGAAAGTCGCCATTTATGTTCGAGTGAGTACAGACGAACAAGCGAAAGAGGGGTTTTCCATCCCAGCGCAACGGGAACGGCTGCGGGCATTTTGTGCAAGCCAAGGCTGGGAGATTGTGCAGGAGTATATCGAAGAAGGATGGTCTGCCAAAGACTTAGAGCGACCGCAAATGCGGCAATTGCTTAAAGATATCAAGAAAGGGAACATCGACATCATATTAGTTTATCGGTTAGACCGCTTAACACGGTCGGTGTTGGACTTATATTTGTTGCTCCAGACGTTTGAAAAATACAACGTGGCGTTTCGTTCAGCAACCGAGGTATATGACACTTCCACGGCAATGGGAAGGCTATTTATTACGCTTGTGGCTGCGCTTGCGCAATGGGAGCGCGAAAACCTTGCCGAGCGCGTGAAATTTGGTATCGAACAAATGATTGACGAGGGGAAAAAGCCTGGCGGACATTCCCCATATGGTTACAAATTCGATAAAGACTTTAATTGTACGATTGTCGAAGAGGAAGCGAAGACGGTTCAAATGATATATCGGTTGTATTGCGATGGCTATGGATATCGAGGCATTGCCGATCGACTAAATGAATTAGGAATCAAGCCGCGCATTGCGAAGGAATGGAATCATAATTCTATACGCGACATTTTAATGAACGACATCTATATTGGTACGTATAGATGGGGAAATAAAGTCGTCCAGAACAATCATCCGCCGATTATTAGCGAAACGCTATTTAAAAAAGCACAAAAAGAAAGAGAAAAAAGAGAGGTAGACCGAACGAGAGTTGGAAAGTTTATTTTTACCGGTCTTTTGCATTGTGGAAATTGCAACGGGCATAAGATGCAAGGTTTCTTTGATAAGCGTGAACAAAAAACGTATTATCGATGTTTAAAGTGTAACCGAATTACACACGAGAAGAATATTTTAGAGTCATTGCTCACGGAAGTTCAATTGCTCATCACATCGAAAGAATATTTTATGTCGAAGTTTTCTAATCAATATGATGAGCCATCACCAGTAGATGTTTCCGCTTTAACAAAAGAGCTGGAAAAGATAAAACGACAAAAAGAAAAATGGTATGATTTATATATGGACGATGAGAACCCGATCCCAAAAGAGGAGCTATTCGCAAAAATTAATGAATTAAACGAGAAAGAAAAAGAAATTTACGAAACATTGAGTGAATGTGAATTAGAGGAAAAAGAGTCCATTGAGGAGAAATATAATCGAATAAGCAAGATGACCGATTTTAAACAGCAATTCGAACAAGCAGACGATTTCACGAAAAAAGAACTTCTCTTTAGCATTTTCGAAAGAATTGTAATGTATCGGGAGAAAGGGAAAGGGAAAAAGCTAACGCTCGATTACACATTGAAGTAAACCGAACCTGTTTAAAAGTTAGCGTTGGGCAATTGACACAGACCGATGGCACATTTTTAGTTTCACGTAAACCAATCGCCAACTTTACATGGGATCAACTGAAAGGAAGTACATTTTTAGGGCAACGAAAAGGCGGTATGCCACAAATGGTCGGAGAATACGTTCTCAAACAACACGGCATTGACCCACACAAAGACTTAAATCTTATTCAAAATATTGAGTTTGCCAATATTGCCAATGCGTTTGCAAGCGGCACAGGCGATTTCGTTCAACTATTTGAACCGACTGCTAGCATTTTTGAACAAGAAGGAAAAGGATATATTGTCGCTTCATTCGGAACGGAATCTGGTCACCTCCCATATACAACATTTATGGCAAAACAAAGCTTCATTGATGAAAATCAAGATGTCATCGAAAAATTTACGCGTGCCCTTTATAAAGCACAACAATGGGTGCAAACACATGATGCGAAAGAAATTGCAACAGTCATTCAACCGTACTTTGAAAATACAGATATTGCTCTCATTGAAAAAGTCGTCGATCGCTATAAACAACAAGGTTCATACGCAACTGATCCGATTTTAGATGAAAAAGAATGGAACCATCTTCAAAACGTAATGAAAGAAGCGAATGAGTTGCCATCATACATTGATCACTCGATTTTAGTGAATACATCGTTCGCTGAAAAAGCGAAAAAGTAGGTGAACATCATGCCCATTTTAACAATTGATCAAGTGATGCACGCCTACGTCACAAACCAATCTGCCGTATTAGCACTTGATCACTTGTCGCTCAATGTCGAGAGGGGAGAATTTCTCTCCTTTCTCGGCCCAAGCGGCTGTGGAAAAACGACGCTTCTTTCAATTATTGCGGGATTGATCACTCCGACAAAAGGACGCGTGCTGATCGAAGGAAAAGAAATACACACCATGCGCCAAACGATTGGGTATATGCTTCAACATGATTACTTGTTCCCATGGAAAACAATCGAACAAAACGTGACTCTCGGATTAAAACTAACAGGTAAATATAGCGAGAAAACGAGGAGACAAACACTTGCCCTTTTACATCAAATCGGTCTGCGCGATGTCGATGACCGCTATCCTAATGAATTGTCAGGAGGAATGCGTCAGCGCGCTGCACTCGTGCGTACACTCGCAACCGATCCGAAAATATTATTGTTGGATGAACCTTTTTCTGCACTTGATTATCAAACAAAACTGAAACTAGAAGATCTCGTATGGGAGACGTTAAAACAATATCGAAAAACAGCGCTTCTCGTGACGCACGATATTGGTGAAGCCATCGCAATGAGCGATCGGATCGTTTTATTTACCGCAAAGCCGGGAAAAATTCAAAAAATCGTTACCGTTCCAGATTCATTAAAAGCTTGTACACCGTTTCAAGCTCGCCAACATCCAGATTTTTCACCGCTCTTTCAAATGATTTGGAAGGAGTTAGAGAGCATTGAACAAACATGAGTGGTTGCAACGTATATATGATCAATATATGGCATATGAAAAACGGGAAAAACAAATCGTCCGTTTTTTTCAAGTAATCATTGTCATTACGTTTTTTAGTTTATGGGAAATCGCAAGCCGATTTCATTGGATCGATCCTCTTTTATTTAGCTCACCGTCTTCGATTTGGTATTTGTTTATTACAAAAATACGCGATCACACATTGCTTACACATACAACTGTCACATTAACAGAGACGGTACTTGGCTTTATTGTAGGAACGATGATTGGCGTTTGTTTTGCTGCAATACTTTGGTGGTTTCCTCGCGTCTCAAAAATTGTTGATCCGTATTTAGTCATTTTAAATGCAATGCCAAAAGTAGCACTTGGACCAATTTTAATCGTCGCACTTGGACCAAATATGACATCCATTGTCGCAATGGGAGCGATCATTTCGATCATTATTACAACGATTGTCGTTTACACCTCATTTAAAGAAGTAGATGCAAACTATATCAAGGTACTTCAAACGTTCGGAGCAACGAAGCGGCAATGGTTTACAGAAGCCATTTTACCTGCTTCCTTTCCGACCATTATTTCAACGTTAAAAGTGAACGTTGGCTTATCTTGGGTCGGTGTGATCGTTGGTGAATTTCTCGTCTCTAAACAAGGGCTCGGTTATATGATTATTTACGGGTTCCAAGTATTTAACTTTACGCTCGTTTTATTAAGTTTGCTTATGATCGCTTTACTCTCTAGCATCATGTATCAGCTTGTCGGTTGGCTTGAAAAAAAATTAATGAAACGTGCATAGCCCCACCTTCAAAGAAAAAGCGGTGGGGTTTTAAATCATTCCCCGCCGCTGTAACTCTTGTTTTGTATATGCCCATACGCCATCTTTCATAATAAAACTAAATCGTTCATCTGTCGCTACGTCATCGGGAATTCGCTCCATTTGCACAGGACCGTTTGTTTCAAAATACGACTCTCTCTGTTCAAGAGAAGCCACATGGGCAAAATAAATATTTTTTACGATCGTTTCATTTGGACGTTTCACTTCATACTGTCCGATATACATGATCGTCTGAACAATACCCCCTGTTTCTTCTCTCACTTCGCGAATGGCTGCTTGTTGTGCCGTTTCTCCTTCTTCCACTTTTCCACCCGGAAACTCCCAACCCCGTATTTCGTGATTCGTCAACAACCAGCCATGATTGTAACGACAAATAACGAAAACATGTTTTGGATGTCTTGAAAAAGGATGGTCAGAAAAAGAAAGTCGAACATCGTATCCATAATAATCTTGAAATACTATCATCACCGTCTACCCTCAACTGTATGTTTTCTTTATTGTACCATACAGTACAATCGTCGACAGCTTTTATGGCTCTATCACTCCCATTTCTGCAATTTGTTGTTTCGCTTCTTTATCTCCAAGTTCATAAATCATCTCATACACTTTTTTCATTGCGTTGTCATACCCGTCGTTCGGCCGATCATAATGGTATTGCACATACGGCACATGTGCGCGCCAAAACGATTGCCAATCAGATGAATACATTTCATCAAAATACTCCCGTAATTGAATGATTTCTTCATCTGACGCCTCAATTCGAAACTCCCAAGGTGATGCCGTTTTCACTTGCGAAATTTCGCCACGAGCCACTGAAACATAGTACGTTTTTTTCATCTCCCCACCTCTTTTCCATTTGTTACGGTTAGTGTGAGTCGATTCATTTGTTTTCATGCAAAAAGGTGGGAACCCCCACCTTATCCAAGAAACGATTTTAACATCCACACATGCTTTTCTAAACTTTGGTGAATGCCTAAAAGCATATCGCCTGTTGTTTCATCATCAATTTGTCCAGCGTAATTCATGCCATCTTTTAATTCTTGAATCATCGTTTCAAAATCACGAACAATTTCGGCTACCATTTCTTCTGCTGTTTCATTTCCTTTTGCTTCATGTACAGAAGCTGTCGCTAAATAATCTTTCATCGTTGCTAGCGGTTTTCCACCTAATGCTAATAAACGTTCTGCTAACTCATCGATATGTAGTGCCGCTTCATTGTACAGTTCTTCAAATTTTGTATGCAACGTAAAGAATTGCGGACCTTTCACATACCAATGGTAGTTGTGTAATTTTACATATAACACGTTCCAGTTTGCAATTTGTTTGTTGACAATATCAATTAATTTTTCTTGCACGATTATTCCCTCCTCGATTATAATCTTTCCCCTTCTTCATTGTAACAAACAAAAAACATTTGGAAAATGATACGTTTTTGCATTAACATAAAATGTGGAGGGATGTATATGTTACTCACTTTTATTATCTCTATCATCATTGTATTTGTCGTACTCATCTTAAGCGTTTTAACGATTTCAAAAGCATACAAATACAAACATACTATTGATGAATTGCCAACTGAAAAAAACAAAGGTTCAGACATGTAACGCCTGAACCTTTGTCGTTTAGCCAAACACTTTTTTCAATTCTTCTTTTGATTGCGACAACCAGTAACGCATAAGCCGTTTGGCTCCTTCTAAATCATGTAATTTCGCTTGACCACATTCTTTTTCCGTTGCAGCTGGCACTTCTGTAACCGTCAATGCCTCATTCATTGTCGCTTCAAGCAAGTCAATAATTTCTTCGACTGCTGGCGTACCGCTAACGACTAAATAATAGCCTGTTTGACATCCCATCGGAGAAATGTCGATAATATCGAAATGATTGTATTTTTCAGCATGCTTACGAATGTGCACCGCTAGCAAATGTTCAAGCGTATGAATGGCTGCTGGTTGCATCGCTTCTTTATTTGGCTGGCAAAAGCGAATATCAAATTTATTCACAACACCGTCGCTGCCAACTTTATGAACGCCGCAATGGCGAACGTACGGTGCTTTGACCGCACAATGATCAAGCTCAAAGCTTTCTACTGAAGGCATACCTCTCACCTCTTTCTCAATTGTTACGTTTTTATCATACACAAAAGTCCGACTTTTTTCATCTTTTTTTGTTAGTATGATTTCAACTAACTATGTTACAATAAGGAAAAATAGGGGTAGGTGTATCATATGAAGCATATATTCATTTTACTGATTCGTTTTTATCAACGATTTATTTCCCCTTTAAAACCACCGACATGCCGGTTTTATCCTACTTGCTCGCATTATGGATTAGAAGCTATTCGTCGGTTTGGTGCGTTCAAAGGAGGCTATTTAACAATAAAACGCATTTTAAAGTGCCATCCGTTTCATCCCGGTGGATTTGATCCTGTACCAGAGAAAGAGGAAAAGTAATTGCCCTTTCTCTTTTTTTTCGATATGATAAGGAATGTAAATCGTAATAATTACGTTTTAAGAAAGGAGAAACGTATATGAAAGTGCCTGTTACCGTATTAAGTGGCTATTTAGGTTCTGGAAAAACGACATTGCTTAATCATATTTTAAACAATCGTGACGGATTAAAAATCGCTGTCATCGTCAATGACATGAGTGAAGTCAATATTGACGCTGAATTAATTAAACAAGGCGGTTTTTCACGCACAGAAGAAAAGCTTGTGCAAATCCAAAACGGCTGTATTTGTTGTACGTTACGAGAAGATTTAATGAAAGAAGTTGAAAATCTTGTTAATTCAGGAAATATCGATTATATCGTTATCGAATCATCGGGCATTAGCGAACCGATTCCTGTTGCTCAAACATTTACTTACATTGATGAGGAATTCGGGATCGACTTAACGTCAAAATGTCAATTAGATACGATGGTCACTGTTGTAGATGCCAATCGTTTTTGGCATGATTTTGCCTCCGGTGAAACGTTATTCGATCGTAAACAAGCAGTCGATGAAACAGATGTGCGTGAAGTCGTTGATTTATTAATCGACCAAATTGAATTTGCGAACGTGCTTATTTTAAATAAAATTGATTGTATTTCGGAAGAAGATGCGGACGAATTAGAAGCACTCCTTCGTAAATTAAACCCAGAAGCAAAAATCATTCGGACAACGTACGGAAAAGTGGCGCTTCATGACATTTTAAACACACGTTTATTTGACTTTGAAAAAGCGAGTCAATCGGCTGGATGGATAAAAGAACTAAACGAAGAACATACACCTGAAACAGAAGAATACGGCATTTCTTCCTTCGTATATCGCCGCCGTCGCCCGTTTCACCCTGAACGGCTTATGCATTGGCTTGAAAACTGGCCGGTTGAAGTCGTTCGTGCAAAGGGATTTTTCTGGCTCGCTTCACGCAACGATATGTGCGGACTTCTTTCACAAGCTGGACCATCCATTATGATTCAAGGGGCTGGCGAATGGATTGCCACATATCCTCCACATGAACGTGAACAAATTTTGCGACAAGAGCCAGAATTACGTGCCAAATGGAACGATACGTATGGTGATCGCATGACAGAACTCGTGTTTATTGGAATCGATATGGATGAACAAGCCATTTCTTCTTCACTCGATACATGCTTATTAACAGATGAAGAAATGAGCAAAGATTGGTCAACATTTGTCGATCCACTCCCACCATTTGTTTCTGTTTCATAGTTTTCAAATCGTAACGATTACGATATAATAAAACAGGAGTGAGAAAGATGTTATCTGATGATCAGAAACATCTTTCTTTATTTGGAAGGAGGAAGAAGATGAAGGTAAAAACCATTTTATCCATTATACTTGCAAGTACACTACTGCTGTTCGGATGCTCCCAACAAGAACAGACGAATGAACCGAAGAATGAGGAAAAAAACGATCAACTTATCGTTTATACAACTGTATACCCTCTTCAAGATTTTACTGAAAAAATTGGTGGCAAGCACGTTCAAGTGAAAAGCGTATACCCTCCCGGCGTTGATGTGCACACATACGAACCAACGGCAAAAACGATGCAACAAATCGCAGATGCTGACGCTTTCATTTACATCGGTCAAGGAATGGAAGGATTTGTTGATCGCGTTGTCCAAACGTTAGAAAATGAACACGTCAAGTTCGTAGAAGCAACAGCTGAGATGGAATTGCTTTCAGCCAACCATACTCATAGAGACGAACATGCCCACGGAGATGAAGATGAACATGCTCATGAAGTTGAACATGCTCACGGAGATGTCGATCCTCACGTCTGGTTAGATCCGATATATTCTATCCAAATGGCTGAAACGATTAAACAAACGTTAACAGAACTAAAACCTGAAGCAAAAGACGACTTTGAACAAAACTTTGCTTCGTTAAAACAGCAGCTTGAACAGCTCGATCAACAATTTCAACAACTGATGAAAGAGGCGAAAAGAAAAGATATTCTTGTTGCTCATGCCGCATACGGCTATTGGGAGAAACGATACGGCTTAAAACAAATAAGCGTAACCGGATTGTCACCAACAAATGAACCGTCACAAAAGCAACTTGCTTCAATCATCAAGGAAGCAAAAGGGCACGACGTGCGTTATATCTTTTTTGAGCAAAACGTAACATCAAAAATTGCTGAAGTTGTGAAAAATGAAATCGGAGCCGATGTACTTATCCTGCACAACTTAGAAGCACGAACAAATGATGATATAAAAAACAACAAAGACTACTTTGCAATTATGAATGACAACATCTCTGCACTAAAAAAAGCACTACAATAAGCGATCGTGACGGTCGCTTATTTTTTTGCATATTTTTTCCCTTTTCAAATCAAACTATGAAACGACAATGTATGGAAAGGGATGAACATTTCGGTATGGATCACGTATTAACAGCAAGAACGCTTTTTGGCACAACGATGGCATTTCATATTATTTTCGCGACGCTTGGGGTTGGGATTCCGTTTATGATTTTATTGGCCGAGCTACTATATCAAAAAACAAAAGATAGTGACTATGCGCTCATGGCAAATCGTTGGACGAAAGCGCTCGCCATTTTGCTCGGTGTAGCAATCCCGTCTGGAACGATTGCGGGCGTACAGCTTTCTCTTTTATGGCCGGGCTTTATGGAAGTGATCGGCAAAGTGATGGCACTCCCATTTCAAATTGAAATTTATGCGTTTTTCGTCGAAGCGTTGTTTTTATCCATTTACGTATATGCAGCTAACCGCATTTCTCCAACGATGCGCATCGTCAGCTTGACGTTTGTCGCCATTGGAGCGGCCGCTTCTGCCATTTTAATTACGAACGTACATGCCTTTGAAGGTACACCGACAGGCTTTCGTATCGAAAATGGACAAATTGTCGACGTCGATCCGTGGAAGGCGTTTTTTAATCCGAGCTTTGCTGTCACAGCTACACACGTTGTTTTATCAGCTTATATGACCGGAGCTTTTACGATTGCTTCCATCTCCGCCTATAAGATGTTGAAAAATAAACATAACGAACGCATTCAGCTTTTTCATAAAAAAGCACTGATGCTCGGGTTAACAGTTGGTGGCGTATTTTCTTTACTCACGGCCATAAACGGACACGAATCAGCTCAACTTCTTCATGAATATCAACCAGAAAAATTAGCTGCTGCTGAAGGATTGTTTGAAACGCAGTCACACGCCCCACTCGTTATCGGTGGTTTTACAGATCGCGAAACACAAACAGTAAAATGGGGCATTGAAATCCCGTGGCTGCTTAGCTTTTTAGCTGGTAATCGCTTCGATACCATCGTTGTCGGGTTAAATGATTTTCCTGAAGAATGGTGGCCTCCGCTATTCGTCCATACACTTTTTAACGCAATGGTCGGGATTGGCATGTTTCTGCTCCTCCTTTCGATCGTCGGATTCATTTGGCATCGCATAAGAAAACAACACATATTTCCGAACTGGTTTATGTGGACAGTTGTTACTGCTGGACCGCTCGCTCTTCTCGGCATTGAATTTGGCTGGATTTTTGCTTGCACAGGCAGACAACCGTGGGTTATTTATCGCATGATGACAACTGCAGAAGCTGTAACACAATCAACAAATTTAGGAACACTTTTTCTTTTGTTTACGTCCATTTACGTATTTTTACTCGTCGCAGTCGTACTCGTCTTGCGTTCTTATTTCCGCCGCCATCCGATTGAACAACACTTACCTACGCACATGTAGAAAGGAGCAAGATGATGACAGATGAATTAATTGCCATTTCAATTTTATGGGGATTTATTTTTATTTACGCCGTCATGGCGACGATGGACTTTGGAGCAGGGTTTTGGTCGATGGTATATATGAACCGCCCACAAACGAAAGCAACGAAAATCGCAAACCGATATTTATCACCGACATGGGAAGTGACGAACGTCTTTATCGTCGCGATAGTCGTGGCGATCGTCAGCTTTTTTCCAGGAGCAACGTTTATGCTTGGGACAATTTTACTTATACCCGGAAGCATTATTTTACTTTTGCTTACTATTCGTAGTGCATTTCTCGTTTTTTCGCACGTTGCTCCTAAATATGAAAAAGTGCTTGTTTACATTTCTGGTATAAGCGGCTTGCTTATTCCAGCATTTTTAATTAGCGTCTTGCCCATTACACATGGGTCTTTCGTTGAAACAGTCAATGGGGTCAGTCGTCTTCGGCTCGATCGGCTGTTTACAAGCCCACACGAATATGCGTTTATTGCCTTTGCGATTACAAGCACACTTTTTCTTTCTTCGCTTTTATTAGCAGACTACTCAAACGAAGCAAATGAAATAGAAGCGTATACGATTTATCACCGCGATGCGCTCATTATCGGGCCATTTGCTCTTCTTTCCTCTATTCTCATTATGGTCACGATGCGAAATGAAGCGCGTTGGCTATATGACGGAATGATGGCACGTTGGCCATGGCTTGTCGCTTCCGTCATATTGTTCCTTTTAGCTGGCGGGGCGCTTTTTCTTCCTTCATGGAAAAGAAAAAACGGACGCGGAATGCCACGTCTTGCGGTTGTAGCCATCGTCTTACAATATTTTTGTGCAAGTTACGCATATGGAAAAGCTCATTTACCATATATGATTTATCCGAATATGACAATTGAATCAGGGTTTACGCATCCGAATACATTTCGTGCCCTTTTTGCTACGTATATCGTTGGCTTTGCAATTTTATTTCCAGGATTCATTTATTTTTGGCGGCTGTTTATGAAAGATCGTCGCTACGTAGCAAATGATGAAAAATAATGATTGCAAATGTTGAAATTTTTCGCTATAGTTTTAAACGTAAACCTTTTTTGTACAATATATTGTGATAATAAAACAATATAATAACTATATATTGAAACCGACAAGTGAAGGTGTCCAAGCGGACTTAATAGGGAATCTGGTGAGAATCCAGAACTGTCCCCGCAACTGTGTGCGCAGACGAAATGGAAATAACACCACTGTATATGTCAGCTTTTCAGGCGCATATATGGGAAGGAATCCAAAGTAGGAAGAAGCGCGAGTCAGGAGACCTGCCTTCCTTGTATCGTTTCATATTCTTCGGGGATTGAGAAGATGAAACGATGGTGAAAGCATGCCTTTTTCCATCGTTTCATCCGCTCAATGAGGGCGGATGTTTTTATTTTTTTAGGGGAAGGGATGTTACATGATGCACGTAAAAGAAAAAACGGAAATGAATGAAGAAACGATTCGAACTTTGTTATTTCATATTTTCAAAGACTTTCCACACTTAGCGAGTGAGCGATACATCGAACGGACTGTACGGGCGCTTGCCCATACACAGCGATACAACGACATGATGAATAAACTTATTTTAAATGCGCTTGATGAAATCACAGTAGAACAGCCGGATTGGACGTTTGTTGCAGCTCGTCTCTATTTGCAACAGTTATACGACGAAGCAGCAACCAATCGCGGCTATAATGTATCCGACACATATTGTTATTTTTACGAATTGCAAACAATGCTCGTCGATCTCGGCATTTACGACTCGTTTTTATTGGAACGATATACGAAAAAAGAGCTGCAAGAAGCTGGCACATGGATTGACGCGAAAAAAGACGAGCTATTTACATACATCGGGTTAAAAACGCTCGTTGATCGCTATTTAGCGAAAGGATATAA
Organism: Anoxybacillus flavithermus; assembly: GCF_002742685.1. Lineage (GTDB taxonomy): Bacteria > Bacillota > Bacilli > Bacillales > Anoxybacillaceae > Anoxybacillus > Anoxybacillus flavithermus_E. The sequence continues at coordinate 77,207 of NZ_PEDM01000005.1, forward strand.
CGGCGAAATTTACGAACTTCCACAAGAGCGGTTTTTAACGATTGCTCTAACATTAATGGCATATGAACATCCGACAAAACGAATGGCACTAGCGAAAGAAGCGTATTGGGCACTATCGAACCAATACATGACTGTGGCTACACCAACGTACGCAAACGCAGGAAAGTCTTACGGTCAATTATCAAGTTGCTTTATTGATACAGTCGATGATAGTTTAATTGGCATTTATGAATCGAACACCGACATCGCTCGTTTATCAAAAGGTGGCGGTGGGATTGGTGTCTATTTAGGCAAAATTCGCGCGCGCAATTCCGATATTAAAGGGTTTAAAGGCGTCTCCTCTGGCGTCATTCCATGGATGCGCCAATTAAACAATACGGCTGTATCGGTGGATCAACTTGGTACACGTCAAGGGTCTATCGCTGTATATTTAGATGTTTGGCATAAAGATATTTTCTCATTTTTAGACGCGAAGCTAAACAACGGCGATGAACGGCAAAAATGCCATGATTTATTTTATGGCGTATGCATCCCTGATTTATTTATGGAACAAGTCGAAAAGCGTGGCGATTGGTATTTATTTGACCCACATGAAGTGAAAAAAGTGATGGGCTGGAAAGATAAAAACGGCAATCCATTAGGGCTAGAAGACTTTTATGATGAAGAACGAGGAAATGGCTCGTTCCGTGAAAAGTATGAGGAATGCATCAATTATCCAGCGTTAAGCAAAGAGCGCGTTCCTGCGATTGAAATCATGAAACGGATATTAAAGTCACAGTTAGAAACAGGAACGCCTTATATGTTTTATCGCGATGAAGCAAATCGTATGAATCCGAACAAACACGCAGGCATGATTTATTCTAGCAATTTATGTACAGAAATTATGCAAAACATGAGTCCAACGACCGTCACAAAAGAGTATACGCAAGATGGTGAAATTATCATTCATAAAAAACCTGGCGACTTTGTCGTTTGCAACTTATCGAGCATTCATTTAGCGCGTGCGGTACAAGATGATGTATTAGAGCGATTAATTCCGATTCAAGTGCGCATGCTCGATAACGTGATCGACTTAAACGAAAAGCGAATTGAAGTGTTGCAAGCTGTCCTCACAAATAAAAAATATCGCGCGATCGGACTAGGCGCCTTTTCTTGGCATCATTTATTAGCGTTAAAAGGAATCAAATGGAATAGCGAAGAAAGCGTACGACTGGCTGATGAGTTATTCGAGAAAATTGCTTACCTCACGATCAAAGCGAGCATGGAGCTTGCAAAAGAAAAAGGGGCATATCCAGCGTTTGAAGGCTCCGATTGGCATACAGGCGCATACTTTGAGTTACGTGGCTATCATTCCCATGGTGATTTAGACTGGGATCGTTTAAAACAACAAGTTATGCAATATGGCATTCGTAACGGTTATTTAATGGCCCCTGCGCCAAACGCTTCCACATCCGTTTTAGCAAACGGAACGGCATCGTGCGACCCTGTTTTTAACCGTTTATATTTCGAAGAAAAGAAAAATTATAAAATTCCCGTGACCGTCCCTGATTTAAACGCAAAAACGTTTTGGTTTTACGACAATGCCTATGAAGTGGATCAAAAGATGAGCATTCGTCAAAATGCCGCTAGACAAAAACATGTCGATCAGTCGTTAAGTTTTAATCTTTACGTATACAACACGATTAAAGCGAAAGATCTTTTGGATTTACATTTAACGGCATGGAAAGAACGGTTAAAATCAACGTATTACGTTCGCAGCACTGCCGTAACGATTGAAGAATGCGACGTTTGCTCATCGTAGGGGGATAAACAATGAACGTGCTTATTTGCTATACATCGAAAACGGGAAACACAAAAGAAGTCGCCTTGTTAATTGAAGAAGCTTTTTATTTGTATGGACATGCGGTGAAAACGATCAATGTTGAACATATGTTTGCGATCGAATCGCTCATTTCTAACGCGCACCTTCTTTTATTCGGTTCATATACATGGGGAAATGGACAACTTCCAGATGAAATGAGAAAGCTACTTCGTTTTCTTATCAAAGAACGAAATCTTCCTTTGCCTCCTGTTGCGCTGTTTGGCACAGGAGATCAAATGTGGCCAGACTATTGCCGCGCTGTCGATGAAATGGCGTACCATTTACAAAAAGTGACGACGGTGCTCGGCACGTTAAAAATTGAACAATCGCCGCGCGGACATCAACAACATTTACCGACTGTTTTCGTCCAGCAACTACTCAAGGAGGTTGACCGTTTTGTTATTGACGAAAGTAAAATTGCTCGAGCCGTCGCATCCAAATAAAGCAACAAGCATTATTAACGGAAAAGCAAGCGGCATTTTAAACTGGAACGATATTAAATATAGCCATTTTTATGATATATACAAAATGTTGCTAGGAAACTTTTGGACGCCATTTGAAATTAACATGTCTGATGATATTAAACAATGGCATGTGTTAAGCGAGCGGGAACGGGATGCATTTTTACACATTATCGGTTTGCTTTCAATTTTAGATTCTGTTCAACCAAATTTTATCGGAGCGATGAAAGAATACATTACCGATCCGAGCGTCAAAGCGATTTTTTCGATTATCGAACAGCAAGAAGTCGTCCATAATCAGTCGTACTCGTACGTTCTGGCATCCATCGAAAAATTATCCGAACAACATCGCGCGTTTGAAATGGCGCGCACGAATCCGCACATTTATAAACGAAATGAACACGTCATTCGCGTATATGAAGCATTTCGCGAGCAACCAACGGTGGAGACGTTTTGCCGCGCGCTCGTCGCTTCGCTCGTCTTAGAGGGGATTAATTTTTATTCTGGGTTTGCCTTTTTTTATAATTTGGCAAGAAACCAAAAAATGCTCAAAACATCAACGATGATTAGTTATATTAATAAAGATGAGCTATGCCATAGTTACTTTATTTCTCAACTTGTACGCGCGGTGTTATGGGAAAATCCACAAATTGATGAAAATGGAGCGTTTTCTGCGTGGATATATGACTATATCGACGAAGCCATTCGTTACGAAACAGAATGGTCGCGCTTTGTGTTGCGCGACATCGATGGCATTGATGTCATTGAAATGGAGAAATATATCGAATATCTCGGAAATAAGCGGCTGCGCATGCTTGGCTTAGACGATCGCTATGACGCGGATGAAAATAGCATGCCTTGGATTCGCGTCTTTAGCGATGAAAACGTAAACTTAGGCAAAACTGACTTTTTTGAAGCCCGTCCACGTTCATACACAAAAACAACCGATATTAATGGGTTTGATGAATTGTAAAAAACCGGGGGCACTACCCGGTTTTTTTACAATATGTTTCACTTGTAAAGGTAACATAAGATAAGCGATTTTTTATTACATGATGTATTTTTATTGTTTTCGGTTTTTGAGCGAAATGTTTTTCAAATTGTTGTAGTGCATCCCATGAAGAAATATGATTAACAACAAAAACATTCATACATGACGGGACAACGCCCGTTTCAGACGTACATGATACTGTAATAAATGCATCGTGTGCATCTAATATGTGAACAAACGACTGGTCGTTCGCCACGAAACGAAGCAAGTAATCCGTCATTTGTGCAATCATTTTATAGTATGTAACGGGAGAATCACAAGAAGCGATCGGAAACGATGATGTTGCCCGTTCAATTCCTTTTAGCAACGTAAGCGATGAACGATGAGGTGGAGATATGCTGTAATGATAAGTTAACACTTCATTCAAAAACGATTGCCACAATGTTCTCTCCTCCTTAGTTCACTCGTTTTAGCTCCCCCATTTGCTCAATGACAGATTGAATGGAACTCCATGAGCGCTTTACAAAGTAAATCGGCTTGTGTTGATCTTTTGCTTTTTGTTTAATGACTTTCGCTAAATTATGGTTAATATAATCCGTCATCACAAATACGATATCGACGTGCTCCGGTATTTGTCGTTTCACCATATTCACTTTTCGACCATCTAAATGAATAATTTCCTTAAATCCTGAGCTTTTTAATTTATCTGTAATGTTTCCTAAATGATCCGCACCAACAACTAATAACGATGACATATAACTCCCTCCAACTTTTTGTCTTATATTGCACAATTTCATTCTAATTGAGAATGATTATCTATGTCAACATTTGTTGATAAAAATTCTCGCTATTTTTGCTCATTTTTTCATGTTATGTCTTGTCAACGTTTTGTCTACACTAACATCAGTATAAAGAAAGGAGGGGAGTATGATGGCAAAAGATGTACTTTGTGAAGTGCAAAACTGCCAGTTTTGGTCACAAGGTAATCGATGTAGTGCAGACGCAATCTACGTCGTAAGTCACGCCGGCGCAACGGCAACAAGCTCCACAGAAACAGACTGTAAAACGTTCCAACCGACCGAATAACAGCACGACCTCTTGCTCATCGCAAGAGGTTTTCTCTTTTTTCATGTTAATAATCGTGGATAGACACATTTTTTTAAAATTATCGCCACAGTTTTGCAACATTTCTCTCATCTCTTCTTCACGTATTGAGGTTACTCTTATACATATGAAAAATATTTAGTATATCGGAGGGGGATATATGAGCGACGTACTTTTACTTAGCCGTTTTCAATTTGCCATTACGGTTTTTTATCATTTTTTATTCGTTCCGTTAACCATTGGGCTTATTGTTTTAATTGCATGGATGGAAGCGCAACATGTGCGAACGAAAAATCCGCTTTATCGACAAATGGCAGACTTTTGGGGGAAACTGTTTGCCATCAACTTCGTTCTCGGTGTAGTTACAGGTATCACGATGGAATTTCAATTCGGAACAAACTGGTCTGAGTATTCGAAATATATGGGGGATATTTTCGGCTCTCCTCTCGCCATTGAAGCGCTCGTTGCTTTCTTTTTAGAATCAACATTTATGGGCATTTGGCTATTCGGAAAAGATAAAATTTCACCGAAACTTCGTGCATTTTCGATTTGGATGGTTGCGCTCGGTACAAACATTTCAGCACTTTGGATTATTACAGCAAACGGTTTTATGCAAAATCCAGTTGGGTATATTGAAAAAAATGGACGTATCGAACTGCAAAACTTTTGGGAAGTGGTAACAAATCCATATGCTTGGCATATGTTTGTACACACTGTCGTTGGCTGTTATATCGTTGGAGCATTTTTTGTCATGGCGGTTAGTGCTTGGCATTTATTGCGTAAACAACATGTTGAATTTTTCAAAAAATCGTTTAAATATGGACTTATTTTAGGACTGATTGCCGCAACAGCGACACCGTTTATTGGTCATAAATCAGCATCATTTGCGGCAAAAATGCAACCTGCCAAAGGGGCAGCTCTCGAAGCCGTGTGGGAAACAAAAGAAAGTTTACCATTTCACATTATTCAAATTCCTGACCCAGAAAATGAGCGAAATATCGTTGAATTTTTAACGATTCCGAAGCTTGGTAGCTATTTTTACACACATTCGTTTGATGGGAAAGTCGTTGGATTCGATCAAATTCCAAAAAATGAACGTCCGAATGTTAACATCGTCTTTTATTCATTTCGTTTAATGGTGGCGCTCGGTTTATATTTTGTCGCTCTATTTTGGTACGGATTTTACTTATATCGCAAAAACAAATTAGTTGAATCACGACGTTTCTTAAAACTTGTCATGTATTCTGTATTGCTCCCGTATGTCGCTATCAATGCCGGCTGGGTCGTTGCGGAAGTCGGGCGTCAACCGTGGACGGTATATGGATTAATGCGCACAGCTGAAGCAGTATCACCTATTTCGCTTTCACAGATCCTATTCTCACTCGTCAGCTTAGTTTTGTTTTACACCATTTTGCTTATTGCAGACGTGTACTTAATGTTAAAATATGCGAAAAAAGGACCGTACACATCCACGGCTACGAAAGGTGGGGAAGTTCAACATGTCTCATGAAACAGTGGCGATCATTTGGTTTGGTCTATGGGGGCTCATTTGGACGATGTACTTCGTTTTAGATGGATATACGCTCGGTACAGGGATGTTATTTCCATTTTTAGCGAAAAATCGACAAGAACGAAATCAGCTACAAGAAGCTGTTGGACCGTTTTGGGGTGGCAATGAAGTCTGGTTAATTACAGCTGGCGGAGCCACATTTGCTGCGTTTCCAGCTGTTTACGCTGACTTATTTAGCTTCTTATATACGCCGATGATGCTCATTTTATTCGCGCTCTTTTTCCGTGCAGCTGGATTGGAATTTATGCATAAAGATGATGCACCACTTTGGCAAAAAAGCTGGAAATGGGCATTTACAATTAGCAGTTTTGCTTTAGCCCTTTTATTGGGTGTTGCGTTTGCGAATTTGTTTTACGGTTTAAAAATTGGTCCTTCTGGATATGAAGGAACGTTTTTTAGCTTACTTCATCCGTACGGTCTATTAGGCGGTTTATTATTTATTAGCTTATTTGCTGTCTCTGGTGCTCTTTGGGTGATGCTAAAAACGGTTGGAGAGGTAGTGGAACGAGCATATACAGTCGTTCGCCCAGCTGCTGTTGTTGCAGTTGTTACACTATCTATTTTCTTTGTCGCAACAAGTAATCGCACATCACTACTGAACAATTTTACAAAGTTCCCTATTCTTTGGATCATTCCAGCGCTTACTTTCGTATTTGCATTACTGATGTTATTGTTCGTTTGGCAAAAACGTATTGGACTTGCATTTACGAACATTTGCTTGACGATTTTTACACTTATGGCAACTGGTTTTATCGGCATGTTCCCAAATATGCTTCCTTCCCGCATCAACGATGAATATAGTACAACGCTTTTTGAAGCCGCAGGAAGTGAATTAAACTTAAAAATTATGCTCGGTGTCGCTATCGTCATGGTGCCGATCGTAGTGGGCTATCAGCTTTGGAGTTATAAATTGTTTAAAGAAAAAATTACGAAAGAAACAGCAAAAGGATATCAATAAGAGGAGGCGTCGGCTGCCTCCTCTTATTCATTGATCCAGTTTTTCAACTTACGGCGCATCAGTTTGTTTGCGGCATTGCGCGGTAAATGATCAACGATATAAATTCGTTTTGGAACTTTATATTTAGCCAATTTACTCATACAAAACAACTTTAATTGTTCTTCCGTTGCTGTTTGATCATGTAATACAACGAACGCATGTGGCACTTGTCCCCATGTTTCATCGACAACTCCAATGACCCCTGCTTCTTTTACTGCCTTATGTTCCAAAAGTACCGACTCAATTTCGGCAGGATATACATTTTCTCCACCAGAAATAATTAAATCTGAACGACGGTCAAGCACATATAAAAATCCTTCGTCATCCATATATCCGATATCCCCAGTATGTAGCCAACCATCTTTTAACACAGCCACTGTTCCTTCCTCATTTCTCCAATACCCTTTCATGACACTCGGACCTTTGACAACAATCTCTCCCACTTCATTTGCATTCAGTTGATGTCCTTCTTTTTCAATGCGAATGCTCATATGAAACAGCGGTTTTCCTGCTGAACCATGTTTATGAAGAGCATCTGGAGGTAATGTAGCCACTTGAGAAGCGGTTTCTGTCATACCATATGTTTGATATACAGGTATATTCCAATCGACACACGATTGCAATAATGGCTGTGAAACAGGTCCTCCTCCAACGAGCATGCAGCGAAATGATGAAGGATACGGCTGTTTTAGTTGTTGAATCATTTGTTGCACCATGGTGCTGACAGCGGACATTATCGTAACTTTTCCTTGGAAAATGAGTTCATTGCTTTGTTTCGCATCAAATGATGACATAATATAAACACTCATTCCATAAATGACACTCCGCATTAAAATCGACAAACCGCTAACATGAAAAAATGGAACAGCCGCAAGCCAACAATCTTTTTCATACAAGCCTATATTTAAAACGGAACCAATCGCACTCCACCAATGATTCCCATACGTTTGCATAACTCCTTTTGGCTTTCCTGTCGTCCCCGATGTATACATAATGGTTGCCACATCATCAAGATGGTACATCGTTTGCCATTCTCCATCTCGTTCACGGAGTTTTATAAATTCATTCCATTCAATTGCTCGTTCGTCTGGAAATGGCTCATCACAAATGACGAAACGCGCTCCACTATGATCCAATTGCCACTTTATTTCTTCTATTGATAAGCGTACGTTTTGTAACAAAACAATCGCTCCAACATAATGAAGCGCATGAATGGCTTCGACCATATGTATACTATTTTTCATTAAGATAGCTACAATATCGCCTTTTTTTACACCGAGATAAACAAATTGCCTTGCCCGCTTTACCGCCCGCTCATGGAGCTCAGCAAATGAAATCGCTTGTGTGTCATCATATAGCGCTACACGATTCGGAGTTAAATGTGCACGTTGACGTAGCCAATTTGGGATCATCTTCACACCACCTTCAAAAAAACAGCTTGATGTATGCACATCAAGCTGTTTTATTTTTATGGAAAACGCGGGAACTGCTTGAAGTCCGGTTTTCTCTTTTCTTTAAACGCATCGCGTCCTTCTTTCGCTTCGTCTGTTGTATAGTAAAGAAGTGTCGCATCTCCAGCAAGTTGTTGAATGCCTGCCAATCCATCAGTATCAGCGTTGAACGCAGCTTTTAAGAAGCGAATAGCTGTCGGGCTCTTTTCTAAAATTTCTTCCGCCCATTTCACCGTTTCTTCCTCTAACTGTTCAAGCGGAACAACTTTATTGACTAATCCCATCTCTAAGGCCTCTTGGGCATTGTATTGGCGACATAAATACCAAATTTCACGCGCTTTTTTATGACCGACAATGCGCGCCAAATAACCTGCTCCATATCCTCCATCAAAGCTACCGACTTTCGGACCTGTTTGACCAAAAATCGCATTATCTGCTGCAATCGTTAAGTCACAAACGACATGTAGCACGTGGCCACCGCCAATCGCATAACCTGCAACCATGGCAATAACCGGCTTCGGAATAACACGAATTAAACGCTGCAAGTCTAATACGTTTAAGCGTGGGATTTGATCGTCACCCACATATCCACCATGTCCACGTACTTTTTGGTCGCCACCCGAACAAAATGCTTTGCCTCCTGCTCCTGTTAAAATAATGACACCAATATTTGCATCATCACGCGCATACGCAAACGCATCAATCAATTCCATTACTGTTTTTGGACGAAATGCATTATGTACTTCGGGACGATTAATTGTAATTTTTGCAATGCCATTGTACGTTTCGTACAAAATATCTTCATATTCCCTCTCTTTCACCCATTCAATTGCCATGCAATAAACCTCCTCTTAACACAAATTGTTGAACAAGCGTACCAAAACGCTCACGCTGCTCCATATGCACAACGTGCCCGGCATGCGGGACGGTAATGAGCGTTCCGTTTGGTAATAATTGTACCATTTCTGACGCAATTCGACAAAACTTTTCATCATCTTCTCCACAAATCAACAATATCGGCATATGTAATTGATGCAACGTCTCCCACCAAGAAGGTTGTACCCCTGTCCCCATCCCACGCAAACTGTTCGCTAATCCAATCGCTGTATGTTGTAATCGTTCTTCCCGCAACGTTTGTTGCATACTTTTTGGTAGCCGTTGAAGAGAAGAAAATAAAGGGATGCTCTCCCAGCGATCGACGAATGAAACAACGCCATGTTTTTCAATGAACTGTGCTAATCGTTCATCTTCTTCGCGACGTTTCACTCGTTCTTCTTCCGTCTTTAAACCTGGCGAGCTACTTTCCAATATGAGTGTTTGAACGTACTGTGGATAACGAATCGCAAATGTGAGCGCAAGTCGCCCCCCCATGGAATATCCTAATATATGCGCTTTTTTTATTTCTAATTGTTCAAATAACATAGCAATATCTTTTGCAACGATCTCGATGTTATATCGCTTTACAGCCGAAGGAGCATCCGTTTGTCCGTGGCCAAGAATGTCGATGGCGATGCATTGCATATGTTGACTCCAAGTTGAAATAAACGGATGCCACGTTTGACAGCTACCTGTAAATCCATGTAGTAACAATAGCGGTTGTCCGCTTCCGTACATTTCCACATAATACGTTTGCCCTTGGACGACAAACTTCATGCTCATTCCCCTTTATTCAACAAGTTGGACATTTCCTGGGAAACATCTTTCCACAATTTCCGGTGAATTTTGACATTATATTCACGTGATGTCGGAACTTCAATGACATTTAATGCCGGGCGCAAAAGGGCATCCGTCACCGCCTGTCGAAAATGTTCCCACGTTTCTACTTTTTCATAATGCCCATTATACATGTCGACAACATGCTGAAATGATAAATCCGTTGGCGTGCCAAATAACCGTTCAAAATGCTTTGGTTCATTCGCTTGTGGCAAGAATGAAAAAATGCCTCCACCGTTATTATTTAGTACGATGATCGTCGCATGTAGCTTTTGTAATTTCGCAGCTAACAAACCGTTTAAATCATGATAAAATGACAAATCCCCAATCACTAACACAAGTGGTTGAGCAACGTAACTTGCCCCAAGAGCACTCGATACAACTCCATCAATGCCGTTTGCCCCACGATTCGCCAGTAAACGAATTCGCTTATGTGATGACATGAAAAACGTATCCGCATCGCGAATAGGCATACTATTCCCAACGAAAAGAGTTGCTTCATCTGGTAATAACTGAGCAAGTTCAATAAATACTTTCCCTTCAAACATATCCGTTTCTTCTTCTGCTCTCAACAAAATTCGTTTTGCACGTTCATTCATGTGTTGCCATTGGCTCATCCATTGCGACGAACGAGATATAGTAGACGCACGTCGAGCTAAATCATAACAAAATTGAACCTCATTCGCTTCTATCAGTACTTGAAGCGATAACGTTGGATCCCGCCATTGCCCCACTTCATCGACAACCATTTGCTTAATTTGTTTATGCTCCTGCAACCAAATATAAAGCGATTTCGATACAGGCATCGCTCCGAAGCGAATAACGACATCCGGAACAAATCGATTCGCAAACGCTTCATTTTTTAGCATCGCATCATACGATTCAATAATAAATTGTTTCTCATGTGTACCTGTTCGTAATGGAGAAAGAGGATCTGCTAAAATAGGGTATTGCAATGCTTCTGCTAGCTTCACAACTGCGTCAGAAAACCCTTCGATATGCAAATCTCCACATATAATGACCCCTTTTTCTACACCGCTCAACTCCGCATATAACTCATCGATCATTTCTTCACAAAGATGTTTGTTTCCTTTATATACGATGCGAGCTGGAGGAGATAGCGAAAACAGCGGTTCATTGATCGTTGGAACGAGCGGTTCACGCAATGGGACGTTAATATGAACCGGTCCTTTTGGAACAGACGATGCAACAGATACAGCACGAGCGGCGACCATTTCTGCATAACGAAGCATCCGCTCGTTTCCTTCTGGAAGCGCCATATCAACGAACCATTTTACATACGGACCGTATATATGCAACTGGTCAATTGCTTGTGGAGCCCCGACATCACGCAGTTCATGAGGTCGGTCGGCCGTAATCACAACGAGCGGAACACGTGCATAGTAAGCTTCGACGATTGCCGGATAATAATTTGCTACTGCTGTTCCCGATGTACAAACAAGAGCAACCGGATTACCAGAAGCTTTCGCCATACCTAACGCAAAAAAAGCGGCAGAACGTTCGTCAATATGAACGTGAGTATTTAGCATCGGATGTTCAGCCATAGCCATTGCAAGAGGAGTAGAGCGAGATCCAGGACTAATTACAACTTGTTGAACGCCCATATGAGCGAATTGATTAACAAATGCTGCAACATATGCCGTCATTTCATTCATTCTCGTTCCCCCTCTAACGCTAATAACATCGGCTTGAACTTTACATTCGTTTCCTCGTACTCACTATGTGGATCAGAATGAGCAACAATGCCACACCCAGCAAACAAATGTGCCTCATTGTCTCCAAGTAATGCAGAACGAATCGCTACCGCAAACTCTCCATTTCCATTCGCATCAACCCAACCAATTGGGGCAGCGTACCATCCACGATCAAGTGGCTCAATCTCCCGAATCGTCTGTACCGCCTTTTCTTTCGGAAATCCCCCGAGCGCAGGGGTTGGATGAAGCCGTTCAACGAGTGAGAAAATCGAGATCCCTTCTTTCGTTTTTGCCTGAACAGGTGTATATAAATGTTGAATATGTCTCATTTTTAAAAGAGTCGGTTCACTCGGAACGACGACTTCGGTACATACTTCATTCATCGCTCGTTCAATCATATCGACAACAAATGCATGCTCGCGACGATTTTTATCGTCTTGAAGCAGCCAACGTCCAAGTTCTTCATCTTCTTTGATTGTACGTCCACGACGAATCGATCCGGCCAGACAAGCTGTTTCACACATGCCCCCGTCCTTTCTTACAAGTTGCTCTGGAGAAGCCCCAATGAAGCAAGTAGAGCCATTTTCAAAAGCAAAAATGTAGCTCATCGGTTGTTGCTCACGTAAAGCACGTAACACATGAGAACGATCAATTCGATGAGAAAAAGAAAGAAATAATTCGCGTGCTAAAACGACTTTTTCAATTGCTTTATTTTGAATGAGATCCGTTGCATAATGAACAGCACGAATCCATCGGTCACGAGCGACTTCTTCTTTTTTGACAACGTAAGCACGATGCCATTCACTGTCACCACGTATGTGAAACAAGGAATCGATCATTTCTTCGAGCTGATCGAGCGATTCATGAACGACGTTGACCGTTAACCATGTTTCATCTCGCTGCTTTGTTAACAAAAATGTAGGCACAACAAATTGAGCAGAAGGAAATTGACTCCAATGTTTATCCGACCGTTTTAGCGGGTCAAAGGCAAACCCTCCAAACATCAGTGGCCCTTGACCTTCAATGAAAGCGTCTTCTGCAATTTGTCTCCATTCTCGTTCAACTTCACGGAACCGCTTTTTCGTCTTTTCTTCGCTTTTTATAACGTGCGCATGACCTAGTCCAACAAACGTTTGTTCGCACAAGTAATCCGACCAATAGAAACGTTGTCCATGAAATAACGTTTCACCTGCAGCGAAAAAATCAAGCGGATCGATTTGCTCCATTTTTATGGTGACACTAACCATATGCTGTTTTTTCTTCAATACATCACGCAATTGGTCAATAACTTTGTTTTGATATAAAGTAACCACCTTTTATCACGCCTATACTTAAACTTTTTGTCCCTTTTTCATTATAATATTGTTTTTTAGAGATAGGAAACAATTTATATTGTCAAGACATTGACACATTTTCCCCACTTCCCTAAACTTATGGTGAACGACATTTTACTTAAAGGAGAAGAATAGTATGCCGACACCAGTACGTTCAAATACTCAAACGGTTCATTATAAACGAGACTGGCGTGTTTGGTGGCGATTATTGCGTCCACATACGCTTACCGCAGCGTTCGTTCCTGTGTCTATTGGTACTGTGCTTGCAGTAGATGAAACGCCAATTCACTTCCCCTTATTTTTTGCCATGCTCGTAGCTTCATTATTTATCCAAGCAGCGACAAATATGTTTAATGAATATTACGACTATAAACGCGGGCTAGATACACCTGAATCCGTCGGAATCGGTGGAGCGATTGTCCGCGACGGTATCTCTCCAAAAACAGTTTTACTGCTTGCTTGGTCTTTTTTCGCTATTGCTATGCTACTTGGTGTTTATATTTGCATCAATAGCAGTTGGTGGCTCGCTGTGATCGGCACCATTTGTATGGCAGCAGGATATTTTTACACAGGTGGACCCGTTCCGATCGCATATACCCCGTTTGGTGAATTGGCAGCCGGCTTTTTCATGGGGCTTACCATTATTTTAATTTCATTTTTTATTCAAACAGGCACAATTACATCAACACCTATTCTTGTTTCTGTTCCCATCTCTATTCTAGTCGGCGCTATTTTATTAGCCAATAACATTCGCGACTTAGAGGGGGACAAAAAAAGCGGTCGAAAAACATTAGCCATTTTACTCGGTAGAAAACGTGCCATTTCGTTATTAGGTGGCATGTTTGTCGTATCATTTTTATGGATTGTATTGCTTGTTTTTACTGATACGATTTCGCCATGGACATTGCTCGTATTTTTTAGTGTTCCGAAAGCATGGCAAGCAACGAAAGGATTCATCGGAAAAACAAAACCGATCGACATGATGCCAGCAATGAAAGCAACAGCTCAAACGAATACGCAGTTTGGATTTTTACTCGTTATCGGTCTATTTATTCATTATTGGATGCAATAATTGTTAAGAAAAAACCATAGTCTTGGCGCTATGGTTTTTTCTTTTTAGTCCATACTATGCGTAGTCAAATATAAAGGAGGGGTTATATTGCAAAACTTAGCCAATTTGCGTGAACAGCTATTACAAGAAAAGCAACAAATCATGCAACGGTTAAAACAAAATGACCATTTCGGTCTCACACGAACATCTGCTCATGATTCGGTTGGAGAATTATCAAATTATGACAACCACCCTGCCGACAGCGGAACAGAACTATATGAACGAGAAAAAGATATGGCCTTAAATGAGCATACAGAAAAAGAGCTTCATGATATCAACCGTGCGCTACAAGCCATGGCAAATGGGACGTACGGAATTTGCGAAATATGCGGAGAAGCGATTCCTCTCGAACGCCTTGAGGCCATTCCAACAACGATGTTTTGTAAAGAACATAGTGCTGATCAAGTTGTTTCACAACAGCGTCCAATCGAAGAAAGCGTTTTGTCTCCTCCATTTGGCGAATTTGTCGTTCATGAAGATATAGAAACATTTGACGCTGAAGATAGCTGGCAAAAGGTAGCTCGTTTCGGCACATCAGAAACACCTTCAGATGTTCAACAAGATACGGTACATTATGATCGAATGTATATCGATGCCGGAGAACAAATTGGTTACGTTGAACCACTTGAAACATTTGCAGCAACAGATCTTTACGGCACAGGCATTACAATTTATCCAAATATTATTCATGAACAATATGAACAAATGCTCGATGACGAACAATTAATGTCTCCGCTTGGTGATCTTCCAGCTTACGAAAAAGATCCTTATACTTCATAAGAAAGTCCTGTGAGCATACGCTTACAGGACTGACTTTTTGTTAGCGAATATGCCAAATGTCGTGAGCGTATTCTTCAATCGTTCGATCGCTTGAGAAATATCCTGAACAAGCGATATTCGTCAAGCTCATTTCTAACCATTTTCTCCGATTTTCATACGCTGTTCCCAATCGTTGTTGGGCGTCGGCATACGATGCAAAATCGCGTAAAACAAAATATTGATCGTTGTGAGCAAGCAACGAATCATAAATCGGTTCAAAATGATCGTACGCATCTGGAAAAAAGCCATTTACAAGTTGATTTACAACTTGATGAATCCGTTGATCATGGTGATAATATTCATACGAATGATATCCACCATTTGCATAATAGTGCAACACTTCTTCTGCAGTCAATCCAAAAATAAACATATTGTCATGACCGACACGCTCCAAAATTTCAATATTCGCTCCATCCAATGTCCCAATTGTCACGGCCCCATTCATCATAAACTTCATGTTTCCAGTCCCCGATGCTTCTTTACTGGCTGTCGAAATTTGCTCACTTACATCAGTAGCTGGAAAAATTTTTTCAGCCAATGAGACACGATAATTTTCTAAGAAAATAACTTTTAACCTTCCGTTAATTTGTTCGTCACTATTCACTTTTTGTGCAACGGAATTAATTAACTTAATAATCCGTTTCGCATAATGATACCCTGGTGATGCTTTAGCGCCAAAAATAAACGTTCGTGGATGCATATCGAAATGCTCATCTTCTTTTAGTCGGTTATATAAATACATAATGTGAAGTACATTTAATAACTGTCTTTTATAGGCATGTAATCGTTTCACTTGCACATCAAAAATCGATGACTCGTCTACGACCACTCCTGTTTTTTCATAAATATATTTGGCTAACTTCTTTTTATGGCTATGTTTCACTTTTGCTAGTTGTTCTTGAAACGCATGATCAGTCGCATACTTTTTCAATTGAATAAGCCGCTCAGGCTGCTTAATCCATTCCGTTCCGATCGCTTCGGTAATAAGTGAAGAGAGCTCCGGATTCGCTTTCAACAACCAACGACGATGGGTAATGCCGTTCGTTTTATTATTAAATTTTTCTGGAAAGTATTCATAAAATAGTTTCATTTCCCGATGCTTTAAAATTTCAGAATGTATTTTCGCGACCCCATTCACACTATAGCTTCCTACAATCGCTAAATGAGCCATTTTCACAAGGCCATGAGCAATAATGGCCATCTCCTCGATTCTTTTCCAATCACCAGGATATCGATTCCATAAGTCGCGACAAAACCGTTCATTAATTTCTTGCACAATCATATAAATTCGTGGCAATAACGGTTGAAAAATGTAAATTGGCCATTTTTCCAACGCTTCCGACAATGTGGTATGATTTGTATAAGAGATCGTATTTGTCGTAATGTGCCACGCTTCGTCCCATCCCATTCCTTCCTCATCTAACAAAATTCGCATCAGTTCTGGAATGGCTAACACAGGATGTGTGTCATTCACATGAATAGCTACATGCCGATGGAAATGTTGTAAATGACCGTATCGTTGCCGATAATCACGTACAATACTTCCGAGGCTTGCTGCAACAAGAAAATATTGCTGTTTTAACCTTAAAATTTTTCCTTCATCGTTCGTATCGTCAGGATATAAAAATTCGGAAATGGCTTCCGTTTCTCGCTTATACTGCATGACATGCTTATGAAGCGGAAATTTCGCGGGTTCAGCGCTCCACAATCGTAGCGTGTTGACAGTTGTCGTATCGTACCCGATGACAGGCATATCATAAGGAACTGCCATCACTTTTTCTGTATCATAATGGCGAAACGTTAAACGCCCATCTTGTTCGTAGCATTCCACTTTTCCCCAAAAATTGACTTCTACCGCTAAATCTTCTTTTTTCACTTCCCAAACGTTTCCATGACGCAACCATTGTTCTGGAAGCTCTACTTGATAACCATTCACTATTTTTTGATCAAATAAACCGTGCTTATATCGAATGCCTTGCCCATGTCCGGGTAAGTCAAGAGAAGCAAGGGAGTCTAAAAAACAAGCAGCCAATCGACCGAGTCCTCCGTTCCCGAGCCCCGCATCCATTTCTACTTCTTCAATATGGGCTAACTCAATGCCTAGCTCTTTCAGGCCTTCTTCCACAACCTCTCGTATACCAAGATTCATCAAATTACTGCCTAGCAAACGACCTAACAAAAATTCAATCGACAAATAATACACTTGTTTTTTATGTTCGGCACGGTATCGTTCGTTCGTCTGAATCCAATGCTTACTAATATACTCGCGAATCATATTCCCTAGCGTATTGTATTGATCCAGAACAGTCGATTCCCAAAACCGCTTCCCATACATCATTTCTAACCGTTTCAAAAACGTTTGCTTAAACTCTTCCTTATTCGTGAACATAGATGCCACTCCCAGCCATTAGTTCGTCGTATAATTGGTTGTATTTGAATGCCGATTTTGCCCAACTGTAATCCCGACTCATTGCCTGTTTCATAATTCCTTCCCATATTTCTTTTTGTTCATAAAATGAACGAGCACGCTGGATGGTATATAACATATCATGCGCATTAAAGTTTTTAAAAGTAAATCCTGTTCCTTCTTTCGTAAATTCGTTAAATGACTGCACTGTATCATTTAATCCACCCGTTTCTCGAACGATTGGCACAGCTCCATAACGCATGGCAATCATTTGACCTAAACCACACGGTTCAAATTTAGATGGCATTAAAAACATGTCCGCCCCCGCATAAATTTGATGTGCAAGCTGCTCTGAAAAGCCAATATATACACGCACACGGTCAGGATATGTCACAGCCATCTCATGAAAGAAATGTTCAAACTCCCATTCCCCTGTTCCAAGGATAATCATTTGCACGTTTTCTGCTATCATTTCGTGAAATACACATTTCACTAAGTCTAATCCTTTTTGTTTCGTTAACCGCGACACAATGGCAATGACAGGAATATCTTCTTCTGATGGCAATGAAAAATGTTGTTGGAGAGCTCGTTTGTTAATGCTTTTACGCGCAATTGTCGTTACATCGTACGGCACTACAATATACGGATCTTTTTTCGGATTGTATATTTCATCGTCAATTCCGTTTAAAATTCCAACTAAATGTGAATTTCTTGCCCGCAATAACCCGTCAAGCCGCTCTCCATAATATGGCGTTTGAATTTCCTCTTTATACGTTGGGCTCACTGTTGTAATCATATGCGCTGATACAAGCGCTCCTTTCATAAAGCTGACGTTTCCATAAAACTCTAAATGTTCGATAGAAAAATAGCGGTCGCTTAAATTTAGTAAGTCGCCTAAAATTTCGCGTGGAAAAATGCCTTGAAACTGCAAATTATGAATTGTAAATACCGTTTTCATTTGAGCGTAAAATGAATTTTTCGTATATTCTTCACGCAACAAAAATGGGATCATTCCTGTATGCCAATCATGGCAGTGAATCACATTCGGTTGAAAATTAATGACGGGGAGGGAATCGAGTACAGCGCGACAAAAATATGAAAAACGCTCACCGTCATCATAATGACCATATAATGAATCTCGCTTAAAGTAATACTCGTTGTCGACAAAATAATATGTAATTCCTTCATATTCCAATTGTTCAATTCCACAATATTGTCTTCTCCAACCAACGCGAACAACAAGTTCAGCAATTTTATTCATTTTTTGGCGCATATGTTGTGGGATCAATCCATACTTCGGTAACATAACACGCACATCTGTCCCAAGCTTTTTCAACTCTTTTGGCAATGCGCCAGCCACATCAGCTAAACCGCCTGTTTTTACGAATGGTACACATTCTGATACAACAAATAACACTCTCACGATTTCATCAGCGCTCCTTGTATTGTCCCTTTTCGAATGACGATCGGTTTCTCTGGCGTTCCTATTAGTTTTACCCCGTCACCAATCCGAACATCTTTATCAACGATTACATATGAAAGATTACAATTTTCTCCAATTTGACTTTTTTGCATAATAACACTATTTTGAACGACAGTCCCTTTGCCGATTTTCACAGCCCTTGAAATGATGCTATTTTCAATTTCTCCTTCAATGACGCATCCGTTCGCGATCATTGCATTCCGAACGCAAGCATGCGATGTATATTTTGTCGGTGGCTCATCTTTTACTTTTGTATAAATCGGTCTCCCTTTTAAGAACAATTGTTTCCACACATCTGGTTGAAGAAGCTCTAAACTATGATGAAAATAACGTTCGATACTATCGATGACCGCAACATATCCATCATATTCATAATCACATACTGTTAATCCATTCGCTTGATCATTAACAACATCAACAATGCTTTGATAATGATTTCTTTGTTGGTTAGCGATCAAATCGAGTAGCAACGATGTTTCTAAAATAAACATGTCAAGTGATTGACCGCGGTGGCATATACGAGTAATATCGCACTCGTTCATGTTGTGGCGGCGCAACACCTCTTCATAGTCAATGTTGCACACCGTATAGCTATTGCAAATAAGCGCATACTTTTGTGTACTTCGTAAAAAGTAGTCGATATGTTGCTGAAAATGTTGAAACGATCCAATATGAGAAATCGGAAGGTCCGGTGAAGGAAAAAAGAATAGTCCATCACGTTTACGATTCAAATCCCAATTCTTACCTGATCCTAAATGATCCATTAATGAGCGATATTGATACTTCGGGAAGATAGCAACACTTTCAATTCCTGAGTTGACCATATTGGATAAAACGAAATCAATTAATCGATAGCGCCCAGCAAACGGAACGGCGGCAATAGAACGCTGGAGCGTCAAATCATTCATTTCTGGCTTATATGTCGTTGCATCAATGACCCCAAGCATTAATTTTCCCACGTTTTCTCATCCTCTCTCAGAAAAATGTCCCAAAATTTCTTCTGTTACAAGAATGACTTCTCCGTCAGACTGATCCCCACAAATAAACGTTCCATCGGGAATTTCCATGTTCGGTGGGACGATCGCTTTTTCGATGTATACATTTTTCCCAATCACTGCATTAGGCATAACAACGCAATCTTTTACTGTTGTACCTTGTGAAATGTACACCCCTTGGAACAATACAGAATGTTCTACATTTCCTTCAACGATACATCCTTCATTTACTAAAGACTCTTTTACTTGCGCATATGGGGCAATATATTGTGGTGGCTCATTTGGATTTACAGAATAAATGCGCCACGTATGATCGAATAAATTTAATGCCGGGGTATCTGCGAGTAAATCCATATTCGCTTCCCATAAGCTTTTTACTGTTCCAACATCTTTCCAATATCCCTTAAATGGGTAGGCAATAAGTCGTTTTTTTTCATCAATAAGCAGAGGAATAATATCTTTGCCGAAGTCATGGCTCGAGCGATCATTTCGATTATCCATTTCTAAATATTCTTTCAAAATAGACCATTTAAAAATATAAATGCCCATAGACGCTAAATTGTTTTTCGGATGTGCTGGTTTTTCTTCAAACTCTATAATTTCCATATCTTCATTTGTGTTCATAATTCCAAAACGGCTCGCTTCTTCCCATGGTACTTCAATAACAGAAATCGTCACATCCGCCTTTTTCTCAATATGATATTGCAACATATCTGCATAATTCATTTTGTAAATATGGTCACCAGAAAGAATGAGCACATACTCCGGATCATACTGCTTTAAATAGTTTAAGTTTTGATAAATCGCGTTTGCTGTTCCTTTATACCATCTCATTTCTGACGATTCAGCATACGGTGGAAGAACGGTTACCCCACCATTTTTCCGATCCAAGTCCCATGCGCTTCCAATTCCAATATACGTATTTAACTCTAGCGGCTGGTATTGCGTAAGCACTCCGACTGTATCAATGCCAGAATTAGCGCAGTTGCTTAATGTAAAATCAATAATGCGGTACTTTCCTCCAAACGGAACAGCCGGTTTGGCTAAATTTTTTGTTAATGAACTCAATCTACTCCCTTGTCCCCCTGCGAGTAGCATAGCGACGCACTTTTTTCGTACCATGGCTTTCCTTCCCTTCTCTTTTTCTTATTGGTCGTAAAATCGTTATAGCATACGGTGGAATAGTCATCCGAATATGATGCGGCTTTCCGTGATACGGTTCCTCATATGCGACAAGCGGTTTTTTGTTTATATAACCTGCACCACCGTATATAACATCATCACTATTGAACACTTCCCGATATGTTGTAAAAACCGGCACACCCACTTTGTAATCGTGATATGTGACATTTGTAAAATTGCAAACGACAATCAACATATCTTCTTCTTTTTTTCCTCGCCGAATAAAAGAAAAAATACTTTGTTCGGCGTTGTTCACATCAATCCATTCAAAACCACTTGGATCATGATCACATTCATACAATGCTTTTTGTTTTCTATAAAAATGTGTGAGAGATTTCACGTAAGCGTCCATTTTTCGATGCATATCAAAATCGAATAACATCCAATCGAGTTGCTCCAAATCTTTCCATTCATCAAATTGTCCAAACTCTCCACCCATAAACAACAGTTTTTTTCCTGGATGCGTCATAAAATATCCATAAAGTAGACGAAGTTGGGCAAATTTATCCCAGTAATCGCCCGGCATTTTATTTAGTAGTGATTTTTTTCCGTGCACCACTTCATCATGGGATAAAGGCAAAATAAAGTTTTCCGTATAAGCATATAACAATGAAAACGTCATTTTATGATGCATATGTTTTCGTTCATTGACGCTCGTTTCCATATAACTTAATACATCGTTCATCCAGCCCATATTCCATTTGTAGTTAAATCCTAAACCTCCATCGTACGTTGGTGCAGTCACTTTCGGCCAATCCGTTGAGTCTTCAGCGATCATTAATACGTTTGAATCAAATGCAAACACAACTTCGTTTAATTTTTTTAAAAATGAAATCGCATATGGATTTGGATGCAGTACATCGCTATTCGGCCAATAAAGCATATTTGCTACCGCATCAACACGAAAACCGTCAATATGGTAATACTCTAACCAAAATAAAGCGTTTGAAATTAAAAAGCTATGCACTTCCGGCTTTCCTAAATCAAAGTTGGCTGTTCCCCACACAATATTTTCCCGATCTTGCATATTCATATATTCATATGTGGGTTGACCATCAAACATATATAATCCATGTGCATCTTTACAAAAATGTCCAGGCACCCAATCTAAAATGACACCTATTCCTTCTTGATGGCAGCGATCAATAAAATACATGAGATCGTGCGGCGTTCCATAACGGCTTGTCGCAGCATAGTACCCCGTTCCTTGATATCCCCATGAACGGTCGAGCGGATGCTCGATAAGCGGTAACAGTTCAATGTGAGTAAATCCATGCTCAACAACATAAGGAATTAACTCTTCCGCCATCTCCGCATATGTATAAAATTGTCCATCGTCTTTCTTTTTCCATGTACCGAGATGAACTTCATAAATAAACATCGGTTGCTCATAAATAGATTTTCGCTTCTTTTTTCTTTGCCACGCTTGATCATTCCATTTATATCCATCCAACTGATATACAATAGAGGCTGTGTGGGGGCGTTCTTCAGCATAAAAAGCATATGGATCCGCTTTAAGAAGAGTTATTCCATCTTTTGTTATAATTTCATATTTATATAAATGTCCATCTAAATTTTCTGGAACGATAATCATCCATACTCCTTGATCGTTTATTTTTGTTAATTCATGCTCCTCTCCTTTCCAATTGTTAAACGTCCCAACAACCCGCACTTTTTTAGCATGTGGGGCCCATACGCAAAAACGCGTTTCTACTCTCCCATTTTGTTTCATAAGATGTGCTCCAAATAACTGGTAGCTTTTATAAAACGTTCCTTCGTGAAATAAATGTAACTGCAAATCCGTTGGACTCATCGTTAGCAAATGTTCATCCTTCCTTTCTTAAAGGGGTACAGAAATAATTCCGTACTGAATATATTACACTAAGGCACATAAAATTCCTGTAAGAAAATTAAGATATTTTTCGACAATGTTCAACAAATCACATGCTAATTATGACGAAATGAAAATCAATACGAACGTCCATAAAATCGTCGCTTGAGTAACAAATGATAATGATATAAAATGTTTTATAGTAATTATTATTTATTTTTTTTGATATTAATTTTAAATAAAGGAGAATGAACATGTACGATTTTCATCATTTACCGCATATGAAAGTGCAGACAACATCAAAAAAAGCACTTTGGACGACATTGTTATTAACAACTTTTTTCACGATTGTAGAGATAGTAGGAGGCATTTTCTCTAACTCTCTTGCTTTATTATCAGACTCAGCACATATGGCTTCCGATGTGATCGCATTAGGACTAAGTATGATTGCTATCTATTTAGCTTCTCGTCCACCAAATAAAAAATTTACATTTGGTTATTTACGATTTGAAATTATCGCCTCATTTTTAAATGGCCTTGCGCTTGTCATTATTGCTATTTGGATTTTCATAGAAGGGATTCGTCGTTTCATTCATCCTGAAACGATTCAATTTTCCTTCATGTTAACCATCGCAACAATTGGATTTATCGTTAATCTTGTGTTAACAATCGTTTTAAGTCGGAGTATGAAAGAAGAAGAAAATTTAAATGTCAAAAGCGCCTTATGGCACTTTATTGGTGATTTACTCAGCTCTATCGGTGTTATTATTTCAGCTATTTTAATTTACTTTACAGGACTATATATATTTGATCCGCTTATTAGTATGGTCATTGGTGGCATTATCTTTATAGGTGGAGCAAAAATTGTTCGAGAATCGTATTTTATTTTAATGGACGCAGTTCCGCACGAATTTGATATCGAACGCATCCGAGCCGATATTCTATCTATTGAAGGCGTTGAGGATGTACATGAATTGCACATATGGTCCATTTCGACAGATCATTATTCTTTAACTGCACACGTTCTCATTCATGAGCACATTCAGCCATTTTGTATCATTTTAGCAATTAATGAAATGTTAAAGGAACGATACAATCTCTCTCATGTCACCGTTCAAGTTGAACATCCATCTATTCACCAACATGGAGAGTATGGAAAGAAATTTTTAGAGAGGAAAAAGAAAATAGGCATAAGTGGAAAAGAAGGATATAAAAACGTTACTCATATGGAGTAGCGTTTTTTTCTTTTGTGTTCTCTAATCCCCTTCTATAGATGAATACGATACATCGATGTGTTAAAATGAGCAATTTTGGTCACTATGATAAGAGGCATGCTCATACTTGTGTTTTATGCTTAAGCCAAAACAATACATCTGCTTAACTTTGTAAAAATAAAAAGGACATCCCATATCAATTATGAGATGTCCTTTTTATTAGTGACCCGTACGGGATTCGAACCCGTGTTACCGCCGTGAAAGGGCGGTGTCTTAAC
>NZ_PEDM01000061.1 GCF_002742685.1 Anoxybacillus flavithermus
TGTGTTTAGTTAAGTCCTCGATCGATTAGTATCCGTCAGCTACACGTGTCGCCACGCTTCCACCTCGGACCTATCTACCTTGTCATCTTCAAGGGATCTTACTCGCTTGACGCGATGGGAAATCTCATCTTGAGGGGGGCTTCACGCTTAGATGCTTTCAGCGCTTATCCCTTCCGCACATAGCTACCCAGCTGTGCCCCTGGCGGGACAACTGGTACACCAGCGGTGCGTCCATCCCGGTCCTCTCGTACTAAGGACAGCTCCTCTCAAATTTCCTACGCCCGCGACGGATAGGGACCGAACTGTCTCACGACGTTCTGAACCCAGCTCGCGTACCGCTTTAATGGGCGAACAGCCCAACCCTTGGGACCGACTACAGCCCCAGGATGCGATGAGCCGACATCGAGGTGCCAAACCTCCCCGTCGATGTGGACTCTTGGGGGAGATAAGCCTGTTATCCCCGGGGTAGCTTTTATCCGTTGAGCGATGGCCCTTCCATTCGGAACCACCGGATCACTAAGCCCGACTTTCGTCCCTGCTCGACTTGTAGGTCTCGCAGTCAAGCTCCCTTCTGCCTTTACACTCTTCGAATGATTTCCAACCATTCTGAGGGAACCTTTGGGCGCCTCCGTTACGCTTTGGGAGGCGACCGCCCCAGTCAAACTGCCCACCTGACACTGTCTCCCACCCCGATCAGGGGTGCGGGTTAGAATCTCAGTACGACAAGGGTGGTATCCCAACGGCGACTCCACCTAGACTGGCGTCCAGGCTTCTCAGTCTCCCACCTATGCTGTACATGTCGCACCAACATTCAATATCAGGCTGCAGTAAAGCTCCACGGGGTCTTTCCGTCCTGTCGCGGGTAACCTGCATCTTCACAGGTACTATGATTTCACCGGGTCTCTCGTTGAGACAGTGCCCAAGTCGTTACACCTTTCGTGCGGGTCGGAACTTACCCGACAAGGAATTTCGCTACCTTAGGACCGTTATAGTTACGGCCGCCGTTTACTGGGGCTTCGGTTCGCACCTTCGCTTGCGCTAAGCGCTCCCCTTAACCTTCCAGCACCGGGCAGGTGTCAGCCCCTATACTTCGCCTTACGGCTTCGCAGAGACCTGTGTTTTTGATAAACAGTCGCTTGGGCCTTTTCACTGCGGCTCCCCTGGGCTTTTCACCCGAGGGAGCACCCCTTCTCCCGAAGTTACGGGGTCATTTTGCCGAGTTCCTTAACGAGAGTTCTCCCGCGCACCTTAGGATTCTCTCCTCGCCTACCTGTGTCGGTTTGCGGTACGGGCACCTCTCACCTCGCTAGAGGCTTTTCTTGGCAGTGTGGAATCAGGCACTTCGGTACTACATTTCCCTCGCCATCACAGCTCAGCCTACTCAAGCGGATTTGCCTACTTGAGGCGCCTAACTGCTTGGACGCGCACAACCAGTCGCGCGCTGACCCTATCCTCCTGCGTCCCCCCATTGCTCAAACGGTGAGGAGGTGGTACAGGAATATCAACCTGTTGTCCATCGCCTACGCCTTTCGGCCTCGGCTTAGGTCCCGACTAACCCTGAGCGGACGAGCCTTCCTCAGGAAACCTTAGGCTTTCGGTGCAGAGGATTCTCACCTCTGTTTTCGCTACTCACACCGGCATTCTCACTTCTAAGCGCTCCACTAGTCCTTCCGGTCTAGCTTCGACGCCCTTAGAACGCTCCCCTACCGACGACGTAAGTCGTCCCACAGCTTCGGTGGTACGTTTAGCCCCGGTACATTTTCGGCGCAGAGTCACTCGACCAGTGAGCTATTACGCACTCTTTAAATGGTGGCTGCTTCTAAGCCAACATCCTGGTTGTCTAAGCAACTCCACATCCTTTTCCACTTAACGTACACTTTGGGACCTTAGCTGGTGATCTGGGCTGTTTCCCTCTTGACCACGGATCTTATCACTCGTAGTCTGACTCCCGAGTATAAGTCATTGGCATTCGGAGTTTGACTGAGTTCGGTAACCCGATGAGGGCCCCTAGCCCAATCAGTGCTCTACCTCCAAGACTCTCAACTCGAGGCTAGCCCTAAAGCTATTTCGGGGAGAACCAGCTATCTCCAAGTTCGATTGGCATTTCACCCCTACCCACACCTCATCCCCGCACTTTTCAACGTGCGTGGGTTCGGGCCTCCAGTAGGTATTACCCTACCTTCACCCTGGACATGGGTAGATCACCTGGTTTCGGGTCTACGACCTCGTACTATACGCCCTATTCAGACTCGCTTTCGCTACGGCTCCGTCTTTTCGACTTAACCTCGCACGAGATCGTAACTCGCCGGTTCATTCTACAAAAGGCACGCCATCACCCATAAACGGGCTCTGACTACTTGTAGGCACACGGTTTCAGGTTCTCTTTCACTCCCCTCCCGGGGTGCTTTTCACCTTTCCCTCACGGTACTGGTTCACTATCGGTCACTAGGGAGTATTTAGCCTTGGGAGATGGTCCTCCCTGCTTCCGACGGGATTCCTCGTGTCCCGCCGTACTCAGGATCCACTCAGGAGGGAACGAAGTTTCGACTACAGGGCTGTTACCTCCTCTGGCGGGCCTTTCCAGACCGCTTCATCTACTCCGTTCCTTTGTCACTCCGTATTGAGTGTCCTACAACCCCAAGAGGCAAGCCTCTTGGTTTGGGCTGTTCCCGTTTCGCTCGCCGCTACTCAGGGAATCGCTTTTGCTTTCTTCTCCTCCGGGTACTTAGATGTTTCAGTTCCCCGGGTATGCCCTCCATACGCTATGGATTCACGTATGGATACTGCCCCATTACGGACAGTGGGTTCCCCCATTCGGAAATCTCCGGATCAACGCTTACTTACAGCTCCCCGAAGCATATCGGTGTTTGTCCCGTCCTTCATCGGCTCCTAGTGCCAAGGCATCCACCGTGCGCCCTTTCTAACTTAACTAAACACACTTTAT
>NZ_PEDM01000062.1 GCF_002742685.1 Anoxybacillus flavithermus
TTGGTATCAAGGGATTAGAGGCATTTTGTTTGCCTAGTCACTGTCGAACTCGGGATTTAAACCCCTCCCGAAGTCGAGAAAAATTAAAAACCCCTTGAATATCAAGGGGTTTTACTAGTTTTGTAGGAAATTGTCGAATGCAACATAATAGTCATTATGTTGCATTCGTGTATTAATTTGTTTAGATGCACAGCACTGACAATATTAACTTACACAGATATACATTTATCTTTGAATAAAGAAATGGATTGCTTCCTTTTGCTGTACATAACACTTTAACAAAAAACATTTACTTTATTATCTGTTTAATGTAAGTTTTTTTTATTTCGTTAAATCCTAAGTATTGATAAAATTCTACTGCTTTGAAGTTTTCAGTCCAGACATTGAGTTGAATTTCATCTATGTTATTATTGTATGACCAACTTTCAATCCATTTAATTAAGGCACTACCTATACCTTTTCCTCTCATACTTTGGGTAACTCCTAAATCCTTGATATATAGTATGTTTTTCTGTTTAAAGATATATATTTTAGATATATCTTTTTTTTCTGCTATTACATATCCAATGCACCCAAATTTCTGGTTTTCAGCTAAAGCCACAACCTTATTATTATCTTCAATTAATTTCTTCATTTCTTCATAAGAGTAGATGTGTTTTATTTCGCTATTAAAAACATCAGAAATATTATCTTTGTGATACTGGAAGGTTTCATTAGTCAAGTTTAGTAATATGTCAATATCTTTTAAGTTGGCAAGTCTAACTTGTATTTTATCTGTCATAATCGCGTTTAACCTCAGCTTTTAATTGTAATAATATCTTATATTTCTTTTTTTAGAATAAACTTGTGAAAGAAGTAATACGATGGATGAGAAAATACAGATTAATATTACTAAACAGAACAAATATGGAATAGCAACTATTAATATTAATAATGTAGAAAGTAACTTTGCACCTGTTATGACAGTACGGTCTAATGCGTATGCAGCAGTCACGTTCTCTTTAGGGATTAAACTAGCAATTTCAACTTGTCTACTTGGGAAGTAAAAAACTTCACCTATAGTATACAAGAATACATACATATATACCTCGATTATTTTCAGTTCTCCTGAAAAAATCATTACTACTGAAAAAGACATTATTATCATGCCTGCAATTAAACGTTTTTTAGCGCTTATAGATTTAATTAATTTCTCTATAAATGGTGAAAAAAGTATTACAGTTCCATAATTCACTAAAAGGATATTTCCAATAATTTTTCGTGCTTCAGGTTCTATAATTTGTTTGTGTGTCAAATAAACTGACAACAAATCGTTAAGTCTACTTTCGATCATAAATATTAAGCATGTTCCTATGGAAAAGCATATGATTAATAACACGTTCCTGTCTGTTTTATTAGTTTGTTTATCAATTTTTCCCCCTTTAGGTGATGTTGTTCTCAGAGAACCTTCTTCAGTGAGAGTTTTATTAAATAAGATAGCACTGATACAACAAATAATTGCCATAAAGATAAACAAAATACTAAGGTTATTAATAGATGAAAATGTCCCTACTAATATGCCTACTACTGCGGACAGATTATTTAACCAATAACTAATAGCAGATACCTTCTTCTTATCTTTTCCAATAAGGAAAGGGTATAAAAGACTATCAATTAATGGACTAAGTACTCCAGCTAAAAAATAATAAATCATCAAAATAGCTATAAATAAAATTGAAATGAATGATATATTAGTCTTATTATCAAAAAAGGTCACAATCCCTAGTAATAAAAGTACTGTTATAAGACCCTTAAAAGTCCACATCAATGTTGTTTTCTCTGGCATATTCTTAAAACGACTTACAGTTTGATGACCTAGAATTACTGATGAAGCACCTAAAAAAGTAATAATGGCTAAATGAAAAGGAGAGAATTTTGTTAATAAATAAAGACCCAAAAAAGGAAAGATACTGTTTGATATTATCCTTAGCATAAAAGAATGAAATAATCTAATTTTCACCATCTTATTTAAATGTGAAAACTGTGTAAAGATATTTATCACTCTATCAACCTCTTATTTTGTTAAATAACTTGAAATAGCAACCGGGACTAGCGTTTGGAAACCACATTTTTTCAATTAGTTGTTCTAAATATAAAATCACATTATTTTTTCTTCGCATTAAATATTCGATATATATATCGATGTCTTCTTGTTCAAACCAATCTGTGTTTTTGGGTACTTGATTAAAAATATCCTCGATTTGGGATTCTGTTATCTTGGACATCTTATTTAAAACATCATCAAAAGGATTGCAACCTTGAAATTCGATATTTAGTTTAATAGCCTCGTATACATGATTAAAAGGATAAGGATGATTAGCACTTGAAAAATTCAGTTGACATATCTTTGATTTTTTGAGTAAAATTTTGGATTCGTTATCTAGATAATACCCTCCAAAACTTAAAGCATGATCGATTGCGTAGTAATAATATGAATCATCTTTCTTAGTTACAAGTAAATTACCATAATTTGAAGAACGATCTTTATTATTAATCCATATATCAAACACTAATAAATTAGAGAAGGTATCAACGTTTCTTAATTTAGACAAGAATTTCCATACAGGTATATTTTGTACATGGCATACATGGAGATAATCTACAGGTAATTTATAGTCAAATAGTAAGCCATAACTACTCTTATCTTTTATATCTATTTTTATAATGTGAGCTTTAGGTATTGGTACATCTAGAAGTTTTCCTATGTTAAATGCTACCCACTCGTTGATTAGACTGTAGTTCTTACGCCCTCTTTCTTTGGTTTTTAAAACATAGTAACTATTCAGCCACATCATAAAGTGAGCTGAATATTTTTTGCTTTTCCTGTCTATGATGTGAATATTGATAGACAAGGAGGTGAATCGCATGTTGACGGTACAACAAGCTGTATTTACAGT
>NZ_PEDM01000063.1 GCF_002742685.1 Anoxybacillus flavithermus
AGCATTTCGGTCATTTTCATTTGCCTAAAATGCCCCTCAAACTGTCGAACTCGGGTAAATGTAACATATAGAATATAAATGTTGTATTGAATGAAACGTTTTGGAGGAGATTTCATGAAAACAACTCACGTGAGTTATTGCCAAGTTTGCCATAAAGACTTTCGTCCAAATGAAATCGTGTATTATGTCGTGATCGACAATAACATTGTCTGTGGCGACTGTGCGGAAGCTTCCCAGACGAAGGACATCGAACCTCGCATCTATGAAGTTCGAAAGGAAGATATCCATGATTAAACTGCAAGGACAAAACAGCGTCGAACCGATTCGTGATCCCGAAAAAATTCGCGAAATGAAGGAGTATTTGTTGCATCGGTCGTATCGCGACTATTTCCTATTTACCTTTGGTATTAACTCTGGTCTTCGGATTAGCGATATCCTGCCTTTACGGGTCATGGATGTCAAATATACGGAGCATTTGCGTGTCAAAGAGAAGAAAACCGGCAACGTACGCAAAATCAAGATGACCGCAGCCTTAAAGCAGGAAATTGAGAAATACACGCGAGGAATGGCCGATTCCGATTATTTATTCCCGTCACGCAAAGGAAATCGTCCGATTAGCCGAGAAACGGCTTGGCGGATCATTAACGAGGCAGCCAAAGCGTGTGGTGTGGAAGGACCGATTGGCACCCATACGATGAGAAAAACCTTCGGATATCACTTTTATCAACAGACGAAGGATGTGGCAATGTTGCAGCAAATATTTGGGCATTCCGCGCCATCCATTACATTACTTTATATTGGTATCAATGACGATATGATGGATGAGGTTTTAGAAAACTTCTCTTTATAAAAGCGCTGTGAGCGTTTGATGTTGATTTTTTTGTTCAACTTTTACGCAAAAATAAATCATCGCAAAATGAAAAAGAACAAAGCATATTTTACGCAAAAGTGAATAAACGCAAAATAAAAACAAAGAGGAAATAAATGATTTGATTTAATTTAAAGGATCTTCGTACACCAAAATGGAGAACTTTTTAGAAGAAAAACAGCGCTCTTTACTTCTAGTTCTAAATTTAAGGAGCTTATGGAGAGAATCAAGAAAACGGAGAAGGATAGGAAAAGCGGAAATGCTCCCCAGTCCACTGCAAATAAACTAATTAATGGTAACATATAAAGGTAACCAGTAAACCGTTTATAGTATCTCATATTCGTTACTATTAAAATTTTAATAGGGTTGAATCTTGGTCAAATATTGATGCATCAAGAAATTGTTAACGTGACGCATATCGGTACCAATATGCGTTACGTTTAAATAAGATTGCAAGATAATGAAGAAAAAAGTAGAATGATAGAGAAAGACAAAATAAAAAAGGTGATTGACCTTATCACCCGATGCTGCAACATCGGAAGGTAATCACCCTCACGAAAACATCCTGAATACAGTATAACGTAAGATAGCATGCTTATCAATAAGTATGTTTATTTTACTATATATTTCTTGTAAGGGTTTCTTGTGAGGGTACGTGATAAGGTCATAGCCGAAACGAAAGGAGATCTTTAGGGCTATGACTTTTTTTGTTGCTTGCGAGAAGGAATATCAAAAACACCAAACTTTTTCAAGTGTCGATGAAATGAATTGGCATATTGCAGAGATGAAAAAGCGGGTTCATTTTACACCTGCGGAATTACGAATTTTAGATGTCATGGTAAAACATTCATGTAAAGTGATCGGGGCTTGCTGGCTTAAAAAAGAAAACATCATGAAATTAGCCCATGTTGAATCAGAAATCACTTTAAGACGTTTCTTTAAGAAAATGCAAAACCATGGATTCATGAAAATTTACCGTACATATAGAGCAAAAAAAGGCGGTCAATCAAGCAATATTTACGAATTCCAGAAAGTGTTTTCTGAAAATTGTCTAGGCGGTTTGTCTAGGCGTGAAAATGTCGGAAATGCAGACATATCAAGGGATAAAGCAGTAAAAAAACAAACTGAAACTACTATTATTGAAACTATATACATGCACTTTAAAGTTGTGACTTCTGTATGAACACCCTTTTCCATGGTTATACTGCTCCTACATACCCATGTATAAAAGGAGCGGAAATGACATGAAACGTCTAAAAATCACAAATGATCACGGCTGGACACCGCGAACCCTTCGGAAACAAGAACGGAAAATCAAAAATGCTTCGCTTCGTGCTCGGGTTACTGCCGTTCGTCTTGTCATGGAAGGGTATCTCGGAAAAGATGTCGCAAAAATGGTCAATCTATGCCGTCAATCGGTTGCTCTCTACGTCGCACGTTTTAATGAAGGAGGGCTCGATCATTTACTCGATCGTCGCTTACCACCTGGTCGTGTGCCATTTCTTA
>NZ_PEDM01000064.1 GCF_002742685.1 Anoxybacillus flavithermus
GCCTTCGCAGTTCGGGACTTTCACCCTATAGATTGCACCCATGCCGAGCACACCAAAAGGAGCGACACGATGCCGCTCCCTTCTTGACCTGCCGTCCATATGAACGACAGCGTTTATTCTACGCACAATTATACAACAAAAACACGACATGTCAACACACACCATCCTTGTAACGCAACGAGCTCGCCTATTGCATAGTGGTAAAACAGAAATCCATAGCCCCTCCCGCTATCGATCCACTCCATCCACAAAACTTCAGGCGGATTTTCACTCCCGCATCTCCACCAAAGGCGATGGCTGCCTGTTCCATCCTCTGGGAGCTTTGTGTTATTTTTATCTACTACACCGTTATTGTCAACTCCATATCATGTACCATGTCTAGCTGAAGCTGTTTCATTGTCGTTGTCAGCGTTCCACGTACACATCGGAATTTTGAACAAATATCGTTTTTCGTTATATAGACTAACTAACCAAAACTTTTGTCTCGTTCCGGATGCTTGTCTTTCATCATCTCTTCTCCAATGACTGACGTCCAATATATTCACAAACCTCATCCTTTTTCGATCGCTTATCTTCCAAATAAAAAACAATTTCCCCCCTTACTTCGTCATCCTCACCAAAAATCCTGCCCATGCAAAAAGCACCAGGTTTTCCTGGTGCTCTGCTGCTAGCAACATGTTTGTTCGTCATCTTCGCAACAATCTTCTTGCTCTTTGCAGCAGTCCTCTTTCTCCTCGCAGCAATCCTCTTTTCTCTCGTCATCTTTAACCTCGATAATTTGCACATCGCAACAACCTTTTTCTTTTTGTGTAAATAATTTTTTGAACATATGAATCTCCTCCATTTATATGATGTAAAACAAAAATCCTGATAACGTAGCCATAGAAATAACCGAGGCGATGAACGCCCAGACGAGTTTCTTATGAAAAATGCTATGCAGTAGTGTAATTTCTGGTAAGCTTGCACCAGCCGAGCTAATCATAAGCGCCATCATCGGACCGAGCGCCATCCCTTTCGCAAGAAGCATTTGCGAAATAGGTATCATCGTAGAGAGACGGATGTATAAAGGAATGCCGATGATTGCCGCAAGCGGAACAAGCCACCATGTATCACCTCCCATATAGGTTGAAATCCATTCCGTCGGCACAACGCCATGGATGAATGCGCCAATTCCGGCTCCTAACAATAAATACGGATATACCGTTTTCATGAGATGAAGCGTCTCATGCCACGCTTCTTTCAACGTCCGTTTTTTCCCGATATCCACGTTTCCTTTCATAATCACGCGTTTGACTGCACGTTCAAATCCGAACACTTCTAGCATAAAACCGATGAGAATCGAAAGTATCGCCGTCAATAGTGTATATACGGCGGCTACTTTGATGCCAAGCAATGCGGTCATTATCGTTAAAATCGTCGGGTCAAGTACAGGAGAAGCGAATAAAAAAATCATGACAAGCCCGAACCGAACGTTTTTGTTTAAGAGCGACACGACGACCGGGATGGTCGAACATGAACAAAATGGAGTCACAAATGCAAACATGACAGCAATGATTGCGCCAATGAGCGGATGGCGCTCTGCCAACAGCTGTTGCATGCGATCGTAAGGAATGTATCCCTCAATGAATTGAATAAAAAACGAAATAGCGAGAAAAAGCAACGTAAGCTCTAACGCTAAAAAGAAAAACGATTGTATCGTTTCCAAATGAATTCTCCCCTTTATTTGCAAAATGCAAGTATTTGTTCAAGCAATAGGCAAGATTTCTCTTGCCTTAAAATAATGGTTTGCAACAAACGGTTGATTTAGCCATACATTCGTTCAACAACTGAATGGAGCGAAGAACCGTTTCGCGTTCAAACTCGCTCATATGTGAAAATACTTCACCTAAATATTCGTTCACTTCCGCGTCGATTTTTGCTGTGACGTATTTTCCTTCCGGCGTTAACGATAAAATATAGACGCGGCGGTCTTGGGAATAAGGTGTTTTTTTCACTAAGTTCATTTTGACAAGCGTTTGAATTTGCCGGCTGAACGTCGTAATATCGATGGCTAACGCATCAGCCACTTGTTGCATCGATGGTTCGTTCATCCGGTCAATTTCGTATAAAATATGGCTTTGCACAAGCGATAATTCAACCCCACCAACCGTACAGCAATTTCGGTCTAACAGCCCAAGCCGTTTTGTCATCGTGTGGAATAGTTCGCGAACATTTTCCATTTCCTCACCTCTTGATTTTATTAGATATTGTCAAAAGTTTCAAAGACATACCCTAAGTTTTTATTGATTTTATGCGGTTTTTGACGAAAAAAAGCT
>NZ_PEDM01000065.1 GCF_002742685.1 Anoxybacillus flavithermus
ATCAGGTGTCAAAATCGTTCTTCATGATTTATTATTGCTTGAGTGATGAAGAAAAACAACGTTTTATAGATGACATTTTGACAGAAGGTTCTTCCAAGTTGACGAAAGCGGATTTACAGATCATTGAGATGTTTAAGTCGAAACATATCTCATATGACGAGATGATTAAGATTATAAAGCAATCAAGAGAGCAATAAGGAGTAACGAGGCATGGCTGGGCTGGCGCGCGTGCGCGACAGCAAGGCGTGCCTTTTTGCATATACGAAATAATATTCGTAAGACGAAAAAATGTTCGGTACCGAAATCACGTTCGACAGGTGGCGCGGCCGCCGCGCGGTACGACGCAAGGGTCTCGGGGTTCCCTGCGTCGTGACGCGTCGCCAGCGCCTTTTTGTTTCGTATTTCGTCTTGACATGTTTTTTTCTTGTTGCTAGAATGTACACAAACGGAAACGAAAGGGTGATAAAATGGCTCGTGATATTCGAGTGGCGTTTAAGCTCGCTGAAGACAAGAAGGACTTGCTACAACAGTATGCCGAATCGTATGGCGTTACGATGTCGGGTCTATGTGCGTTTATTATTGGTCAATGGCTTTATAATCAAGAGAAGGTTGCGAAGCCGATCGTTGAGGCTGTGGGGGAAGTAGTTCGTGAAGTCGTGCGGCAGGAATTGAGTGAGGAAAAGGTGAGAGAGTTTGTAAAGGGTGATCTGGCGGAAACAGCCCGAAAGTGAGCGTAGCGAACGTGCCTTGATCGCTGGGTGGCTCCCTTTGGTAAGCTTTGCCGAGGTGTGCGGGAGCGTTTTTCTCCCGCGCACCTCGCCCTTTAGGGTTTCCAAAGGGAGCAGGGTCCCAGTGTCAAGGCTCGGGCGTGGCTCGGCAGCGACACGTAGAGAGGACATGTCGCGACATGCTGGAAGGAGGTGAGGATATGGACAGGTTGGCGGGCTACAAGCGTCGATACCGTGACGCGATGAATGCGCCTAGATCGCGTCGTGACTTTCTGCTCTCGGAGATCATGACGGACATGGAGCGCGAATTTAGAATTCCTCTATTGCGTGAGCGCGCGGAAAAGGAAGTTGATGCGGAGATATTATGTTTTTATAGACTTGTTTCCGATAGTCGGAGTATATAGTCGGGGGTGTCGGAATTGGAAAAAAATCAGTGTCTACCCCCGTCTTGTAACACGGGGGTAGAAAGTACAAGCCGAATCGGTCTCAAGCCTTGTGTAGACTGGCTTCAAGTCACTTTCAAAACAGGGCAAGATTCGATAAAAAAATGTGTCGAAAAACTGGAAAAAATTTATGAGATTTTAGGGTTAAATGAAGCTGAATTTTTCCAACTGAAAAATGGAAAGTATGGATATAAGCAAGGTGTCGCCTTCCAGGGTAATCCTGTCTTGTCGGTTTATTATGATGGCGCTGACGACATGGGAATTCATTTAGAGATGACGGGACAAGGTTGTCGCCTGTTTGAACTTCATACGTCTATTAATTGGCATGAGCTGTTTTATAGATTGGTCTATGAGTACGAAGTTAATATTACAAGGCTTGACGTAGCGATTGACGACTTTGTCGGATATTTTAAGATTAATAGTCTCGTAAAAAAATTGAAGGACAATGAAGTCACGTCACGTTTTAAAAAGGCGCGACATATCGAGAACATTGTCATAGAGGGTGGCGAGACAATCGGACATACGTTGTACTTTGGGTCGCCTTCCAGCGACATACAGATTCGATTCTATGAGAAAAATGTCCAGATGGAATTGGATATAGACGTCTGGAATAGGACAGAGGTGCAACTTCGAGACTTGCGGGCGTATGTCGTGGCGCAGGTCATAGCTGATGATGTCCTGCCGCTCGGTGAGATTGTCGCAGGTATTTTGCGGAACTATATTCAGTTTAGGATAAGAAAGGCGACAGATAAAAATAAAAAAAGATGGCCTTTGGCTCGCTTTTGGTTGAACTTTTTGGGCTGTGTTCAACCTTTACGGATTGCAAAGCAAATGCCAAAGACCAGCATAGAAAAAAAATATCGATGGATTGACAATCAGGTGTCAAAATCGTTCTTCATGATTTATTATTGCTTGAGTGATGAAGAAAA
>NZ_PEDM01000066.1 GCF_002742685.1 Anoxybacillus flavithermus
GCGAATTGGAGGGAATCGCGATGACAGAACAAGACATTTTAGAAGCGTTAGAAGAGTGGCAAAATTTGAGCGTTGACCCGGAAAATCGTTACGCATACGAAATGCGACTGAAATGGCTCCTCGATCAATTATCGAACATTCGCGGAAGTCGGGAAGAAGGGTTGAAAGAAGGGTTGAAAAGGGGATTGGAACAAGGACGGGCTGAGGGATTGAAAGAAGGAATGAAGCATAAAGAACGAGAAATGATTCGAAAGATGGTGGAAAAGGGGATGAGTATTGCCGACATCGCCCACATGCTTGACTTGACGGAGGAAGAAGTTCAGAGAATATGGGAAAGTTGATGCCGTGCCTGTCACGCCCCGAAGAGCACGTGTCGTTTTTGTCGGAGGAATTGTTCACCGATGTGACGGCGGGGGAAAAGTATCGCGTCGATGTGCTGGTGGAAACAAAATTAAAAGGGGAAGACGGCTTGATTATCGTCCATGGCTTCGGTGCCTGTCACCTGTCGATGAAACCGTATGAAACAATGCTTGATGTCGCGAGGTGATTCGATGGTCGTTGACTATGACCGATTGTTCAAAGAATTAATTCAAACATCCTTCTCTTTTCTCAGATATGTACGAACATATTGACTTTTGGTATTTGTGGAGTTTGCCGAAATATCTGTTTTCAGCTATTTGAAAGAGTGTGTCTATATTTTGGATATACTTGGTTGGTGTTGAATGGTATAATAAAAATATACAGAAAGTGAGGGATAGCAATGGGAAATGTAGACATTTTAAAAAATCATAACGAAGATGAGCGCCGCGACTATGTGCATATTTTTCAATTAGTTAGGCGGGCGTTACAGGAAGCGAATTTATTGCAGTTGACTGTCATTGAAGAACAAACAGATAAATTGATCGTGAAGCCGAAACCGTTGAGTATGGAGGATAAAGTGAAAGCTTTTGAAAGCCTAGCAGGTAGTGCTGTTCTCGCTGGTGAAAATGTAAAAGAGTTGCTTAAAATGGCTAATCGGGAAGAAGAATGGAGGAATAAGGAGCTTGAGTAATATCGCACTCATTGATAATAATATTTACGTTTATCATTATTTGGGCTATGAGCCAGTGAAACACCTCTTCACTCAACTGTTAAATGATGGTTTTGAAATCGCAATGTCTAGTGTTGTTGCGATGGAGTTTCTTTCATATGAAAAGATAGAAACGAACGAAGCGATTCGTCATAAGCGATACGGCTATATTCAGACATCAACGCTATACAACGTGGACTTCGAAATAGCAGAAAAGGCAGCCGAATTGCGGAGAAAATGTAAGACGGAAACCGGAAAAACATTAAAAGCAGGGGATGCGCTTATTGCTGCTACAGCGATTGTAAAAGGAATGACATTGTTTAGCAACAATGATAAAGATTTTGTACGTTTGCAAAAATGGGGATTGAATTATGTGAATCCTATTCAAGATCCAGAAGACTTGCAAACGTTTATTCATAAACTGTTATAAGACCGTTGCTCTGAATGTTTATCATTCAGCCCTTTTTTGAAATTCCACATGTGCATGAGCATATCGACTTTCAGCACGTGTCTTTTTTGTCAGAGGAACTGTTCACCGATGTGACGGCAGGGGAGAAGTATCGCGTCGATTTACTTGTCGAAACAAAATTAAAAGGGGAAGACGGCTTGATTATCGTCCACATCGAAAATCAAAGCTACGTGCAGCCATCTTTTCCAGAACGGATGTTTATTTACTTTAGCCGCTTGTTTGAAAAATACCGAAAGCGCATGTTGCCGATTGCGGTATTTAGCTACGACTCTCTTCGCAATGAGCCCTCCTCGTTTACGCTCCAATTTCCATTTTTCGATGTGCTTCAATTTCGATTTCTTACTGTTGAGTTGCGCAAACA
Source organism: Anoxybacillus flavithermus (assembly GCF_002742685.1). Lineage (GTDB taxonomy): Bacteria > Bacillota > Bacilli > Bacillales > Anoxybacillaceae > Anoxybacillus > Anoxybacillus flavithermus_E. The sequence continues at coordinate 1,900 of NZ_PEDM01000066.1, forward strand.
AAACTGGCGTGATTACATTCGCCACGACAACCCAATCGCCGCTGCGTTGTTAAGCAA
>NZ_PEDM01000067.1 GCF_002742685.1 Anoxybacillus flavithermus
TCCCGAGTTCGACAGTGACTAGGCAAACAAAATGCCTCTAATCCCTTGATACCAAAGGGCTCAGAGGCATTTGGGCATACTTCAGGCGTGTATCTAGGTGCGAGGATGGATGCCTAGAATCTTCGGAGGAGGCTCCAGGCCTAGAGCCGCAAAGAATTGAGCCTGTTTGGCCGTCAGTTCGGTTCGCTGATAAAGGTCGCCGTTTTTTGAAGAAAAATGTCCAAGCATGAGACGTTCGCATTCGTCCCTTACTTTCGGCCACGATTCATGGGTTCGGATCTCCACGATCCGAACTAGCAAGAGAGCGAGCCAACTGAGCAGCACGTGCGCCCGAATGCGGTCTTCCAAGCGATGATACATAGGTCGCAATTCCAATGTGGACTTCAATGTTCGAAAGGCCTGCTCGATATCCACCAACTGCTTATATCCAAGCGCGACATCTTCGGCAGACAAGGTGTCATCGGATGTCCGGATGAGATATTTGCCGTCGTACTTTTCCGCGTCACGAACCGCCTGCTTGTCGATGCGAAGGGTTCCGTCCTTCAACTGGCGCAAGTATTTTCCGTAGGACGGATGGGAACGCAACCGGCAGGTAGCCTTATGATGGGCTTCGTTTGGGAGTTGGCGAAGCCCTTCTAACTCCTCTTTCAACGATTCGAGCAGCTTTTCTCGCTCCTTGCGTTGGCGCTCGGCTTCGCTGGGATTGTACACGAGAACATAGCGCTGACGCGCTTCTCCGTCTCCTACGGTGATTTCCTTGATATGCAAGTTCTCTCGGACTTGTTGGTAGCGCCCGCGACGGCTCAACGCCTCTTCGACGGAAGCTTTCCCGGATCGCATTTTTTCACCGACAATGTAATGTCCTCCTGCCTGTTGTAAGGTTCGTAAGTTTTCTTCAGAGGAAAATCCGCGATCCATGACACTGATGACACGACCGAGCTTCCAGCCGATGAGATCGTGTTTGACTTGTTTGATGACCGTCATGTCCATCGTATTGCCTGGCCATACCCAAGCGCGAATCGGGACTCCTTCCCGAGTGACGGCCAGCCCAATGACGATTTGGACAAGATCGGGTCGCTTGTCTTTGGAAAATCCCTGCTTTCGAAGGGATTCCTCTTCCGGTGTTTCAGACGGATCGACTTCGAAATAAGACGAAGTCGTATCAAAATAAAGCAAATCGACTTCCAGATTCAATAAGTCAGCTACAGCATAGAACACTTGACGTTCCAAGTCCGATTGCACGATCAGCAGTTCATCCATCGCTCGGTACAGCTGATGGCTGGCGACCTCGGGAAGATGGGGAATATACACGTCCTTCTCCACCCACTCCTCCATCGCTAACTTGCTGGATGGATGAAGCGCACGATTCGCCACCATGGCAAAAATGAGCCGTTCCAGCGAGATGTGATGATGTCGGGAGGCAAACAAGGTGTTCAGAATCTCCCCCAATCGCAGTTGGCTCCAGAGCTGATCCAAGAGCCAAACGCCGCCGAGGTGTTTGCATGACTGGAATTGAAAGTCATCGGCAGTTTCTCCTGCTAACTTTTCGACTTCCCAAGCTTGCTCGGGCGAAAGGAATCGCGAAATGCTTTTGGCCAGACGCTCCAAAACGGCACGATCCACCTCATCTTCGCGCCCAAACGAATAAATCACCTTCGCTTTCGCATATTTGGCCTTCGGATCCCATTCGTTGTGAGCAAGCTGGAGATAAGCAACGGTTGTTCCATCTTTGTTTTTGCGTGTTACTCGTCGTATGTACATGCCTATATTATAACGTATACCCGTTCATTTTAAAAGAATAAATTAATAAATCGTGTGCCTATGAAATTCGACGTTTTTTTCTAGGGAAGGCGTGGTGAAATCCTTGATATAACAGCATTTCGGTCATTTTCATTTGCCTAAAATGCCCCTCAAACTGTCGAACTCGGG
>NZ_PEDM01000068.1 GCF_002742685.1 Anoxybacillus flavithermus
AAAGACATACCCTAAGTTTTTATTGATTTTATGCGGTTTTTGACGAAAAAAAGCTTGCCACCCCTGCTGTTTTTGGTACGATTGAGGTAACCACACACCCAACCAAAACAAAGGAGTGACAAGCTTGTTACCTCAATTATTAATCAAAATGTCTCAAATAATCAAGATCCAATATCAAATCATTGTTTATTTACTAGGTGTACTTTTTGGAAAGTCCCTCACAGACTGGGATGACGAAGAACCCATGAATCAATCGTATCAGAAACTCCAAGTCGATGAACTGCCTGTCATCGAAACGCTTCCACGTTTGGATTATCATCAACTTCTTGTCGAATACGAACAACAACACGGGAAACCATTGAAACCGATTAAAAGGCACGCAAACACGAAAACGACAGTACCCGATGCGTTGACGTGTCCACAATGCCAAGCTCCTTCTGCGTACGTGTACGCCAACAACGGAGGCAAAGGTCAGTATCAATGCAAAGTATGTCGTTGCCGTTTCAACCCTCGCAGCCGTTTTGCCAAACAAGTGATTTTTCGGTGCCCACATTGTTTAAAGGCACTCGAGAAAATCAAAGAGCGCAACGATTATTACATCCATAAATGCAAAAATGATGATTGTTCGTTTTACCAAGCAAACTTGCGGCGGATGACGCCTCAGGAAAAAGAACAGTTTCAACACGCGCCGTATGCCTTTAAAGTTCGCTATCTTTATCGCGAGTTTCTCTTTGATTTCAAGCCGTTGGCACCGTCGTCGCCGATCAAGACCAAAGTGGATGTATCACGTCTTTCGGTGTCCTCTCACACGCTCGGGCTGATCTTGACGTATCACGTCAACTATGGACTCTCTGCGCGAAAAACGGCGAGCATCATGAAAGACGTCCATGGGTTGTCGATTTCTCACCAAACGGTCATCAACTATGCCAATAGTGTTGCGCTGATCGTCCAACCTTTTGTGGATCGTTTTCCGTATGAGTTGTCTGGATCCTTTTGTGGCGACGAGACGTATATTCGCGTCAAAGGGCGCTGGCATTACTTGTTCTTTATGTTTGATGCCGTGAAAAAGGTCGTGTTGTCGTATCGGATCTCACCAAATCGGGATACATTCTCTGCCATCCGTGCGATCGATGACGTCCTCAAAAAGCTACCGTCGATTCCTGAAGACTTGTCTTTCGTCGTGGATGGCAATCCAATTTACTTGTTAGCTCAGCACTTTTTCGCCCAACACGGAATTTCTTTCGATGTTCGCCAAGTCATCGGACTGACAAATGATGATCCCGTGTCCGAGGAATATCGACCACTCAAACAGATCATCGAACGATTCAACCGAACGTTTAAAGGCAACTACCGACCCACTCATGGATTTGGCGCAGAAGAAGGCTCGGTTTCTTTTGTCACGCTCTTTGTGGCGTATTTCAACTTCTTACGCCCACACAGTGCCCTAGAAAAACGAGTGCCTGTCGTCATCCCAGCATTAGAGAGCCTTCCGCATATGCCGGCACGTTGGGCAAAGCTCATTGTCATGGCTCAAGAGATGTTGACCCAACAAGCGGCATCCTAAGGACGGATTCGGCGAAGCGAACCCTTGACCATCCGAACCTCGCCAAAGGTAAAATCAGGATAGGGCAAGGGCTGCTTTCCTATGCCCTTCTTTTCTGCCCTTGCCCTTACTGACCGTTTCTCTCCTTTGGCGAGTGTTGGTCAAGGGCGAATCCGATCCCATCCTCC
>NZ_PEDM01000069.1 GCF_002742685.1 Anoxybacillus flavithermus
TTTATTGGTTATATATGGTTTTATGGACTTATTTTATGTAAGCGCTTTTATCCACTCTCATCCTGTAGGTATGTGCCTATATCCGTGTTTTTAAAAACCTTTCAATGCTTGTAATGCCTCGTAAATCGGCGTTCCTGAAGACTGACGGAAATACGGAATATTGTCTCGAATCACTTCTTTCATTCGAGATGAGACGCGTTTCATTGACTTTTTCACGATTGCTTCTCGTTTCGTTTCTTCTCGTTCTTCCACATGACACATCACTCCTCGGTGCGTACGAATCGGTAACGTATCTTTGATGGCGATCATGGCCCGTAACATCGCATCAATTCCCACGTCTCTCCAACTTCGACCGTTTTTGCTTCGTTTCGCAAACACATGCATCGTCCCTTCCGCACTGCCCATCGCTCGCATGTTCGTTGTATCGATCCCTTTTTCCCGCAGCCATATACGATAGTCACTCAAACATCCAGGTAGCTCTTCGATCCGACGAACAAGCGCCTGTAATTGTCGTTCTTTTTCTTCGTCTCCCAGTGTTCCCACGGCACTCGTCAGCTCTCTTAATACCCTTTCTTCGTCTTGTAAAGCCAGTGCCTTCCGTATCGCTCGATATCTCGGATGATCACGAAACCATTGTCGGATGTCCCTTGCCACGTGGAATCGATCCAACTGAAAATATCCCCTCTTCCCAAAATAATCACGACAAGCCGTGATCCATGGCGCACCATCTCCATTGATGACGACCCAATCTTCTAGTGGATCATACCCATATTCTTTCACTAAGAAGCTCTCGACGGCTTCCCAGATCGGCTCATTCGTTTGATGAACATAATATCTTCGGTTCACCAAAGAAACTCGTTTGCCGTTTCTCTCCCATCCTTGGTGAATCGTCACGATTTTCTCCTCTTTTCCTTTCATGCGGCTTCGTTGCCGTTTGATGTATAGTCCATCTGCCTCAATGAAAAATACCCGACCTTTTTTCTCCATCTCGCGGTGTCCATCGACTTCTGCCTCGACAATCAACTGGCGAATCGTTTCGTGGCTCATGCACGCATATCCCACCAGTTTTTCTAAGGACTGGGCAGCTTGTCGATACGATGAACCTGTCACTGCCAGATGAATCGCTGTTTCTTCTAACAACGGACTGACTCCATGTGCCCCCTCAAACTGAAGAAAAGCATCCAATAGACAGACATACCTCTGTTTTTCTCGATCGAAGTAATAGTTCCGCTTGACTTCCAATTCTCCAAACATCGTCTGCATCCGTATCACTCGTTTATCTTTGAGCGCGTATCGTTTTTTATCTCGTTTTTCCGCTAATGTGTGATCGATGTCCTCCAACAACTGTTGAAGCAGTTGACCATATTCTTTTTGCATATGCCGAAACAAAGATTGTTCAATGTCTTTCAATGTGACTCCATTTGTGATATAATCCTTCATGGGCTCTACTCCTTTCTTTAGTTGTTTTTTCGCACTTACTACCTTACAGGAGGAGGGCCCATTTTTCATCTATTTTGCTTACGTATGTGACAGGTTCCTGGTTTGTATAAATCAGGAACCTGTCTTCTTTTCTCCCACAAACATTTTACTCATAC
>NZ_PEDM01000006.1 GCF_002742685.1 Anoxybacillus flavithermus
GCATAAAATCAATAAAAACTTAGGGTATGTCTTTAAAACTTTTGACAATACCATCGGACAAGAGGGGGAGAAGAGATGGGGATTACGATCATTCAAATTGGGGGATTATATATGTTGTATATGGTCGGTTCATTTATTCAGCAACTGTTACATATCCCCATTCCAGGAAGTATGATAGGGATGTTGATACTATTTTTATTGTTAATGACCGGAATAGTGAAGGAAGAGTGGATTTCCCAGGGGGCTAACATGCTTTTGTCTCATTTAACACTTCTGTTTATTCCGGCAACTGTTGGTATTATAGATTATGTTGAACTTTTTTCAGGAAAAGGGATATGGTCTATTTTCGTTGTCATCGTGAGCACAATGATCGTCATGTTGTTTGCTGGTTTCATCGGTCAGTGGGCACAAACACGTGAACAAAAGCGAGTGCGTGAGGTGAAAGGAGCATGATTGGCGCAAGTATGCTTTTGTGGACGATTGTCGTGTATATAGCGATGCGCAAATTGTATGCTCGCTTTTATTTTCCATTGCTTGTTCCAATTGCAACGAGCACAGTCGTTATTATTATTACATTATCACTTTTTCATTTATCGTATGAGCAATATATGCTTGGAGGAAAATGGCTTGTTCATTTGCTAGGTCCTGCGGTTGTCGCACTAGCTTTGCCACTTTATCAACATCGTCATACGCTCAAACAGTTTTTATGGCCGTTATTATGTAGCACCTTTTTCGGTACGATCATTGGGATGGGGAGCGGCTTATTATTGGCACGTCTTTTTCATTTACCTGAACAAGTTGTTCGATCAATTATTCCGAAATCGGTCACTTCGCCCGTTGCAATGGATATTGCAGCGCTCATTGGCGGCATACCGACACTTGCGGCTGTATATGTTATGGTTGCAGGGATTTTCGGAGCTATGTTTGGACCAACTATTTTTCAACGCTTGCGCCTGACCACAGCTTTAGGGGTCGGAAGCGGACTTGGGGCGGCTTCACACGGCATTGGTACTGCTAAAGCGCTTGAAATGGGTAAAAAAGAAGCAGCGATTAGCTCGGTAGCGATGACATTAAGTGCGATTTTTGCTTCCCTTCTTTGCCCGCTGTTGCTTTTGTTGTAGAATAAAGGTAACAATTGATTGCTGGAGGTTAAGGCGTGGGACAGCTCATTAAGCTTCAAGACTATATTTCGCGCTACGAGCTAGATATGTATCATTATCCAAGCGAGTTTATTCGTTTAAAGAAGAAGCAATGGGAACGAATGAAATATGCATGGGAGACGGGGCAACTTGCTACAAGGGTAGAATCACATGCATACGAATCATGGAAATGGCTTGAGGAAGAGCCGTCTCTTTTTGATAAAATTAAACGAATGTGGAAGAGAAAGAAAGTGGAAGATGTGACGGACGAAGATGAACAGTCGCAAGAAGAGGAAGACTTTATGTTTTCTATTACTTCTGAGCCGAAAACGCTTGAAGAATTAAAAATATTATTTTTAGAAAAACTGTTTCAACTGCAAATTCGTTGGGCCAGTTCAACGTTAACCGAAGAATCCATTATTGATCCGAAATATTATTATGATGTATATTTAAAATATTTTTTGCAACGTTTTCCAGATACATACTTATGCATGTATAAACCTGTGTTTTTATTAAAAAAAGCTCCCGTCGAGCTAAATACGATTTTAATTAGTCCAACGACAACGTGGTGCATTGCGTTTACAGAAGAACGAAAAAATAACATTGTCGTCGGTTCAGCTGAGCGGTTTTGGACGGAGATTGTCGATGATGTGGAGCGAAAAATCGTCAACCCGATGATTTCCCTTCATCGAACAGAAAAAGTTGTTCAAACGATTTATAAACAATTTGCAGTCTATATGCCGATAAAAAAAGTGTTAATCAATCGAGAAGGATATATTGATTATCGTTACGCACCAAGCGATCTTGAAATCATTGATCGGCGACATTATGAGGCATGGTTTATGTCGCTAAGACAATTGACGATGCCGCTGAAGCATATGCAGTTGAAGGCAGCTCAATCATTGCTGACATATTGTGATGCACGTTACTACGATCCGCTCGTTGTAGAACAATTTGAAGAGGCTGATGAGTAACGGTCAGCCTCTTTTTATAGCGGATCTGGACTCGGTTTGCCGATATAGTAGCCTTGGGCAAACGGAATACCAATTTCCCGGCAGTAGTCCAACTCCTCTTTTCGTTCAATTCCTTCAGCAAGTACGTGAATGCCGAGCGTGTGGGCGATTCGAGTTACTTCTTTTAAAAACGCTTGTTTCTCTTTTACTTGGTCGCAATGTTGAATGTAGTGGCGGTCAATTTTTACATAATCAGGTTGTAATAGCGTGAGCATATCGATTGTTGAAAAGCCGGCACCAACATCATCTAAAGCTACTTTCATTCCTGATCGTTTATATGTGGCAAATACGTTCTTTAAATGGTCGATATCCATAATTTTTTCGGTCTCGACAACTTCAAATACGAGATCTTCCGGTGCTACTTCATATTGTTCGACGATGGAAAACGTATGGCGAAGACAAAATTCGGGATTATAAATCGTTGATGGTAAAAAGTTAATGAAACTTTTTACCCCTTTTTTTATTTTTGTGCGTGCTCGAATGGCTTCTTCGCGTGCTCGTCGATCTAAAAATGTATGCAAACCTGTTTGTTGTGCAACAGAAAAAAGCTGTTTCGGTGAAAAGTGTTGTGAGCGCAATAAACATTCATAGCCGAAAATGTCGCCTGTTTTTGTATGAATAATTGGTTGTAAATAACTTGTGAGCGGTCCGTTTGTTATGCATTGGACAACATCTTCATGCTTAATTCGCATGCTTAACTCATGGAGTGGAACGAATGCTCCCGGTGAATCGGGATTTTTGCATAAAGCTGCTAATGCTTTTTCTTTTGGATCGATTGTTTCTAAATATGTAGCTAATTGTTGCAACGAATCATACGAATAACATAAATACTTTTTTTGTCCTTCTTGCATAATAAGTAAGTAACCAGATTGTAAAAGTGGAAATGGAACGTTACATGAGATGCATGAGTGCATCATTTCTCCCCCCTTTTTTTATCTTCATCCATTTTACAACAAAAATAATTGACTTCAAAATTGGAAGTTGGTGACGAATAATGATGACAAAACAACACACGTTTGAAGCCTATTTAGATGAATTGACGTTAATTACTGTTTTGGTACCGAACGATGTTGTTCACGAGCGTGCACCAATATTTTTTTTATGCGATGAAGAACAAACAGCATACCGTTTAACAGTTCGTTCAAGTGAGAAACAACACTTATTTACAAAATATGAGTGTCTCGCCCCTTTTATCGTTCCGTTAGGGAAACGATATGTCGTTTATACCGAAGAAGGATGGCAAACGCCTTTACAAGTCGGGGCAGTGATGCGAACAAAAGCGTTCGATGATTTATATGCATATGACGGAAACGATCTCGGTGCTACGTACAAACCGGAAAAAACGACGTTTAAAGTGTGGGCGCCGACGGCCACAAAGGTGTTATTAAAGCTTATTCATCCAAAGACGAAAGAAGAAACGACTTATGCCATGGTACGAGAACAAAAAGGAATATGGACATATACCGTTTATGAAAATATAGAATATTTCTTGTATACGTATAAGACATATATCAATTTTGTTTGGCGGGAAGCCGTGGATCCTTATGCAAAAGCAGTTTCAGTAAACGGCGCACACGGTGTTATCGTTGATCTGACGAAAACAAACATACCTAAACCAACGATGCCTCCGTTTATTTCTATGACAGACGCGATTATTTATGAAATGCATGTGCGAGATTTTACGATTCATCCTAAAAGTGGTGTGGAACATAAAGGGAAATATCTCGGTTTAACGGAGCAGGATACATTCGGACCGAACGAAACGGTGACAGGTCTTTCGTACGTAAAACAGCTCGGTGTTACGCATGTTCAACTCATGCCTGTCCAAGATTTTGAAGGAGTCAATGAGCTCGAGCCAGTTGAATATAACTGGGGATATAACACGGTGCATTACAATGCTCCAGAAGGAAGTTATGCAACCGATCCAATAGATCCATATGCGCGTATCATCGAACTAAAGCAGGCGATTCGGGCGTTTCAAAAAGAAGGAATTCGTGTCATTTTAGACGTCGTATATAATCATGTATATATTCGAGAAGCATCGTCGTTTGAACATCTTGTTCCTGGCTATTATTTTCGATACGAATCAAACGGTTATCCGTCAAACGGAACAGGAGTTGGGAATGATTTAGCATCCGAGCGGAAAATGGTACGAAAATTTATCGTTGATTCGGTGACATATTGGCTAAGTGAATATGGTGTCGATGGATTTCGTTTCGATTTAATGGGCATTTTAGATATAGATACAATGAGTGATGTTCGCCGTGCCATTGATGCAATTGATCCCACCGTTCTTGTTCTTGGTGAAGGATGGGAGTTAGCTACTCCATTACCTCAAGAAAAAAAGACAACGATTGCAAACGCGAAACATACGCCTCGTATTGCTTATTTTAACGATCGGTTTCGAGATTATGTAAAAGGAAGTACGTTTCAAGTGCGCGATCGAGGATTTGCGTTAGGAGATTGCTCATATAAGCAAGCGGTAATGGAAGTTATTCGAGGAAGCATTCATCTATTTTTTTCGCCAAGGCAAAGTGTCAATTATGTCGAATGCCACGATAACCATACATTATGGGATAAAATGATGATTGCCAATTCGCATGAGAGCGAATATATTCGTCGAAAACGTCAGAAGCTAGCTACAGCTATCGTTTTATTGTCTCAAGGTATTCCTTTTTTGCACAGCGGTCAAGAGTTTTATCGAACAAAACAAGGGATTGAAAATAGCTATAACGCTCCTGATGAAGTGAATCGAATCGATTGGGAGCGAAAAAGTGAATGGGAAGAAGATATTCGAGAGATGATAGCTCTCATTGCGCTTCGTAAAAAACATGGTGCGTTTCGTTTTTTTACTGCCGATCAAGTTCGGCGTCACATCAAATTTTATGATACACACCCATCTGTTATTGCTTATCAACTCGTTGACGTTGGTGCGTATGGTTCATGGGAGCAAATTGTTGTTGTTCATCATAATGAGGAGAAAAAAACGACATTGCCTCTTTCTGAAGGGAAATGGGAAATTGTATTTAGTTCAAATCAAGAAGGAATAGGAAAAATAAGTGAACAGTACATTGAAATAAATGGAATTGGTACGTGGGTATTAATTGAATGTTGACGGGGAAACGATGGGAAAGATAAAATCTAGTAAGATGACAATTGCAATTTTTATTTTGACTAAGTCGAAAGGTGAGCTCACTTGGAACAGTTACTAGGTAAGGAGTGGGAAATTTCCCCGGCAGGTGGTGCGACAGGGGATGCATATATTGCGGAGCACGATGGGAAGAAATTGTTTTTGAAGCGCAATTCTTCTCCATTTTTAGCTGTTTTATCAGCGGAAGGAATCGTCCCAAAATTAGTATGGACGAAACGAATGGAAAATGGGGACGTAATTACTGCTCAACAATTTTTACAAGCGCGCGAATTAAAGCCGCACGATATGACTAGCAAACAAGTTGCCCAATTGCTTCGAAAAATTCATCGCTCGAAAGAATTGTTGGGGATGATGGAGCGTCTTGGTAAAAAGCCTTTAGTACCTCATCGTTTGCTAGAGGAAGTCAAGCAGAATGAATATGTCGAGTTAAAAGCGCACTCGACTGTTCGGGACGCGTTTGCATTTTTAGAGCGACGTGTAGATGACGTGTATTGTACGGATTATGTTGTTTGTCATTGCGATATGAATCATAACAATTGGCTGTTAACAGAAGATAATCAACTATATTTAATTGACTGGGATAGTGCAATGATTGCGGATCCGGCGATTGATATCGGAATGTTGTTATATGCTTACATTCCAAGAGAACAGTGGGCGAGTTGGTTAGAAGAATACGGTATGGAGTTCGATGAACAATTACAGTTACGTATGAAATGGTATACTGTCGCTCAAACGGTTGTGTTGCTCGCATGGCATAAAGGGCGAAATAATGAAAAGGAAATGCAACGACTGTTGCACTTCCTTGAACATGTGCTACGTTAATTGGTCCATCCAATGAGCAAGTTGTTGTTCGTGTTGATCGATATGCGAAGAAAGGTCGGCCGCATTTTTGCCGTTTTGACTATACGTGTAAATATGGGACAATGTTTGTTTCAGTTCAGAATGGACAGCATCGTTCGTCATTAACGATTTGGCGAGCCGCTCAATTTGTTCACATTCTGCAACGGTTCCAGAACGGTCAAGTTGATGTTCCGATAAAATATCTTTTAATACAGTTAATTGATGTTCATGATTAATGGCCATGTTCATCCCCCTATTCGTTTATTAATATGGCCATTTTTATCTTTTTATATGCAAAGAAACGGAGGATGGGACGTGCGTTTAAGAAATAAGCCTTGGGCGAAAGAAAAAATTGTGGCATATCCACAATACATTATCCAGCAACCAGAACAATACAAAGGGCGTTGGCGTGAATTGTTTTCAAACGACCATCCGATCCATATCGAAATTGGTACAGGAAAAGGTCGTTTTATTACGGAAATGGCAAAAATGCATCCTCATATTAACTATATTGGAATTGAGTTGTATGAGAGCGTCATCGTATGTGCGCTTGACAAGTTAATTGAAAATGATTTGCCCAATTTGCGCTTATTAAATGTCAATGCGAAAGATTTAACAAATATTTTTGCCAAAGGAGAGGTTGAACGTATTTATTTGAACTTCTCCGATCCGTGGCCAAAAAAGCGACATGAAAAACGTCGCTTAACGTATCGCTCGTTTTTGGAGTTATACGAAAACATTTTAGTTGATGAGGGAGAAATTCATTTTAAAACGGATAACCGTGGATTGTTTGAATATTCTCTTGTCAGCTTCTCGCAATATGGTTTAGTTCTTCAATATGTCAGTCTTGATCTTCATCGGAGTGATTTTGAAGGAAATGTCATGACCGAATATGAACAAAAGTTTTCAGAAAAAGGAAATCCGATTTACCGTTGTGAAGTGAAGTATGGAAAGCCTATGTCATAATTAGACGTAGGTTTTTTTCTTTTCTGAATATTTTTGTAATGTTAAAATGGATCATGAGAGAGGACAAGGGGGAGAAAAGATGGAGAAATTAACGATTGGTCAAATAACAATGACGTGGCTCAATGGTGGGATCACACATTTAGATGGGGGAGCAATGTTTGGTGTCGTACCCAAACCGCTTTGGATGAAAAAATATCCATGCAACGAACAAAATCAAATTCCACTCCGAACGGATCCTATCTTACTGCAAGTAGACGGAAAAAACATACTTATTGAATCAGGTATTGGACGTGGAAAGCTGAATGAGAAGCAAAAACGAAACTTTGGGGTAACAGAAGAATCTTCTTTAACGGAGCAATTGGCGGTTCTTTCTTTAACACCTGAAGACATTGACATTGTATTAATGACACATTTACATTTTGATCATGCCAGCGGCTTAACAAAATGGGAAGAAAATAAACTCGTTCCCACGTTTCCACGTGCGCGCATTATTACGTCAGCGGTAGAGTGGGCGGAGATGAAAGAGCCAAACATTCGCTCGCGCAACACGTATTGGAAAGAAAACTGGGAAGCCATTATTGATCAAGTCGATACGTTTGCGGAACAGTTGGAAGTTGTTTCGGGTGTGACGATGATTCATACAGGCGGTCATAGTGACGGGCATGCCATTATTATTATTACATCTGAAGGAGAAACAGCCGTTCATCTCGGTGATTTAATGCCGACGCATGCACATCAAAATCCGCTTTGGGTGATGGCGTATGATGATTATCCGATGACGTCCATTTTCGCTAAACAAAAATGGCTCGCCTATGGAATGGAAAACGGTGCATGGTTTACGTTTTATCACGATGCGTATTACCGTGCTGTCCGTTGGAATGACGAGTTTCAAATCGTTGAATCGATTAAACGTCAATAAAAACCCAAGCGGCTTGCTTGGGTTTTACAATTTTCGTGCTTCAATAATTGTTCCTGTTTTTGCATCAATGAGACACTCATATGCACCAGTTGGACGAGTAATGCCACCTCGATAGACGTTGTAGCGTAGCCCATTTTTTTCAATTGTTTCAACGGTCGTTTGGATCCACGATCCTGTAATGTCACCCGTTTGTTGAAACGCTTCTTTCGCCTTTTGAAGCGCTTGTTCAGATGAAATAAAACGTTGATGTTGCCACTCATTCCATATGTATGCTGCCGTTGCACCGACAACGATCCCAGTAAGAAACGTTTTGACGCGCATAATCCATTCCTCCACTTTTTCTTTTAGTATACCGAATTGTTCGAGTGGAAACTACATGTAAAATTCGCTACAATGACAAATAGCGAGCAAAGAAAGGGGAAAAAACGATGGATTTGCAGTTATTTCAAACGTTAACCGAATTGCCGGGGGCACCGGGGAATGAACATGCGGTGCGTGCCTTTATGCGTGAACAGTTACAAAAATATGCTGATGATATTGTGCAAGATCGGCTTGGGAGCATTTTTGGAGTGAAGCGCGGAACAGAAAATGGTCCAGTCGTGATGGTTGCAGGGCATATGGATGAAGTAGGTTTTATGGTCACCGCCATTACAGAACAAGGAATGATTCGTTTTCAGCCGCTTGGAGGTTGGTGGAATCAAGTATTGTTAGCACAACGTGTACAAATTATAACAGATCGCGGTCCGATTGTTGGAGTCATCGGCTCGATACCGCCCCACCTGCTTGATGAAGAGCAACGAAAAAAGCCGATGGATATGAAAAATATGCTGATTGACGTTGGAGCAGATGACCGTAACGATGCAGAACGCATGGGCATTCGCCCGGGGCAACAAATTGTGCCTATTTGTCCGTTTACACCGATGGCAAACGAGAAAAAAATTATGGCGAAAGCATGGGACAATCGTTACGGCTGTGGTTTAGCCATTGAGTTGTTAAAAGAGTTAAAAGATGAAACGATACCGAATGTATTATATTCTGGAGCAACGGTCCAAGAAGAAGTCGGGCTTCGTGGGGCGCAAACGGCAGCAACAATGATCAAACCAGATATTTTCTTTGCGTTAGATGCAAGCCCGGCGAACGATATGACAGGAGACGAAAAAGAGTTTGGGCATCTCGGCAAAGGTGCACTTGTACGCATTTACGATCGTACAATGATTACGCATCGCGGCATGCGTGAATTTATTTTAGATATCGCAGAAACGAACAACATTCCATACCAATATTTTATTTCACCAGGCGGTGGAACGGATGCAGGAAGAGTACATATCGCCAATAGCGGCGTCCCTTCAGCTGTCATTGGCATTTGTGCACGCTATATTCATACACATGCTTCCATCATTCATGTGGATGACTATGAAGCGGCAAAACAATTATTAGTCGCTCTTGTGAAACGATGTGACCGCGCGACAGTAGACGCGATTCGTCATAACGCTTAAGGAGATCGAGAGATGAACATAGCTGTTGGAACGAAAAATAATACGAAAGTGAAAGCGGTAAAGGCTGTGTTTCATGAGGCACACTATACGATTATTTCGAGTGATGTGCAACCGAGCGTGTCAAAACAGCCGTTTTCCGATGAAGAAACGTTGCAAGGTGCGATTGAGCGAGCGACGTTAGCTGTTTGTGATCAACAAGCTGATGTCGGGATTGGATTAGAAGGTGGTGTATTTGTTGCACAAGATAGGACGATTTGGTTATGCAATTGGGGGGCGCTCGTTGATCGTGATGGAGCTGTCGTGGTTGCCGGAGGGGCGCGCATTCCGCTCCCCGCTGAAATCAGTGAACAGCTAAGACGTGGAAAAGAATTAGCTGAAGTGATAGATGAATACGCCAATCGTGGTGATGTTCGTTCAAATGAAGGAGCAATTGGCATTTTGACGAACGGAGCAGTCGACCGAACAACGATGTATACACATATCGTTCATATGTTAAAAGGGCAATATGAACATCAAAAGAAAGGATGGAGAAATGAATGAAAGCGATTGAACGGATTGAACAATATAACGACGCAATTCAGCATGGGAAAGTCATCATGATGTTTACGGCTGATTGGTGTCCGGATTGTCAAGTTATTAAGCCAATTTTACCAGAAATTGAAGCGCAGTTTTCGGATTATACGTTTTATGCAGTTGATCGAGATCAATTGCTTGACTTGCTTGCTGAGCATAACGTTTTTGGTATTCCGAGTTTTATTGCATATGAAAATGGGCAAGAACGTGGACGATTTGTCAGCAAAGATCGGAAAACGAAAGAAGAAATCGTTGCTTTTATTCAAAGCTTAGGTGAGCGTGATGAATAGTAAACAAATAAGTGAACATATTCAACAGCGGTTATCTCATTATCCATGGGAATTTCAATGGGATCGAAAAAAAGATACACTTCGTATTGAACATCGCGACACGAAAAAAGGGGTGACGATCTCGTTACCCCCTATTATCGCCAAATGGGAGGTTGAGAAAGAGCGTGCCATTGACGAAGTCGTTTATTATGTCGAACAAACGTTAACGGCATTACATGATGATTCGTCGTTACATGGAAAAGAAAAATATATATATCCGGTTATCCGCTCTACCTCATTCCCGACAAAAACGAATGAAGGCGCTATGTTTATTTATGACGAACATACAGCAGAAACACGCATTTATTATGCGCTTGATTTAGGGACAACGTATCGGCTTATTGATGAACGTTTAGTTAAATCGGAGCGTTGGGATGTGCAGCAATTAAAAGAGATTGCTCGCTTTAACGTTCGGTCGTTACCTACAACAGTGAAAGAGGACCGTGTAGCTGGCAATACGTTTTATTTTTTGAATACAAACGATGGATATGATGCAAGTCGCATATTGAATGATTCTTTTTTGAAAAGTTTTTCTAAACAAATAAAGGGAACGATGTTGCTTGCAGTTCCCCATCAAGATGTACTCATTATTGCTGACATTGAAAACGAAATCGGCTATGATGTACTTGCGCAGTTAACGATGAGTTTTTTTGCAAGTGGTAGAGTGCCTATTACTGCGCTTTCATTTTTATATGAAGATGGGCAACTTCAACCGATTTTTATTCTTGGAAAAAATCGTCGAAAGGATGAGAAAAAATGAATGTATTTTACAATCGAGAAGGCATTGGTGACACGTTGCTTATTACATTAAAGGCTGTTGATCCGCAAGTGCGAGCTTTTGAGAAAAAAGGAGATGTCGTGCGCATTTTCAATGAGCAAACAGGTGAGACAGTCGGTTACAATATTTTTCACGCGTCTACATACGGCACATTTGAAGGAAATGGAGTCGTTGAACTAACGGAACAAGTCATTGCGACAATTAATGACGTGTTGCGAAAAAATGGTATTAATGAACAAGTAACTGCTGATTTTTCACCAAAGTTTGTTGTCGGTTACGTGAAAGAAAAAGAAAAGCACCCGAATGCTGATAAATTAAGTGTTTGTCAAGTAGATGTTGGTACAGAAACGTTGCAAATTGTATGTGGGGCTCCAAACGTAGAAGCGGGACAAAAAGTCGTTGTCGCAAGAGTCGGAGCGGTCATGCCAAGCGGTCTAGTCATTCAGGAAGCAGAGCTTCGTGGCGTAAAATCTTACGGAATGATTTGTTCTGCCCGCGAACTAAACTTGCCAAACGCTCCTCAAGAGAAAGGAATTCTCGTTTTACAAGATGAGTACGAAGTAGGTCAACCATTTTTCAGCTGACTTCCGTTGCGGCAGTCAGCTTTTTTTGTGGTAAAATAAAACCGAATGTACAAAGAAAGAGTGAGGATCGAATGGGTTGGTTAAAGGCATTATTTCGTTATTTATTTGGGGAGAACGATGAGATAAAAGAGACGCGCAGACGACCTCCGGCACCAAAAAACGAATATAAACATGTGGAGGCAAAAGTCGTTTATGAATATCCGAAAGGGAAGTTTCGCTTTCCATTAATCCCAGATGAACCGAAGGAAAGACAAAAAGTACAAACAAATGAACAAAAACGTTCTTCGCTACAAATCGTTTCCTTTGAGAAAAAAACAGAGCGCATAGAGCGTACAGTAAACGAGTCACGTACGTTTCGCCCGACAGATGTGCCATCGCCTGTATTTGGTTATAAACGAATGGAGCGTGTCGAGCGAAAAAAAGAACATGATGCGGTTGTTGAATTTGAACTTTCGATTGCTGAAAAAGTCGAAACAAACGAACATGTGTATACACAAGTAGATGAGTCAGTAGGGAGACAGCCCGTTGATGAAACAAACGAACATGTGTATACACAAGTAGATGAGTTAGTAGGAAGACAGTCCGTTGATGAAACAAACGAACATGTACAGATGCCAGTAAGTGAGCCACTTCATCATGAAGAGCAAGATGTTGCTCATGAGAAGGAAGCTGCCGAAGAACATATGGAGCAAAATGAGGAGGAAGAAACGAAAGAGCAGGAACGAGAAGAAGAAAAAACACGACAACGAAGCGGAGTACCGTACAATGTCATCATGTTAAAACAAGATCGAGAAAAATGGAAACAACGGCAAGAAAAGCGATCCTATGCGTTCCCATCATTATCGTTATTGCGTGCTCCAACGATTCAGCATGAAGGCGATGAAACATGGTTAAAAGAACAAACAGATCGATTAAATGAGACGTTTAAAAATTTCAATGTTGGAGCAACAGTCGTTCATGTGACTCAAGGTCCGACGGTTACTCGTTTTGAAGTGCAACCAGAACTTGGCGTGAAAGTGAATAAAATTACGAATTTAGCGGATGATATTAAATTAAATTTAGCGGCCGTGGATATTCGTATCGAAGCGCCTATTCCGGGAAAAAACACGATCGGAATTGAAGTACCTAACCGATCAAGCCGCCCTGTTTTTATTCGTGAAGTATTACAAAGCGATGAGTTTCAGCAATCAGACTCCCCGTTAACCGTCGCTTTAGGACTAGATATTTCAGGAAAACCGATTGTAACTGATTTAAAAAAGATGCCGCACGGGTTGATTGCGGGGGCAACTGGATCAGGAAAAAGCGTATGTATGAATGCAATGTTAGTGAGCTTGTTATATAAAGCAACCCCACACGAAGTGAAGTTGTTATTAATTGATCCGAAAATGGTCGAACTTGCACCATACAACCATATTCCACATTTAGTTAGTCCCGTCATTACGGATGCAAAAGCAGCAACAGCAGCGTTAAAATGGGCTGTATCTGAAATGGAGCGACGATACGAACTATTCGCACATACTGGTGTACGTGATATTGTTCGTTATAATGGGTTAGTGCGAAAAGCACAAAAGCCGGAACAACATTTACCATATATCGTCATTGTTATTGATGAGCTTGCAGATTTAATGATGGTTGCGCCAGCTGATGTGGAAGAAGCGATTTGTCGTATTGCTCAAAAAGCGCGCGCATGTGGTATTCATTTGCTTGTTGCTACACAACGCCCATCTGTTGACGTCATTACAGGTTTAATTAAGGCAAATATCCCAACGCGTATTGCCTTTTCTGTATCGTCGCAAATTGATTCACGTACAATCATTGATATAAACGGTGCCGAAAAATTACTTGGACGAGGCGATATGTTATTTTTAGAAAATGGAAAAGCGAAACCGATTCGTTTACAAGGTAACTTCGTATCGGATGAAGAAATAGAGCGTGTCGTCGCCCATGTACGACAGCAAATGGAACCGTCCTATTTATTTCAACATGATGAGTTGTTGCAACAACATGTACAAGCTGATGAAGATGATGAGTTGTTTTATGAGGCATGTGAATTTGTTGTTCAACAAGGCGGTGCCTCAACATCAAGCTTACAACGTCGTTTTCGCATTGGCTATAATCGGGCGGCGCGCTTAATTGAGATGATGGAGCAACGTGGCATCGTATCGGCGCCAAAAGGAAGCAAGCCACGCGATGTTTTAATTGATGAACAAGATCTTGAACAACTACAAGACACAATTTAGATGGAGTAGTCGTGAAATAGAAAACATGCTATGCTAAATAAGTGAAAACGATGGCTGAAGGGGAAAGAAAAATGAAGGAAATCGAGTTGAAACTACAAGGGAAAATTAAACGATTAACAAATAAAACGTTTAAATTTGATGAGCGTGTGAGAGATGGCTGGTTTTCAGCCGTATATTTTTTAAAAACGCGTGAAATCGTTAAGGAATTTCGTCCGAATAATATTGTTACGATGCAATTTTTTCAAAAAGAACATGCTGTCTTATGTGGGACGGATGAAGTGATTGCCTTATTGCATACGTTTGCTGATGAGCCGGAAAAATTAGAAATTTATTCATTGAAAGACGGCGATAAAATTAGCCCATTCGAGACGGTGTTGACCATCACAGGCCCGTATCAAAATTTCGGGTATTTAGAAGGTATTATTGATGGGATTTTGGCGCGCCGAACATCTGTAGCAACAAACGTATATAACGTTGTCAAAGCGGCTGCATTATCTGGTGTGCAAAAGCCGGTCATTTTCATGGGAGATCGTGATGATCATTTTATGATGCAAGCTGGTGATGGATACGCAGCCTTTATTGGTGGTTCGACTGCTCAAGCGACACATGCGATGAACGAATGGTGGGGAAAACAAGGCATGGGAACGATGCCGCATGCGCTCATTCAATTGTTTGATGGGGATGTTGTTGCGGCGGCAAAGGCGTATCACGAAAAATATCCAGACGATGATTTAATTGTTCTTGTTGATTATAACAATGACTGTATTACAGATGCGCTGAAAGTGGCGCGAGAGTTTGGTGATAAGTTAAAGGCTGTTCGCGTTGATACGTCTCGAACAATGATCGACCAATATTTTATTCGCCATCCAGAAGTGCTCGGTACTTTTGATCCGCGTGGCGTGAATCCACCACTTATTTTCGCTTTGCGTGAGGCACTTGATCGCGAAGGATTTGAGCATGTGAAAATCGTTGTTAGCGGTGGATTCAACGAACAGCGCATTATTGAGTTCGAAAAGCAAGGTGTGCCGGTTGATATGTACGGTGTAGGAAGTAGTTTGTTAAAAGTACATATCGGTTTTACTGGTGATAACGTGTTATTAAACGGAAAACATCAAGCGAAAGCAGGGCGCCGTTATCGTCCAAATCCACGTCTCGAAAAAGTGGAGTATACTGGTCAGTAACACGGAAAAACTGATAGAAGAATGATGCTTCTATCAGTTTTTCTTATCATTGCTCGCAAACGATGGTATAATGAAGTTTGTTACATAAGATGAAAATAGCAAAACGGAATTTGTGTCATATACTGCTATATAGATCAACGATAGTTGGTGGAGGTTTTTTTATGACTACTTACCATTTTGTCGGCATTAAAGGTACTGGAATGAGCGCACTTGCTCAAGTGTTACATGATATGAAATGTGCTGTGCAAGGTTCAGATTACGATAAGCGGTTTTTTACGCAAGAAGCTTTAGAAGAACGAGGAATTCCCATTCTTCCATTTCGGGCGGAAAATATTCAAAAAAATATGGTTGTGATTGCTGGAAACGCCTTTCCTGATACACACGAAGAAATTATAGCCGCTCGCGAACTCGGCGTACCAGTCATTCGTTATCATCAGTTTTTAGGTGAATTTTTGCAGAAATTTACTAGTATCGCTGTGACTGGCGCCCATGGGAAGACATCAACAACAGGATTGCTCGCTCATGTGATGCAAGGAGCGCAACCAACGTCATATTTAATCGGAGATGGTTCCGGAAAGGGAAGAGAAGGGAGTAAATATTTTGTATTTGAAGCGTGCGAATATCGCCGTCATTTTTTAGCATATTGCCCGGATTATGCGATTATGACAAATATTGATTTCGATCATCCAGATTATTTTGCAAATATTGAAGATGTGTTTTCTGCATTTCAACAAATGGCGTGGCAAGTGAAAAAAGGAATTATTGCTTGCGGGGATGATGAATATTTACAAAAAATTCAAGCAAAAGTTCCTGTTGTTTTTTATGGGTTTGCTGAAGATAATGATTTTCAAGCACGAAATATTGTGAAAACATCAGAAGGGACATCGTTTGATGTGTTTGTGCGCCATACGTTCTTTGCTTCTTTCCATATTCCTCGATATGGCGATCATAATGTGCTTAACGCGCTCGCTGTCATTGCGCTTTGCCATTACGAAGGGATTGATGTGAGTATTATTCAAGAACGATTAAAAACGTTTCCTGGGGTGAAACGTCGTTTCCATGAGAAACCGTTTGGTTCACAAGTGCTTATTGATGATTATGCCCATCATCCGACGGAAATACGGGCAACGATCGAGGCGGCAAGACAAAAGTATCCAGATCGTCAAATTGTTGCGATTTTTCAACCGCACACATATACACGGACGCAAACATTTTTACAAGAATTTGCTGAAAGTTTATCGCTTGCTGATGCGGTATATTTGTGCGATATTTTTGGCTCAGCGCGCGAGCACCAAGGGAAATTATCCATCGAGGATTTGCGTGCAAAAATTGATGGGGCAAAACTGTTGCATGAGGAACAAGTTGACGTGTTAAAACACCATGATCACGCTGTCCTTATTTTTATGGGAGCAGGCGATATTCAAAAATTTCAAGAGAAATACGAACAATCGGTTCACGTATAAGCAAAAAGCAACTATGATTCGCTCATAGTTGCTTTTTTCATTTGGTCATATGTGACGTTCCAATGGGAAGCATGCCACGCCACCCCGTTATCAGTCACCCATAATACTTGAGGAGATTCGTGTTTAACATGAAACGTTTCTGCAATATGTTGCGACAATGGGCGTGCGTGTTGTACATGTAAATAATAGGCATGAATGTGTGGAAAATCTTTTACAAAACGTTCGAACTCCACCCATGCCCGATGGCTGATTGGACATGTCAGACTATGTTTCATCAATAAAAATGGACGGTGGGATGAATAAATTTGTTCAAATTGTTCAATTGTCTCAACTTTCTTCATGTGCATCAATTCCTTTATTCAAACGTTTTTCGACATCATGAACCGCTTGTTCGGTTTCTTTTAATAACTGTTCCACATCTGATGAAGGAAGGGGAATCGGGATAGATGAAATGGAATGCGATTTCTCTTGTTCGCTTTTTATCGGTTCTTCTTTTTCTTCACTTTTTCTCCATTCATTTATATTGCTTTCTTTGAAATCATTCAACAGTTGTTTTCCCTGTTGTGTTGATTCTGCTAATAATTGTTTTCCGCGTTCGCTCGACAAAAAGAGTGCTGCTGCTGCACCTGCAATTCCCCCAACAATTGCCCCGAGTAGAAAAGAACCATTTTTCGCCATATGAATGCCTCCTTACTTTCGTTTCTCTTTCCATTTTGTCCATATTTCAATGAGTGTTTGTCCCCACTGAATCGCCTGCGCAATTTTTTTTTCGTTTGTTGTTAACGTTTTAGAAATCGAGTCGCTAAATGTTTGAACGGTAACACCTACTTGTTTTACTGCATCGAATACGCTTTGCAAGCTTTCTGCTTTTTTATGCACGTCATCTGCAAGCGCGTTCGTCTTATGTAGTAATTGTGCCGTTTCTTTCCCAATTTCATGCATTTGTTTTTCAACTTCTTCTACTGTTTTTGCAACGTGTTGCAACGTTGCTTGAAGTGTTTTTAATGTTTGGACGACATAAATAACTAAAATGAGAAAAGCGATGGCGATGAGTGCAATGCTGCCATATAAAACAATGCTCATTGTAAAAACTCCTTTCTGTCTATCCTACGACTTTTTCGACAAAAAGAGAAAAAATCCTGCAAAAAACTCCAAATTTTTTGTAGATCGGTTACAATATACATGTACATACGATGGAATGGAGGAATACAAAATGAAAGATCCGCGCATTGAAAAATTAGCGAAAAATTTAATTCATTACTCGCTTCGCCTACAAAAAGGGGAGAAAGTATTAATCGAAAACTTCGGTTTGCAACGAGAGCTCGTCATTGCACTTGTGCGTGAAGCGTACGCTGTAGGAGCGTATCCGTTTGTTTCATTAAAAGATCATCAAGTCGATCGTGCGCTTCTGCTTGGTGCACAAGAAGAGCAGTTTCACATGATGGCTGAATTTGAAGCAAACGTCATGAAAGAAATGGATGCTTACATCGGCTTACGTGCAGGGGATAACATTAATGAGTTTGCGGATGTGCCAGCGGACAAAATGAAAATTCATGGGAAAACGATTATGCAAAGAGTGCATCGTGACATTCGCGTACCGAAAACGAAATGGGTCGTGCTCCGCTATCCGAATCCGTCTATGGCACAGCTTGCAAAAATGAGTACAGAGGCGTTTGAAGATTTTTATTTCAACGTATGTAACTTAGACTACGGCAAAATGGATAAAGCGATGGATGCCCTTGTTGAGTTGATGAATAAAACAGACGAAGTGCGCATTACAGGACCGGGGACAGATTTAACGTTCTCCATTAAAGATATTCCTGCTGTAAAATGTTCAGGTCAAATGAACATTCCTGATGGAGAAGTGTATACGGCTCCTGTTCGCGATTCGGTTAACGGTACTATTACATTTAATACGCCTTCACCTTATCAAGGATTTACGTTTGAAAATGTGAAATTAACGTTTAAAGACGGAAAAATTATTGAAGCAACAGCAAATGATACAGAACGTATTAATCAAATTTTTGATACAGATGAAGGGGCGCGTTATATCGGGGAATTTGCGATTGGGGTCAACCCATATATTCAACATCCGATGCAAGACATTTTGTTTGATGAAAAAATCGATGGCAGTTTCCATTTTACACCAGGGCAATGTTATGACGAAGCATACAACGGCAACCATTCAAACATCCATTGGGATATGGTTATGATTCAGCGTCCGGAATATGGTGGCGGTGAAATATATTTTGATGGTGTACTCGTTCGCAAAGATGGGCGTTTTGTCCTCCCAGAGTTAGAGCCGTTAAATCCAGAAAACTTAAAATAAAAGAAAAAGCAACTATGGCTTATTCATAGTTGCTTTTTCTTATGCCAAATAATTTCAAGCTGATCCCCTGGAGTAAGTGGTTCATAAAATGTTGTCGGTTCTCCGTTTTTCAGTAATGTAAATGTTGTTGACGCTCCTTGAGGAATATCAACTTGGACGTATTGAAATATATCTTGAAAAATAAACGGCTCGATTTTTCGCTCGCTAAATTGAAGTTCGTCTCCATGTTGAACGAGATCGTCCTCATGAAGCTGTTCACCGTTACGATAAAACGTACCAATTTGTTTTGTTAATGTTAACGTTTCACCGTTAAACATAATTGGAAGTGAGTAATGAATGTTCAACTGTCTTGCTTCAGCGATTTGGGCGATTGTCCGTTGCTTTTGTTCATGAACAATAATATGATCGCCGTCTTCAAACGTTGTATAACGTTGGCACTCAATCCCATTTCGATACATTGTTCCGCACCATTCAGGAAATTTTATTTTTTTCCCATTTAACGTGATTGTAAACGGTTCGAGCTGTTTGAGTAGATGATCGTTTTTTGTTGCTTGTAAAAGCTGTTCTATCGTTTCAGGCATATGAATGACAATATCATCACGATCACATAAAACAGCATCGAGAGAAACGTGCTCCCCATTCCGTAATACAATCGGTTCAATCGTGTATTGTTGTCCGTTGATTGTTACATGTTTGATCGGCAATGATTCGAGCAAATCACGAAGTTGAATAGTTGCTTGCTGCCCATCTTTTCCTTTTTCAATAACAATCTCGTCATGATTTTTAATTGGTGTATCAAATGTCGCTAGCTCACCATTTTTTATAATTGTTGGTGGTTTCCCATGTGTTCCAGGAACTGTAATAGTATGTCCATTCAATGTGACGACACAAGCTAAGCCCGGTTTCCCATATAGCTTATGTAATTGAATGCCAGCAGCTAGTAAGGCATCACCGATTGTCAGTTGTTTCATATCAAATAAGCGAATTGTTTGTCCATTTACATAAACTGTCACGTATTGGATCGGTGTTTGCTTTGCAGCGATCGCAATGCCAATTGGGGTGACGAGTTCAGGACGATGCTTCATTTCTTCTTGATCGATATGCAATTTTTGAATGGCATCAATGCCACGAATAGCGACGCGATTTTCAGGAAGATGGAGTTTTTGGGCAAGCCGTTTTGGCAGTTCAGGCGTCAAACTTCCTCCCCCAACAAGCATGACCGCTTTTGGAGATTGATGATTATTTAATCGTAAAATTTCTTTGCTGATTGCATCAGCAAGTCGATCAATTGCATCTGAAATCATTGCGATCATTTGTTCGCGAGGTACTTCTGTTTCAAAACCGAGAATGTCTGTAATTGTTATCGTTTCTTTTGCATGTAAGTCACGCTTCGCTTGTTCAGCGAGAGGAAAATCAAGTAAGTATGCGTCTGAAAGCGCTTCAGTAATTTCATCTCCTGCCATCGGTACCATTCCGTAGGCAATGACTGTACCGAGATCCGTAATAGCAATGTCAGACGTTCCTGCACCAATATCCACAAGCGCAACATTTAATCGTCGCATTGTTGGAGGAATAAGCACGTTTAATGCAGCGATCGGTTCAAGTGTTAGCGCCTCCATTTCTAAATGAGCACGTTGTAATGCTGCAAGAAGTGATTCAACGACAAGTTTCGGTAAAAATGTGGCGATCACTTCAACGCTTGCTTCATCTCCTTGTTGATCAATTAAGTTACCAATTTCCTCTCCATCAATTTCATAGCGCGTTACCGAATAGCCGACACAATAGTAGTGATGGCTTTTTTCGTTGGATGATTGTTCAGCCAACGTCATTTGGGCTTGTTGAACTGCAGCAAGTTCTAAGTATGTCACGTCTTCATGTGTGAGTAGAGGCTTTCCCTTAATGGAGATATTTGCTCTTCCTTTTTCTGTTTTTAATGAACGTCCTGCGGCTGCAACGCATACGCGCGTTAGAGGTCCGTGTCTCTCCTCTAACGTTTTTTTTATGTCGAGAATGACGTTAGAAACAGCCAGCACGTCGTGAATTTGCCCATCAAGCATCGCCCGTTCTTCATGTTCTTTTATGACAATGTCTTCAACTTGATATTGTCCGTTTGTTTCCTTTAAAATAATCCCAACTACTGAACGCGTACCAATGTCTAGTGCAAAAATCAAGCTTCCCACCTTCTTTTTCGAAAATTAAAAAATTCTTTATTGCTTAAACGCGTTTTATAAATAAAGGGGTGACAACTTTATCCACTTCGTTTATAATAATCTCTAATTATATAGAAATGTATCATATTTTTTAGCTTATATAAAGAAAGGATGAGATGTATGAGTAACGAACGATTAGATGAGCTGAGAGCAAAGGTTGATGAGTTAAATTTACAGTTGTTAAAGTTAATCAATGAACGCGGGCGTGTTGTTCAAGAAATTGGGAAAATTAAAGATGCTCAAGGGACGTATTTTTATGACCCTGTTCGTGAAAGAAAAATGTTAGATTTAATTTTAGAACATAACGACGGACCGTTTGATACGGCGACGTTAAAACATATTTTTAAAGAAATTTTTAAAGCAGGTCTCGATTTGCAAGAAGACGATCATAAAAAGGCATTGCTTGTCTCAAGAAAGAAAAAGCCAGAAAATACGATTGTCGATGTAAAAGGAGAAAAAATCGGCGACGGTAATCAATATTTCGTTATGGGACCATGTGCTGTTGAAAGCTATGAACAAGTGGCGGAAGTGGCGCAAGCGATCAAACGACACGGACTAAAATTATTGCGCGGTGGTGCTTACAAACCACGTACTTCACCATATGACTTCCAGGGACTTGGCGTAGAAGGATTGAAAATTTTAAAACGTGTAGCAGATGAGTTTGATTTAGCAGTGATTAGTGAAATTGTAACGCCAGCAGATATTGAAACAGCGCTCGATTATATTGACGTTATTCAAATCGGAGCGCGCAATATGCAAAACTTTGAGTTGTTAAAAGCGGCTGGTCAAGTAAATAAACCGGTATTGTTAAAACGGGGATTAGCTGCAACGATTGAAGAATTTATTCATGCTGCTGAGTACATTATGTCGCAAGGCAACGGACAAATCATTTTATGTGAGCGAGGCATTCGCACATATGAAAAGGCAACGCGTAACACGCTTGATATTTCAGCCGTACCGATTTTGAAAAAGGAAACGCATTTACCTGTTTTTGTCGATGTAACACATTCAACCGGACGACGAGATTTACTTTTACCTTGTGCGAAAGCTGCGCTTGCCATTGGGGCGGACGGGGTCATGGCTGAAGTACATCCAGATCCTGCTGTTGCATTATCTGATTCCGCACAACAAATGGATATTGATCAATTCAATGAGTTTATGGAAGAATTAAAATCGTTCCAAAAACAATTTGTCAAAGCATAAAAAAGCTGGTGATTGTTCACCGGCTTTTTCTTATGAATTTATTTGTGAAAACGTTGCACTTAGGTAATCATTTATCGTATGATAATTTTACATAAAATTGCGATGTACGACAGTTTTCGATATATAGAGTGCAAAAAAGGAGTGTATGTGATGAATGTAACAATTTATGATGTAGCAAGGGAAGCAAACGTGTCGATGGCAACCGTTTCACGTGTCGTAAATGGGAACCCAAACGTAAAGCCGTCGACGCGCAAAAAAGTGTTAGAAGTGATTGAACGGCTCGGTTATCGTCCAAATGCGGTCGCGCGCGGATTAGCCAGCAAAAAAACGACAACAGTTGGTGTTATTATTCCAGATATTTCAAGTATCTTCTTTGCAGAAATGGCACGTGGAATTGAAGACATTGCAACGATGTACAAGTATAACATCATTTTAAGCAACTCCGACCAAAATAAAGAAAAAGAACTACATTTATTAAATACGATGCTCGCCAAACAAGTTGATGGTATTTTATTTATGGGCGGCGATGTAACGGAAGAGCATGTCGAGCAGTTTAAAAAGTCAGATGTACCGATCGTATTAGCTGCGACCATTGAAAAAAATAATATTATTCCATCTGTTAACATTGACTACGAGCAAGCAGCGTATGATGCGGTGCGTATGTTGATCGAAAAAGGACATAAACGCATTGCTTATGTAACAGGACCGTTAAACGATCCGATCAACGGACTGAAAAAATTAGCTGGCTATCGTCGCGCTTTAGAAGAAGTGAATATTGCTTATGATGAGGCGCTCGTTGTGGAAGGAGATTATACATACGATTCAGGCATCGAAGCATACGAAAAGTTAGCCGAACTTCCACAGCAGCCAACGGCAATTTTTGTTGGAACCGATGAAATGGCGCTCGGTGTTATTCACGGGGCACAAGATCGTGGTGTTCGCATTCCTGACGAATTAGAAGTTGTCGGTTTTGATAATACGCGCTTGGCAACAATGGTTCGTCCAAAATTGACGACGGTAGTGCAGCCGATGTACGACATTGGGGCTGTGGCGATGCGTTTATTAACGAAATATATGAATAAAGAGCATGTCGACAATCACATCGTTGTGTTGCCACATCGAATTGAATATCGCGATTCGACAAAATAGGTGACTAACTAGACTTTTTCTTTTTCTTAAAGAAGAGCGCATATTTCACGCGCGAACAAACATAGAAAAGGGTGTCCGCTACTTTCGGAACACCCTTATTATTTTGTTATAAGTTTAACCGTTGTTTATTACTTCGAATTGGCTGAAGTGCTTTCATGACAGTTTGGGCATTTTTTTCTGTAATTTCTGCCTTTCTTGGAATGGGCGGATATAAGTCTTCTGGGTCATCCCATTCGAGTGGCAAAGAAACAGGAGCATGAGGTTGCCAACGGGCAATCCATTCTTTCGGTAAAGGTCCAGAAATATCGGATTGTTCTGTCATTTCAAGCCACAATAGTGCCCATGCACGCGGAACGACGCGCCAAATGTCGTATCCGCCGCCACCAACTGCGATCCAACGACCGTTACAATATTGATGTGCAATTTGATGTGCCAGTTTTGGAATTTCACGATAAATGCGCATGGATGCAGATAAATGAGTTAGCGGATCGTAATAATGAGCATCGACACCGTTTTGCGTTAAGATCACGTCAGGGCGAAAAAAATCAGCGATTTCAATCAGAGCTTCCGTATATGCAGCGAGCCATGACTCATCTTCAGTAAACGCATCAACAGGAATGTTGAACGAGTAGCCGTATCCTTTCCCCTGTCCCCGCTCATTCACGTTTCCGGTTCCCGGAAATAAATAGCGTCCTGTTTCATGAATCGAAAATGTACACACATTCGGGTCATCATAAAATGTCCATTGTACTCCATCGCCATGATGGGCATCTGTGTCAACGTATAAGACGCGAACACCGTATTTTTCCTGCATATATTTAATGGCAACAGAGCTATCGTTGTAAATGCAAAAACCGGATGCTTTCCCGCGGAATCCATGATGAAGCCCTCCGCCCAAACTGAGCGCGTGTTCAGCTTTGCCAGAAAGCACATAATCAACGGCTGTTAACGTTCCGCCAACAAGAAGAGCACTCGCTTCATGCATATGTGGAAAAATCGGTGTATCTTCCGTACCGAGACCATAATTGAGCGCAACATCTTCGGATAGTTGGCCCTTTCCTGCTTTTTTTACAGCTTCAATGTAATCTGAATCATGCACAAGCGCTAATTCTTCGTCTGTTGCTAGGCGTGGTGCTACAATTTGTCCGTCATGTAGAGCGCCGAGTGTTTGTAATAAATCATATGTCAGTTTCACACGTAGTTGGTTAAACGGATGGCGATCATGGAATTTATACGTTTGAAACGCATCGGAATAAACGAATACACTATTTTTACTCATGATGAAACCCCCGGCAAGTTCGGCCATAATACGTCGTATCCTTGTTCTTTTAAATCATGAATAATCGCCATCGGGTTCATCGTTTGAATGCGAAACACAAGCACTTTATACATGTCGTCTCGATCAGGATAGACAAGAACACTTAAAATATTAATGTTTCTTTTTTGAAAAACAGAGGCGACTTCACTTAACATACCGGTGCGGTTTGGCACTTTAATTTCGATTTGTGAACCTGGCTGATGGGCCCCTGTTAATTGTACGAGCGTATATAGCAAATCGCTTTCTGTAATGATGCCGACAAGTTTATTTTCTTTAACGATGGGCATACAGCTAATGCGATGTTCGTAAAATAAAGCTGCCACTTCTTCGACGAAATCAAGCGGATGCCCTGTGATGACGTTTGTTTTCATAATGGTGCTTAACGGTTTTTGTAAATCTTCAAGATGTTCGTTCGCATGAAAAATAGATGGACGTGCATCGCGCAAATCCCGATCCGTAACGATGCCAACGACACGATATTCATCATCAACAATTGGTAAATGACGAATATTTTTTTGCTTAACAACGTTTAGTGCATCAGCAATTGTATTTGACGGCTTTAATGCGATAACATCCGTTTTCATCATTTGTTCGACAATCATTTCCCCATCCCCTTTGTTTTTAGTACATAAAGCGGTTCATAAAGCGTAGCTGATCGAATTTTTGAATGGATTGTTGATCGACGCGTTTTCCGATTCGAGCCATTAAGCAATTTGCCGGGTGCGAGCAAATTTCCGGATCGTCGGTTGCGTACCAAACAAGCCCACCTGCATTCATCATTTTCTCCATTACTTTTCGATATTCCCATACGTTTAATCCGGTTCGTTTTAAATCCCAATGCCAATAGTACTCTGTTGTAATAATGATGTAATCTTCCATCGCATCGTCCATCATAGCCACTTTCAATAAATTTTTTCCGACACCGCAACCTCTAAAATCTGGAATGACCTCAATTGCACCAAGCTCGATTAAGTTTTCCATCTTCCCTTGTGACCATCTTTCAAGCGGGTCCGGATATAAAAACGTGACGTAGCCAACGATCGTATGACCGTGGCGGGCAATAATAATTCGTCCTTCTGGAAGACCGGCAATCTCGATGAGCGCCTGATGCTGTTGATGAGGCTGCCGAAATGCTGTTAAATCATGATGAAATTCATAGCTAGCCAATTTTTCTGGAGAAATTGGTCCCTCAATAATTAACGTTCCTTTCGGTGTTTTTAATTGTTTTGCGTTATATGTTTTTTTATGCTCCATTGCCCCACCGCCTACTGAAATAATCTCACTTCAATTATACATAAAAAAATAAAAATTAAATCGTTTTCACAATAAACATAAATGAAAATTTTTTAAAAATTGAGAAATTGTTTATAGTATAATATAATACGAGTGTAGAAACTTCAAACAAGGGGGAGTTTGGGATGATTAAAGTGGAAACGCTACCAGTCATTCAAGGGGATTTCAACTTAAAAAATTATGAAGAAACGTATCGAACGTTTGACTGGTCTGAAGCAGAAAAACATTTTTCGTGGTATGAAACAGGAAAAGTAAATATGGCGTACGAAGCGATTGATCGCCATGTAGAAACGTTTCGAAAAAACAAAGTAGCCTTGTACTACCGCGATGCGACAAGAGAAGAAAAGTACACGTTTAAAGAAATGAAGGAGTTTTCAAACAAAGTAGCCAACGTGTTAAAAGAAGTAGCTGAAGTAGAAAAAGGTGACCGCGTCTTTATTTTTATGCCTCGCTCGCCTGAACTATACTTCTCTGTGCTTGGTGCGATTAAAATTGGCGCAATTGTTGGGCCTCTTTTTGAGGCGTTTATGGAAGGTGCAGTCCGTGACCGTTTAGAAGATAGCGAGGCAAAGGTGATTATTACGACGCCTGAACTATTACCGCGTGTACCTGTAAATGAGTTGCCGGCATTAAAATACGTATTTTTAGTTGGAGATGACATTAAAGAGGAAGGGCCATTTTTTGATTTGAAAAAACGAATGAACGAAGCAAGCAAACATTTTAATATTGAATGGGTCGGACGTGAAGATGGACTCATTTTACACTATACATCTGGTTCAACAGGAAAGCCAAAAGGTGTATTACATGTGCATAACGCCATGATTCAACATTATCAAACGGCGAAATGGGTATTAGACTTAAAAGAAGACGATGTATATTGGTGTACCGCTGATCCAGGCTGGGTGACTGGAACATCATACGGCATTTTCGGTCCGTGGCTTTGCGGAGCATCCAACGTCATTGTTGGTGGTCGCTTTAATCCTGAAGCGTGGTATAAAACGATTGAAGATTATGGTGTAACGGTATGGTATAGTGCACCGACAGCATTCCGCATGTTAATGGGTGCTGGGGACGAACTTGTGAAAAAATTTGATTTACGTTCACTTCGCCATATTTTAAGTGTCGGTGAGCCGCTCAATCCAGAAGTTGTACGCTGGGGAATGAAAGTATTTAATCGTCGCATTCACGATACATGGTGGATGACAGAAACAGGGGCACAACTTATTTGCAACTATCCGTGCATGGAAATTAAACCAGGATCAATGGGAAAACCGATCCCAGGAGTGAAAGCAGCGATCGTTGATGATCAAGGAAATGAGTTACCGCCATATCGCATGGGGAATTTGGCGATTAAAAAAGGTTGGCCGTCGATGATGCGCGCGATTTGGAACAATCCGCAAAAATACGAATCATACTTTTTACCTGGTGATTGGTATGTTTCTGGAGATTCTGCATATATGGATGAAGATGGATATTTCTGGTTTCAAGGTCGGATTGATGATGTCATTATGACCGCAGGGGAGCGTGTTGGTCCGTTTGAAGTAGAAAGTAAGCTCGTTGAACATCCTGCCGTTGCAGAAGCTGGTGTCATCGGAAAGCCAGATCCGGTGCGCGGTGAAATTATTAAAGCGTTTGTCGCTTTACGTGAAGGGTACGAGCCGTCTGAAGAGCTAAAAGAAGATATTCGCAACTTCGTGAAAAAAGGTTTAGCTGCGCATGCCGCACCACGTGAAATCGAGTTTCGCGATAAACTACCAAAAACGAGAAGCGGAAAAATTATGCGTCGCGTCTTGAAAGCTTGGGAACTAAACTTACCGACAGGCGATTTATCAACGATGGAAGATTAAAAAAATCGGGCATGGCCCGATTTTTTTAGTTTGTTGATGACTGTTCTTCTGTTGGTATTTCTATCGGTTGTTCATCGGTTGATTGTTCGGGTGGTGTCACAGGTAACAGACGAACGATATTTGACGGATTTGATTCCAATCCAGCAATATCAACAGCAGTAACGTAATATATACCCTGTTTTAACGGTACGTTTTTTTGTTCTCCTTTACGTATCGTTGTCATGACTTGAAACGGAGCTGTTTCGGATGAAGCGTAGTATACCCGATAACCGATGACGTCTTGTTCATGATGTTCGTTCCAAGCTAGCGTCGTTCCTTTTTGTTGTACTGCTAGTGGATCAGGTTTTTTTCCGTTTTCTTGAAGTTTTTTTGCGACAAATACATGTTTCCATTGATCGTTTTGCGGGAGTAATTGGCTCATATCTTTTATATGTTGAATTCCCCATTGTTCAAGTAACGAAGCATCGATCATCACGCCTTCTTTTGTGAATTCTTTTGGTGTTGTCGGTAAAGAGGCGTATCGTTCCCCGTTTAGCTCAACGAAAGTTCCGCTCATTAAATAAGGGTCTTCTTCTTTCGGTACAAATGCGACATTAAACAAGTCGCTTTCTATAAGTCCGAATCGTTTACACGTTTCCGATGGAAGCAATCCAGAAATAGCGCAATATGAACGTTTAACAATTCCGCCTGGCATGTTGAATCGTTCTTTTGGAGCAATCAGTTCTGGGCGAATATCGTATGCTCCGTTCATTAACTGTGCCCATAACAATAAGTTTCTTTGGGAATATGACAGTCCTTTGTAGCTTTTTTCGAGCGGCTTTGGTGTATCATATCCCATCCAAGTGCCGAACGTCACATTTGGATTTGTTGCGACAAACCAAGCATCTTTTGTATTTTGACTCGTTCCTGTTTTTCCAGCCCAATCGGCAGAAAATTTTAGTTTGCCATTTAAGAAAGCGGCTGTGCCGGAACGAATGACGTCACGCATCATATCAATTGTTAAATAAGCAGTCTGTGGTGAAAATACTTCCACCGGCTTTGTTTTGTGTTCATACACGATTTTCCCATTTTTATCGACAATTTTTTCGATTAAATATGCGTCAACGAACTTCCCACCATTCGCAAACGTAGCATATGCGTTTACGTTTTCCTCAATCGTTACCCCTTTTGTTAAACCGCCAAGTGCAAGGGCTAAGTTGTTTCCGTCCCCTGTCGTTAAACTCGTAAAGCCCATTTTTTCTAAATATGAAATGGGGCGTTGGTCGATGATGCGCGCATATGTCCGAATCGCGGGGATGTTATATGATTTTTTCAATGCATGACGAACCGATGTTAAGCCGTGCGTTTTTCCATCCGCATTTTTTGGTCGGTATGGACCTTGTCTTGTTGGAATTTCCAAATCGATGTCTGGAATAACAGAGCCAGGTTGAACGATCCCCATTTCCATCGCTGGTGCATAAACAAGAAGTGGCTTCATTGTTGAACCGTTTGAACGATACGCTTGTGTTGCGTGATTGAGTTGCTCTCGTTTATAATCTCGCCCGCCCACGAAGCTAATGATCCGACCTGTTTTGTTTTCAATTAAAATAGCCCCGACTTCGACTGGTTGCCGGACAGAAATGATTTGGCCTGTTTTTTCATCTTTTTTCCGTACAACCGTATCACTTCCAAAATAAGGATATTTTTCAACTATTGCTTTCATTCGTTCATATATGTTTTTATCAATTGTTGTATAAATTGTATAGCCATTTTGACGTAGTTGCTTTTCTGCTTTTTCAGCATATTCTTTATATAGTTGATCGTTTGAGCGTACATCTTTTCGTTCATATCCGTCTTTTTTCGCTAATAGATCAATAAAAATATCTTTTGCACGTCGTTCAATTTCAAACGTGAGCCACGGATACTTTTCAATAGGAGAAGGCAAAGAAGACACAAAATCTTTCGTAATATCATACGCCAGCGCTTCTTTATATTGTTCTTCCGAAATGTATCCTGCTTTTTTCATGCGGGATAATACGGTTTTCATCCGATTTAGCGCTGGGGATAAATCGTTTTTTAACTCCCCGTCGCTTGTAAATGGTGTATAGCGAAACGGACTTTGTGGTAATCCTGCTAAAAAAGCTGCTTGTGGCAACGTAAGTTCCTTCGCGTCGATGCCAAAAACGCCTTTTGCAGCAGCTTGGATGCCCGCAATATTTCGTCCAGATGCGTTTCGTCCAAATGGTACAACGTTGATATATGCTTCTAAAATTTCATCTTTTGAAAAAAACTTCTCAAGGCGTAAAGCAAGCAACACTTCTTTTGCTTTTCGCTCAAATGACACTTCACTCGTCAAAATTTGATTTTTTACAAGTTGCTGTGTTAACGTACTTCCTCCGCTACGTGTGGAGGAGTTTGTCGCTTCTTGAAAAATGGCACGTATAATAGCTTTTGGTACAACGCCCTTATGTTCATAAAAATGTTCATCTTCTGTCGCAATGACCGCTTGAATGAAATAAGGTGAAACTTGTGAAAGTTTGATTTCGTCACGTTCTAAATCTGAACGAAAATAGCCGAGATATTCACGATTAGCGAAATAAATATGTGTTGTTTCTTCATAGTTATAAATATCTTTTTTCATCTCTTTGTACGGAATCGGTTTGGCATCTTTCACAAGTGAGGCGAAATACCCTGCACCGACACCGAAGGCAAAGCTGAACGCACATAAACTTACGATCAATATGATTAAACATACATTCCAAATAACCTCATATGTAATCGTAAAATGACGCCATAGTTTTTGCCATGAAAATCGGACTTTTTTTTCTGACATAGTGACCTCCCATCCGTATTGTATTTTCATTATTATATCATAATTTGTATTTTCGTATCGGATAATGTCTAAATTTGTTTGAAGATCTTGACAATGATTTATCGTTTATGATAAAAGAGAGTATGCTGACATGTAAATAATCGAGCGATGAACGGAATGAGTAGTGCTTATCTCCCTGCGAACAGAGAGCTAGTGGTTGGTGCGAACTAGCGCATAGGTGAGCATGAATTACCTCCGTGAGCATCTTTTGCGAACCGCTTATGCGAAAAGTAGCAAAAGACGGTGTAGACCGTTATGTCAATGAAGTGAGAGAACATGTATGTTCTCTAAGTAGGGTGGTACCGCGATGAAACTCGTCCCTTCGTGTGAAGGACGAGTTTTTTTGTTTGAATCTAAAACAGAAAGGATGGTTGAGATGGATTTACTTCAAGACTTACAATTTCGTGGTTTAATTAATCAAATGACAGATGAAGATGGGCTAAAAGCGCTGTTGGCAGGAGAAAGTGTAAAAGTATATTGCGGTTTTGACCCAACAGCAGATAGTTTGCATATTGGCCATCTTCTCCCGATTTTAATGTTACGTCGCTTCCAACAAGCAGGGCACCAACCGATTGCGCTAGTCGGAGGAGCAACAGGACTCATTGGAGATCCAAGCGGGAAAAAAGCAGAGCGGAAATTGAATGAAAAGGAAACTGTTGCATATTACAGCGAGCGAATTAAACAACAGTTAAGCCGTTTTTTAGATTTTGATACTGACAATAATCCAGCCATTATTGCAAATAACTATGAATGGATCGGTTCGCTTGATGTCATTACGTTTTTGCGTGATGTGGGCAAAAACTTTGGGATTAACTACATGCTTGCGAAAGAATCTGTACAGTCACGATTAGAAACGGGAATTTCATTTACGGAATTTAGCTATATGATTTTACAGGCATATGATTTTTTAAAGCTGTATGAAATGTACGGATGTAAGTTGCAAGTAGGTGGTAGTGATCAATGGGGGAACATTACGGCAGGATTAGAGCTCATTCGGAAAACAGAAGAAGATGCGAAAGTGTTCGGATTAACTGTTCCTCTCGTAACAAAAGCAGATGGAACGAAATTCGGTAAAACTGAAGGAGGAGCGGTATGGCTTGATGCTGACAAAACGTCGCCGTATGAGTTTTATCAATTTTGGATTAATACAGATGATCGTGATGTTGTAAAATATTTGAAATACTTTACGTTTTTATCTCATGAAGAAATTATACAGTTAGAAAAACAAACTGCGGAAGCACCGGAAAAACGTGCAGCACAAAAGGCGTTAGCTGCCGAAATGACACGTCTCGTTCATGGAGAAGAAGCGTTGCAGCAGGCGATCAACATCTCTGAAGCACTATTTAGCGGGGAAGTATCCAAACTAACGGCAAATGAAATTGAGCAAGGGTTTAAAGACGTACCATCGTATGTATGTCATGAAAAGGAAGTAGCACTTATTGATTTGCTTGTTGCAAGCAGCATTTGTCCATCAAAGCGCCAAGCGCGTGAGGACGTCACAAATGGAGCTATTTACGTAAATGGTGAGCGTGTACAAGATGTGAATAAAGTGATGACAAAAGAAGATCGCATGGAAGGTCGATTTACAATTATTCGTCGCGGTAAGAAGAAGTACTACTTAATTCGTTACGAATAAAAAATCCTCTCTGCTACAAGCAGAGAGGATTTTTTCATTAACGAGAGTAGAACTCAACGATTAATGCTTCGTTAATTTCTGCAGGCAATTCAGAGCGTTCAGGTAAACGAGTGTAAGTACCTTCTAATTTGTCTGCATCGAGCGTTAAGTAGTCAGGTACGAAGTTGTTCACTTCAAGCGCTTCTTTAATAATTTGAAGGTTGCGAGACTTTTCGCGAACAGAAATCGTTTGACCTGGTTTTACGCGGTAAGATGGAATATCAACGCGGCTGCCATCAACTAAAATATGACCATGGTTAACTAATTGACGAGCTTGACGGCGAGTGCGCGCGAAACCTAGACGGTAAACAAGGTTGTCTAAACGAGACTCAAGTAGGATCATGAAGTTTTCACCATGTTTACCAGGCATTTTGCCTGCTTCTTCGAACGTTTTACGGAATTGACGTTCGTTTACACCGTACATATGGCGAAGCTTTTGCTTCTCTTGAAGCTGCATACCATATTCAGATAGTTTTTTGCGTTGTCCTGGACCATGTTGCCCTGGTGGGTAAGGACGTTTTTGTAATTCTTTACCTGTTCCGCTCAATGAAATGCCGAGGCGACGAGAAATTTTCCATGTTGGACCTGTATAACGAGCCATAAATGCTCCTCCTTTGTTTTTATTTTTGGTAAAATAAAAACAGTCGTGCCTCACCATTTATCGCCATTTTGTTTTCATGTATCCTCGCCCTAGCAGCTGAGAGTTACACGATACAACCTCCGATTAGAGAATAACGCTCTCTATGGGGAACAAAATGGACATACAAATGTGAGCACAAAGGCTGCAATATTTTACACAAAGGCTATTATAGTTTTTTTTTTCGCCCGAGTCAATCATTTTTGTATAGTCTTTATCATAAGGATTATGGTATGATATAATCAGTAGGTCTTGAGCTTTAGAAATATTACAGAAACTCTCATTTTTTTATTTATATGGTTTTTACATATCATATAAAGAGAGGAAGTACGTGCGGGTGAGTGAAAAAAATGAACGTTCAAGAACGCGATCAATACGCTATATTTAAACAAAAGTTTTTTGATTGGTTTTTAAGTGAAGAAGATTTTTCAGATTTACCTCGCATGATTCAAGCACTGATCACCCTATTGAAACACGAGTTTCGTTTATTAGATGTTACGTTTTACACGCTTAACCCGTTTAAGCATGCCTTTGAGCCTGAAATGACGACAGACCAAACGATTGAACAGCATCGAGAAAAACATATCATTCCGTTTGATGATCAGTTGAAAAAACAATTTGATGATGTTGTGATTTTGGATGCTGGAAACGAAATCAAGACGGTTCAGTTCGGTATACATTTTTCAGAAGATTCATGCGCACTTGTTCGTTTTCGGCTACATGAACGAGATATGTTACCGAAAGCGTTTATCAAACAAATAAAACGTGACTTTTTAAAAGTGTTTGCTCGCATTCGTAAAGTGTCCGAAGTGTTAAGTGAAGAAAAAAGATATGAACAATTGCATCGGGCGGCAACAAAAATTCACGCGTCGATGAATATTGGAGATGTGCTTGAAGAAATCGTAAAAACGTTAAAAGAAGTGTATCCGACGTTTACATGCCATTTGTTTTTATCTTATGATAGCACGACAGATCGTGATTTGCCGATTAAATTACTGACGTTTGAAAATGAAGATGAGCATATGGGTGCGATGCAGGCATATGTGACGGGACAAATCCAATTGCACGATTCGCTCGTTTATAAAAAGTCTGTCATTTATGCTCCGATTAAAGGAGCACAAGGAATTTACGGCGTCATTGAAATGATTGCTCCGACGATCATGGAGCTTCCAGAGCGAGAAATGCGCTTTATTTCCTTATTGGCAAATACGGCTGGCAGCGCATTAGAAAATGCAAAATTATATGAACAATCGAGACGATTAATCGCCGATTTACAACTTATTAACGAGACGATTCATCACTTAAATACAAATTTACGTTTCCAAGATGCCCTACAGTTTATGATTGAAAAAATTAAAACATCGTTTGATGCGGAGGAAGTCGGTTTTATTATTTTACAAGAAAAAGAGCGAAAAGTACTTCCGGGTAGTACAGATTTTTTTCAGTCACGTGAAGCAAAGCCATATGTTGATTTCGTTTTTCATCGCATTCAACATCCGCGTGATACGTTATTTTTGGGTGATGTAAAAATTCATAGCACCTATACGAAACGTTTTCGTTCGCTCATGGCTGTACCAATGATGCGCGGGATGATGAAAGGTGTAGCGATTGTTTTACATCAAGAGGCATATCATTTTTCGTTTGATATGTTCAAATTGTTGCAGTCGCTTATTCATCATTCGACATTGGCATTTACAAACGCAGCGTTGCGTGAAGAACTCGAACGTATGGTCATTACAGATCGACTAACAAATTTATATGCACGTCATTATTTAGATGAACGCATTCAACGTTCGATGGAAGAGGACGGTTTAGGGACATTTATTTTAATAGACATTGATAATTTCAAAAAAATAAACGATACGTACGGACATCAAGTAGGCGATGAAATTATTATTCAAGTAGCGAATATTATTAAAGCAAACATCCGTCAAAATGATATTGGGGCTCGATGGGGTGGAGAAGAACTTGCTATTTATTTGCCAAAAGTGTCCATTAATGCAGGTTTATCGATTGCAAACCGTTTAGTACAAAAAGTTCGCGAGTTAACAAACCCATCGGTGACCATTTCTTGTGGTGTATCGTACTGGAAGAAAAATCGCGCAGACTCTGTGAAAGAGTTATTCAATCGTGCCGATGAAGCGTTATATACGGCGAAACGGACAGGAAAAAACCGCGTTGTTGTGCAAGAATATTAAAAAGAGGCCATTTGTCGGCCTCTTTCTTATATGTTGAGATAGTGAACGAGCGTTTCAACAAAACGTTGTAAATACTGTTCATCTATTTCATCAAAGCGATTTTTGATCGGGCTGTCAATATCGAGAACACCGATGACAACACCGTTTTTCATCATTGGGACGACAATCTCAGATTGAGATGCCGCATCGCATGCGATGTGACCCGGAAACGTATGAACGTCAGCAACGCGTATTGTTCGTCTTTCAGCGGCGGCTGTTCCGCATACCCCTTTACCGAATGGAATGCGTACACATGCCGGCAATCCTTGGAATGGTCCGAGAACGAGTTCATTTCCTTCAGCTATATAAAAACCGACCCAATTAATGTCGTGTAAAAAGTAATTCAATAGGGCGGAAGCATTGGCTAAGTTCGCCACAACATTTTTTTCATCCGAAATTAACGCTTTTAATTGATCGATGACAAGTGCATAATTTTCTTCTCTTGTCCCTGTGTATGTTTGTGCATGAAACATGTATTCCACTCCTTTATATCAACATATGTTCAATTCCTTGGTGAAGGCCAGCGACCGAGTGAGCATCCGAGCCGTACACGAGCGGAAT
Source organism: Anoxybacillus flavithermus (assembly GCF_002742685.1). Lineage (GTDB taxonomy): Bacteria > Bacillota > Bacilli > Bacillales > Anoxybacillaceae > Anoxybacillus > Anoxybacillus flavithermus_E. The sequence continues at coordinate 35,983 of NZ_PEDM01000006.1, forward strand.
GCCGCGTTTTAACGCTTCTTTTACGACCCAATGAGGCGGATACGGCTCTAAGCAGAGCGGTTTTACTACACCAGCCCCGTTATAATCGAGTTCTAATTGCCTATTTTTCATTTCGTCAAGAATACGCGCAATAATTTTTTCTTCATCGTATTCACACGGATAGGCGCGTTGAAACTTGTGAATAAGCGTGGGGTGACCGATGCGTTTTGGTTTATATGTCCCCAAATCAGCAACGATGGAAGCTAAAACGGTTTTGTAATATGCATCATATACTCGTTCAATAGAATGAAAAGCTACAATGATGTCGCCAAACATTTCTTCGCTATAATCAATACACATGTATCGATCGTCAATGAGTAAAAAATGAACAGATAAAATACTGTCGTCTAATTGCGGACCAATTTCATTTAAAAATTCCTTCGTTTTTTGCTCATATCCGATGATAAAATCAACTTCTAATCCGATGCGGATGCGAATATGTCTTTCGTACTGTTTTTTTAATGATTGTAAAATTGATACGTACGATGCTAGCTGTTCCTCTTTCATCGCGCTATCTTGATAGGGGGTGGGGTCTATAAATCCTTTTGGAAGCGGTGCGTGTTCGGTAAATGAAATATCTGTATAACCAAGCGAAATCGCTTTTTCGATGTATGCATGCAACGCATCATCGCTTCCATGAGGACAAAACGGTGTATGAATATGTCCGTCACGCACATTGTTCACCTCTTTAGGCGCAAAGTTCGACAAAAATCACGTTTTTTAGGAAAAAAATTAAAATTTTTGGTCAAAAAATGTTGCTAACATGGTATCATAAAATCATTGAAAAGAAAATGCCTTCTCCATAAAAAAAGAAAGCTTGACAACAAGGAGGCCCATTATGGAATTTGTAGCGATTAGTGCGCTCCTCGTCATCGGAGGACTTACATATACATATGTGTACCGAAAACGTTTATATAAACAAATCGATCAGTTAGAACAGTGGAAAATTTCTTTAATGAATCGCCCTGTGCCCGAGGAACTGTCAAAAATTAAATCGTTAAATATGATGGGAGAAACAGAGCAGTTGTTTGAAAAATGGCGAAATGAGTGGGATGATATTGTTGCTGTGCAACTGCCGAATATCGAAGAAAAGTTGTTTGATATTGAAGAATCGGTTGTCAAATATCGGTTTATGAAAGCGAAAGAAGCGTTACATCAAACGGAGCGACAGCTAAAAGATATTGAAGGAAATATTCAACGTATTTTATTAGAGTTACAAGAATTAGTTGGAAGTGAAGAAAAAAATCGTGAGGAAATTGAACAATTCAAAGAGAAGTATCGTCAAGTCAAAAAGGCGATGCTTACCCAGCGACATACATTTGGTCGCACAGAAGCTGCCCTTGAAGCGCGATTAAATGCCCTTCATCAACAATTTCAAACATTTGAACAGTTAACAACAGAAGGGAATTATTTAGCAGCTCGTGAAGTCGTATTACTCATTCAAAACGAACTAAATGAATTACAACGTTTTATTGAACACATTCCGCTTTTGTTAAGTGATGCACAAGTTGAAATTCCAGCACAATTAGATAATATTATTGAAGGATATCGTGAGTTGGTGGAAAAAGGGTATGTACTTGATCATCTTCCGATAGAAAAAGAAGTGGAAGCGATCCGTGGAAAAGTATCCCAAGTGCTCACGTTGTTAGAAACGCTTGCTGTCGATGAAGCAGAAAAACTGCTTCGTGAAGCGCAAGAAGATGTAGATACGCTGTACGATTTATTAGAAAAAGAAGTGTATGCAGAACGTTTTGTTGATGAGGAAACAGAAAAAATTGAGCAAACGCTTTATGAGTTAGAAGAAGAAACGAAAGAAACGCGGGATGAAACATTGTTTGTCCAGCAAAGTTACCATTTATCACAAAATGATCTTGATAAATATCGCCAAATTGAAAAGCAAGTGCAACAGTTAACGAAACGGTTTATGTTAATTCAAACGAAAATGATCGAAGAACGTTTAGCTTATTCGCTTATTCGTGAAGAGTTAGAGGAAATTTTGGCGCAAATTGCTGCGGTGAAAGAAAAACATGTTCAATTTCGTGAACATTTATATGCGTTGCGTAAAGATGAGTTAGCGGCACGTGAGAAGTTGGCAGAAATGAAAAAACAATTGTCGGAAGCGATGCGGCTTGTGAAAAAAAGCAAGCTTCCTGGCTTGCCAGAATCTTATATGCTACAAGTAAGTGAGGCGCGTGAAAGTTTAACGCGTGTATCGCTTACGCTAGATGGAAAGCCGCTAAATATGGAAGCTGTTCATCAAGCGTTGGACGAAGCGATTGTTTTCGTGGAAAATGTATGTGATCAAACAAAAGAACTAATTGAACAAGCTCAATTAGCGGAAAGAGTGATTCAATACGGCAACCGCTATCGTCGCCGTTTTCATGCGGTGAATGCGGGACTAGAAGAGGCGGAACAACTATTTCGACGATACGAATACGAACTAGCTTTACAAAAAGCGATTGCTGCAGTCGAGCAAGTGGAGGAAGGAGCATTTGAACGTATTCGTGAGTGGCTAAAAGAAAACGAGTGAAGGAATTTCCCTCACTCGTTTTTAGCTTGCTTTTTTTTCGGTACGTGCAACGTGATTTGTCTTGTTAAATAATAAACCAATCACCCCACCGATGAGCGCTGGTGTCAGCCAACCAATTCCTTGTTCAAAGAGTGGCAATGTTTTTTCGTATACGTGTAAAATGGCTGATACGTCAAATCCTGCTGTTTTTAGCCCATCCACGATGCTAACAAAGGACGTACCAACCATCGCTCCGATATAAACAGTTTGTTTACCATCAAAATAGTCATGTAAAAATGATAAAACGACAAGAGTGATGGCTAACGGATAAATGATAATAAGCACAGGAATCGATAATGAAATAAGCTTTGTTAAGCCGACATTTGCAATGACGGCACTGAAACCGCTCATCACGATGACAAGTGTTTGATAAGAAATTTTTGGCGAAATTTTCGAAAAATAACTTGCACATGATGATAATAAACCGACCGATGTTGTTAAACATGCTAGCATAATAATGATCGATAAAATGACTGTACCCGCTTGTCCGAATAAATAAGTGGCTGCTTGACTAATAATTTCCCCGCCGTTATTCCGATAGCCGATTGCCTGTACGCTTGATGCGCCGATGAAAGCGAGCGATAAATAAACGAGCGTTAGTCCAGAGGCAGCAATAAGCCCAGCTTGAATGCAAAGTTTTGTCAATTGTTTTTTGTTTGTTATTCCTTTTTGTTGAATGGCTTGAATGACAATAATACCAAAAACGAGCGCTGCAATGGCGTCCATCGTTAAATATCCATCAATAAACCCTTTAAATAGCGGAGCGTCTGCATACGTATCCGTCGGTTTTTGGATTGTGCCCATAGGCGTCCATATGCTTTTTATAAAAAATAATGTAAGACCAACGAGCAAAAGTGGCGTTAACAACTTTCCGATCCGATCAACTAATTTCGATGGATTTAATGCTAACCAAAGCGATATGCTAAAATAAACAACAGAATACACCGCTAACATTGTAGATCGATCAGTTGCTTCAGGTAAAAATGGAGTCACGCCAATTTCAAACGATACCGTACCTGTCCGTGGAATACCAAAAAACGGACCGATTGCTAAATACATGACAGCTGTAAAAATGACACCAAATACAGGATGAACTCGGCTAGCTAATTGTTGCAAATCGCTTCCTGTTCTTGCGATGGCGCTGACCGCTAATATAGGTAATCCAACGCCGGTTATTAAAAAGCCTGCAATCGCAATCCATACGTTTTCTCCTGCCGCCTGTCCGAGCGCAGGAGGAAAAATCATATTGCCGGCGCCAAAAAATAAAGCGAATAACATAAAACCGACAGCCATTAAATCTTTTTTCGACATGATGATCCTCCTTTGTTGTCTCCGTACCAGCCTATATACTACCATACAAAATAGAAATTTTGTCGTTTTTATCAAAAGTTTCAATCTTTAAAATATTCTTTGATTATTTCTTTTTTGAATAAAGATGTGATAATATAAAAAGGCTGTTTGTATACGAACGTAATGGAGGCAAGGCCGATGCTGTATTTAGATAATAGCGCCACAACAAAACCGTTTCCAGAGGCACTACAATCTTTCTTAAAAGTAGCGACTGATTATTTCGGGAACCCATCTTCACTACACGGATTAGGCATGCAAGCAGAACGACTGCTCACGCAAGCACGAGAGCAAATTGCCCGTCTGCTCGAGGTAAAAACGACAGAAGTGATTTTTACATCTGGAGGGACAGAAGGAAACAATTTAGCCATTAAAGGTGCGGCTTGGCAATATCAACAACGCGGTCGCCATATTATTACAACAGCAATTGAACATCCGTCTGTCACCGAAGCGTGCAAACAGCTTGAACAATTCGGTTTTCGAGTTACATATGTGCCGGTTGACGAACGTGGTATCGTGTCTGTAGCACATATTGAACAAGCGCTGCGTGATGATACGATTCTTGTTTCTGTTATGCATGTAAATAACGAAGTGGGTTCTATTCAACCGATTGAACAGATTGGTGAGATGTTAAAAAAATACCCAAAAGTGCTGTTTCATGTTGACGGAGTACAAGGTGCGGCGAAGGTGCCGCTTCACTTAAAACGTGCAAATGTGGATTTATATACGATATCTGCTCATAAATTTCATGGGCTAAAAGGAGCAGGAGTTTTGTACGTTCGTGAAGGCGTGCGTCTTTCTCCCCTTTTATCAGGAGGAGCACAGGAAATGCAATTGCGTTCAGGAACAGAAAATGTTGCTGCTATTGTTGCGATGGCGAAAGCGTTACGGTTATCTATTGAACAGTATCGCGAATCATATGCTCGACTCGAGAAAATGAAACAGGCGATCATCGGACGTTTACAAACGATTAAAGGCATTTCTGTCCACACGCCGCTAGAGCAATCTGCTCCACACATTATTCATTTTTCTTTAGAAGGAATAAAATCAGAAACGTTTGTTCACGAACTGGAAAAACAACATATGTATGTATCGACAACATCAGCTTGTTCATCTCGTAAAAAAGCGCCAAGTAAAACATTGTTAGCGATGGGAGTTGAAAAAACGCGGGCAGAGCGTTCGATTCGCATAAGCTTATCATATGAACAACAAATGGAGCATGTTCCGATCATTATTGAAGCAATTGAGCAAGCATATGAACGATTAAAAATAGTAGCGAGGGGAACGAAATGACGTACGATCATATTGTAATTCGTTACGGTGAAATGTCGACAAAAGGAAAAAACCGCTTGCAATTTGTGAGATGTTTAAAACGAAATATAGCAAAAAAATTAAAACATTTTCCGAACCTTCAAATTGAAGCATCGCGTGATCGAATGTACATTCGCTTACATCATACACCACCGCAACCTGTCATCGAAAAACTGCAAGAAGTGTTCGGTATTCAATCGTTAAGTTTAGCGTTAAAAACGGAGAGCGATTTAGAAAAAATAAAAGAGGCAACGCTTTATTTTGTGAAACAATTTCCACATGAAGGAAAAACGTTTAAAATATCCGCAAGAAGAGCCGATAAACAATTCCCGATCACAACAAATGAATTAAACTACGAGCTCGGGAGTTATGTGTTAAAAAATACAACAGGTTTAACGGTCGATGTCCATCATCCTGACATTGATGTTCGAGTGGAAGTTCGAAAAGAAGGTACGTATATTACAGCGTACGATGTACCTGGAGCAGGTGGTTTGCCTGTTGGAACAAGCGGAAAAGCGATGCTTATGCTTTCAGGCGGAATTGATAGTCCAGTAGCAGGATATTTGGCGATGAAACGCGGATTGCAAATTGAAGCCGTTCACTTTTTTAGCCCGCCGTTTACAAGTGAGCGGGCCAAACAAAAAGTGATTGATTTAGCACAACGTTTGACCGAATTTGGTGGAACGATTCGTCTTCATATTGTGCCGTTTACGGAGTTGCAACAAGCGATTTATAAACAAGTTCCAGAAAATTACTCACTTATTTCAACACGTCGTGCAATGTTGCGCATTACAGATGAAATTCGTAAAAAAGAAAACGGACTGGCGATTGTAACTGGGGAAAGTTTAGGGCAAGTGGCTAGTCAAACACTTGAAAGCATGGTCGTTGTCAACGATGTAACAACGACGCCTGTTCTTCGCCCGCTCATCTCGATGGATAAAACGGAGATTATCGCGATTGCTGAACGAATTGGTACACATCATATTTCCATTCGTCCATATGAAGATTGTTGTACAATTTTTACGCCAAAAGCACCAAAGACGAAGCCAAAAAAAGAAAAAATTATTCAATACGAAAAGTTTTTACCTTTAGATGAAATGATTGCAGAAACGGTTGCGCGTGTTGAAACGATCACGTTAAAACCAGATGAGCCATTGGACGAGCTCTTTTAACGATATGTATGAAGTCCATTTGTTTTGCACAAGCTATAAGTGCGAGGGGGTGAAAACAAATGGCAAATCGAAATCGATTGCTCGTCCCTGGTGTACAACAAGCGATTGATCAAATGAAATATGAAATTGCTCAAGAGTTTGGCGTGCAGTTAGGCCCAGATACAACTGCGCGGGCAAATGGCTCTGTCGGTGGCGAGATTACGAAACGCCTCGTGAAAATGGCAGAACAACAATTAGGCAGTCAAAAATAAATGTTAGATGACAAAACTCGGTAGCTCGTTCTACCGAGTTTTTTATTTTTTAAAAATTTTTAGAAAAGTTATACAAAAGCATTCGATTTTTTTGTATAATTTTTTTGTATCATACGGTAAGGGGGAGAGGAAAATGAATTTAATTGCACCAGAAAAGTACAATTTGACAAGTGAATTTGAAAAATATGCGGGCGATCCAAACCGAATGGCGTTAAAATGGGAGAATGAAGCGGGAGAAACAAAAGAGCTTACATATGATGAGCTAATGAAACAGGCGAATAAAATTGCAAACGCTTTCGTTAGTCATGGGTTGCAAAAAGGAGATAAAGTACTTGTGATGCTCCCGCGTTTGTTAGAAGCGTATGCGGTATATATTGGAGCGTTGAAAGCGGGACTTGTCATTATTCCTAGTTCCGAAATGCTGCGCACAAAAGATTTGCAATATCGAATTTCCCATGGGGAAGTAAAAGGGGTTGTTGCTTATTTTCCGTATATTGAACAATTTATTCCTGTTGAGGGGATGGAAAATATCGTAACATTTTCGATCGGCGGTTCGACTGAGCGCTGGCTCGATTTACACGAAGAAATGGCAAAGCAAAGCGATATATTTGTTGCTGTAGAGACATCTCGGGAGGATATGGCGTTTCTATCTTATACATCAGGAACGACAGGCAATCCGAAAGGTGTTGTGCATACGCACGCTTGGGCATATGCGCATTTACGAACAGCAGCGAAAAATTGGCTTTGTATTGAAGAAGGAGATCTTGTTTGGGCAACAGCAAGCCCAGGATGGCAAAAATGGGTATGGAGTCCGTTTCTATCAACACTTGGATCTGGAGCGACAGGGTTTGTGTACTACGGTCGATTTGAACCAGAAAAATATTTGCAGCTATTAGAAAAATACAATATTAATGTGCTTTGTTGTACACCGACAGAATATCGTCTTATGGCTAAAGTTCCAACGATTTCTCAATATAAGTTACCGCACTTGCATAGTGCTGTATCAGCAGGTGAACCGTTAAACCGTGAAGTGATTGATACGTTTGAGCGATATTTTGGCGTGCAAGTGCGCGATGGATATGGACAGACAGAAAATACGCTACTTGTTGGGGTTATGAAGGGAATGAAAATTAAACCAGGTTCGATGGGCAAACCGACACCGGGTAATCGAGTTGAAATTATTAATGAATTTGGCGAGCCTTGTGAGGTTGGGGAAGTCGGAGATATTGCTGTTCATGTTGAAACGCCAGCTTTGTTTAAATGTTACTATAAAGATCCGGAACGAACAGCGATGCAGTTCAGAGGGGAATATTATATTACTGGCGATAAAGCGAAAAAAGATGAGGAAGGGTATTTTTGGTTTGAAGGTCGTGGCGACGATATTATTATTAGCTCAGGTTACACGATTGGTCCGTTTGAGGTAGAAGATGCACTAGTAAAACATCCATTCGTGAAAGAATGTGCGGTTGTCGCTAGCCCAGATGAAATTCGGGGGCATGTTGTGAAAGCGTTTATTGTGTTGCGTGAAGGGGTAGATAAAAATGACCCGACTTTAATTCCGCAACTTCAAGAGCATGTAAAGCAACTCACAGCGCCGTATAAATATCCGCGTAAAATTGAGTTTGTTGACGATCTGCCAAAAACGACTTCTGGAAAAATTCGTCGTGTTGAATTGCGCGAGCGTGAAATGAGAGCTATGCAAAAATAACATGTTCCGCTCCGATTCATTCGGAGCGGAAAAAAGCTTGACGATCTAAAAAAAATCGTGTACTATTCTTTTTAGAATTTTCTTAAAATTAAGAAATATTTTTTCGTGAACTCTTTTGGTAACGCTTACATTCTTGTTTTTTCGTTGTGTAAAGTCATAAAGATATAAAAACGTCCATAAAGTGTTATCGAAAGAGAGAGAAATAAAGAAAAAGGGGGGAGTGAAGTGGATATATTGAACGTGCAAAACGTATCCATTCGTTTCGGTGGTGTTTTAGCGCTTGATGCAGTTTCTTTTGAAGTAAAAGAAGGAGAGATTTTTTCCCTCATTGGACCAAACGGAGCAGGAAAAACGAGTATGTTAAACTGCATTAGTGGCCTGTACAAACCAACAGAAGGGGACATTTTCTTCAAAGGGGAGCGTATTACGCATATTAAACCACATAAACGCGCAGCATTAGGTATTGCGCGAGCGTTTCAAAACATTGAATTGTTCCCTCATTTATCCGTTTTGGACAATCTTATGCTAGGAAGACATGTGCGCATGAAAACAGGTGTACTTGCAGGTGGATTGTACTGGGGGAAAGCGCAAAAAGAAGAAGTAGAGCATCGTTATAAAGTTGAGGAAGTGATCGATTTTTTAGAGCTCGAGCATGTACGCAATGTGCCTGTTGGTACGCTATCTTACGGTTTACAAAAGCGGGTAGAAGTCGGTCGCGCATTAGCGATGGATCCTGATTTACTATTGCTTGATGAGCCAATGGCTGGCATGAACAACGAAGAAAAAGAAGACATGGCGCGTTATATTATTGATATTCACGAAGAAAAAAAGACGACGATTATTTTAATTGAACACGATATGGGCGTTGTGATGGATTTATCCAATCATATTGCTGTGTTAGATTTTGGGAAATTGATCGCGTACGGAACGCCAAAAGAAGTGCAAACAAATCCGCGCGTCATTGAAGCGTATTTAGGAGAAGAACATGCGGTGTAAAGGGGGAGTTTTATGGAACAAATGACGTTTCCGCAGCTATTAACCGCTCGTGCGCGACAAAAAACAAATCAAGTCGCATTGCGCGAAAAAGATTACGGTATTTGGAATGAATATACGTACGGGGATTATTACGAGCAAGTGAAAGCGTTCGCATTAGGAATTGCTTCGCTTGGGTTTCAACGCGGCGATAAACTGGCTATTATCGGCGATAACCGACCAGAGTGGGTATTTAGTCAGCTAGCGGCTCAAAGTTTAGGGGGTATTTCCGTTGGTATTTATCAAGAATCGTTACCAAATGAGCTAGCATACATTATTGACAATTGTGACGCAACGTTTGTTGTCGTTGAGGATCAAGAGCAAGTTGATAAAGTGTTAGAAGTGGAACAAGAACTTTCGAAAGTGAAACATATTATTTACTACGATTCACGCGGTATGCGAAACTATAAGCACGATAAATTATTGTATTTTCAAGATGTACAAACGCTTGGTCGACAATTTGAACAAATGCATCCGACATATTTTGATGATGAAGTGCAAAAAGGGTGCTACGATGATATTGCCATTTTATCGTATACATCAGGAACGACGGGAAATCCAAAAGGAACGGAACTTTCTTATCGCAATTTATTTGAAATGGCAAAGAACCTCGCAAAAATCGATCCACTTGACGAACAAGACGAATACCTTTCATTTTTACCACTCGCTTGGATAGGCGAACAAATGATGACCATTTCAATGGCATTCCACTGCAACATAGTTGTGAACTTTCCAGAAGAACCTTCAACCGTATTTGAAAATTTACGAGAAATTGGACCGCACGTCATGTTTTCACCACCGCGCATTTATGAAGACATTGTCTCAAAGTTTCAAGTGCGCATTCAAGATGCAAGTTGGTTCAAACGAAAAATGTATGAATGGTGTAAGCCGATTGGTGAAAAAGTAGCAGAAGCTCATTTTACAAAAAGCGATGTTTCATTCTGGACGAAATGTTTGTATAAACTTGCGGATTATTTCATGTTTAGTGCCATTCGAGACCATTTTGGTTTGTTGCGTTTAAAGCGGGCATATACAGGTGGTGCTCCATTAGGTCCAGATGTGTTTCGCTTTTTTCATAGCATTGGTGTGAATGTGAAAAGCATTTATGGCCAAACAGAGGTATCAGGCATTGCGATCGTTCATCGCGATGGGGACATTAAAGTGGATAGCGTCGGCATGCCGATTCCAGAAACAGAAGTGAAAATTTCTGAGCAAGGTGAAATTTTGCTAAAAAGCCCGAGTGTATGTTGTGGCTATTATAAAAACGAAAAGGCAACGAGAGAGACGATCGAAGACGGCTGGCTTCATACAGGTGATGCGGGGTATGTAGATGACTCAGGCCATTTGTATGTTATTGATCGTTTAAAAGATGTCATTCGTTTACAAACGGGTGAGATGTTTTCGCCACAATTTATTGAAAATAAACTAAAATTTAGCCCCTACATTCAAGAAGCGGTCGCCATTGGTCGCGATCGTCCGTACGTTGTGGCGATTATTAATATCGATATGGCTAACGTCGGGCGATGGGCAGAAAAAAATCAGCTTGTGTATACGACATATTCCGATTTGTCCGCAAAACAAGAAGTGATTCAACTCATTCAAGAACAAGTGAATGAAATTAATCAATCATTGCCAGAAAAGGCGCGTGTGAAAAAGTTTGTTTTGCTTTATAAAGAGCTTGATGCAGATGATGAAGAATTAACGAGAACGAAAAAAGTACGTCGTCAATTTATTGCCAAAAAATATGCCTCGCTTATTGAAGGGATGTACTCAGAAACAGATCACATTGATGTAGAAGGAACAATTAAATATCGTGATGGCAAGGAGCAAGTCATTAAAACGACGTTGAAAGTCGTCTCGATTGATGAAGGGGAGGGAGCAGCGTAAATGGCTTTTTTCTTACAAATGCTTGTAACGGGTATCGTCGTCGGGAGCGTATATGCGCTCGTTGCGCTAGGGTTTGTACTCATTTACAAGTCGAGCGATGCTATTAACTTTGCTCAAGGTGAATTTTTGCTCATCGGGACGTACGTTTGTTTGACGCTTGTGGCTAGCTATAACGTTCCGTTTATTGCTGCGTTATTGCTTGCTTTAGCGTTTAGTGCATTGCTTGGTTGGAGCGTAGAAAAAGTTGTGTTGCGTCCTTTCATTGGAAAACCAGTCATTTCTATGATTATGGCAACGATTGGATTATCGAGCGTACTTGCAGGAATTGTTCATATTATTTGGGGACACGAAACACGCGTATATCCACCTGTTTTTTCAGAAAAACCGTTGCAGTTCGGAGAAGTCATTATCGCACCTGTATACGCATGGTCGTTTGTCATCGTTATGATTTGGCTCGTGATTTTTACGTTATTTTTCAAATATTCGCGGTTTGGAATTGCTATGCGAGCGACAGCAGACGATCAACAAGCAGCTTTGTCTATGGGAATTAGCGTAAAAACAATTTTTGCGATTGCTTGGGCAATTGCAGCCATCGTATCAGCTGTTGGCGGGGTGTTACTAGGAAATATTAACGGAGTCAACTCTTCCCTTTCACTTATCGGATTAAAAGTGTTACCTGTCGCTATTTTAGGTGGGCTTGACAGCATCCCAGGGGCGATCATTGGCGGTATTTTAATCGGGATTATTGAAAGTATGACAGGAGGATATTTAGACCCGCTTGTCGGCGGTGGCTTAAAAGAAGTGATTCCATTTGTCATTTTAGTTATCATTTTAATGGTTAAACCTTACGGACTATTTGGAAAGAAAGAAATCGAAAGGGTGTGAGAAATGGTGCGAAATCCGTTTGTGATGCAATGTGGTGAATTTCATGTTGATTATAAGCAAGATATGGCCATTTGGAAAATTGCTCGCGTGCGTTGGCGTATTTTTATGATTGTAGCACTATTTGCTCTTTTTCCTATGGTCGCGACAGACTATGTAGTCGGTTTGGCAACATTATGTGGGATTGCAGCCATTGGAGCGATCGGATTAAATATTTTGACAGGGTTTACTGGTCAAATTTCGATCGGAGTGGGGGCGTTTTTAGGGGTAGGAGGTTATACATCAGCGATTTTAACAACGAAATTAGGGCTTAGCTTTTGGGTTGCTTTTCCGCTTGCTGGGTTAATTACTGCGCTTGTCGGTGCTTTGTTTGGGATCCCATCACTGCGCTTAAAAGGGTTATATTTAGCCATTGCGACATTGGCGGCGCAAGTCATTATTTTGTTTGTCATTTCACGTTGGGATTCGTTAACCGGAGGTACAGCAGGGCTCGTATTGAATCGTCCACAGATCGGTTCGTTTACGTTCATGAGCGAAATGAGCTATTACTATTTAATGTTTGTCGTTTTACTGATCACAATCGTCTTCTCACTCAACTTATTTCGTACGCGTGTTGGGCGAGCGTTCATTGCGATTCGCGACCGCGATATTGCAGCAGAAGTGATGGGCATTGATTTGTTTAAATATAAAGTGCTCGCCTTTTTCGTTAGCTCGTTTTTCGTTGGTATTGCCGGTGCGCTTCTCGGTCATTACACGATGATTGTCAGCCCTGAGCTTTACAGCATTTCCGTTTCAATTGAATATTTAGCAATGATTTTAGTTGGCGGTTTAGGAAGCGTGTTCGGTTCATTGTATGGGGCTGTATTCATTACGCTCATGCCTGTTGTGTTACGAAGCGTTGTCGATGTATTGAGCGGCACGTTTCCAGGACTAGAGGGCGTGCTTGTTGGAATGAAGGAAGTCGTCTTCGGTGTTGTCATCATTTTATTTCTCGTGTATGAGCCAGATGGATTAAATAAAATGTGGTCCAATATAAAAAATTATTTTCGTCTCTGGCCATTTTCTTATACGAAGTAGTATAAAGCGGCATATCCGCTTTATATAAAATGAAAAACAGATAAGGGGGATGAATGAATGAAGAAAAAAGGTGCACTGCTCGCTACATTGCTCCTTGGAGCAAGCATGTTATTCGGATGTTCAGGAGGTGACAAAACAGCGACAGAACCGGCAAAAGAAGGAGGAAAAGAACAAGGAACGATTAAAATTGGTGCATTGTTTGATATTACAGGTGCAACGGGGGATGTTGGTACACCGTATGCTGAAGGAGAAAAAGCGTATATTGAATACATTAATTCAAAAGGCGGTGTGAACGGCTATAAAATTGAGCTTGTCGGGCAAGATTACGCTTATAAAATTCCTGAAGCGCAAAAGCTGTATCAAAAATATAAAGCGAGCGATAAAGTGTCAGCGATTTTAGGATGGGGAACAGCAGATACGGAAGCGTTGCGACAACAAGTTGCAGCAGATAAACTACCATTTTTCTCAGCTTCTTATTCGGAAAATTTAAAAAATATTAAAGAAAGCCCGTATAACTTTTTAACAGCGGCATCTTACTCCGATCAAGCACGTTCCGTACTTCGTTGGATTAAAGAAAATCATACAGGTGGAACACCAAAAGTTGCGCTCATTTATAATGACACGGCATTTGGAAAATCGCCAATTCAAGATGCAAAAGACTTTGCAAAAGAAATTGGTGTAGAGATTGTAGACGAACAAATTGTTGATTTAAAAGCGCTTGATGCGACGTCACAGCTTCTAAATATGAAGAAAAAAGCACCTGATTATGCGATCATTCAACAAACATGGGGTGCGACAGCAACGATTTTAAAAGATGCAAAAAAATTAGGCATTGAAACGCAATTTATTGGATTAAACTGGACAACTGGTGAGGGATTGCTCCCGATTGCTGGAGATGCAGCAGAAGGGTTTATCGGCGTCGTGACACATGCGTTTCCATACGAAGATTTACCAGGCATAGCTGAAGTGAAAGAGTATTTAGCAAGCAAAGGTGAGAAATTAGAGGATAAAAACCAAAAGTTTATTCAAGGGTGGGTCACAGCAAAAATTTTAGTAGAAGGAATTAAGCAAGCGGACGATCCAACGACGGGAGAAGGCATTCGCCAAGGATTAGAAAAATTAAAAGATCTTGATTTAGGCGGCCTTGCTGCACCAATTACGTTTACAGCGGATAATCATGCCGGGACGAATCAAATTCGTTTAGCAAAAGTAGAAAATGGACAGTTTAAGGTGTTTACAGACTACTTCGGATACTAAAGTGAATGAAAGGGTGTTTTCAACAGGAAGCACCCTTTTGCCTTCAGAAAGGGGGAGACGGATGCTTACATTAAACAATGTAGAAGTGATGTATAATCGAGTCATTCTCGTGCTTAAAGGGATGTCGATGGTCATTCCGGAAGGGAAAATTGTTGCTTTACTTGGTAGCAACGGGGCAGGGAAAACAACGACGTTAAAAGCCATTTCGGGATTATTAAAAAGTGAAGATGGTGAAGTAACAGATGGCTATATTGAGCTATATGGAGAACGAATTGAAGGAAAAGATGCAGAAGAAATTGTAAAGAAAGGTATTTTTCAATGTATGGAAGGAAGACGAGTGTTTGAACATTTGACGGTAGAAGAAAATTTAATTGTCGGTGCTCATACACGAAAAGATCGCCACAATATTAAAGCAGATTTACAAAAAGTATATCATTACTTTCCGAAGCTTCATATGTTACGCCATCGGCAAGCTGGGTATTTATCAGGTGGAGAACAACAAATGTTAGCTATTGGTCGTGGGATGATGGCGAAACCGAAAATTTTATTGCTTGATGAACCATCGTTAGGAATTGCTCCGTTACTTGTGAAAGAAATCTTCTCAATCATTAAACGAATTAACGAAGAAGAAGGAACGACCATTCTCGTCGTTGAACAAAATGCGAATATCGCCTTATCGATTGCGCACTACGGATACATCATGGAAAACGGACGCATTGTCATGGACGGCCCTGTTGAGAGATTACTTGAAAATGAAGATGTAAAAGAATTTTACCTTGGGATGAGCGAGAAAGGGCGAAAAAATTATCGAGAAGTGAAGTCGTATAAAAGAAGAAAGCGGTGGTTGTAATGGAAAGATGGAAATCATTTTTAATTGAGGCGTATGAACAGTCATTAGCATTGCGTGAGAGATTAGATGCAGCAAATATGAGTCCGTACGAATTAGAAACGATTGAGCAACTGAATCGCATTCCCGTATTGAAAAAAGAACAATTGCCTCTTTTACAAAAATATCTGCTACCATTTGGAAATATGACTACAAAACGATCAAATGAATTGGCACGCATCTTTATGTCCCCAGGACCGATTTACGACCCACAAGGAGACGACCAAGATGATTGGGGATTTGCCGAAGCGCTTCAAGCTGCTGGATTTACAAGCGATGATATTGTACAAAATACGTTTTCATATCATTTATCCCCAGCAGGCTTTATGTTTGATAGCGCTCTTCGCCGGATCGGCGCAACAGTTGTGCCGGCAGGACCAGGTAATCGTGAATTGCAAGTGCAGCTTATGAATGACTTGCAAGTGACTGGATATGTTGGTACGCCAAGTTTTCTACATTTATTGCTGCAGTATGCCGATGAAAAAAGGATGCATGTTGGGATGAAAAAAGCGTTTTTTACCGCAGAAAAGCTAACAGAAAGTATGCGTGAACAGTTTGAACAAAGAGGTATTCGCGTTTTTGAAGGATATGGCACAGCTGATTGTGGTTGTGTTGCGTTTGAGGATGGGAAAGGTCCGGGTTTAAAAATTAGTTCACGTGCGATCGTTCAACTATGCGATCCAGCTACAGGCGTGCCGCTTGATGAAGAAGGAGAAATCGTTGTTACAATATTTGATCGCACGTATCCGCTCATTCGGTTTGGTACGGGAGATGTTTCACGTTGGGTTGATGGCTACAAAGGACAGCGTATCGTCGGTGTGCTTGGACGTGTCGGAACAAGTGTAAAAGTGAAAGGCATGTTTGTTCATGAACAACAGTTAAAGCAAGTGATGACTGAAGTAGGATGTCCAATATTTCAAGCGGTTGTGACGAAGGAAAATGATCGTGACCAATTAATAATTTACACCGAAAAAGAACTTGATGAAGAAGCAAAACAAAAAATTAACAACGTGATTCGTGTCACGCCAATATTCGTTCACGTACATCGTGTAAACGAAGAAGAGCGGTGTCTTGTTGATCGTAGAAAATGGTAAAAAGAGGCGTTATGCCTCTTTTTACAAAAATGTTCGTTTGACTTTTTCCCAAAATGAGTTGTCTTTTAGTTTAACTGTTTTAATTACTTTTCCACTTAATACAATATCAATTTTTTCAACATGTTGAATGCTTAGCGCTTCATTATCCATGCCGATAATTGGATAATCGTTCCCATCTTGTACCACTTTCAATGTGAGTTTACGATTTCCGCTTAAAATAAATGATGAACCGAGCGTACGATAACGATTGTTGTTTAGTGACGCTAATTCGCTCACTTGAAAACATGGGAGCATTGGGTCAACGACTGCACCATTGACCGATTTATTATAAGCAGTACTTCCTGTCGGTGTAGCAATGATCATTCCATCGCCTCGAAATGTTTCAAAATGCAAATGGTCAATAAATACGTCCATGACAAACGTTTTAATAATGCTCGAACGAATGGAGCATTCATTCAAACAATAAAATGATGTAGAATCATTGACTGTAACATAAATCGTTGGATATTTACGTACTTCAATTTGTTCTGTTGTCATTGCTTCAATCATTTTTTCTGTATCGTAAATATGAAAATCACAATACATACTTAGTGAGCCTGAGGTTGAAATACCAGCATATAAGCAGTCGTCACGAAAACCTGTTTTTCTGACAGCTTGCAAAAATGTCCCGTCTCCACCGACGCTCACAATAATGTTTGCATGTTTAGCATCGTCCACGACTTGAAATTCATGTTGTTTAGCAAGTTCAATGAGCGGTTGCACTTGTTTTTTCGTTTCTTCATCATGTTTATGAAAGAAGTACATGCGATTACGGCGTTCAGTCATCGTTTTCCCTCCGTTAAAATGTCCTCATATTTATTTTATCATTTATTTTCCATTCATAGCGAGTTTATTCGTTTAATTTTGCTCGTTTTTGTCGAAAATGTCATCGGGAAGGAAGTGAAAAACCGGTGATTTTCGTTATTGTCATCATCTTTATTGCCTTCTTAGTGATTATCCCTTTTTTACACGTACACATGACCATGCGTTTTCAACATGCACAAGATAATGATCAATTCACGATTGATGTTCGTATCCTTCGTATATTTCACTACCGTTTTGCTGTTCCGCTCATTGAAATATCGAAGAAGGAAGCAGGAGTGGTGACAGAGCAAAAAACAACGACCGGAAAGGATGAAAAAACAACGTTTACCGTTGCAGATGCCCGCCAACGTCTAGCACAATTGCAACAATGGTTAAATCGAATTGTTCACTTACATACGATTGTTAAAAAGTTTTTACAAAACGTTTCGATTTTACAGTTCGAGTGGCATACACAAATCGGTGTTGGGGATGCAGCAAAAACAGCGATGCTTGTTGGGTTCGGTTGGTCAATGAAATATTATATATTGGCGGTAGTGAGTAAATATATGAATGTTTGTATCACTCCTTCCATTTCTATTGTTCCTTTTTTTCAAGGAGCTGTATCGCGGACGTCGTTTACATGTATGATCCGATTTCGAATCGGTTATGCTATATTAGCAGGACTGAAGATCGTTAAACATTTGAAAAAAGGGGAAAAAGTTTCTGGGAGGAATGAAAATGAGTGGACATCCAATTGAAGGATTAATGACGACAGCGATGGAAAACTTAAAACAAATGATCGATGTGAATACGATTATCGGTGATCCTGTCGAGACACCTGACGGAAGCGTCATTTTAACCGTTTCAAAAGTCGGTTTCGGCTTTGCAGCAGGTGGTAGTGAATTTATGTTAAATGACGGACATGAACAACAAAAAGAAGCCCATCCGTTCGGTGGAGGAAGCGGTGGGGGCGTATCCATCACGCCAATTGCTTTTTTAATTGTAAACAGCTCTGGAGTGAAACTGTTGCATGTAGATGAAAGCACGCATTTATATGAGAAAATTTTAGATCTAGCCCCACAAGCAATTGAAAAGATTCAACAAATGTTTGAGAAAAAAGAAAAGCCGAAGCCACAACATAGCGAAGCTTCAGACTTTGATATTTAGTCTCAATCGAAATAATTGAATTTTTCATCTAATTACGTTATGATGAGCCTGTATCTTATATAAAGAGGAGGCTTACTATGGCGAATGTTACATTTAAAGGAAATCCTGTCACGTTAATTGGTAATGAAGTGAAAGTCGGTGATGCAGCTCCGAATTTTACTGTGCTTGCGAACGACTTATCACCGGTGACATTAGATGATACAAAAGGATTTGTTCGTTTAATTAGTGTTGTGCCGTCAATCGATACAGGGGTTTGTGATGCTCAAACACGTCGTTTCAACGAAGAAGCAGGAAGCATCGAAGGAGTAAAAGTATTAACGATTAGCGTCGATTTACCATTTGCCCAAAAGCGTTGGTGCGCGGCAAACGGATTAGAAAACGTTGTTACATTATCCGACCATCGCGATGTGTCTTTTGGTCAAGCATACGGTGTGCTCATCCAAGAGCTACGCTTACTTGCTCGTGCCGTATTTGTCGTTGATCGCAACGATCGTGTGACATATGTCGAGTATGTATCGGAAGCGACAAATCATCCAAACTACGAAGCGGCCATCGAAGCAGCAAAACAAGCAGCTCAACAATAATGATTTAAGGCTATCTCAAAAAGGGATAGCCTTTTTCGTTTACATTCTCTAAAATAAAATGTCGGACAGAAAGGAGTGAAACACATTGGAAAAGCTATTTACAGTCATCGATGAAACGGCGACATGGCTTCAAGAAGAATTAAAATGTTCGTACTTAGAGGCAGTTGCGGAAACAGGTGAAAACTTATTTCATGAAGACGTCTTGCAAGAAGAAGTGAGCGAGTTATTAAAAAAACGGTTAAAAAAGGTGTATGCATCTGTTCATTTACATGAATGGAAAAATGAGCACATTCGTAAAGCGTTGCAATTAGCGATGTTGAAAGGAATGAAGGAATACGTACAGCCACATCATCAAATGACGCCGGATGCAGTATCGGTATTTATTGGATATTTAGTTGATGAATTTACAAAAACGTATTTTTCACTATCGCTTCTCGATCCTGCCATTGGAACAGGAAATTTAATGACGGCTGTATTAAATCAACTGACGAATAAAAACGTAAGAAGTTACGGAGCGGATGCAGACGATTTACTATTGAAGCTCGCTTATGTGAATGCAAATTTACAACAACATGAAATTCAACTGTTTCATCAAGATAGCTTAAAGCCATTGTTTATTGAGCCGGTTGATGTAGTTGTGTGCGATTTGCCGATCGGATATTATCCAGACGATGAAAACGCCAAATCATTTCGCTTACATGCAAAAAGTGGTCATTCATACGCTCATTATTTGTTTATTGAGCAAAGTATTCGTTACACAAAAGAAGGCGGATATGTATTTCTCTTAATTCCAAATACACTGTTTACATCAGACGAATCAAAACAACTACATGCTTTCATCAAAGAAGAAACGTTTATTCAAGGTTTGTTGCAGCTTCCGCTTTCGATGTTTAAAAATGAAGCAGCAGCGAAAAGTATTTTTATTTTGCAAAAGAAAGGTGCGCATGCAAAAGCGCCAAAACAAGCATTGCTCGCACAGCTTCCTAGCTTTTCAAATAAAGAGGCGATGCAAGCGATGGTCGTGAAACTCGAACAATGGCTCAAAGAAAATCGTTCATAACCTTCTGAATATAACAAATATGAGAAGAAAACGTTTTCGTTAAGTTTGTGTACTTGAAAAGAGCGATGAACGACCCGTAAAATGAGAAACGTACCGATGAAATTCGCATATTTGCATACAATAATTGTGAACGATGTTAAAGGAGCTGTTTAGTCAAATGCCAAAAGTCATTGCGATCAATGCGGGAAGTTCTTCGTTAAAGTTTCAATTGTTCAACATGCCGAGTGAGGAAGTATTGACAAAAGGTGTTGTTGAGCGAATTGGTTTTGAAGATGCGATTTTTAATATTACAGTCAATGGTGAAAAAATAAAAGAAGTGACGCCAATTCCAGATCATGCGGTTGCTGTAAAAATGTTGCTTGATAAATTAATTGAGCTTGGTATTATTCAATCGTTTGATGAAATTGAAGGAATCGGTCATCGCGTTGTGCATGGTGGTGAAAAGTTTAGCGACTCCGTTTTAATTACAGATGAGACGTTAAAAGAAATTGAAGATTTATCTGATTTAGCTCCATTGCACAACCCAGCAAACGTTGTTGGCATTAAAGCGTTTCGCGAAGTGTTACCGAATGTACCAGCGGTTGCAGTATTTGATACAGCATTCCATCAGACGATGCCAGAGCAGTCGTTTTTATATAGCTTGCCATACGAGTATTATGAAAAGTTTGGCATTCGTAAATATGGGTTCCACGGCACATCACATAAATATGTGACACAACGTGCAGCTGAGCTATTAGGACGCCCAATTGAGCAACTTCGTTTAATTTCTTGTCATTTAGGAAATGGAGCAAGTATTGCAGCAGTAGAAGGCGGAAAATCGATTGATACATCGATGGGCTTTACGCCACTTGCAGGTGTAGCGATGGGAACACGTTCTGGTAATATTGACCCAGCGTTAATCCCATACATTATGCAAAAAACAGGAAAAACAGCAGAAGAAGTGATTGATATTTTAAATAAAAAGAGCGGTATGCTTGGCTTAACTGGTTTTTCAAGCGATTTGCGCGATATTGAAGAAGCGGCAGCAAAAGGCGATCAACGTGCCGAATTAGCGCTTGAAGTATTTGCAGGGCGTATTCATAAATATATTGGTTCATACGCAGCGCGCATGTGCGGTGTCGACGCGATTATTTTCACGGCGGGCATTGGAGAAAATAGTGATGTCGTGCGTGCGAAAGTATTGCGTGGTCTTGAATTCATGGGCGTATACTGGGATCCGGCATTAAATAAAGTGCGCGGCAAAGAAGCGTTCATTAGCTATCCGCACTCGCCTGTAAAAGTATTAGTCATCCCAACAAATGAAGAAGTGATGATTGCTCGCGACGTCATGAGATTAGCGAACTTAGCGTAAGAAAGGGTGTCCATACGGGCACCTTTTCTTATTGATGTATGCGATTTGTTACTGTTTGATTCATTCGATACCAGATCCATAAATCGTTAATGATTGAAGCGAGAGCTGCAATTTCAAAGTTGAGCATGCATGAGCGGTTAAAATCGTTTTCTTCTCCGAGTTGTCTTTGTTTTTCATTAATTTGCTGTTCTAATTCAATAATTCGATCAGGAATTTTCCCACGAATCGTCTCCCACTCTAATAAAATTGCTGCTTGTTCTTCTTTTGTGTACATATCCCAAGCTTTTTCTAAATGTGGCAAGCGAATGCCAAGACGTTCATCATATACAAAATGTGCACTCATTTCGTTCTCCCACCCTTTTCACTTATTAATTTTTATTTTAATCAAAATAGTTATTGAAAAAAAGAAAAATAGCTGTTACATTATTAATATGCAAAATGAATAAATATTAAATATAAAGTATTTTTATTCTTTAGGGAGGAACGATCATGGCAAAACCAAAAGTAGTGCTCGCTTATTCTGGGGGTTTAGATACATCGGTAGCGATTAAATGGCTACAAGAACAAGGATATGATGTTGTAGCTTGTTGTTTAGATGTCGGAGAAGGAAAAGATTTAGAGTTTGTGAAAGAAAAAGCGTTGAAAGTTGGCGCTGTACAATCATATATGATTGATGCGAAAGAAGAGTTTGCGAATGAATATGCGTTAATTGCTTTACAAGCCCATGCGCTATATGAAGGAAAATATCCGCTCATCTCTGCGTTGTCCCGTCCGTTAATTTCGAAAAAACTCGTTGAAATTGCTGAATTAGAAGGAGCGGTTGCTGTTGCGCACGGGTGCACAGGAAAAGGGAATGACCAAGTGCGTTTTGAGGTATCGATTCAAGCATTAAATCCGAATTTAAAAGTGATTGCGCCTGTTCGGGAGTGGAAATGGTCGCGCGAAGAAGAAATTGAATATGCAAAGCAACATAACATTCCGATTCCAATCGATTTAGATAGCCCGTTTTCTATTGATCAAAACTTATGGGGAAGAAGTAACGAATGTGGTATTTTGGAAGATCCGTGGGCAGCGCCGCCAGAAGAAGCGTATGAGTTAACAACTGCACTTGAACATACACCGAATGAACCAGATGTCATTGAAATCGGTTTTGAACAAGGGGTACCGAAAACAATTAACGGAAAAGCATATTCGCTTGCAGATCTTATTTTACAATTAAATGCACTAGCAGGGAAACACGGTGTCGGTCGCATCGACCATGTGGAAAACCGACTCGTTGGCATTAAATCACGTGAAGTATACGAATGTCCTGGTGCGATGACGTTGATTAAAGCACATAAAGAGTTAGAAGACTTAACGCTTGTAAAAGAAGTAGCTCATTTCAAGCCGATCATCGAGCAAAAAATTGCGGAAGTCATTTATAATGGTCTTTGGTTTTCACCACTAAAAGACGCGCTTGTTGCATTTTTAAAAGAAACGCAAAAAAATGTGACAGGCGTTGTACGTGTGAAATTGTTTAAAGGTCATGCGATTGTAGAAGGGCGAAAATCTCCGTTTTCGTTATATGATGAAAAGTTAGCGACGTATACAGCAGAAGACGAATTCGATCATCAAGCAGCTGTCGGATTTATTTCTCTATTTGGTTTGCCTACAAAAGTATATAGCATCGTCAATGGAGAAAAGAAGGTGAACGTGTGAAGAAGTTATGGGGGGGACGATTTACAAAAACAGCAGCACAATGGGTCGATGACTTTGGTGCATCGATCCATTTTGATCAACAGCTCGTTGAAGAAGATATCGAAGGAAGTATCGCGCATGTGACGATGCTTGGCGAATGCGGTATTTTACCGAAAGAAGACGTTGCAACGATCAAAAACGGATTAATGAAGCTATTAGAAAAAGCGAAAAAAGGGGAACTTTCTTTTTCTGTTGCTTATGAAGATATTCATTTAAACATTGAAAAAATGTTAATAGATGAAGTTGGTCCTGTTGGTGGTAAGCTTCATACAGGGAGAAGCCGCAACGATCAAGTGGCGACAGATATGCATTTATATTTACGAAAACGAGTGATTGAGATCATTGAACTTATTCGTCAGTTGCAACGTGTGCTTGTGAAAAAAGCAGAACAACATATTGAAACGCTTGTCCCCGGCTATACGCACTTGCAACGGGCGCAGCCGATTTCGTTTGCTCATCATCTCATGGCGTACGTATGGATGTTTGAACGGGATCGCGAACGTTTTGCCGAGTCGCTCAAACGAATTAACAAATCACCCCTCGGTGCTGGAGCGCTCGCAGGAACAACGTTTCCGATCGATCGCCATTTAACAGCACAACTTCTCGGTTTTGACAGCATATATGAAAATAGTTTAGATGCGGTAAGTGATCGCGATTTTATTATTGAATTTTTAAGTAATAGCTCTATTTTAATGATGCATTTATCTCGTTTTTGTGAAGAGCTTATTCTTTGGTCGAGCCAGGAGTTTCAGTTTATCGAAATGGATGATACGTTTGCGACGGGAAGCAGCATTATGCCGCAAAAGAAAAATCCAGATATGGCTGAACTTATTCGAGGGAAAACGGGGCGAGTGTATGGAAACTTAATGGCTTTATTGACCGTTATGAAAGGGCTACCGCTTGCTTACAATAAAGATATGCAAGAAGATAAAGAAGGAATGTTTGATACCGTTCAAACGGTGATCGGTAGCTTAAAAATTTTTGCTGGAATGATTGAAACGATGACAGTCCGCACAGATGTGATGGAAAAAGTAACGAAACAAGATTTTTCCAATGCAACGGAACTAGCGGATTATTTAGCGAAAAAAGGGGTGCCGTTTCGCGAGGCGCATGAAATCGTTGGAAAACTTGTGCTGACATGTATTGAACGAGGTGTTTTTTTAGCTGATTTACCGCTTCATGTGTATCAACAAGCTTCGCCATTATTTGAGGAAGATATTTATGAAGCGCTTGATCCGTATACAGCTGTCAACCGTCGCATGAGTGCAGGTGGAACGGGATTTAAAGAAGTGAAGCAAGCAATCGAAAAAGCGAAACAAATAATAGAGGCATAAAAGCAAACGCTTTTATGCCTCTGTTTGTTCTGGGGTGCGTACGACGAGTACGTCGCATTTCGCATATCTTGTAATATGTTCAGAAACGCTTCCAATGAAAAATCGTTCCACAGCGCTCATTCCTGTTGCGCCACAAACAATTAAATCTACTTCATATTTCGGAGCGACTTCTTTCGAAATTTTTACTTTTGGGGAACCGTACTCAATATCTGTGACGACTTCTTTGACGCCCGCATCGACTGCTTGCTTTTCGTATGATTGCAACAATTCTTTTGCGAATTTTTCCGCTCGCTCTGCCACTGTTCGATCGTATGCTTCAATGGTCGCGAATGAACGAACGTCGATAATGTGCGAAAGAACGAGTGAAGCATCGTTGCGTTTGGCGATTTCAATTGCTTTTTTAAACGCCCATTCTGCTTCTTTGGAGCCATCGACTGCCACTAAAATTTTTTTATACTTGTACATAAACATTCCCCCAATAAAAAATTTTCCTTCCTATTCAAGTATATCATTTTTTGTAAAACAAACACTACGTATTGTCGAAAAAATTATGACGAAAGGGGTAAAAACAATGCGTGAAAAGGAACAAAAAGAACAACTGTATTATGATGAAAACGGCGTTTCAGAAGTGACTGAGCAAATTACAGATGCATACATTAGCGGGGTCATTGAACAGGAAGATGAACAAAAGAGGCGATAACGCCTCTTTTGTTTCTAGCGAGCATAACAAGTGTTTTCCTCCGCCTATTTGTAGTACGATAAACATAGCAAAGTATGGATGGAGGGATGAGTGTGAGACATGCCATTGTAACAGCAGGATCGAAAGGTCTCGGAAAAAAAGTGACGGAACGATTTTTAAACAAAGGATATGCCGTTACCGTCCATTATCGAAGCGACATACAAGCTGTTGAAGCGTTGAAAGAAATGTATCGTGATTGTCATGACCGCCTTCATTTTGTGCAAGGGGATGTGACGAATAAAGAAGATTTAATCTGTCTTGTCGATGAAGCCGTTGCTAAATTTGGACGCATCGATTATTTAGTTCATAATGCAGGCCCTTACATATTTGAACGAAAAAAGTTAGCCGATTATACCGATGATGAGTGGTATGAAATGATTGAAGGGAACTTAAGCGCCATGTTTCATTTGTTTAAACGAGTTGTTCCGATCATGCGTAACCAACGTTTCGGCCGCATTGTGACGTATGGTTTTCAAGGAGCAGATCACGCACCAGGATGGATGTACCGTTCAGCATTTAGTGCAGCAAAAGTAGGGCTCGTTTCTCTTACAAAAACGATTGCACTTGAGGAAGCGGAATATGGCATTACCGCAAATATGGTTTGTCCGGGAAATATTATTGGAGAAATGAAAGAGGCAACGATTGCATATGCTCGTCAGGTGAAAGACGACATGACACCGATTGGCCGTTCAGGGACGGGAGAAGATATTGCCCGTGTCGTTGAATTTTTATGTGATGATCACTCCGATATGATTACAGGGACAGTCATTGAAGTGACAGGAGGGCTTGATGTTATTCATCGTTATCGAAAATAGGCTGCCAACATGACAGCCTATATGATCTGTAGTTCTTTTGGGTATGTTGTTAAAAGAAGCGGTCCTCTTCCAGTCATATATACGTCGTCTTCAATGCGTACGCCACCGACAGATGGGACGTAAATACCGGGCTCAATTGTAAATACCATTCCTGCTTGAAGTGGCATGGTATTTGTTGCGTTCATTGACGGATATTCATGAACATCAATACCAAGACCATGACCAATTCGATGCGGGAAATACGCCCCGTAACCTTCTCGTTCAATTCGTGAACGAGCTGCCTTGTCAATGCTTCCGATGGATGCACCAATTTGACATGCATGAATCGCAGCTTGCTGTGCTTGTAAGACGGTGTTGTATATGCGTTTTTGTTCTTCTGTTGGTTGTCCGAATACGACCGTGCGCGTAATGTCGGAACAATATCCATCAAGCACGATGCCGAGGTCAAATAACACGAAATCACCTGCTTGAATGCGATTCATTCCTGGGACACCGTGGGGATGTGCGCTATTTGTTCCAACGAGAACCATCGTATCAAATGCCATCGTGCGCACCCCTTTTTTCTTTAACTCGTATTCAATGGTAGCGATGATCTCCAATTCTGTTTTTCCTTCTTTTATGGAACGAACACCGACATCGACACCGAAATCAGCTAATTCAGCTGCTTGACGAAGCGTTTGTAGTTCTTTTTCATCTTTTGTCATACGTAGTTCATGAAGCGTATTGGTTAAATCGAAAAACGATGCATGTGAAAAGCATGATTGTAGTTGTTCGAGACGGCTTACCGTCATATGAGATGTTTCAATACCAATTCGTTCCGTTTGTACGTTTCGTCTATTTAGCTCATTGCGCAACATATGCCAAGGATGATGCACATCATCATAGCTGATGATCGTATATGCCCAACCGGCTTGTTTCGCTTGATTCACATCCATTTCTGGACAAATGAGAAACGGTTCGTCATTTGGAAACACGACAATAGCTAATAGCCGCTCATGTGGGTTGCTGTAAAAGTTGCTAAAATAAAAAACGTTTGCTGTCGATGTAATGAACGCCCATGACGCGTTTGTTTCTTTCAATTTTTGTTGGAGTTTGCTCATTCGTTCCATCATATTCACGTCCTTTCTTTTTCAGCTTATCATGAACGAAAAAAGAAGGAAATAGTGCAAAAATGAAGAAACAAAATCATAGGAAAAACGAAGAAAGGAGAATGAAAAATGAAACTGACTTACCACGGACATTCTATTGTGAAAATTGAAACGAATGGAAAAACGATTTTCATTGATCCTTTTATTACAGGAAATCCGCTAACAGATTTAAAAGCAGAGGACGTTCATGCCGATGTTATTTTATTAACACATGGTCATAATGATCATGTCGGTGATACAGTCTCATTAGCGAAAAAGAACGATGCCCTCGTCATTGCTCCTTATGAATTAGCTACGTATTTGGGCTGGAAAGGTGTTCGGACTCATCCGATGCACATCGGTGGATCATTTACGTTTGAGTTCGGTAAAGTAAAATTGACGCAAGCGTTTCACGGCTCTAGCTATGTAGAAGAAGATGAAACGATTGTTTATACAGGAATGCCAAGCGGTATTTTATTTCATGCCGAAGGAAAAACGATTTATCATGCCGGAGATACAGCGCTATTTTCTGATATGAAGCTCATCGGGGAAATGAATCATATTGATGTTGCCTTTTTACCAATTGGAGATAACTTTACAATGGGACCAGAGGATGCAGCGATTGCAGCGAAATGGTTAAAAGCGAAAATGGTTGTTCCTATTCATTACAATACATTCCCTATCATTCAACAAGATCCGCGACGGTTCGTGGCGATGATCGAGGGTGTTGGTCGCGTCTTGCATGTTGGCGAAAGCATGGAACTGTGAAAACGTTCATTGAATGCAGTCATGCACACCCTTATAATAAGAGTAAGAAACTGTCGAAAAAGGGTGGGGCAACTTGACAATTACGAAGCACGAACAAATTTTGCAATATATTGAGAGCTTACCGGTCGGAGAAAAAATATCGGTTCGACAAATTGCGAAAGAAATGGGAGTAAGCGAAGGAACGGCTTATCGTGCCATTAAAGACGCTGAAACAAAAGGGTACGTGAGCACAATTGAGCGTGTCGGCACGATTCGCATTGAACAAAAGAAGAAAGACAATATTGAAAAGTTAACGTATGCTGAAGTTGTCAATATTGTTGATGGGCAAGTGCTCGGTGGAAAAGAAGGGTTACATAAAACATTAAATAAATTTGTGATCGGCGCGATGAAGCTTGAAGCGATGATGCGTTATACAGGTGCAGGGAATTTGTTGATCGTCGGGAACCGAACAAAAGCGCACGAATTAGCGCTTGAAGCCGGAGCGGGCGTGCTTATTACAGGCGGTTTTGACACAGAAGAACATGTAAAAAAATTAGCGGATGAGCGGCAACTACCGATCATTTCGACAAGTTACGATACGTTTACGGTTGCGACCATGATTAATCGTGCCATTTATGACCAGCTAATTAAAAAAGAAATCGTGCTCGTTGAGGATATTTTAACACCATTCGAAAAAACAGCATATTTGTATGTGACAGACCGAATCGAGCGGTGGTATGAACTTAATCATGAAACGAAGCATAGCCGCTTTCCAGTCATTGATCAACAATTAAAAGTACAGGGAATCGTGACTGCAAAAGATGTGATGGGATATGATCGTGACGTGCTCATTGAAAAAGTAATGACGAAACATCCGATTACGGTAAGTGGGAAAACGTCAGTCGCTTCCGCTTCACATATGATGGTGTGGGAAGGCATAGAAGTGTTGCCTGTAGTCGATGAATATCACCGACTTCAAGGGATTATTAGTCGTCAAGACGTATTAAAAGCGTTACAAATGGTCCAACGTCAGCCACAAGTTGGCGAGACCATTGATGACATTGTAACAACTCAGTTTTTAACTGAAACAGTTGATGGTGTTTTTCGCTGTAACATTACTCCGCAAATGACAAATCATTTAGGAACATTATCATACGGTGTATTTACGACGATTGTAACCGAGGCCGCCACGCGTGCGCTTCGGTTACATAAACGAGGCGATTTAGTTGTGGAGAACGTTACTATTTACTTTATTAAACCTGTACAAATTGATAGCGTAATTGATATTAAACCGAAATTGTTAGAAATTGGACGTAAGTTTGGAAAAGTTGACGTTGAAGTGTTTAATGAGGGGACGCTTGTCGGAAAAGCGCTGATGATGTGTCAATTAATTGAACGACAATAGGCTGCGCACGGCAGCCTATTTCGTTTCTTCCGCTTCTTTTACAGCAAGCGGAAAATAATAGCGATGGGCGCGGTAACCTGCCCATATGCTTCCTGCACCGACAAGAAGAAACACAATGCCAACGATGAAAGATACCGTTGAACGATGAATGAAAAATTGATTGATCGCAAAGAAAAATACAAATGAGCCGAGCGCAATGCTTGATTTTGCGCTAATCCATTTTCGTTCCATCGGTTTTCTACTGCGGAAATATTTTATTTTGTAATACAAATAAAACGAAAGTGAAAAAATGATAAGTATAACAAATATCGGCATATTCAGTCCTCCAAAAGAAAAAATTGTTGCGTGATTATTTTACATCTTTTCGAATCATAATAAAATATGTTTTAATGGAGAAAAAAAGGGAGAAGCGCCATGGAACAAAAAGTTTTGGAAATTATTAATCATATTCGGCAATTTGATACGATTATTATTCATCGGCACGTTCGACCAGATCCCGATGCGTACGGTTCGCAAGGGGGATTAGCAGAACTTATTCAAGCGTCATTTCCAGAAAAAAGAGTATATACGGTTGGAAAAGATGAGCCGTCGCTTGAATTTTTACGTAAAATGGATGTTATTCCGGATGAAATGTATAACGATGCGCTTGTGATCGTTTGCGATACAGCAAATGAAGAACGTGTATGCGATCAACGTTATAAGCTAGGGAAAAAAATTATTAAAATCGACCATCATCCGAATGAAGATCCATACGGTGACATCTTATGGGTAGATACAAATGCAAGCTCCGTTAGCGAAATGATTTATGAGTTATACTTAATTGGAAAAGAACATGGTCTCATTCTAACGAAGGAAGCCGCTCGGCTCATTTACGCGGGCATTGTTGGAGATACCGGCCGTTTCCTTTTCCCAAGTACAAATCCGAAAACATTTAAATACGCAAGCGAACTAGTTGAATACGGGTTTTCGTTTGTCGATTTATATGATCAACTATATCGAACGAAATTATCGATTGCACATTTAAGCGGATATGTGTTGCAAAATTTCGAGCTATCTGAACATGGAGTCGCTCATATTATATTAACAAAAGAGTTGTTAAAACAATATGATGCAACGCCATCGGAAGCTTCGCAACTCGTGAGTGTGCTTGGAAATATTGAAGGAATAAAAGCATGGGTGTTTTTTGTAGAAGAAGATGATCAAATTCGTGTCCGTCTTCGTTCAAGAGGGCCAATCGTTAATGAAGTGGCGAAAAAATATCATGGCGGTGGCCATCCATTGGCAGCAGGCGCGTCTATTTATTCGTGGGAGGAAATTGAACACGTATTGGCAGATTTAAACGAAGTGTGCAAGCAACAGTAGGCTTCTTTCTACTGTTGCTTTAATTTTAGTTCGATAGATATATTGGTGAAAAATAAAATTGTTTCGATATCGAGATGGTACGTCCGATTGTCGATGATGTACGTTTTATTTTCAATCGCTTTTTTTAATAACTCTTTACTTTTATATACTGTTTCGATATCTTTGGCAGTTATATGTTGGATATCTCTTTTTATATCCTCTTC
The DNA here is from genome assembly GCF_002742685.1 of Anoxybacillus flavithermus. Lineage (GTDB taxonomy): Bacteria > Bacillota > Bacilli > Bacillales > Anoxybacillaceae > Anoxybacillus > Anoxybacillus flavithermus_E. The sequence goes on from NZ_PEDM01000006.1 coordinate 66,969, forward strand.
AATGCGGAAGGTTGTGTACGTATCGATGCCGTACGATTGAGCATTGATCACTTTTACATCAATGGATTGAATTGTCAGTCGTTTTTTATTTTCTTTGTTTAGCTGGATGTAATCTTGTTGCCAAATGTTTAAATCATGTTTTAATTGAGCAATGATTTCTTGTTGAGTTTTGAGTTGACGCACTTGTTTTTCTTGTAAAATCCCAAAAATTTGTGTAAAAACGATCCAGCTGATAAGTGCTCCAATTGCCACTCCAGCGAAAAAACGTTGCCATCCGGGATCGCGTGTGTACGGCGGAACTCTCATGCGCCATGCTCCTGTGTAAACCAGCGAATAAATGTCATACCTGTTTGTGCCCCACCGGTTGCCGATAAAATGAGTAAAAATTGTTTAATGACATCGCGTGTTTCTCCTTGGAAAAATCCACGTTCAACGCTGTAAAACGTATCAAACGTCCCCCCAATCGCTGCAATTAACGCCCAAATTTTTAAACTGCTTGCAAACCGATACATCATTGTCAGTGGAGGTTCACCAGACAAAAAAGCCCCGAATCCCCCGATGAGTGCTCCTCCAACTAACACGCCTAAAGCAATGAAATAGCTTTGAATAAAAGCAGGTAAAAACGCTGTTTTCATCTCCATCCTTCTCACTCCTTCTGTATACTATGTATATGGGACAAACAAGTAAGGTATGTTTTGCTTTTCAGCTTTTACAGAGCATATAATAGAAAAAAATAGAAAAGGTGGGGGACACATTGTCGTTTATCCATCTACAAGTGAGAAGTGGCTATAGTTTATTAAGTAGCACAATTAAAATAGAAGAGCTCGTCACCCGTGCACGCGAGCTTCGATTTCCGGCGATCGCATTAACGGATGAAAATGTGTTGTATGGTGTTATTCCGTTTTATGAGATGTGTCAAGTACATGGAATTAAGCCGATTATTGGTATGATAGCAACCGTCATTGATGAATATGGTCATACTGATCAGCTTGTGTTGCTAGCAAAAAATAACGACGGGTATCGTCAACTTGTCCATGTTGCTACAATTATTCAAATGAATAATGGAAAAGGCATTTCTTTATGTGATTTATCTCGTTATACGAGCGAATTAATTGGTATGACAAGTGGGATACATGGTCGTGTGGAACAGTATTTATTGAGCGGGGAAATCGTTCAAGCAGAAGAACTCGTTCAAACGTATGCTCAGTTGTTTCAACGCGGTGATTTTTATATAAACGTGCAACAACATGGCTTATTAGAACAGGCACAATTGTTGCCATTACTTTTTGCGCATAGTAAGCGGTGGAACGTTCCGCTCGTAGCAACAAACGATGTACGTTACGTATATAAAGAAGATGTGCTTGCGTGCGAATGTTTGCTTGCGATGAAACAAGGAAAAAAAATGACTGACTCGAACCGTCCACGCTTTTTAACGAATGAATACGATCTCAAAAGCGCTGACGAAATGATCTCATTATTCTCAATGTATCGCGAAGCTGTTGAGGAGACTGTGCGCATTTCCCAGCGATGTAATGTGACGTTTGATTATAAAAAGTGGTTTATGCCACGCTACCCTGTTCCTTTAGGGAAAACGGCTGATGAATATTTGCAAATGTGGTGTTGGGAGCAATTAACGAAACGTTTTCCTGACCGGCCAGAAGCATATGTTGCTCGGTTACAATATGAGTTGCAAATCATTCAGCAGATGAACTTTAGCGATTACTTTTTAATTGTTGCCGATTTTGTTCGTTTTGCACGTGAGCGAGGCATATTAACCGGACCGGGACGTGGATCAGCCGCAGGTTCGCTCGTTGCTTACATACTCGGTATTACGCAAGTAGACCCGTTGCAGTATGGGTTATTGTTTGAGCGTTTTTTAAATCCAGCTCGTCTATCTCTCCCGGATATTGATATCGATTTCCCTGATAATCGTCGTGAAGAAGTGATTCGTTATATTGAACAAAAATACGGAATCGATCACGTTGCACAAATTATCACGTTCGGGACTTTCGGGATGCGTTCTGCTATTCGTGAAGTTGGTCGTGTTTTTGATGTCGATGAACACGAAATCCAACAAACACTAGCAACCGGAAGCTTTGATCGCACGCGACCATGGCATTACGTTGCACAACGAATTGAAGGTTTACCGAAGCATACGTCCGTTCATGCTGCTGGCATTGTAATTAGCCCACGTCCATTAACGGACATCGTTCCTCTTCAAAGTGGGCAAACGACAACATATGTGACGCAATATGCGATGGATGCGCTTGAACGACTAGGACTACTAAAATTTGATTTGCTTGCGCTTAAAAATTTAACGATGATCGAGCAAATGATTCAAAGTATTGCACAGCGTACGGGTCACCGCTTGAGTTTCGAAAACATGCCAATTGATGATCAAAAAACGTATGTACTCTTAAGTCAAGGGGATACATTTGGTGTGTTTCAGCTTGAATCAGAAGGAATGAAACGGGTATTGCGCGAATTACAACCGACAACGTTTGAAGATATTGTTGCAGTGAACGCTTTATTTCGTCCGGGACCGATGGAGCAAATTCCAACATATATTTCCCGTAAATATGGTCGTGAACCGATCCGTTACATGCATGATGATTTGCAATCGATTTTGCAGCCGACATATGGCGTCATCGTGTATCAAGAACAAATTATGAAAATTGCTGAACAAATGGCCAAGTTTTCGTTAGCTGAGGCAGATTTATTACGTCGAGCAATAAGTAAAAAAGACGTTAGACAAATGGAACAAGAGAAAAAGCATTTTGTTGAGGGATGCATACAAAATGGATACGATATCCATCTCGCAAACGACTTGTATGAACTGATCGTTCGTTTTGCTGGATATGGGTTTAACCGTAGTCACGCAGTAGCATATAGCTACATCGCATATATGCTTGCGTATATTAAAGCTCATTATCCGCTCGATTTTTATGCAACATTATTAACAAACGTAAGTGGACAAAAAGAAAAAATGATGCAATGTGTATATGAACTTCGGAATAAAAAAATACGGCTACTTCCCCCTTCCATTGCGAGAAGTGAAGGGCACTTTACCGTCGATGACAACGGCATTCGCTTTGGGTTGTTAGCCATTAAGCAAGTGAGCTCCGACTTTGTCAAACAAATCATCCAGGAGCGTCAAAAACGCCCCTTTTCCGATTTTTTTGATTTTGTTTCACGACTACGTATTGAGCCTTCACAAAAAAAGATTATTGAAGCACTTATTTTTTCTGGCAGCTTTGATGAATTTCAAATCGGGCGTGCCACCCTTTATGCGAGTATTGACGTCGCGATTGAGCATGCAGAGTTGATGAATCTCCCTCTTAATGTAAGACCAAAATACGTTCATGCTGAACCGCTATCACTCATCGATCAACTGAAATATGAGAAGCAATGGCTCAACGTATACGTGTCCCCTCATCCTGTTGAATCATTTTCACATTTTTGCTCGATGTGGGGAGCAAAACGTATGTACGAATGGGAAATAGAAAAAGCGAATGTTGGCAAAGTGATCGCATACGTTGAGGAGGTGACGAAAAAGCGGACAAAAAAAGGGGAAGAAATGGCGTTTGTGACGATTTGTGATGATAGCGATGAATGGTATGCGATCGCATTTCCGACGATTTATAGTCGATTTCATTCTTTATTACAACAAGGAAGCGTGTTGTACATGGAAGGGAAAATAGAGCAGCGACCAAATGGCTGGTATCTCATTGTACAACAAGTGAGGAAGCCGGTATGTGTTTACGTGAAAATTGATGAACAGCACGCGTCACCATCTGTATTAAAACAGTTAAAAGATGTATTAACCGCTCATCGCGGATATGCACCTGTTATTTTGTATTATGAAAAAGAACGAAAAAAAGTGCAGCTCTCCCATGAGTACGCAGTATCCCCAAACGATGAGAGCATTCGGCAATTGACAGCATTGCTTGGCGATGGGAATGTCGTTGTGAGATAAAAATGCTTTACTATTTCTCATTTTTATTATATTTTTATAGAAGTTAAGTGGTCAGACCAGTGGCTGCTTGTTAGGGAGGAATATGTCGTGTCGTTGTTTAAAGAAGCGCTCCATATGCATGAGCGTTATCAAGGAAAACTAGAAATAAAATCGAAAGTGCCGTTAAAAAATGCTTATGATTTAAGTTTAGCTTATTCTCCCGGTGTAGCAGAACCGTGCAAAGTTATTCATCATGAACCGAACAAAATATACGATTATACGTTAAAAGCGAATACAGTGGCTGTTGTATCGAATGGAAGCGCAGTATTAGGACTTGGAAATATTGGAGCAGAAGCAGCGTTGCCAGTTATGGAAGGGAAGGCAGTCCTTTTTAAAAGTTTTGCTGGAGTTGATGCGTTTCCGATTTGTTTAAATACATCAGACGCGGAACAAATCATTCAAACAGTGAAGCTACTTGAGCCGACATTTGGTGGCATTAACTTAGAAGATATTGCGGCTCCGCATTGTTTTATCATTGAAGAGCGCTTAAAGCAAGAACTAAACATTCCTGTTTTTCATGACGATCAACATGGAACAGCGATTGTAACCGTTGCTGGTTTAGTAAATGCATTAAAGTTAGTGAATAAAAAAATAGAAGACATTCGAGTTGTCATTAACGGGGCAGGGGCGGCAGGAATAGCGATTATTAAATTGCTTCGCTGTTATGGCGTTAAACATATGATCATGTGCGATTCCAAAGGGGCAATTTATGAAGGACGTCCGTACGGAATGAATGACATGAAGCAAGACATTGCTCAGTGGACAAACCATGAGAGAAAGTCTGGATCGTTACGGGAAGTGATCGTTGGTGCCGATGTATTTATTGGTGTGTCGGTTGCAGGGGCATTGACAGCTAGCATGATCGAAACGATGAATCGAGATGCAATTATTTTTGCGATGGCAAACCCGACGCCAGAAATTATGCCGGAAGAAGCATTGCAAGCAGGTGCCGCCGTTGTTGGCACAGGACGTTCTGATTATCCGAATCAAGTCAATAATGTTTTGGCATTTCCAGGTATTTTTAGAGGGGCGCTTGATGTGCGCGCAAAACAAATTAATGAACAAATGAAAATAGCGGCCGTTGAAGCGATAGCACAGTTAATTGCAGAAGATGAGTTGCGTGCCGATTATGTGATTCCAGCTCCTTTCGATCCGCGTGTCGCTCCAGCAGTTGCTGCCGCAGTGGCAAAAGCGGCAATTGAAACAGGGGTTGCGCAAGTGATTGTTGATCCAAAAGAAGTAGAAAAGCGAACACGACAATTAGCTTTGATTGCAGGTGAGGACATCGATGACTACTTCTAAAGTATACATTGAAACGTTTTGGCAAATTCATCGCATGATTGAAGAAGCAGGTCTTCAACCTGGCGATCGATTGCCATCTGAACGAGAGTTAGCCGACCGATTACGAGTCGGTCGTTCTTCCGTTCGTGAAGCGTTGCGAGCATTAGAGTTGCTTGGGTTAATTGAAACGCGGCGCGGGGAAGGAACGTTTATGAAACCGTTTGGCGACCATCAGCTCATTCAACTACTTGGCTCGTTTATTTTGCAAGGAAATCGGGAAAAACGAGATTTAATAGAAACAAAAATATTCATAGAGCGCATATGCTTACAACTTGCTTGCGAGCGACTGACAGATGAAAAGCTTGAGCTTATATCACAAACGGAGCATACGTACAATTCATTTTTCCGACGGATTGTAGAAGCCACCGATAACTATTTATTGTTGCGCATTTGGCTTGTATTAAACGACTTTTTTGAACACGTATACACGTTGACTCTCCCTTCCGAGTTTTATGAACAAATGTGGATGGCGCTACAAAAACGGTTGTGTGAAGAAGCAACAGCGATTTATGAACAATACGTGATGCAAAAAATGTCGAAAGAGAACTGACACAATATGACAAACAAAGTTGTCTCCATTCGGTAAAGTAGAAATGGACTAAGTAGGGGAGGGAAACATGTGCTGAAAGATTTGTTCTATAAAAAGAAAAAATATGCCACCATTCCATCTGAACAAGCGAAGCAAGATGTACCAGAAGGCATTATGACGAAATGTCCGAAATGTAAAAAAATCATGTATACAAAAGAACTAGTGAAAAACCTACGCGTTTGTATATCATGCGGTTATCATCATCCGATGTCTGCTCCCGAACGCATTACGTGTTTGTTAGACGAAGGAACGTTCCAAGAATACGATCGTCACCTTCTTTCTAAAAATCCGCTCGATTTTCCTCAATATATTGAAAAAGTTGAGGAAGATCGCGAAAAAACAAAACTAAATGAAGCGGTCGTCACCGGTGAAGGAACGATGAACGGTTTTCCTGTCGTCATTGCCGTAATGGATTCCCGTTTTCGTATGGGAAGTATGGGATCAGTCGTCGGAGAAAAAATTGCACGTGCCATCGAACGAGCAATGGAAAAATCAGTACCTTTTATTATTTTTACTGCTTCAGGCGGAGCGCGCATGCAAGAAGGTGTATTAAGCTTAATGCAGATGGCGAAAACGAGCGCGGCATTAAAGCTGTTTAGCGAACAAGGTGGGCTTATCATTTCAGTGATGACTCATCCGACGACAGGTGGTGTATCAGCAAGTTTCGCCTCGCTTGGAGATTACAATTTTGCTGAGCCTGGGGCGCTCATCGGTTTTGCAGGACGACGTGTCATTGAACAAACCGTTCGTGAAGAGTTGCCAGAAGATTTTCAAACAGCGGAATTTTTATTGAAACATGGACAACTAGATGCTGTGATTCCGCGTCATGAACTGAAGGATACATTAACGAATGTATTAGACATTCACCAATCGCGAGGTGGAGACGAATGGCATATGAATTAGAATTTGAAAAACCACTTGTAGAATTACGAAAAAAAATTAGTGAATTAAAAGAATTTACAAAGCATCGTGATGTTGATTTTTCTGATGAAATTAATAAATTAGAAGCCCGACTTGAAAAACTTGAAAACGATATTTATGCCAATTTAAGTCCATGGGATCGCGTGCAAATTGCCCGTCATCCAAATCGCCCGACAACGCTTGATTATATTGAACGCTTGTTTACAAACTTTTTTGAATGTCACGGTGATCGTTGTTTTGGTGATGATGAAGCGATTGTTGGAGGAATTGCAAAATATCACGGATTACCTGTGACTGTCATTGGCCATCAGCGTGGGAAAGATACGAAAGAAAATATTCGCCGTAATTTTGGTATGCCACATCCAGAAGGATATCGAAAAGCGCTTCGTTTAATGAAACAAGCTGAAAAATTTGGGCGTCCGATTATTTGTTTTATTGATACGAAAGGGGCGTATCCAGGAAAAGCTGCTGAAGAACGAGGACAAAGTGAAGCGATCGCACGAAATTTGTTTGAAATGGCGGGATTGACTGTCCCTATCGTATGCATTGTGATCGGTGAAGGTGGAAGCGGCGGTGCGCTTGCACTTGGTGTTGGAAACTACGTTCATATGCTCGAAAATTCAACGTATTCCGTCATTTCGCCAGAAGGGGCAGCGGCTATCTTATGGAAAGATGCATCGCTTGCCAAAAAAGCTGCCGAAACGATGAAAATTACAGCGAAAGATTTAAAGCAGCTTGGCGTCATCGATGAAGTGATTCCAGAAGTGCGCGGTGGTGCGCATCGAAATGTAGATGAACAAGCGAAATATATTGATGATGTGCTTAAGCGTTCCTTGCATGAATTGCTTCCATTACATGCTGAACAGTTGATTGCCCAACGATACGAAAAATATAAGAAGATTGGCGACTTCATTGAATCGGAACAACATGTTTCGGTTATGTAAAAAGGTCATCCATTTCAATGGCCTTTTTTTTACATGAAATAGACGACTTTGGGTAAACTTTTTATAGTGAAAAAAAATCAACGTTTTGTGAAACATTTCATTATGTATTGTGTTCCATATACCTTCATGTTATCTTAAAGTAAGAGGTCATACTTCTTATTTTATTTTTTTAAAGAGGTGAAGAGCGATGAAAAGAATTGGTGTTCTAACGAGCGGTGGCGATTCACCAGGAATGAATGCTGCCATTCGTGCAGTCGTCCGAAAGGCGATTTATCACGGATTAGAAGTGTACGGCATTTACCATGGATATGCAGGATTAATTGCCGGTCAAATTAAAAAGCTTGAAATCGGGGATGTTGGCGATATTATTCATCGCGGCGGAACGATGTTATATACTGCCCGTTGCCCAGAATTCAAAACGCTAGAAGGGCAGTTAAAAGGAATTGAGCAGTTGAAAAAACATGGTATTGAAGGGCTTGTTGTCATCGGTGGTGATGGCTCATATCAAGGTGCGAAAAAGTTAACAGAACACGGTTATCCGTGTGTCGGTGTGCCAGGAACAATTGATAACGACATTCCAGGAACAGATTTTACGATTGGTTTTGATACAGCGTTAAATACGGTCATTGATGCCATTGACAAAATCCGCGATACAGCGACATCTCATGAACGTACATATGTGATTGAAGTTATGGGACGTCATGCTGGTGATATCGCGCTTTGGGCAGGTCTTGCAGGCGGTGCAGAAAGTATTTTAATCCCAGAAGCTGATTATGATATGGACGAAATAGTTACGCGTCTCAAACGCGGACATGAACGTGGCAAGAAGCATAGCATCATTGTTGTTGCAGAAGGTGTCGGTAGCGGTGTGGAATTCGGCAAGCGCATCGAAGAAGCAACAGGATTCGAAACGCGTGTGACAGTATTAGGTCACGTTCAACGTGGTGGCTCACCAACTGCTTTCGACCGTGTCCTTGCAAGCCGTTTAGGTGCACGCGCAGTAGAGTTGTTACTTGAAGGAAAAGGTGGACGTTGTGTTGGTATTCAAAATAACCAACTGGTTGATCATGATATTATTGAAGCGTTAGCTCAAAAACATACAGTTGATCAAAAAATGTATCAACTATCGAAAGAGCTTTCGATTTAATGGATATTTATGGTATCGTTTCCATACGTAAAGTGTAGGAGGGTATTTATGCGCAAAACGAAAATTGTTTGTACGATCGGTCCAGCGAGTGAAAGTGTAGAAAGACTTGTGCAACTTATTGATGCAGGAATGAACGTCGCTCGTCTCAACTTCTCGCACGGAAGTCATGAAGAACATGCTGCACGCATTCGCAACATTCGTGAAGCATCAAAAATAACTGGGAAAACTGTTGCCATTTTATTGGATACGAAAGGTCCGGAAATCCGCACACACAACATGGAAAATGGCGCAATTGAGTTAAAAGCAGGTGCTGAAGTCACGATTTCGATGAAAGAAGTGCTCGGCACACCAGAAAAATTTTCGATTACTTATGAAGGACTCATTGATGACGTACATGTCGGTTCAACTATTTTATTAGATGACGGGTTAATCGGTTTAGAAGTATTAGCTGTTGATAAAGAAGCAAAAGAGATCAAAACAAAAGTGTTGAACGGCGGCGTATTAAAAAATAAAAAAGGTGTAAACGTGCCAGGGGTAAAAGTAAAATTGCCGGGCATTACGGCAAAAGATGCCGAGGACATTCGCTTTGGCATTGAACAGGGCATCGATTTCATTGCTGCATCGTTTGTTCGACGCGCTTCCGATGTTCTTGAAATTCGTGAGTTACTCGAAGAACATAACGCATTACACATTCAAATTATCCCAAAAATTGAAAATCAAGAAGGCGTAGACAATATTGATGAGATTTTAGAAGTGGCAGACGGTCTAATGGTTGCTCGCGGGGATTTAGGTGTCGAAATTCCAGCGGAAGAAGTACCACTTGTCCAAAAAGAGTTAATTAAAAAATGTAACGCGCTCGGAAAACCAGTCATTACAGCGACACAAATGCTTGATTCGATGCAACGCAATCCGCGTCCGACTCGTGCGGAGGCAAGCGACGTCGCAAATGCCATTTTTGATGGAACGGATGCGATTATGTTGTCAGGTGAAACAGCAGCTGGCGCTTACCCAGTTGAGGCGGTACAAACGATGCACCGCATTGCTTTGCGCACAGAGCAAGCGTTACAATATCGCGATTTATTATCTAAACGGAGCAAGCAAAGCGGAACAACAATTACAGATGCGATTGGACAATCGGTTGCTCATACCGCATTGAACTTAGATGTTGCGGCAATTGTGACGCCGACAGTAAGCGGTCATACAGCGCGTATGATTTCGAAATATCGCCCAAAAGCGCCAATTATCGCCGTTACATCAAATGAAGCTGTTTCTCGTAAATTAGCACTCGTTTGGGGTGTTCATCCACGCGTTGCCCAACATGCGACGTCAACAGATGAGATGCTTGATATTGCTGTTGAGGCAGCCCTCGATACAGGCATCGTGAAACATGGCGATCTTGTTGTCATTACAGCAGGCGTTCCGGTTGGAGAAACAGGTTCGACCAACTTAATGAAAGTGCATATGATCGGTGATATGATTGCGAAAGGCCAAGGTATTGGTCGTAAATCAGCATTCGGAAAAGTTGTAGTAGCTAAAACAGCAGAGGAAGCACTTGAAAAAATGGTTGAAGGTGGTATTTTAGTTGCTCCAGCAACAGATGCGGATATGATGAAAGCATTAGAAAAAGCTGTGGCTATCATTACGGAAGAAGGCGGTTTAACAAGCCATGCAGCTGTTGTTGGTTTAAGCTTAGGGATTCCAGTAATCGTTGGTGTAAACAACGCGACATCTATTTTAAAAGATGGACAAGATATTACGGTAGATGCAAGCTTCGGTGCTATTTATCGTGGTCATGCGAGCGTGCTATAATAAAGAAGGGGGACATCCCCTTCTTTATTATTTTGGAGGGATGTGTGTGCGAAACATCTTTTTTCTTCTTTTTATCGTTATTCCAGCGCTAGAAATTGTCGTTCTTGTTTTGTCGGGAAAGGCGATTGGCATATGGCCAACGTTTGTATTAATTGTTTTGACAGGCATCATCGGTGCATTTTTAGCAAAAAAACAAGGTTTGCATACGTTGCAACGGGCAAAATATGAGTTCATGAACGGGCGCATACCAAGCGATGCGCTATTAGATGGTGTTTGTATTTTAGTTGGTGGGACGTTATTATTAACGCCGGGATTTATTACGGATACAATAGGTTTTATTTTACTTCTTCCATTTGCGCGCGAAAAAATAAAACCGTGGCTTTTGCGCTTGTTTAAGTGGCTGTTTTATACGAAAACTTGGATATACATTCGAAAATAAAAAAGCATAAGCTCACACCGCTTATGCTTCTTTTTTTCCGAGAATAAAGTTCCAAATATCTTGAAAAACACCAGCATGATGTAGTGTTCTCCCAATGACGAGTAATACCGGTCCAACGATTAATCCGAGAAAACCGATCAATTTAAACCCAACGAATAAAGCGATCAATGTAGCTAACGGATCGAGTCCGATATTAGAGGAAAGGAGCTTTGGTTCCATTACTTGTCGTTGTACGAGAACGACGAGATATAGCACACCAAGGCCGATAGCAAAATGGGTATCGCCGCTCATCGCCGCGTAAACAATCCATGGAACAAATACTAATCCTGTTCCTAAATACGGTAAAATATCGACGATGCCGATAATAAGAGCGATCGTAATCGCATATTCTACTCGCAACACAAGCAAGCCGACTAATACGATCAGTGTTGTAATAGAAATGAGTGTCGCTTGCGCTTTAAGAAAACCAAATAGCGCCTTTTTTAATTCGACTAACACTTTTGTCGTGCTCGTTTGTACTTTGTTCGGTAACAATTTTTGAAACAATGCTTTTAGACGATACCAGTCTTTGCTTATAAAAAATGTGGCAAGCAACGAGAAAATAAAAATTGTTGCAAAATTAGGTAACCATCCAATGATAGAAGGGATATTTTGTAATAAGTTTTGGATAAATTGCCCAACTGTTGTAGCAATTTTTGTCCCAACAGATTGAATGTTTGACATAATCGTATCTTGTTGTGATGTGTCTAAATTTTTAAAGAGTGTAGCTAGTTGGTTATAGAGCGGAATGATTTGGCTCGCCACAAACTGCTCCACATAAATAACGAGTTTTTGAAAATGATTTGGCACAACTGTTGCTAAGTATTGTGTTCCGGTCACGATTTCTGCAACAAGAAGTGTGACAAGCCCAGCAACGAATGCAAGTAAAAGAATTAAAACAACGATGACCGCCAAGGCCCTTGGCATTTTCGCTTTCTTCTCTAATACATCAACTACAGGGTTAATAAAGAAAGCAATCGCTAACGCAATTAAAAACGGATATGTTAACGTTGATACATAATATAAGCTCGCTAACCCAACGACGATAATAAAGATGACAAATAAAAAGCGAAGGGAGCGATATACATATTGAGTTGGCAAATCTTCACCTCCCGTCTTTTGTCATTTATGACTATTATAATATACAATGCAAAAGAAGAAAAAGTTTCAAAGAAGGGGGCATATTTCATGCAGCCATTTATTTTTTTGTTTATTCTTCTTGTTATTGGTATGGTGGCGAAAAATCAATCCCTTATTGTCGCCGTACTTTTTTTACTTGTTGTAAAAAGTATCGGATTAGGTTATAAAATATTACCTTATTTAGAACAAAAAGGGATTAATCTTGGTGTGACAATCATTACGATTGCTGTATTAGTTCCGATTGCAACTGGAAAAATAGGGTTTAAAGAACTGACGGAATCTGTTCGCTCGATTTATGCATGGATTGCCATGTTGTCAGGGATTGCTGTCGCTTTGTTGGCAAAAGGGGGCGTTGTATTGCTTGCGAAAGATCCACATATGACGACTGCGCTTATTCTTGGGACAATTTTAGCTGTATCTTTATTCAAAGGGGTTGCTGTCGGCCCGCTAATAGGTGCTGGCATTGCGTATGTAATCATGAAAATGGTCGATGTATTTTCATAACTGATTACTTTTTTATAATAATATTTTTGAATTATGATTTCTTTTAGTTCACAAAAGTCTGATAATTGTTTATAATGGTATTGGAGCATGTACGAAACTATCGTATATATTCCCCTGCTCGCTTCGTTAAGCGGATGGGTGAATATATAACAAAATGTAAGCATTTTCTTTGCATTTTTATTCAGCTGTTTTGAGCAATCGCTCGACGACGCGTTTCAACATGGGAAAAGGGGAATAAAAGAGAAAAGGAGAGATGTAAGATGACAGTAACTCGCGGTCTCGAAGGGGTTGTCGCAACCACTTCCACAATTAGTTCGATCATCGATGATACGCTCACGTACGTTGGGTATAATATCGATGATTTAGCAGAACATGCTACGTTTGAAGAGGTTGTTTATTTGCTTTGGCACCGCAAATTGCCAAACAAAGAAGAGCTAGAAACGTTAACGAAACAGTTGGCAGAAAATGCCGATATCCCACAACAAATCATTGATCATTTTAAAATGTATCCGCTTGATCAAGTTCATCCGATGGCAGCGCTTCGCACAGCGATTTCGTTCCTTGGATTGTACGATGAAGAAGCGGAAGCGATGAATCCGGAAGCGAACTATCGCAAAGCGATTCGTTTACAGGCGAAAGTATCAACAATTGTTGCTGCGTTTTCCCGCATTCGCAAAGGATTAGAGCCTGTACCACCGCGCAAAGATTTAAGTTTTGCGGCAAACTTTTTATATATGTTAACAGGTAAAGAGCCGGATCCAATCGCTGAAGAAGCGTTTAATAAAGCGCTTGTGCTTCATGCGGACCATGAATTGAACGCTTCAACTTTTACGGCGCGCGTCTGTGTTGCTACTTTATCAGATGTATACTCTGGCATTACTGCAGCGATTGGAGCATTAAAAGGACCTCTTCATGGCGGAGCAAACGAAGCGGTCATGAAAATGTTGACGGAAATCGGTACGCTTGAAAATGTAGAAACGTACATTCATAACAAATTAAACAACAAAGAAAAAATTATGGGCTTCGGTCATCGCGTTTATCGTCACGGAGACCCACGCGCAAAACATTTAAAGAAAATGTCTGAAAAATTGACGAAGTTAACAGGTGAACCACATTGGTATGACATGTCGGTGAAAATTGAGGAGATTGTTACATCGACAAAAGGGTTACCACCAAATGTTGATTTCTACTCAGCTTCTGTTTACCATAGTTTAGGAATTGATCATGACCTATTTACACCAATTTTTGCGATTAGCCGCATGTCTGGATGGCTTGCGCACATTTTAGAACAGTACGAAAACAACCGTCTCATCCGTCCGCGTGCCGAATATACGGGACCTACGAGACAAGTATACGTGCCGCTTGAAGAGCGAGCGTAATGATAGCTGCAAAAGGTGAGAAACTCGCCTTTCTCACCTTTTTATACTACATCATTTGGAGGTCGTTATTGTGATGCAAGGTGAAAAAATTACGGTTACAAATGGAGTATTAAACGTTCCAAATTACCCAATTATCCCATTTATTGAAGGGGACGGGACAGGTCCAGATATTTGGGCAGCTGCATCTCGGGTGCTAGAAGCGGCTGTGGAAAAAGCTTATAAAGGTGAGCGTAAAATTGTTTGGAAAGAAGTGCTTGCTGGTGAAAAAGCTTTTAAATTGACGGGCGAATGGTTGCCGCAAGAAACGCTTGATACGATTCGTGAATACATAATTGCCATTAAGGGACCGTTGACAACGCCAGTAGGTGGCGGGATCCGTTCATTAAACGTTGCGCTTCGTCAAGAGCTCGATTTATTTGTATGCTTACGCCCTGTTCGTTATTTCAAAGGAGTTCCTTCTCCTGTTAAGCGTCCGGAAGATACAGACATGGTTATTTTCCGTGAAAATACGGAAGATATTTATGCGGGAATCGAATATGCGAAAGGAACACCAGAAGTAAAAAAGGTCATCGATTTCTTACAAAATGAAATGGGCGTACGCAAAATCCGCTTCCCTGAAACATCTGGAATTGGTATTAAGCCGATTTCAGAAGAAGGTACGAAACGATTAGTACGCGCAGCAATTAAATACGCTATTGAGCATGGCCGGAAATCGGTTACGCTCGTTCATAAAGGAAACATTATGAAATATACGGAAGGTGCGTTTAAAAACTGGGGTTATGAATTAGCTGAGCAAGAATTCGGAGATCAAGTATTTACTTGGGCTGAATATGACCGCATCGTCGAAATGCATGGCAAAGAAGTTGCAAACCGAGCGCAAGCAGAAGCAGAAGCAGCAGGAAAAATCATTATTAAAGATGCGATTGCAGATATTTTCTTGCAACAAATTTTAACTCGTCCACGTGAGTTCGATGTCGTTGCAACAATGAACTTAAATGGCGACTACATTTCAGATGCGCTTGCAGCACAAGTAGGTGGTATCGGCATTGCTCCAGGTGCAAATATTAACTATGAAACAGGCCATGCGATCTTTGAAGCAACGCACGGAACTGCTCCAAAATATGCAGGATTAGATAAAGTGAATCCATCATCGGTCATTTTATCTGGCGTCATGATGTTTGAACATCTCGGTTGGAACGAGGCAGCAAAACTCATTATTGACTCCATGGAAAAAACAATTGCATCTAAAGTGGTCACATACGACTTTGCACGTTTAATGGAAGGCGCAACAGAAGTGAAATGTTCTGAATTTGCAGATGCCCTCATTGGCAATATGGGAGAATAAAATAAAAAAGGGGATGGAAGAACGTGGGTATGAAACGTAAAAAAATCTCAATTATCGGTGCTGGATTTACGGGAGCAACGACAGCTTTCATTTTGGCGCAAAAGGAGCTTGGGGACATTGTTCTTGTCGACATTCCACAGTTGGAAAACCCAACAAAAGGAAAGGCGCTCGACATGCTTGAGTCAAGCCCGGTTCTTGGATTTGACGCCAACATCATCGGTACGTCCGACTATGCAGATACAGCTGATTCGGATATCGTTGTGATCACCGCTGGTATTGCGCGCAAACCAGGCATGAGTCGCGACGATTTAGTTACGACAAACCAAAGCATCATGAAGGCGGTCACGAAAGAAGTCGTCAAATATTCGCCGAACTGCTTTATTATCGTATTAACGAATCCTGTTGATGCGATGACATACACGGTGTTTAAAGAATCAGGCTTCCCGAAAAACCGCGTCATCGGTCAATCTGGGGTGTTAGATACCGCACGTTTCCGTACATTTGTTGCACAAGAATTAAACTTATCTGTAAAAGATATTACGGGATTTGTTTTAGGTGGTCACGGAGATGATATGGTACCACTTGTGCGCTATTCGTATGCAGGTGGCATTCCGCTTGAAACGTTAATACCAAAAGAGCGTTTAGACGCCATTGTTGAACGCACGCGGAAAGGTGGCGGTGAAATCGTCAACTTGCTAGGCAACGGTAGTGCTTATTATGCGCCTGCTGCATCCCTTGCTGAAATGGTTGAAGCGATCGTGAAAGACCAGCGCCGAGTTCTTCCAGCCATCGCTTATTTAGAAGGCGAATACGGATATGAAGGTATTTATTTAGGTGTGCCAACCATTTTAGGTGGTAACGGAATCGAAAAAGTCATCGAATTAGAGCTAACAGAAGAAGAGAAAGCAGCGTTAGCCAAATCCGTTGAGTCGGTGAAAAACGTGATGAAAGTGTTACAATAAATAAAAATTCGGGGATTCTCCCCGAATTTTTATATATGGTCAAACAAAGGGGAGATGGACATGCTAAGCAAAAAACGCAAAATTGGACGTTTAATTTCGGACATTTCCGTTGGTGAGAAGCTTGTATTAACGGAAGCGATCGAAGATAAAGACTTATTGTTATATTTAGGGCTCACAAACGATGCGAATCCGCTCTATATTCAACATGACTACGCATCGCAAACACCGTGGAAACGTCCGATCGTACCAGCCATTATGTTAACAGGTATGATTACATCGGCTGTTTCAAAATATTTGCCGGGACCAGGAAGTCACATTATTTCCCAAACGATTGAATTTAAACGACCGGTATATCATTATGAGCATGTTGAATTTTTATTTGAAGTGACTGATGTGGATGAAGAAAATAATGAGATTCATATGTCGATTCAAGCTGTGCGAGATGGAGAAGAAATACTAGCTGGAGCGTTGCGTGTCGTTCCGCCATATCCGTTTGTTGAAGAAAAAGCATTAGATAACTTTTAAAAAGGGGCTTTTGCCTCTTTTTTGTTTTTTTCTTTTCAAATAACTCGTTATAATAAAAATGTAACAAATTTACGTTGTTGGAGGATGGTTATGTCGAAACGTGTGTTAGTTGTCGATGATGAGCAGTCGATCGTTACGTTGTTAGAGTACAATTTAAAACAAGCTGGATTTACCGTATTGACGGCTTATGATGGGGAGGAAGGGCTTCATAAAGCATTGGAAGAACGACCTGATTTTATCATTCTCGATTTAATGTTACCAAAATTAGATGGCATTGAAGTATGTAAGCAATTGCGTCAACAAAAAGTGATGACACCGATTTTAATGTTGACGGCAAAAGACGATGAGTTTGATAAAGTGCTTGGTCTTGAATTAGGTGCTGATGATTATATGACGAAGCCGTTTAGCCCACGCGAAGTTGTCGCACGTGTCAAGGCGATTTTGCGCCGAACGACTATTCATGGAAATGAAGAAAAACAAGAAAATGGTGACGATTCGCTCATTGTCGGGCAACTAAAAATTTTCCCAGATCGTTATGAGGCGTATTTTGCAGAACAAAGATTAGAATTAACTCCAAAAGAATTTGAGCTATTAGCATATTTAGCGAAATATAAAGGGCGTGTATTGACGCGCGATCAGTTACTTAGCGCCGTATGGAATTATGATTTTGCTGGAGATACGCGCATTGTTGATGTGCATATTAGCCATTTGCGTGAAAAAATCGAACAAGATACGCGAAAACCCGTATATATTAAAACAATACGCGGATTAGGGTATAAGCTAGAGGAGCCGAAAGTGGATGAATAAATTTCGCTCTCGGCTATTGCTCGGGCTCGTTTCGGTCATTTTATCTGTTTTATTTGGTCTTGGGGTGTTATTAGGTCAATTATTTCAAAAATTTTATGCGGATACCGTCCATGAACGTATGGAGAAGGAGGCCAAGCTTTTAGCTTTATATATAGAGAATAAATCGTTCCAATCCTCATCGTTTGAGCAAAAATTGCGTGCAATTAGCGACATGCTGTCTGTTCGCATCACCATTGTTGACCGAGATGGACAGCTTATGTTTGATACAAACAATTACGTATCCATCGATGAAAAGCGTCATAAAAAATTGATTCAAACGTTATTAAAACAAGAAGATCGTTCCGTTATTTTTGAAGAAGAACAAGATTTATATTATTATGCCGTCCCATTTTGGCAGCGGGATGAGCAACTTGGGCATATTGTTCTCAGTTTGCCGATGGATGCGATCGAGCGGGTAAATGAACAAATTTGGATTTTGCTTACATTCAGCTTAAGTATTGCATTTTTCATTATTCTTTTATTAGGTATTAGAATTACAAATCAATATACAAAACCGATTGAGGCCGCAACAAAAGTGGCGATGGAACTTGCACGCGGCAATTATAAAGCGCGAACGTACGAAAGCAGGGAAGATGAAACAGGGATGCTTAGCCAGTCGCTTAATATTTTAGCGCGCAATTTACAAGAGATGGTGCGCATGCAAGAAATGCAGCAAGATCGCTTGCGAGCATTAATTGAAAATATGGGGAGCGGCTTAATTTTAATTGATCAACGTGGTTACATTTCGCTCATGAACCGCGCGTATAAGGAAATGTTTCATATTGATCCGTCCGACTACGTTCATCGTTTATATTATGAGGCGTTTCCGCATAAGGAAGTTATTGCGCTTGTCGAAGAAATATTTATGACCGAAGTAAACGTACGAAAACAATTGCTTCTTCCTGTCGGTATTGAACGAAAACACTTTGAAGTGTACGGAACTCCAATTATTGGGACAAACGATGAATGGAAAGGGATTATCGTCGTGTTCCACGATATTACCGAACTGAAAAAGCTTGAGCAAATGCGAAAAGATTTTGTCGCGAACGTTTCGCACGAATTAAAAACGCCAATTACATCGATTAAAGGTTTTGCTGAAACGCTATTAGACGGGGCGATGAATGATGCGCAAACACTTGAATATTTTTTAACGATTATTTTAAAAGAAAGCGAACGATTGCAACATTTAATTCAAGATTTGCTTGATTTATCAAAAATTGAACAACAAGGATTTACATTAAATATATCGGTTGTTGACTTGTACGACGTATTAAAAGAAGTCATTGTCATGCTTGAAGGGAAAGCGAATGATAAACAAATTGCATTATCATGCACATCGAATGCCTCGATTTGTTATATGTATGGAGATTTACATCGTTTAAAGCAAATTTTTATTAATTTAATTAATAACGCCATCGCTTATACGCCAGCAGGTGGACGCGTCACCGTTTCCATTGAAAAAGACGATAAACAATTGCATGTTCATGTCAGCGACACAGGGATTGGTATTGAACAAAAAGAAATTCCGCGCATTTTTGAACGTTTTTATCGTGTAGACAAAGCACGAAGTCGCAACTCAGGTGGTACGGGTCTTGGATTAGCGATTGTAAAACATTTAGTCGAAGCGCATCATGGTACAATTTCTGTAAAGAGTGAAGTGGGGGTAGGAACGACATTTACTGTTCATTTTCGCGTTGATGCTTGTTTAGATGAATGATTTTTTAACGATATATTTACAAACGATTTACCATATATTAAAAAAATACTGGTAAGATAACAAATGAAAACCCCTTCATCCAAGAAGCCGATTGTCTTGGAATAGGCGAGGACAACGAATGTTCTCGTCTTTTTTCTTTTTTGGCGGTAATCATGGTAAAATAAGCGTAAATGAATAAAAGAGGAGGTTTTCTTTTTGGCAAACAAATTAGTCTTAATTGACGGCAATAGCATCGCTTATCGCGCGTTTTTTGCATTGCCGCTCTTACATAACGATAAAGGCATTCATACAAACGCCATTTACGGTTTTACAATGATGTTAATGAAGCTCATTGAAGAAGAGCAACCGACGCACATGCTCGTTGCGTTTGACGCAGGAAAAACGACATTTCGCCATGAAGTGTATACAGAATATAAAGGCGGAAGACAAAAGACGCCACCAGAATTATCAGAACAGTTTCCTTTTTTACGTGAACTGCTTGATGCATATAACATTCGTACGTATGAACTTGAAAATTATGAAGCGGATGATATTATCGGGACGCTCGCGACAAAAGCGGAAAAAGAAGGATTTCACGTTGTGATTATTTCAGGAGATCGCGATTTAACCCAATTAGTGTCTGATCGTATTCATGTGCATGTGACGAAAAAAGGAATAACAGATATAGAGCGATATACACCGAAACATATCTTTGAGAAGTATGGATTAACGCCTGCACAAATTGTTGATTTAAAAGGATTAATGGGGGATGCATCAGATAATATTCCGGGAGTTCCGGGAGTGGGAGAGAAAACCGCATTAAAATTATTAAAAGAATACGGAACGGTTGAACATGTGCTTGCCTCACTTGAACATATTTCTGGAAAAAAACTAAAGGAAAACTTGCAAACGTACCGTGAACAAGCGTTATTAAGTAAACAGCTAGCCACCATTCGTCGCGATGTTCCGCTGACGCTATCGCTCGATGAATTAGTATGGCAGTCGTATGAAGCGGAGAGATTAGCTTCTTTATTTCAAGAGCTAGGTTTCACATCGCTCATGGATAAAATCGGTAATCATTCACAAGAACAACGATCGTTAACGGATATTTCGTTTGTTACTGTTCAAACGATTGATGAGCATATGTTGACAAAAGAAGGTGCACTTGTTGTTGAAGTGATGGATGCAAACTATCATCAAGCGCCTATTCTTGGCTTTGCGCTTGTAAATGAGCGTGGACACTTTTTTATTCCGACCGATGTTGCTCTTAGTTCATCTATATTTAAAAGATGGCTGGAAGATGAGCAATGCAAAAAAAGTGTGTTTGACGCCAAAAGAGCCATTGTTGCGCTGAAGTGGAACGGCATTGAACTCAAAGGTGTCGATTTCGATTTATTATTAGCGGCATATTTGCTCAATCCGACCGATGCGAATGGCGATGTGGCAGCCGTTGCAAAAACGAAGCAATATACAGACGTACAAAGTGATGAAGAAGTGTATGGAAAAGGTGCAAAACAAGCTGTTCCACCGACAAGTGTATTAGCTGAACATCTTGTGCGAAAAGCAAGAGCGATTGCTTCATTGAAAGAAACATATATTCGTGAACTAAAACAAAATGAACAATTTGAATTGCTTATTCACTTAGAGCTACCACTTACGTTCATTTTGGCACAAATGGAGTTTCACGGTGTAAAAGTAGATGTAAATCGCTTGCAAGATATGGGGAGAGAGTTCACTACTCAGCTTCAACAAATTGAGCAACGTATTTATGAACTTGCAGGAACAACGTTTAACATTAATTCCCCTAAACAACTCGGCATCATTCTATTTGAAAAACTACAGTTACCGATTGTAAAAAAGACGAAAACAGGTTATTCCACATCGGCGGATGTTTTAGAAAAATTAGCGCCGTACCATGAAATCATCGAGCAAATTTTACATTACCGTCAGCTCGGAAAGCTACAGTCCACATATGTGGAAGGATTAATGAAAGTTGTTCGTGAAGATACAGGAAAAGTGCATACGATTTTCCAACAAGCGCTCACTCAGACAGGGCGTTTAAGTTCAACGGAGCCCAATTTACAAAACATTCCGATTCGCATTGAAGAAGGAAGAAAAATTCGTCAAGCGTTCGTCCCATCTTTTGATGATTGGGTCATTTTTGCGGCTGACTATTCGCAAATTGAGTTGCGCGTGTTAGCCCATATTGCCAATGACGAAAATTTAATTGCTGCATTTCATCATGATCTCGACATTCATACGAAAACGGCGATGGACATTTTTCATGTAAAGGAAGAAGAAGTGACCGCACATATGCGCCGGCAAGCAAAGGCGGTCAATTTTGGTATCGTTTACGGAATTAGCGACTACGGATTGTCGCAAAACTTAGGCATTACACGCAAAGAAGCAGCAGAATTTATTGAGCGATATTTTCAAAGCTATCCGGGTGTCAAACGATATATGGAAGAAATTGTACAAGATGCAAAACAAAAAGGATATGTCACGACGTTGCTTCACCGTCGTCGCTATTTACCGGATATTACAAGCAGCAACTTTAATATTCGTAGCTTTGCTGAGCGAACAGCGATGAACACACCTATTCAAGGAAGTGCGGCCGATATTATTAAAAAAGCGATGATTGATTTAGCGACACGTTTACATGAAGAACGGTTACAAGCGCGTCTATTATTGCAAGTACATGACGAACTTATTTTAGAGGCTCCAAAAGAGGAAATTGATTTGTTGAAAAAAATTGTCCCAGATGTCATGGAAAATGCAGTATCATTACGTGTTCCATTAAAGGTCGATTACCACTTTGGACCGACGTGGTATGATGCGAAGTAAGGAAAGGATGAACAAACATGCCAGAACTACCTGAAGTGGAAACGGTGCGGCGCACGCTTCTTCCGCTTGTTGTTGGCAAAACGATTGAACGTGTAAAAGTACATTGGGAAAAGATCGTCCAACATCCTGACGTAGAAACATTTTGTGATCGATTAAAAGGACAGACGATTTACGATATTGAGCGACGGGGGAAATTTTTAATTTTTCAATTGGACGATGTTGTTCTAGTTTCCCATTTGCGTATGGAAGGACGCTACATATACGAAAAAGAAAATGCCCCATTTGATCGCCATACGCACATCTTTTTTACATTTACAGATCGTACCGAACTTCGTTATCGCGATGTGCGTAAATTTGGAACGATGCATTTGTTCAATAAAGGGGAAAACGTTCCACCTTTATCAAACATCGGCATCGAGCCGCTTGACGAACAGTTTACTGTTTTATGGCTTACCGATCAGCTTCAACGAACAAAGCGAACAATAAAAGCGGTATTGCTTGATCAAACGATTGTTGCAGGATTAGGAAATATTTATGTTGACGAAGTGTTATTTCGTTCGTCCATTCATCCAGAACGTATCGCAGCTACGTTAACGGTGCAAGAAATAGAAGCGTTACATGAAGCAATTGTTGAAACGATACGAGAAGCGATTGAAAAAGGGGGAAGCACGGTTCGAACGTACGTCAATACGCAAGGGAAAATAGGAACATTTCAAACGCAATTGTACGTATATGGGCGTGTAAACAAGCCGTGCCGGCGATGCGGGGAGCCCATTGTCAAAACAACGGTCGCAAATCGCGGTACGCATTATTGTAAACATTGTCAAACATAGTGTAAGAACATTGCCTAGGCCTCTTCCATATACTATGGTAGTTTTTCAAAGGAAGGGGCAGGCGCTTATGATCACATGGTCTTTATTTTTACTTGCTTTAGCTGTTAGCATCGACGGTTTGACTGTCGGGATTACGTACGGTATGCGGAATGTACATATTCCGCTTCGGTCATTGCTTATTATTTCGCTTTTTTCGTGCCTGACTTTTTTAGTGGCGATGGGCATTGGACGCATCATGTATGTGTTTTTTTCACCTGCTGTTGCGAACGCAATGGGTGGAAGTATATTGATCGTATTAGGGTTATGGATGATCATTCAATTTATCCTTAAACGAGACGACAATGAAGAAAAGTTTCTCATGAATGTAGAAATTCGTCCGCTCGGTATTGTTATTCAAATTTTACGCAAGCCAACGATGGCTGATTTTGACCGGTCAGGTACGATTACAGGAATGGAAGCCGTATTTTTAGGTGTTGCTTTGTCTCTTGATGCGTTTGGGGCAGGAGTGAGCGCAGCGCTTTTAAATTATTCTGTAACGTTCACGACATTTCTCATTTGTTTGCTTAGCTTTAGCTTCTTATTTAGCGGTTTAAAAATTGGTAAGTCGTTTAGGAAGTATGACTGGCTACAAAAATATTCGTTTTTACCTGGAATTATGCTCGTTGTGCTTGGTATTTTTAAAATGAGATAGGGGGGACGGTAAGTGTTAACGATCGGTTTAACAGGGGGGATTGCGAGCGGAAAAAGCACGGTCGCGGCGATGTTTCGCGACTTACATATTCCTGTCATTGATGCAGATGAAATTGCTCATCGTGTGACGGCAATCGACGGCGAAGCGTATCATCTAATTGTTGAAACATTTGGGAGCGACATTTTAGATTCAAATGGTGCAATTGATCGACGTAAACTTGGTGCGATCGTATTTCATGATGAACAAAAGCGGAAACAGTTAAATGCCATTGTACATCCGCTTGTGCGCAAACATATGCTACAACAAAAAGAACAATATGCGAAACAAAAGGAAAAGGCAGTTGTTCTCGATATTCCTCTTTTATTTGAAAGCAAATTAGAGCATCTAGTTGATCGCATTCTCGTTGTATATGTCGATGAACAAACTCAGCTTCATCGTCTTTGTGAGCGCAATGGCTTTTCGGTTGAAGAAGCACGGGCTCGCATGAAAGCACAAATGCCGCTTGAAGAAAAAAGAAAGAAAGCCGATGCAGTGATCGATAATAACGGAACGATAGAAGAAACGGAACGACAATTGCATGCATGTTTAGTACGTTGGGGTGTTCTTGGAAAATAGGACGCCCTTTTTTTATTTTTTTATAGCATAAACAAACTGAAAGTGTTATACTATTTTTGTAGATAACGAACAAATAGTATAACATATATATTGAAAGGAGCTATATAATGAAAGCGAGAGTAGCGATTAACGGATTCGGACGCATTGGACGGATGGTGTTCCGAAAAGCGATAATTGAACAAGATTTTGATATTGTAGCGATTAATGCTAGCTATCCGCCTGAAACGTTAGCTCATTTAATAAAATATGATTCAAACCATGGCAAATTTGAAGGGGAAGTCATTCCGGTTGAAGATGGACTTATTGTGAATGGGAAAAAAGTACAGTTACTCAATTCCCGCGATCCACGCCTACTGCCATGGGGAGAGCTTCAAATCGATATTGTTATTGAGGCGACAGGAAAGTTTAATGCAAAAGAGAAAGCAATGATGCACATCGAAGCAGGGGCGAAACGCGTCATTTTAACAGCGCCAGGAAAAGATGAAGATGTAACAATTGTCATCGGTGTAAATGAACATATGCTTTCTCCAGAACATATCATTATTTCAAATGCTTCATGCACAACAAATTGTTTAGCTCCGGTTGTAAAAGTGCTTGATGAAGCATTCGGCATTGAAAATGGGTTGATGACAACTGTGCATGCATATACAAACGATCAAAAAAATATTGACAATCCGCATAAAGATTTACGCCGTGCCCGTTCGTGTGCACAATCGATCATTCCAACAACGACAGGTGCAGCGAAAGCGTTGGCGCTCGTATTGCCACATTTAAAAGGAAAAATGCACGGCATGGCATTGCGCGTTCCAACGCCAAACGTTTCGCTTGTTGATGTTGTTGTCGATGTAAAAAAAGATGTAACGGTCGATGAAGTAAACGAAGCATTTATGCAAGCAGCACGTGGATCGTTAAAAGGCATTTTAGACGTGACGATGGAACCGCTCGTATCGATTGATTTTAATACGAATCCGCACTCTGCCATTGTCGATGGATTATCCACGATGGTAATCGAAAATCGGAAAGTAAAAGTATTAGCATGGTATGATAATGAATGGGGTTATTCGTGCCGCGTTGTTGATTTAACAAAGCTTGTTGCAAAACAGTTGTCAAAAAACGAAGCGGTTGCGATGTCATAACGCTGGCATTCCAGCGTTATTTTTTATGCCTAATTTCATAAAAAACAAAAAACAATATTGAAAAAAAGATATAAACGAAGTATACTATTTTTCGTGAACTTCTTGAACGCATGGTAATGTGACTACTTAAAGGGTTAGGACCTCTTTGGACTAACTTTCCCCCGTGGTAGTTATACATTCCAGAAAGCAAAAGAAATTCATCGTTTATTTTTTTCAAAATTTATTAAAGGGGGATACGCTCATGGATACAATGGGTCGTCACGTTATCTCAGAACTTTGGGGATGCGATTTTGATAAGTTGAATGACATCGAGTTTATTGAAAAAACATTTGTTGATGCAGCGTTAAAGTCAGGTGCGGAAATTCGTGAAGTTGCATTTCATAAATTTGCACCACAAGGCGTTAGCGGCGTTGTGATCATTTCTGAATCACATTTAACGATTCACAGTTTTCCTGAACACGGATATGCGAGTATTGATGTGTACACATGTGGACATTTAGATCCAACGATTGCTGCTGACTATATTGCAGAAGCGTTAGGTGCGCAAACACGTGAAACAATTGAATTGCCTCGTGGCATGGGTCCGATTGAAATTAAACAAGCAAAAGCTTTATAATAAAGTGTAAGAGGAAAAGAGGTGTAGATTCTGCACCTCTTTTTTATCATTCGTTGAAAAGTGAGGCGACGACAGGTGAAATGGAAATACGTATTAACGAATCATAATGAAACATCGGAACGTCATCCGGATGAGCAGTTGAAAAGCCGTTATTATAAAACGACGCAAGCGGCTGCATTAAAAGAAGTGAAACAATTGTTCGAGCAAATGGACGGCTATCATATTGTGGCAATCTCAGAAGAAAGAGGAGAAATGAGCGTATCGCTTACGAAAGGAAAAAAAGCATTTATCGTCGTCACAGTCATTTCTGTTCGACCGTTCGAAACAGCTATTGATTTTTCTGTGACGACAGAAACAAAGTGGTTGCCAATCGACTTTGGATTTAGCCGTCAACTTATTATTCGTTTATATGATCAATTAGCTAAACGATTAACATACATCGGATCGGGAATATATAGTGAGAAGTAGTTGTGCATGCGCCTTTTTTTGTCTACTATAAGGGTAAGATTACTGTCAGGAGTTGATACATATGAAATGCCCATCGTGTCACCATCATGGGACGCGGGTACTTGATTCGCGTCCAGTTGATGAAGGGCGTTCCATTCGCCGTCGGCGCGAATGTGAACGTTGCCATTTTCGTTTTACAACGTTTGAGAAAGTCGAAGAAACACCGTTAATTGTTGTGAAAAAAGAAGGAACGAGAGAAGAATTTAGTCGTGAAAAAATATTGCGTGGGCTGATTAAAGCATGTGAGAAGCGGCCGGTTGCCCTTGAACAATTAGAGCAAGTGACGCAGCAAATTGAGCGAGAATTGCGTAATAGCGGCATAAATGAAGTAAAAAGTGAAACGATCGGCGAAATGGTAATGGAAAGGTTATCAAAAATTGATGAAGTCGCTTACGTTCGTTTTGCCTCTGTATATCGACAGTTTAAAGATTTAAACGTCTTTATTGAAGAATTAAAAGAGCTCATTAAAAAAGAACAAGGAGAAAGGGCATAATGTGCTCCTTTTCATATGAAGAAGGTCGATAAGATGGAATATAGTTGGAAAGAGTTAATTGCGGTCGACCGATATATTGTACATGCGAACGGAATTTTAAGCGAATTAGACCGAAAAGTATTGACACTTTTATATCAACCTTTAATTGGTGCTCAAGCGTATAGCTTATATATGACGTTATGGAGCGAACTTGAGCAGGCGCGTTTATGGAGCGAGGAGACGACACATCATAGTTTAATGGCAATTATGCAATGCAGTTTGCCAACGATATATGCCGAGCGTTTAAAACTAGAAGGAATCGGGTTGTTAAATACGTACATGAAACGAACGAATGAAGACGATGAACGGGTATTTATTTATGAGCTACTTCTTCCACTTACACCAGAACAATTTTTCAACGATGGGGTTTTAAATGTATTTTTGTATGATCGTGTCGGAAAAACAAAATTTCAAAAGTTGAAAAAGTTTTTTTCCGATCGTGCCATTGATCGTACGTCATTTACACCGATCACCCGCTCATTTCACGATGTCTTTTCATCCATCCAACCTGAAAAAATGATTCATAAATTAAGTGATGAAGCGAAACAAGAAGTGATGCTTCAAGATGGACAGCAGTATATAGGAAAAGAACGAGCGATATATAAGATGCAAGATGATATATTTGACTTCGATGCCTTTTACGCTGGACTATCTCATCACCTCGTACCACGACGTGCGATTACTGAAAAAGTAAAAGATGCAATTAAAAAGCTTTCTTTTCTGTATGGGATTGGTCCTCTTGATATGCAAAAAATTGTGATGGGCGTCATCGATCCCGCTGAACAAATTGATATTGAAGCATTACGAAAAGCAGCGCAAGAATGGTATCAATTTGAACGTGGTGAAGCGCTTCCGCGTCTATATGATCGTGTACAACCTTTAGCAGAGCGAACGATGGCACATGCCGAACCAAAAAATGAAGAAGAATATTTAATGAAACAGCTTGAAACCGTTTCGCCAAGACAATTGCTTATGGATTTTTCTGGTGGAGTTGAACCGGCGTTAGCTGATTTACAGTTGATTGAAGACATTATGTTTAAACAAAAATTGCCGCCAGGTGTCATGAACGTGCTCATTTACTACGTCATGCTGCGGACAGATATGAAGTTGCCGAAAAAATATGTTGAAAAAATTGCGAGTTCATGGGCGCGAAAAAAGGTACGTACGGTGAAACAAGCGATGGAATTGGCCAAAAAAGAGGCGCGAGAATATGAAACATTTATGAAAGAAAAAGAACAAAAAGGCTCTAAAAAACCGATTCGTACCGAACTGTTGCCAGATTGGCTGCAGACGGACTATTCACAATTTGAGCGAAAACAAGTGAAATCAGAAGAAGAGTTAGAACAAAAACGGCGCGAGTTGGAAGAACGGTTAAAAAAACCGAAAAGTTAGGGGATAAACGATGAAACCAATTCGGGAAACCATTCACCATTTGATGAATCGTCACGATTTTAAAGAACGATATGAGGCGATGAAGCGCGACATTTTACGTGATCCTCATGTTCAAACATTTTTGCGTGGTCATCACGTGACGGATGCGATGTTAAATCGTCATCTCGGTAAATTGTACGAGTTTGTGCAACAAAGCAAGCATTGTGAACGTTGCCAAAGCTTAGAACAATGTCCGAACTTACTGAAAGGTTATACGCCTCATTTAATTTGGCAAGGGAAAAACATTGACGTGCAATATGAGCGGTGTGCTCGTAAAGTGCAAGATGATGAACGAAAAAAACAACAGTCGCTTATTCGTAGTTTATTTATTCCGCGCGATATGTTGCAAGCATCGTTTGATCAGCTAGAAACAGACGATCTTGGGCGAATTGAAGCGATCGAGCTTGCGAACACGTTTGCATCGACATACGAAATAGGCAAACGAATGAAAGGGCTATATTTATACGGATCGTTTGGCGTCGGAAAAACATATTTGTTAGCAGCGATGGCAAATGAGTTAGCACAAAGGCACATCGCTTCATTTCTCGTGTACGTACCAGAATTTGTTCGCTCGTTGAAATCATCGCTTCAAACCGATGCATTTCAGGATACGATTGAATATGCAAAGCAAGTACCTGTCCTTATGCTCGATGATTTAGGAGCAGAATTAATGTCAAGTTGGTGGCGCGATGAGGTGCTCGGTCCGATTTTACAATATCGCATGCTTGAGCATTTGCCGACATGTTTTACATCAAATTTTGATTTAAAACGTCTGACGCATCACCTTGCTCACTCGCAGCGAGGCGAAGAAGAACAAGTAAAAGCGGCACGAATTATCGAACGAATTGTTTATTTAGCTACTCCGATCGAAATGACAGGAAAAAATCGCCGAATCGAAATGTGATAAACAAACGGTGTTCCCCATATATATAAAACAAGCATGTTTCGGGAAAAGGGGGGGCACCGTTGATTTATATCGTATTTCAAAATGGACAAGATGCACAACGACTATTTGAACAATTAAGTAAAGCGCCGCAACCATATGGGAAGTTGCTTTATGATAACAAGACGATTACCGTTTTCTTTCATGAACAGAATGTTGCGCATATGCGCGCATTGTTCATTCCTATTTTTTCTTCATGCATCATTCGAGCATTTGAAACACGTTGGATTTTATCGATCATTTCCCGCACGTTTTTTTATGAAAACGAAGAAGAGCAACAACAAATTTTACAGCTTACATATTCGTTTATTGACGGGGAAAGGCACGATTATCGTCTCGGAAAGAAAATAAATGTACCGCGTGAGCAACTGATTGCTCAATCGTTGCATGAATGTTTGCAGGAAGGGATGTTTTCATTCGAGTCGCTTATCACTTTTCGCTTAAAGCCGTATTATGATCGGCTTATGCATTATGTGGAATTAGCGATTGACGAATACAAATTAGAACAAGAATACCAAACTTTCGTTCAACTGTTGCGCGAAATTGTGGCGTCGCGCCAGCCGAAAATGAGCGTCCTTCATTTAGTATACGAAAACGAAACGTTTCAATTTTTCGATGACCATTTTTTTTACTTGTCACCTCATCAACTAAAGCAGTTTATTGACCGTCGATTGATGGTGAGTCAGCCGATGTACATTGACACATCTGTATTAGCGCCACTCGTATCGATAGCACCAGAAAAAATATATATGTATACAAATGTGACAGATGTCGGAATGATTCAAACGATTCAAAATGTGTTTCAAGAGCGCATCGAGCTACGAACACCTCTTGATTTTCCAAAAAAATATGCTTATAATGACATACATAGTGAATAAAGCAAAAAGTGATGATGAGGACATGGGTGTATTTTTACGGTTCACAGAGAGGGAAGGCATAGGCTGAAACCTTCCTAACACGGAAAATGCACTTACCACCTCTAAACTTCAGCAGTGAACAATGGGACGATTGCCCGTTTAGTAATTGCTGACGGTTTGCGCCGTTATCGAGATGAAGCCGTTTATACGCTCGCTTTATGTTCGTATAGACGGGAAGAAGGGTGGAACCACGAAACCAACTCGTCCCTCGTTTTTGGGACGAGTTTTTTTATTTTTTAAAAAAGGAGTGAGCAGCTTTGGCGGATGTAGTAAAAATTACATTTCCAGATGGAGCAGTGAAGGAGTTTCCGAAGGGAGTGACAACGGAAGATATTGCAGCGTCCATTAGCCCAGGACTGAAGAAAAAAGCAATTGCAGGAAAGCTAAACGATCGCATGATCGATTTGCGTACACCGATTGAAGAAGACGGCGCCATTTCGATTATTACGCAAGATATGCCAGAAGCGCTTGACATTTTACGTCATAGCACAGCGCACTTAATGGCACAAGCGATTAAACGATTGTACAAAGATGTGAAGCTTGGCGTTGGCCCTGTCATTGAAAACGGCTTTTACTATGATATTGATGTTGACGTACCAATTACAGCAGAAGACTTACCGAAAATTGAACAAGAAATGAAAAAAATTGTGAAAGAAAACTTAGATATCGTTCGCCAAGAAGTGAGTCGCGAAGAGGCAATTCGTCGCTATACAGAAATTGGTGATCATTTAAAAATTGAACTTATTCACGACATTCCAGAGGGAGAAGTCGTTTCCATTTACGAACAAGGAGAGTTTTTCGACCTTTGCCGTGGGGTGCACGTCCCATCAACAGGAAAAATTAAAGAGTTTAAACTGTTAAGTGTAGCAGGTGCGTACTGGCGTGGTGACAGCAAAAACAAAATGTTGCAACGTATTTACGGTACAGCCTTTTTCAAAAAAGAAGATTTAGATGAATATTTACGTCTCTTACAAGAAGCGAAAGAGCGTGATCATCGTAAGCTCGGAAAAGAGCTTGACTTATTTATGACATCGCAAAAAGTAGGACAAGGATTGCCGCTTTGGCTTCCAAAAGGTGCAACCATTCGCCGAACAATTGAGCGTTATATCGTCGATAAAGAGCTGTCGCTTGGCTATCAACACGTATATACACCGGTGCTCGGTAGCGTCGAGTTATATAAAACGTCTGGCCATTGGGATCATTATAAAGATGGAATGTTTCCGCCAATGGAGATGGATAATGAACAGCTTGTCTTACGTCCGATGAACTGCCCGCATCATATGATGGTGTATAAACATAAAATTCATAGCTATCGCGAGTTGCCGATTCGTATCGCAGAGCTCGGTACGATGCATCGTTACGAAATGTCTGGAGCGCTTACAGGTTTGCAACGCGTGCGTGGCATGACGCTAAATGACGCCCATATTTTTGTTCGCCCAGATCAAATTAAAGACGAGTTTAAGCGTGTCGTTAATTTAATTTTAGATGTATATAAAGACTTCGGTTTAACAGATTATTCATTCCGTCTATCGTATCGTGATCCGCAAGATAAAGAAAAATATTATGACGACGATGCGATGTGGGAAAAAGCACAAAGCATGTTAAAAGAGGCAATGGACGAGCTCGGACTTGATTATTACGAAGCGGAAGGCGAAGCGGCGTTTTACGGTCCAAAACTAGACGTTCAAGTGCGAACAGCGCTCGGAAAAGATGAAACGTTATCTACCGTTCAACTTGACTTCTTGTTACCAGAACGTTTTGACTTAACATATATCGGTGAAGACGGAAAACCGCATCGCCCGGTTGTCATCCATCGCGGTGTCGTATCGACGATGGAACGCTTCGTTGCCTTTTTAATCGAGGAGTATAAAGGGGCGTTTCCAACATGGTTAGCGCCTGTACAAGTGCAAGTGATTCCAGTGGCCCCATCCGTCCATATGGACTATGCGTATGAGGTGAAGCATGCACTTCAAGCTGCAGGCATTCGTGTTGAAGTCGATGAGCGTGAAGAAAAAATTGGATACAAAATTCGCGAAGCGCAAATGCAAAAAATTCCGTACATGCTCGTTGTTGGGGATAACGAAGTAAACGAACGGGCAGTGAACGTGCGAAAATATGGGGAACAAAAGAGCGAAACGATGCCGCTTGATGCGTTTGTTGATTTCATCGCAAAAGAAGCCCGTAAATAAATAGTTGCAATTTTTCTCGATGTTTGTTATAGTGTTATTTGTTGTGAGAAATGAACATCAGTTGACAATGTATTTCCGTTTATGGTATATATGTTAGAGTAAAAATAAATACTTGTTTGAAACAAGCAGAAGCACCCGCTTCTCACCTGATCGACGCCGTGTGGCTGTTAACAGGTTCATGACAAAACAAATGTTGTGAGCGAGACGTGTGGGTGTATTGTGCCCACACGTTTTTTTGTCGTGTGCGTTCTGCTTTAACAAACAAGCTTGAAAAAACCGTGGAGGTGGCTAGTTATTAGCAAAGATTTTATTATTAATGAAAACATTCGGGCACGTGAAGTTCGTTTAGTCGATCCAAATGGCGAGCAGCTTGGGATTAAGACGAAGCAAGAAGCGTTAGAAATTGCAGCGCGTTTAAACTTAGACTTAGTGATGGTTGCACCAAATGCGAAACCGCCAGTATGCCGCATTATGGACTATGGCAAATTCCGTTTCGAGCAACAGAAGAAAGAAAAAGAAGCGCGCAAAAATCAAAAAGTGATTAACGTAAAAGAAATTCGTTTAAGCCCAACGATCGAAGAACATGACTTCAACACAAAATTGCGCAACGCGCGGAAGTTCCTTGAAAAAGGAGATAAAGTGAAAGCGACGATTCGCTTTAAAGGACGTGCGATTACGCATAAAGAAATTGGTCAGCGCGTGCTTGATCGATTTGCTGAGGCGTGCGCGGATATTGGTACGGTTGAGACGGCTCCAAAAATGGACGGCCGCAGCATGTTTTTAGTGCTAGCACCGAAAAACGACAAATAACAAAAGGGAGGAACACCTTATGCCAAAGATGAAAACTCACAAAGGCTCAGCGAAGCGTTTCAAAAAGACAGGAACAGGTCAATTAAAACGTTCACACGCGTTCACTAGCCACTTATTCGCAAACAAAACACAAAAACAAAAACGTAAACTTCGTAAAGCAACACTTGTATCAAAAGGCGATTTCAAACGCATTCGTCAATTGTTAGATAACGTAAAATAATTTTAGGAGGGAAATGTTATGCCACGTGTAAAAGGCGGTACAGTCACACGCAGACGTCGTAAAAAAATTCTTAAACTTGCAAAAGGATATTTCGGTTCGAAACATCGTTTATATAAAGTTGCAAACCAACAAGTAATGAAATCGTTAATGTACGCGTATCGCGATCGTCGCCAACGCAAACGCGACTTCCGTAAACTTTGGATTACGCGCATTAACGCAGCAGCGCGCATGAACGGTCTTTCTTACAGCCGTTTAATGCACGGATTAAAACTTGCAGGTATCGAAGTAAACCGCAAAATGCTTGCTGATTTAGCAGTAAACGATGCAGCAGCATTCACACAACTTGCAAACATCGCAAAAGAAAACTTAAACAAGTAATAAAAGAAATGACCATTCTCCCTTGAGGGGATGGTCATTTTTTGTGGTAGTGTCAAAAAATCTATGAAAAGTCCTTTTTTAAATTCCTTTTTAAGGCATTTAAAGGGGAGGATGGGATCGGATTCGCCCTTGACCAACACTCGCCAAAGGAGAGAAACGGT
>NZ_PEDM01000071.1 GCF_002742685.1 Anoxybacillus flavithermus
CAGACTGTTGACAAAATGGTTGGAAGACACCCGTCTTCAAACCATTTTGTTCCATTTTAACATTTGTCTCCCTTGATGAACCGACGAAAATAACGACATACATAAGTGAAAAAGAGGAGAGATGCCCATTCTCCATAGGCAGTTTGCTAATTTCTTTAAATTCATCGCAGCACAAACAAGCATCGCCTGCATCTGGTTTCTTTCCAATCCACGGTAATTTGTCCAGCGCAGACCATGCTTCTCTTTCAAATCTGCAAAACTTCGTTCGATTGTCTCTTTTCTTCGTTCATACAACTCCCGATGCTCCGGCACATATCGTAAGTGCTCGGCTTCTTCGTAGTAATCTTGCCAAACATGGCGTGTAACCACTTTTGTATGGCTCTTGCTTCCCGTGCATTTTTCTAAATAAGGACACGTCTTGCACACAGATGGATTTGATTTATATTCTCGATAGCCTTCTCGGTTCGTTGTGGAATACGACAACACTTGGTTATTTGGACAAAGGTAACAGTCAAAATGTTCGTCATATGCAAATTCAGATTTCCGAAAGAACCCTTCTTTCGTCTTTGGACGCGTATATGGCCAAATTGGATGGATCTCTTGTTCTAATAGGTATTTCGCAATGGCTGGTGTCTTGTATCCTGCATCGATGCACACGTCTTTTGGGCGCTGCTTCACTTCCTGTTTGACCCGTTCAAACAGTTCAAAAAAGGCTTGACTATCATGCACGTTTGCCGCCGTGACATAGGATTGCAGGATCCAGCCATGGCGATCGCAAGCCGTATGATAAGAGTAAGCAAATACTCGTTCGCGTTCATTTTTCACAAACATCCCACTCTCGGGATCTGTCTTACTGATCTTCACTTCTCGTTTTTTTTTATCTGTTTCTGGCGGTAATGGAGATTTTCCGTGTGCGATGCGGTCTCGTTCAATCTCTTTTTCCAATTCCTCTTGATACGCTTTCGCTTCGACTTCTGCCACTTCGGTGTTGAATTTTCTTTTGTTTGCACTCGCCTTTACATGGGTAGAGTCAACAAATACGACACTTGGATCCACCAGCCCGTGTTGAAAGGCTTCTTCTAGGATTCTTGAAAAAATCTTTTGAAAGACGTCTGTACCTGCAAAACGTCGTGCGTAGTTTTTACTTGGAGTCGAATGATGTGGGACAGGATCATGAAGACTCAACCCTAAAAACCACCGATAGGCCACGTTTGTTCGAATTTGTTCCACCGTTTCACGCATCGAACGAATGCCAAAAATGTAACGGATCAAATACATCTTGAACAACACAACGGGATCAATACTTGGTCGTCCATGATCGGGTGAGTATAGATCTTTGACGATGTCATAAATAAAAGAGAAGTCAATCGCTTTTTCTAGCTTACGCACAAGGTGATCCTCAGGAACAAGGTCATCAATCTTTACCGTTGTTTCCACATGTCTACGATCTTCTTGATGACGTTGAAGCATCCGATTTCCCCCTCCTATAAAAATACCCTTGTACCTATATATTAAAACAGCTTGTCGACTTTGTCGACAAGCTG
>NZ_PEDM01000072.1 GCF_002742685.1 Anoxybacillus flavithermus
TGGTACAACTGACTTATGTGTACAGTATGTTCGAGTCCAACGGTGATTTCTCTACGGGGCTTGACTTTCTCCGAACGAACAAAGCACATCGTCTTGTAGAATTTATCTACAGCGCAGCAAAACAAAATATTCCCATTGATGCCGTGAAAAAACAGCTCCACGTGGCATAAGGGGTACCCTGTTTGTCTCTTTTCATATGGTAATTATTGTTACAGAAATTACTCAACTACAGTATATAAGTTGAATTAAAGATTTACAACTGAACACACAAACGATCGATCGTTTGTTCTGGTTTCTGGTGGATTCGCTGAATAAAGGACAGAAGTTTTATCAACTCCTGTCTAATCGGTTCTATCGATTCATTGTTCGGAGCATAAATTCATTTACATCTTTCTCTGGTCCGATGAATTCGACGTTTGTATGAATCGCTTGTAAGTGTTTGCGGGCGAAGTCGATTTTTGCTGCTTCTTCTGGACGGAGCCCGCCTTCCCAGTTGGTGCCTTTTGTTTCGAGCACAAAGTATAGCTTTTCTTCGCCATCTTTGTCGACGACAAGCGCCCAATCGGGATGGTACGCCCCAATTGGCGTGTCGATTTTAAACCAATTCATTCTTCGAGGCGTGACAGGCACCGCGCGCATGCTTCGAGGTGTGGCATCACACCAAATTTTTCTCAACTTTCAAGCAAATGATGTACTTCTTCTTCCGTAAGATCCACAAGGGCGGCGATTTCTTTTGGTGTCATTCCTTTTTTCGACATATTGCGAACAAGATGTTTCATTCCTTGTTTAAATCCTTCTTCCAATCCTTCC
This sequence comes from Anoxybacillus flavithermus, assembly GCF_002742685.1. Lineage (GTDB taxonomy): Bacteria > Bacillota > Bacilli > Bacillales > Anoxybacillaceae > Anoxybacillus > Anoxybacillus flavithermus_E. The sequence goes on from NZ_PEDM01000072.1 coordinate 811, forward strand.
TTTTTTCCCTTTTGTATTCCTTTTTGTATTCCCTTTTGTTCATACGAGATTAACAATTCAAGCACTTTTTCCTTTTCTTTCGTTTCCATCTCGTTCACCTCGTTTCGCAATTGTTGTTCTTCTTCGTCTGACAGTTTGACATATGTTTCAAAAAAGCCGATTAATAATCGCTGCTTTGCTTCGTCTAATTCCATGCGTACGATCATGCGTAAAAATTGTTTTTTCAGTTCTACCCGTTCACTTTCAGTATACCCCATTTTGCTTAACAACGCAGCGGCGA
>NZ_PEDM01000073.1 GCF_002742685.1 Anoxybacillus flavithermus
TAGAAGAAATAGAGGGTACAAAAAATGCGAATTTTCCTGTATGGTAAAGGTAACCAAACCGAACCATGGGAGGAAAATTCGCATGTACTCTCAGTTTATCAAAGAACTCATCGATTTACCAGATGTTTTGATTCAAAAGGTACGAAAAGAAGAAGAACGTTGGATTTTTGAACTTTCTCTTCCCGAACAATGCCCATTATGTCCTGTGTGCTTGAAACGCACGATCAAAATGACAGGCAAAAAGAAGCAGTGGATGCATGGCTATGCTCAGCGAATCGGAATCTTTTGGATTGAACTTCCTGTCGAGCGCAGACGTTGTGGTACGTGTGGCGCGACGTTCAGCACGTCCTATCCAGGAATCCCTCCTCGAAGTGTGGCAACGAATGCTTTTCAACAATGGGTGACGCAATCTTGTATCGGGACATCCATCCAGGCGGTAGCTCGTATGCTCAAGCTTCCTTACACGACCGTGGAACGTTGGTTTTATACCCATGCCCCTTCCTTCCTATCGAATGATATCCAACCAAAGGCGGTTTGTGTCGATGAATTTGCTTTTCGAAAAGGGCATGACTATGGAGTGGCGGTCATGGATGCCGACACGGGAGAAGTGTATGCCATTGAAGAAGGAAAGAACGAGGAAGCCATTGGGCGTGCATTGGCTCATGTGTCTCGTTCTGTTCAGGTTGTCGTGAGCGATTTGGCTCCAGCGATGAAAAAAGCGATTCAAGAAATTTGTCCAGAGGCGACTCACGTGGTCGATTATTTCCATGTCATTCAGCTGTTTACGAATGCTTTAGAACGTTGTCGCAAATATTTGGACAAAGGAGGCAAGAAACACGGAAATGTTCGTTACGTTTGCCGTTTATTGAGCCAATACCCAGAAAAATTGACAGAGGAAGAACGTCAAATCATACGAGAATGGTGTAATGAAAGCGATTATCTAAAGTCGGTCTACCAATCGCTCCAACATTTTCGCTATGTGTCCAAAAGTAAAGACGAGCAACAGGCGAAACGACGTTTGGAGGCTTGGATTCACCGATATGTATGTTGTCCTTGTT
>NZ_PEDM01000074.1 GCF_002742685.1 Anoxybacillus flavithermus
TATGGAAGTGGCTGAAAGACGAAGTCATCGCCAACGTCCTGCATAAAGATCAAAAGGACATCGCCCAGTCGATTACTCGGTTTGAACAACATGTCTTACAGCACCCAGATGAGGTGTTACGTCGCATCGGGTGTGCTGTGTGAACCAGAGGTTAAAATGTCAATTTGGATGTATATAAAAAACAAAATATTAATAAATGTTTAGAATTTTTTAATTTTTGTATTGAAATAAATACCAAACGATAATATAATAACAATCATAAAAAACAAAATATTTATATAATTGTTAAGAAAGGGGATATTTATGGCGACAGCATTAGCATTAGGCCTCAATGAAGAGGAAAAAGCTCTATTCTCAGAAATTTATAAAGTTATGGAGAAATACAAACATCTAGACCGTAAATTTGGTCTTAGCTTAGTTCACTCACATTTCCCAATGTCAGATGGAGAAGTACTTTATGAAACTCATGATGTTGAAGCACGTACATTAAAATTAGAAGTAATTGATAAAAACAAAGCTTCGCAGAGCAAAAACACGATTATCTCTCAGTGGCAATTCGATGGAGATGGAAATCCTGTTCCAACTATGTATTGCTGCACTCTTGAATAAATAGGTAAAAAAGTACAGGGCAGAGAACAATTGTTTTCTACTCTGTACTTTTTTATGAAAAAAGAAAAATATATAAATTATATAAATTCAATTTAAAATTCCTACATGTTTAACCAACACCTATCATTGCCAATCGGTTTCATCCTACTCGAAAAGAGTTGTGAGGATCCATTGTTTTGTTTTTAGAATACTCTCTGAATTTCCAGAAAAAGTGCTCCAACGCATCGGACAGATAGCTATTTCGGAATATTAATCTGAACTTATATAGGATTAAAGGTTGAATAAATATGATGAAGGTAATATCAAAGTTAAGAGGAACTACTAGCCCTTTTTTAATAGAATATTATGGAAAATTATATGTTTTGTAACTATTCACCCCAGTGCTAGTGTATAAAAAAGCCCAACACAAATAGGGCATC
>NZ_PEDM01000007.1 GCF_002742685.1 Anoxybacillus flavithermus
ACTGTAAATACAGCTTGTTGTACCGTCAACATGCGATTCACCTCCTTGTCTATCAATATTCACATCATAGACAGGAAAAGCAAAAAATATTCAGCTCACTTTATGATGTGGCTGAATAGTTACAAATTGTTTATCCGTCCACGTCGTTTAAGCGACATGTACTCGGATGGGGTGTAACCCCACACCCGCTATCCCATTGGCGAACGCCTTTGGGAATACTTTTCTCATCATGTTATATGCTCCATTGACATCTGCGTGGATGAGCGTTCCGTTTTCAGATTGAAACAGCCCACGCTTGCTTCGTTTTCCTTTGTATTGTTTTTGCTTTTTGATTTCTTCCATGTCTAAAAAACTGCATTTCGATGTATAGCTTTCTTCTGTCACGATGACGCGAATCCCATGCTGTTCGGCTTTGTACTGCAACTGATGAAGAAACGTTTGATACGGAATGTGAACGAATGCTTGATTCGTACGCTTTCCGAGATTGACTTCACGCTTCCAATCTTTATTCATCCCCACCACAATCGTATCGCAGTCTAAAGCCAACGCATGTTTGATGACAAAGGCACTCGCTTGGTGCATAAAGTTTTCTACGATGCGGTTTCGTTTTTCTGTCATTTTGCTCGTTCGTTTTGTCCAATCGAGTCCATTCATCTGTTTCGCGACTTTGCGATAGTGGCTCATTTGTTTGTTGTAGTATTGATTGGCGGATTTTAGACCTTTACCATTGATGACGATCGGTTGTTTGCCCACGTTGTTCACAATGGTTGCGAAGTTATCTAATCCTAAATCAATACTGATGTATCTGTTGTGATCTTGTTTTTGCGCTGGGATAGGAATGTTGTAAACGACTTCGACGATGATATGGCGGTGTTTTGGAATAAATCGGACTTGTTGTAGCTTCCCTTTCATGTTTGTTTTTAACCGAAACCCTTGAAAACAGGCAGGAAACGTGATGTGTTCATCGACGACTTTGCATGATTGATTCGTTAGCACAAGTACATATCGTCCGTCTTTTTTGAGATATTTGGGCGGTTTCGGTCTGCCTGTATATTTGTCTTTGTTTTTTGTCCAATCTTTCATCGATTTAAAAAATGATTGCCAATTTTGATGCAACATTCTTAACGTTTGTTGGGCACATTGAGCCATTGGAATCGCTCGATAGTCTGCATCCATCCCTTCTGTTTTCAGCAGCTTGTCTAGTTTGTTGTAAGAAAGATACGTGCCGTGTTGAAAAAACGTTTGCCTGACTTGATAGTTGGCGAAGTTGTACAAGTTTTTTGACAGAAAACAATACTCGTCGAGCATCGGATAATACGGATGAGTGGCGCAAATCATATGCCTTTCCACTCGATTCGCCATCATGATCGTTGTTCACCTCGCTTTCTCTTTTACTATACATGTTCATCAGAGAGCCATGCAATAAGATGTAAAGATAATCACAAAAGAAGTGGGATCTCAAATATATTTTATCAAAATTTTTAATATATTTTTACGATTGAATGAAAAAACAGAACCATATGCATAAATTTTATCGGGAAAATAAATGATGTTTTTGAAAAAGTTTTGAACAGAGTATTGACTTGTCCTAGGGGAGTCGATATAATGTAAAACGTAATTACGAAACAGGGATTCCTGTTTTTATTTTTGCATCTGATTCGACAAATTTCTACTTTTTCTGCATGCGGGTGTAGTTTAGTGGTAAAACCTCAGCCACGAGCGACGCATCGTCGAATAATCGACGAGTTGCCTCGACGCATCGATCATCATCGAGTAGGCGAGAAGAGGAAGAGGCATGACAGGGCGTGCTGAATGATGATAGACATAGTCAATTTAAATGCGCGGGTGTAGTTTAGTGGTAAAACCTCAGCCACGAGCGACGCATCGTCGAATAATCGACGAGTTGCCTCGACGCATCGATCATCATCGAGTAGGCGAGAAGAGGAAGAGGCATGACAGGGCGTGCTGAATGATGATAGACATAGTCAATTTAAATGCGCGGGTGTAGTTTAGTGGTAAAACCTCAGCCACGAGCGACGCATCGTCGAATAATCGACGAGTTGCCTCGACGCATCGATCATCATCGAGTAGGCGAGAAGAGGAAGAGGCATGACAGGGCGTGCTGAATGATGATAGACATAGTCAATTTAAATGCGCGGGTGTAGTTTAGTGGTAAAACCTCAGCCTTCCAAGCTGATGTCGTGGGTTCGATTCCCATCACCCGCTCCATACATACGGGGACAACGCAGTGTTTCGTTTCGAAGATGAACGGGGCATTGCGTTTTTTTATTCCGCTTGCCCCGTATATGTTATATGATGAGTTGTGTATGTGCCGAACCGCCATGAACTTGGATAAACATCTCTTTCATCGCTTGCAAGATTTGTTCACATTGTGTTTCTGTAAATGATGGAAGAAAATATACAACTTGAAGAGCATTTGTTGTTTGTTCTGTAACCATCGTTCGTTTTGAGTCGACGATTGGGCTACCGAATGCACCTTGGGCGTCTTTTGTGACGAGTTTTTGTTCAAAATTCGTTGTGCGATCATTGATGCCGATATATTCGTCTGCTTGTGTACCGATCGTGATCACGATATCTCCTATGAGATGATCTCGGTCATAAATACCGATTGGTAGTTTATAATATAAGGAAAAAAAGTTATTGACATCAGCTGCTGAATGAATGGATGGAATAAAGTTTTGCTTTTGTACACGACGAAGTAAACTTTCTGACGAAGGACGATATCGGCTCGGATCTGTACCCATTTGTTTAAAGACAGACCGCCATTCTTTTACTTCCGGCCATTCAGCTAATGGAGTTTGCTCCATATCAAAATATAACAGCTCTTGAAATTGGCGAAGCTTCCCTTTTAACATGTTAGGGGATGGACCGACAACGATTTGATCGTATGTAAGGACGCCGATTTTAAAATGAGATATGCGCTGTTTTACCGTGTCACAAATGGTTAACATATCGTTCACTCCTTTTTCTTTACATTGTAACATAAACAAAGTGGGAAGGAGGGATGGGAGATGGACGTTGAAGCGCTAAAGGAAGAAATCATTCAATATAGCCGAACGATCGGCATTGATAAAATCGGTTTTGCAAGTGCTGATCCGTTTTTTGAATTAAAAGAAAGGTTACGTCAGCAGCAACAACTTGGCTATCAATCAGGATTTGAAGAGCCTGATATTGAAAAGCGGACAATCCCGTCTTTATTGCTGTCAGAAGCACGTTCCATTATTGCGATTGCGCTCGCATATCCGTCGAAGTTAAAAAACGCACCACGAAGCACGAAAACAGAACGAAGGGGCATTTTTTGTCGAGCATCTTGGGGACAAGATTATCATGTTGTTTTACGCGATCGCTTGCAAAAATTAGAGCAATTTATTTTAGAACGCGTACCAGATGCAAAAGTGAAATCAATGGTTGATACAGGGGAATTGGCGGATCGGGCGGTAGCCGAACGAGCGGGGATCGGATGGAGTGGAAAAAATTGCTCGATTATTACACATGAATTTGGTTCATATGTTTATTTAGGTGAAATGATCACGAATATCCCATTTCCTCCAGACACGCCAATTGAAGACGAATGTGGGACGTGCACGCGCTGCATTGATGCTTGTCCAACGGGTGCCCTTGTGCAAGGGGGACAGTTGAATGCGAAGCGTTGTATTGCCTTTTTAACGCAAACGAAAACGTTTATCCCTGATGAATTCCGCGATAAAATCGGAAACCGATTGTATGGATGTGATACGTGTCAACTTGTTTGTCCGAAAAATAAAGGAAAGGACTTTCACCTTCATCCAGAGATGGAGCCAGATCCAGAAGTGGTGAAACCTTTATTAAAACCGCTTCTTCATATGACGAATCGCCAATTTAAAGAAACGTTTGGTCATCTGTCTGGAGCATGGCGTGGCAAAAAACCGATTCAACGAAATGCTATTATTGCATTAGCTCATTATAAAGATGAAAGTGCCATCGATGATTTATTGATATTAGTTCAAAAAGATTCACGTCCCGTCATTCGTGGCACTGCAGCGTGGGCGCTTGGAAAAATCGGAAATCGTAAAGTGATGCCGATGTTACAACAAGCAAAAGAGCGTGAACAAGATGAAGATGTCATTCGTGAAATTGAAAAAGCGTTAGCGATGCTTGAAAATGTGTAGTTGTTTTTCTTTCGTCTCCGACATAACGTATTAAAAAACGAAAAAGTGGTGAACGGGATGAGAAAACGACTACACGATCTTCTCGATGAACGCATTCGTCATTTTTTTGTTAGCGATGTGACGGATGAAGAAGCCGAACGGAAACGAAAGATGTTGGAGAAACGGAACGCGAAACTTATGAAATGTGAAGGGAAGGGCACAGTCATCGAAAAAAAACGGCTCGGTCCTTATACATTTGTGCGCTATATCGTTCATTTTCGTTTTGTTATTTCGCAAAATGAGTGGTTGTATGTAGAGGAACACCAAGAGATGCGTGAAGCAATATTTGAGAAAAGTGAACTTGTAGACGATCGTCTCGTTTTGCCACATGTTGAGACAGGACAAATAGAAAAAAGACAAGAACGTGAAGATGATGAGCGCGTTCGTTATACGTATGATCGATTAGCCGCAGTACGATATGCTGAAATATGGTGGAATGATTATAATCCGGCGTTTCAAAAATTCCCTGTCGATTGTACAAATTTTATTTCACAATGTTTGCATGCGGGCGGCATTCCGATGATGGGGTATCCAAATAAAACGAAGGGGTGGTGGATGCGAAAAAACGAATGGAGTTATACGTGGACGGTGGCAAACGCGTTTCGGTGGTATTTGAGCGGGTCAAAAACAGGCATTCAAGCAGTCGAAAAAAAATCACCGGAACAGTTGTCTCTTGGCGATGTCATTTGTTATGATTTTCAAGGGGACGGGCGATTCGATCATACAACGATCGTTGTCGCGAAAGATAAACAAGGGATGCCGCTTGTAAACGCCCATACGTCCAATAGCCGTATGCGTTATTGGTCATATGAGGATTCAACGGCATATACACCAAATATCCAATATAAGTTTTTTCATATTATTGATCGTATATAGGAGTGAAGAATGTGGCTTTACATGTCGTTTTATATCAACCAGAAATTCCAGCGAATACAGGCAATATTGCGCGTACTTGCGCGGCAACAGGCACATCGTTACATTTAATTCGTCCACTCGGATTTTCCACGGATGACAAAATGTTAAAGCGTGCCGGATTAGATTATTGGGAATACGTCGATGTACATTATTACGATTCATTACAAGAGCTTTTCGACAAATATAAAGAAGGTGAATTTTTCTTTATCACAAAGTTCGGAAAAACATATTACACTTCATTTGATTATAGGGATCAAACGAAAGATTACTTTTTTGTTTTCGGTCGCGAGACGAGCGGATTGCCAAAAGACTTAATTGAAAACAATATGGAACGTTGTTTGCGTATTCCGATGAACGAATATGTTCGTTCGCTCAACTTATCGAATACAGCAGCTATTCTTGTATACGAAGCGTTAAGACAACAAAACTTCCCAAATGTATTTTAAGCGACTTTCAAATGAAAGTCGCTTAATTTTTTACTTCTGGCTTATCGTTATATCCCGCTGTAAAAATGGCAGCTAAGAAGGCGAAAATAACGCCAAGTACGAGCAGTGTTTTCATATAAAATCTCCTCCTTTATGAAATGACAAGAAAATGACCACGTTTTCATTATAGCTTAATTGTATAGCGAGATGAAAGGTATACTTTTACGAATGATTACGGACATCCTTGCATACATATGGTATTAATCATGACGCTAGACATCAAAGGTGGAGGAGGTCCGTGTATGGACATTTTGAAAAAAATACAAAAATATAGAGAAGAAGAGCAAAAATTAAAGTGGGAAGGGACATTTGCGGAGTATTTAGAAATCGTAAAAGAAAAGCCTTGGGTGGCTCAGTCTGCTCACTCTCGCGTTTACAATATGATTAAAGATGCTGGCATAGAAGAAATAGACGGCAAGAAAAAATACAACTTTTTTAGCGGTCAGTTATTTGGACTCGAAGAAGCGCTAGAGCGACTTGTAGAAGAATATTTTCACCCAGCTGCCAAACGACTAGATGTTCGAAAGCGTATTTTGTTGTTGATGGGACCGGTAAGCGGCGGAAAATCGACGCTTGTGACGATGTTAAAGCGGGGGCTTGAAGCGTACTCATATACCGATCGTGGTGCCGTATATGCCATTAAAGGATGTCCGATGCATGAAGACCCGCTCCATTTAATTCCGCATCATTTGCGCGACGAGTTTTATCAAGAGTACGGCATTCGTATCGAAGGAAACTTATCTCCGTTAAACATGATGCGACTTGAAAAAGAATACGGTGGACGCATTGAAGATGTGATGGTCGAACGCATCTTTTTCTCCGAAGATAAGCGTGTCGGCATCGGGACGTTCAGCCCGTCCGATCCGAAGTCGCAAGATATTGCTGATTTGACAGGAAGCATTGATTTTTCTACGATTGCTCAATATGGGTCAGAATCGGATCCACGTGCATATCGCTTTGATGGGGAGTTAAACAAAGCAAACCGCGGTATTATGGAATTTCAAGAAATGTTAAAGTGCGATGAAAAGTTTTTATGGCATTTGCTTTCTTTGACACAAGAAGGAAACTTTAAGGCAGGACGTTTTGCACTTATTAGTGCTGATGAATTAATCGTTGCTCATACGAACGAAACAGAGTATCGCTCGTTTATTGCGAATAAAAAGAACGAGGCGCTTCATTCACGTATTATCGTTATGCCAATTCCATATAACTTAAAAGTGTCAGAAGAAGAACGCATTTATGAAAAAATGATTCGTGAAAGCGATGTGGCCGACGTGCATATTGCCCCACATACGTTACGAGTAGCCGCAATGTTTACGATTTTAACGCGTTTGAAAGAGCCGAAACGTGGCGATATTGACCTTGTGAAAAAAATGCGCTTGTATGATGGTGAGCTTGTCGAAGGATTTAATGAAGTCGATGTAGAGGAATTGAAAAAAGAACATCCAGACGAAGGAATGAGCGGTATTGATCCACGCTATGTCATTAATCGTATTTCGTCTTGTATCATTCGCAAAGAAGTACCGTCCATTAATGCGTTAGATGTATTACGAGCATTGAAGGAAGGATTAGAGCATCACCCGTCTATTTCAAAAGAGGATCGGGAACGTTATTTAAATTTCATTTCGATTGCACGAAAAGAATACGATGAAATTGCAAAACGCGAAGTACAAAAAGCGTTCGTTTACTCGTATGAAGAGTCAGCGAAAACGTTAATGGACAATTATTTAGATAATGTAGAGGCATATTGCAATAAAGCGAAAATTCGCGATCCGCTAACAGGAGAAGAAATGAATCCAGATGAAAAACTCATGCGTTCGATTGAAGAGCAAATTGGCATTTCGGAAAATGCGAAAAAAGCATTTCGTGAAGAAATTTTAATTCGTATTTCGGCATACGCGCGCAAAGGTCAGCGTTTTGATTATAATTCACACGAACGGTTGCGTGAAGCGATCCAGAAAAAATTGTTTGCAGACTTAAAAGATATCGTCAAAATTACGACGTCTACAAAAACACCAGATGAACAACAGCTCAAGAAAATTAATGAAGTAGTTGCCCGATTAATTGATGAGTATGGTTATAACTCTACTTCAGCAAATGAGTTGCTTCGTTATGTCGGAAGTTTGTTAAACCGATAAAGCATGCCGCGCCTGGCATGCTTTGTTTTATCATCGTATAAAACAGGCTTGTCCTTGAGAAAGGGATTTGAGCAATTTTCGAAATCATTTGTCAATTTTTTTCGATCATTGCATAGGATAAAGTAACCAACCATTCATTTATTATTTTTAAAAGCCAACATAGTGTATGCGATGAAAAAGGAAAATGTGCATCATTATTTTACATTGCAGGAGGGGAAAAAATGAGTAGAAACTTCATTGTGTCAAAGGAAGATTGGTCCCTCCATCGAAAAGGCCAAGATGATCAAAAACGGCACGAGGAAAAGGTAAAGGAAGCAATTAAAAATAACCTCGGTGATTTAATTACAGAAGAAAGCATCATTATGTCCAACGGTCGTGACGTCATTAAAATACCGATTCGTTCGTTAGATGAATATAAAATTCGTTATAATTATGACAAAAATAAACATGTCGGCCAAGGCGATGGGGACAGTCAAGTTGGTGATGTCATTGCGCGCGACGGTTCTGGTGACGGTCAAAAAGTACCGGGAAAAGGGCAAGGAGCAGGTGATCTTGCAGGGCAAGATTATTATGAGGCAGAAGTGTCTTTAATGGAGCTTGAAGAGGCTCTCTTTAGTCAATTGGAGCTTCCCGATTTAAAGAAAAAGCAACACGCAGATCACGTTGTTCAACATATCGAATTTAATGATATTCGTCGAACGGGATTAATGGGAAACATCGATAAGAAAAAAACAATGATGGCCGCGTTTAAACGAAATGCATTAAGTGGCAATCCGAGTTTTTATCCCATTTATCCCGAAGATTTAAAATTTAAAACATGGAATGAAGTGATTAAGCCAGATTCGAAAGCGGTTGTCATCGCAATGATGGATACGAGCGGATCAATGGGTGTATGGGAAAAATACATGGCTAGAAGCTTCTTCTTTTGGATGACCCGATTTTTGCGCACGAAATATGAAACAGTCGATATTGTTTTTATCGCTCATCATACCGAAGCAAAAATCGTAACAGAAGAAGAATTTTTTACAAAAGGAGAAAGCGGCGGAACCATTTGTTCATCAGCGTATCGAAAGGCGCTCGAAGTGATCGAAACCAAATATTCACCGACAAAATATAATATTTATCCGTTCCATTTTTCCGATGGTGATAATTTAACGTCCGATAATGCTCGTTGCGTCAAGCTAGTGCAAGAATTAATGAAAGTTTCAAATATGTTTGGATACGGGGAAGTAAACCAGTACAATCGCCACTCGACCCTTATGTCAGCATACAAACACATTAAAGATGAAAAATTTCGCTATTACATTTTGAAACAAAAGTCAGATGTATTACAGGCGATGAGAAACTTTTTCCGAAAAGAAGAACAGAAAACATTTGTTTAACCCCTTGTGTCATACAAGGTTTTTTTTTTTTTGTGAAAAAACAGTTGACAAACGGGTGGGGGTTTTGTAATATACTCATAGAGGTAATGGTAATAAATTATTTTTTTACAGTCTAATATACCCTTATGAGTATAGAGAGGTGAAAAAGATGAAACATATATTACCACAGGAAGTGGAGCAACAATTAAAAGAAGGTCGTGCACTAAGTATTATTGATGTGCGCGAAGATGAGGAAGTAGCTCAAGGTAAAATTCCAGGTGCTCGTCACATCCCGCTTGGCCAACTGCTTGAGCGGATGAATGAAATTGATAAAAACGAAGAGCATATTCTTGTTTGCCGTTCAGGAAATCGAAGCGGTATGGCTTGTCAGTTGTTAGAAAGCTACGGATACCGCGTTGTAAATATGACAGGCGGTATGCTTGAATGGACAGGTGAAATTGAACGATAGGGGGGAATAGAATGACGATTCACGTCGATCTTGTTGTTGATGCAAAGGGGCTCACGTGTCCGATGCCGATTGTTCGCACGAAAAAGGCGATGGAACAGCTACAGCCTGGTCAAGTGCTTGAAGTGCAAGCGACAGATAAAGGGTCACTTGCTGATATTCAAGGTTGGGCAAAAAATACAGGGCATCAATATATCGGCACGATTGAGGAAGGTGATGTACTGAAACATTATCTTCGTAAAGCAAATCCTACAGAAGTAAAAGAAGAAACAAAATATCCTCACGTCGTTTCTTTAGAGGAGTTGCAAAAAAAAGTAGAAAACAATGAGCAAGTATTTATTTTAGATGTGCGCGAGGAAGCTGAGTATGTATTTGGTCATATTCCAGGAGCATATCATATCCCGCTCGGACAATTAGAAGAGCGATTCAATGAATTAAATAAAGATGAAACAATTTACGTCGTTTGCCGAACAGGTAATCGCAGTGATTTGGCTGCGCAACAACTCGCTGAAAAAGGATTTACACGTGTATTTAACGTTATTCCAGGTATGACACAATGGAAAGGAACAATTACTAAAGGAGGAAATGAACAATGAAAAAACGTGTAGCTATTATTGCAGCAAATGGTGGTTTATTTGACGCATATAAGGTATTTAACATTGCAACAGCAGCAGCAGCAACAGAAGCAGAGGTAGCCATTTTCTTTACATTCGAAGGATTAAATTTAATTCATAAAGAAGCGTATAAACAATTGCCACTTCCAGAAGGAAAAGAACAAATTCAACAAGGATTTGCTCAAGCCAATGTTCCGTCGATCCCAGAACTTGTAAGCATGGCGCAAGAAATGGGTGTGAAATTTATCGCTTGTCAAATGACAATGGATGTTATGGGATTAACAAAAGAACACTTTGTCGACGGCATTGATGTAGGTGGGGCAGTGACATTCCTTGATTTTGCGAAAGATGCTGACATCACGTTAACATTCTAAGGAGGAAGAACATGAAAGCGGATCTTCTCGTTGATGCAAAAGGACTTGCGTGTCCAATGCCAATCGTTCGTACGAAAAAAGGAATGGACACATTACAATCTGGTCAAGTCTTAGAAATTCATGTAACAGATAAAGGAGCTAAAAACGATTTGTCCGCATGGGCAAAGTCAGCTGGTCATGAAATGATCGATATGGTCGAAGAAGGAGCCGTACTAAAATTTTGGATTCGTAAAGCGTAACAAGCATCGGGCATATGTCCCGATGCTTCATATAAGGAGTGAATAAGCATGGCCATCGGTTTTATTATTACAATTTTTTTAATTGGATTTATCGGTTCGTTTATTTCAGGAATGGTTGGAATTGGTGGATCGATTATTAAATATCCGATGTTGCTTTACATCCCACCATTGCTAGGTTACGCCGCGTTTAGCGCCCATGAAGTATCAGGGATTAGCGCCATTCAAGTATTGTTTGCGACGATTGGAGGCGTTTGGGCGTACCGTAAAGGTGGATATTTAAATAAAACGTTAATTATTTACATGGGAACAAGTATTTTAATCGGTAGTTTCATTGGTGGTTATGGTTCGAAATTAATGAGCGAAGGTGGCATTAACATCGTTTATGCGGTGTTAGCGACGATTGCTGCGGTGATGATGTTTGTTCCAAAAAAAGGAATTGATAATATTCCACTCGATCAAGTTACATTCAATAAATGGCTTGCAGCAGCGTTAGCATTCATTGTCGGGGTGAGCGCTGGTATTGTTGGTGCCGCAGGGGCATTTATTCTTGTACCAATTATGCTTGTTGTATTAAAAATTCCAACGCGTATGACGATCGCTACATCATTAGCAATTACGTTTATTTCATCCATTGGAGCAACTGTAGGGAAAATCACAACAGGTCAATTTGATTTTTGGACTGCGTTTATTATGGTTGTTGCCAGTTTAATTGCTTCTCCGATTGGAGCGAATGTCGGAAAAAGAGTAAACACAAAAGTATTACAGCTTATCTTAGCCGCACTTATTGTGGCAACAGCGATAAAAATTTGGTTGGATATTTTGTAAAAACTGTTGAAAAGTTCATCCTTTATGTTATAATACTTATAGGGGTATATAAAATACCGAAACATAAAGGAGGAATAACTATATGATAACGGTATATACGACAACAACATGTCCATATTGCACATTATTAAAAAACTTTTTATCTGAACGTGGCATCCCATTTAGAGAAGTAAATTTACATCAACATCCTGAGGCTGTTGATTATGTTGTTCGTTCAACAGGACAAATGGGTGTGCCGCAAACAGAAATTAATGGGCGTTGGGTGATTGGATTTGATCCACAACGCATTATGCAATTGTTACAACAATAATTTTTTTATCTATAAAAATACCCTATAAGGTATAAAGGAGAGGTGGAAAACAAATGGCAGTATATGCATTAACGGCACAACAAATCAATGAGATGATTGTAAATAAAGAACCATTTTTCTTATTTGATGTTCGTAATGAATCTGATTTTGCTGATTGGAAAATCGAAGGAGAACACATTGAATATTTAAATGTTCCTTATTTTGAACTCATTGATGGCGTTGAGCCTGTGTTAGAACGTTTACCGAAAGACAAAAAAATCGTTGTCGTTTGTGCTAAAGAAGGGTCTTCGATGATGGTTGCTGACATGCTTGCTGGAAAAGGATTAGAAGTGTTCTATTTAAAAGGCGGCATGAAAGCGTGGAGCGAATATTTATATCCTGTCGTTGTATATCAAGATAATGATATAAAAGTATATCAATTTATTCGCGTCGGTAAAGGTTGTCTTTCTTACATGGTCGTATCAGGAAAAGAAGCGCTAATCGTCGATCCATCTCGATTTATTGATGTATATAAAGAAGTGGCGCAAAAAGAAAACGTAGCGATTACACATATCGTTGATTCACATTTACACGCTGACCATATTTCTGGGGGATACGAATTAGCAAAACAAACAGGTGCGACGTATTACTTAATGAAGAGTGAAGGTGCAGTATTTGAATTTGAGCCGCTAGAAAATCATGATCGCATTGAATTCGAAAAAGTGAGCTTAGAAGTATTAGCAATTAAAACACCAGGTCATACACCAGGTAGTGTATCATTTTTCGTAAATAATAAATTGTTGTTCTCGGGGGATACGATTTTCGTCAGCGGTCTTGGTCGACCAGACCTTGGCGGAAAAGCGCGTGAATGGGCAAAAGATTTATACGACACAGTATATAATAAAGTCGCACAAATTGCAGATGATGTCATTGTCCTTCCTGCACACTATGCAAACTTCGATCAGGAAGTGAATGAACAAGGATATATTGGAAATACGTTAGGAAACATTCGTCAAATGAATGAAATCATGCAAGGGAAAACAGAAGAAGAATTTGTGGAACATGTGGCGCAATCTGCATCTTCTGAAACACCGCCAAACTTTGAAGACATTATCGCCATTAACCGCGGTGTAAAAGATGCTACATCAGAACAACAACAAGAACTTGAAATCGGTCCAAACCGTTGTGCTGTTCACCATACACACTAAAAAAGGAATTTTATTCAACCTCGCGATTCGCGAGGTTTTTTTCGATGTTGTGAAACTTTTTGGACACAATAGTCGTATATAGTATATGTAAAGGTATTCTCTTTTATTTTTGATCATTTTTCATTAAAATATAAAGCGATGGAGGGATGATTGTATGTTTTTCCACCCAATGGATTTTCTTATTTTAATCGCCTTTGCGGTATCGATTTGGGCGCAATTTAAAGTAAAAGGAAACTTTAGCAAATGGTCAGATGTACCTGCTTCATCTGGTTTGACAGGTGCAGAAGTGGCGCGTCTCATTTTAGATCGCAACGGATTATATGATGTGCCAGTTGAGCTTGTTCCGGGCACATTGACAGATCATTACGATCCAATTGCTCGAGCTGTTCGTTTATCAGAACCAGTGTATTATGGTCGTTCAATTGCAGCCGTATCGGTGGCAGCTCATGAAGTGGGACACGCCGTGCAACATCAACAAGCGTATGGTGCGCTCGTTTTAAGACATCGTATGTTTCCGCTCGTGAATTTTACATCTGGCGTTGCACCGTTTCTTCTTCTTGGTGGCTTTTTATTACAACAATTTTCATTAATTGGTTTAGGGATCATTTTATTCTCGTTTGCCGTTGCATTCCAAGTCATTACATTACCAGTTGAGTTTAATGCAAGTTCACGTGCAAAAGATTTTATGATCGCAGAAGGCATTATCCGCAATGAAGAAGAACGCGGGGTAAATAAAGTGTTAAATGCCGCGGCGTTAACATATGTTGCTGCAGCACTTATTTCGGTGTTAGAATTAATTAAGTATGTGCTTATTTTTGTACAAGGAAACAATGAAGATTAATCAATAGGAGGTGACATCCGCACGCATTCATGCGTGCGGACGTTCGTTGGACATATTTAGTTTATGGATGATTGTTTTTCTTATTGCCTTGACTGGTTTTTTTGTCGCTTCAGAATTTGCGATTGTAAAAGTGCGCCCATCGCGTATTGATCAACTAATTGAGGAAGGGAACAAAAAAGCAGTAGCAGCAAAACATGTCATCACCCATTTAGATGAGTATTTATCTGCAAATCAACTTGGGATTACAATGACATCGCTCGGGCTTGGTTGGCTCGGGGAACCGACGGTGGAACGGGCGCTTCGTCCGCTTTTTGATCAGTTTAACGTATCTCCATCATTCGCTCATGGTGCTTCATTTATTGTCGCGTTTGCAACGATTACGTTTATTCATGTCGTTGTTGGTGAATTGGCTCCAAAGACGATTGCCATTCAAAAGGCGGAAGCTATCACATTGTGGACAGCGCGTCCGCTCATGTTGTTTTATCGTGTCATGTACCCGTTTATTTGGTTATTAAACGTATCTGCACGTTTTGCTGTTCGTTTGTTTGGCTTTCAGCTATCTAACGAGCAAGAACTGGCTCATTCCGAAGAAGAATTGCGTCTTCTTTTATCAGCTAGTTATAAAAATGGAGAGATTAACCATACAGAATATAAATACGTCAATAACATTTTTCGTTTTGACGATCGTGTCGCAAAAGAAATTATGGTTCCGCGCAAAGAAATTGTTGCATTAGATATCAACGATTCCATGGATCACGTGTTGCGAACCATTCGAGAAGAAAAGTATACACGTTATCCTGTCATTGATGGCGATAAAGATCATATTCTCGGATTAGTAAACGTAAAAGAGTTATTTACTGATCTTGTTGTGAACTGCCAAGAGCGAAAACAGTTACGTGACTATATTCGTCCGATTATTCAAGTGATTGAAACGCTCCCCATTCAAGATTTGCTTGTGAAAATGCAAAAGGAGCGCATTCATATGGCCATTTTAGTTGATGAATATGGGGGCACATCCGGTTTAGTGACAGTCGAAGATATTTTAGAAGAAATTGTTGGAGAAATTCGAGATGAATTTGACATAGATGAAGCTCCGCTCATTCAAATGATCGATGACAACCGTGCGATCGTCGATGGGAAAGTGCTCATTAGTGAAATTAACGATTTATTCGGCTTAGAAATTGACGATACAGACGTCGACACAATTGGTGGATGGATGTTAACGGAGCGCTATAACATTCGTCCTGGGGAGCAAATTGAGTTTGGTAACTACGTCTTTAAAGTGATGCAATTGGATGGTCACCATGTAAAAAAAATTGAAGTGACACGTCTTCCACACAACGTAGATGTAGTAGCTAAAATGAACGAAGAGGCTGCGTTATAATAACGCGCCTCTTTTTATATGGCCGAAAATCGTTTCATCAGGTAATGCAGAGCATGTGATAATCTCTTTTGTAAATGGGTGGGGAAATGATAAGGAGATCGCATGTAACGCTTGCCGATCGATCCATGGCTTTCCTCCATATAATGTGTCGCCAACTAACGGATGGCCGATATAGCCCATATGAACACGAATTTGGTGTGTTCGTCCTGTATCAAGAGTGAGGCGAACGAGCGACACATCTTTTTGTTTGTCATATTGGAGACGTTCATAGTGTGTGATAGCTGTATCTCCTGTTTTTGATACGCGTCGTCTTGTTGGATGATGGCGATCACGGCCGATCGGTGCTTCGATCGTTCCCTTTTTTTGTTTGACATATCCATGAACAAGCGCAATATACGTTCGACGAATGGATCGTTCGGCTAAATATTTATCAAGGATAGCCCCGACAAGTGCGTGTTTGGCAAATAAAATGACACCGCTTGTATCGCGATCGAGTCGATGTACATGACGAACTTTACTGTTTATTCCTTCACATTGAAAATAGAATGCTACGGCGTTTGCTAATGTATTTGTTTGATTCGGTTGAGTTGGATGGACATCTATATGCGCTGGTTTGTTAACGACAAGCATATGATCGTCCTCAAATACAACATGAAGCGGTACGTATGTTGGAACGGGTTCGATTTGTTCTTCTTTTATACGAACACGAATGCGATCGTTCGGTGAAATGATTGTATGAAAAGGAACGATGTTGTCGTTGATGGCTACACCTTTTGTCATTCGCCATTCGTGTAACATTTTTTTAGGAACGAACCATTTCGTTTGGAATGCTTGTTCGAGCGATAAACCGCTCCATGATTTTGGCGCTTCAAACAGAAGCCAATTTCCTTTCTTTTGCACATTCATTCGTCTCACTCTTTCTATACAATAAATTACCAACACAAAAAAGAGGGGTGATGTGTTACAATTTCGTTATACATTAGGAAATGAAATGGAAAAAAGGTGAGGCAATTGAAAACCGTTTATGTTGCTACGGAAGAACAAAAACAATATATTCATTCGCTTATTGAACAGTTTTATACATGTATTTTTCCAAAATATTTTACAGACGATGAAATTGAAACGTTTCAATCGCTCGGTGTATTACAGTTTGAAGCTCCCACATATGACGGAACGTTGAAAGAGGCATTTGCGATTATTTCTGCATTACAATCATTACAAGCCATCATCGAGTTTGTTTCGTCCCATCATCGTTCAGTTCATTATGAACAGCTGTTTCAGCGCAATATTGAACAGCTAGAACAGCATGGCATTAGTTTTCCACTCACTCTCGAACATTTTTTACATCAAAAAGATGAATATGTAAGCATGTATATGAAGCCTGTTCACGCTTGGGTGATGTAAAAAAGCCTTCACAACGAAGGCTTTTTATTTAATTTGTTCAAACCATTTTCGAAATACGTCTTCTTCATAATATCCTTCTATACGTGCGACTTCTTTGCCATTTTTAAAGTGAACAATTGTCGGTGTTGCCTCGATATGATACTCGTCCCAGCCTTCTTCAAATTCAAGTAAGTTAAATTGTTTTAAGTCAATGCCCATCTTCTGCGCGAGTGGAGCAACGATCGGTGTTGTCTTTTTACAAAATTCGCATGTTGAACTGTAAAAGTAAACGGTTATCGTTTCTTTTTTGTTTAATGCTTCTTTTAATTCATCTGGTAAAATAACGTTTTGATAGTTCGGATCATCAAGAAGATCGATCGTCGCTGGGTGCAACTCTTCTTTCCCGAATGGATTTCCTTCTGCTTTTTGTTTTTGCGTATAGGACGTAATCCAAGCGAGTGCCCCAAATAAAATGATAATGATCCCACCGAAAATAAGCAATTTTTTCATTCGTCTTTCCCTTCTTTCTCCATTTTTATAAGACGATAGCTTATGATGCTAATGAAAATAAAAGCAATAAGTGCTAAAAACGGAATGGTAATAAATCCGAACCAGTTGATGTACTGTCCTGTACATGGTACAATGCCGCACGATGGAGCTGTATCACGGAAAAATGTTATTTTTTGAATGAGATAATGATAAGAAGAAATTGTCCCACCGATAACAGATAACATTAGTGTATAATGGGCGATTTTAAAATCCTTACGCACAAAAGCCATACCAAGTAAAAATACTTGCGGATACATAAAAATACGCTGATACCAACAAAGTTCACATGGGGTAAATTTTAATACTTCAGAAAAATAAAGGCTACCAAGTGTAGCGATTAGCGCAACAACCCAAGCGACTAGTAAGTAATTTTCTTTTCGAGCCATCATTCCACCTTCTTATTTTTTACTCTCTGTTCATTATAGTACATGGAAAGAAATGATGTAAATTGCGACTACATTTTACTTACATAATGAACAGTTGAACGTACACAATAAAAAGCGAAAGGGGAGGATGATATTGAATCATACAGTTGAATCAATTATGACGCGCCAAGTGGCAACGGTTACACCAGATCAATCTGTTCAAGAGGCAGCACAACTAATGAACGAGCATAACGTCGGAGCGATTCCCGTTGTTGAAAACGGAAAAGTGAAAGGGATGATCACTGACCGTGATATTACCCTTCGTACGACTGCGCAAGGGTTAACCCCTTCAACGCCTGTTTCACAAGTTATGACAAGCAATGTCGTGACAGGTACACCGAATATGAGTGTGGATGAAGCAGCGAAAGTGATGGCGAAAAATCAAATTCGTC
This sequence comes from Anoxybacillus flavithermus, assembly GCF_002742685.1. Classification (GTDB taxonomy): domain Bacteria; phylum Bacillota; class Bacilli; order Bacillales; family Anoxybacillaceae; genus Anoxybacillus; species Anoxybacillus flavithermus_E. The sequence goes on from NZ_PEDM01000007.1 coordinate 18,097, forward strand.
GCTTGCCGATCGTGCAAAATAATGCCCTTTGTGGTATTGTTGCTCTAGGTGATATCGCCACAAACCAAGCTTATGATGAAGCAGCAGAACAAGCGTTATCCGAGATTTCTGAACCTTCATATCATTAAACAAGAAAGAAAGGGGCTTCTTTACAAGAAGCTCCTTTTTATTCAAAAAAGGAATTTGCATAAAAAAGCGAGAATAAGTTACAATGAGCAACGATATGGAGGGATAAATATGACTTGGAAAATGGTGTACGAACGCTGGAAACAGGCGCAATTAGATGAAGAATTGCGCATGCACTTGCAACAACTCGAACAAGATGAAAAATTGTTGGAAGATTGTTTTTATAAAACGTTAGAGTTTGGTACAGGAGGCATGCGTGGCGAAATCGGCCCGGGAACGAACCGGATGAACATATATACGGTGCGAAAAGCATCGGCAGGGTTAGCGCGATATATCGAGTCTTTTGGAGCAGAGGCGAAGAGACGGGGGGTTGTGATCGCATACGATTCGCGCCATAAATCGCAACAATTTGCCATGGAGGCAGCAAAAACGCTGGCGACTCATGGCATTCAAACGTATGTGTTTGATGAGCTTCGCCCGACTCCAGAGCTTTCGTTTGCTGTTCGTCATCTAAATGCTTTTTCAGGCATTGTCATTACCGCTAGCCACAATCCACCGGAGTATAACGGTTATAAAGTGTACGGAGAAGACGGGGCGCAAATGCCGCCACACATTGCCGATGTTGTCATTGCATATGTCAATGCGATTGAAAATGAATGGGAGCTTGCGGTTGAACGAGAAGATGTATTAAAAGAAAAAGGGTTGATTCAAATCATCGGTGCAGAGATTGATGATGCATACATACAAAAGTTAAAAACGATCTCGCTTCGCCCAGAACTTTCCCATGAAGTCGATGTGAAAATCGTATTTACTCCGCTTCACGGCACAGCAAATAAACTTGTGCAACGCGGATTGAAAGAATTTGGCTACGAAAACGTATTTGTTGTGAAAGAGCAAGAACAACCGGATCCAAACTTTTCGACAGTGAAATCGCCAAATCCAGAAGAACATGCCGCGTTTGAACTAGCGATTCAACTTGGTAAACAAGTCGATGCTGATGTACTAATTGCAACAGATCCCGATGCCGATCGTTTAGGCATTGCGGTAAAAAATGAACAAGGAGAATATATCGTTTTAACAGGGAATCAAACAGGTGGCTTGTTGCTTCATTACATTCTTTCACAAAAGAAAGAAAAAGGGATATTGCCGTCAAATGGGATTGTATTTAAAACGATCGTTACATCTGAATTTGGACGTGCGATTGCCAAGTCATTTGGGATCGACACGATGGATACATTGACAGGCTTCAAATTTATTGGTGAAAAAATTAAACAATACGAGCAAACAGGAGAGTACGTATTCCAGTTTGGTTACGAAGAAAGCTACGGTTACTTAATTGGTGATTTTGCCCGTGATAAAGACGCCATTCAAGCAGCTGTTTTAGCTGTTGAAGTGTGCGCGTTTTATAAAAAGCAAGGCTTATCTTTATACGAGGCACTTATGCAATTGTTTGAACAATATGGATACTATCAAGAAGGGTTGCGTTCACTCACACTAAAAGGAAAAGAAGGAGCCGAGCGAATCGAAGCATTATTGGCAACGTTCCGAAATGAACCGCCAGCCGTTGTCGCCAATCAGCGTGTCGATATTCGTGAAGACTATAAGGTGGGGGAACGAGTATATACGAATACAGGTAAAAAAGAAACGATCCATTTGCCGAAGTCGAATGTATTAAAATATGTGCTAGAAGATGGATCATGGTTTTGTGCGCGTCCGTCTGGCACAGAGCCAAAAATGAAATTTTATTTTGGTGTAAAAGGGCGGACACTTGCAGAAGCAAAGCAACAATTAGAGCAATTAGAAACAGCGGTCATGGAGCGAGTATATACGTTAACAGCTGATAAGGTGTAATGCCTTATCAGTTGTTTTTTAAATGAGGAACAAGTAACATAGAAGCGACAAAGTAGAAAGGGTGATTTTCATTTGTTACAAGGACAAGTGGCTATTGTGACAGGCGCATCGCGTGGCATCGGTTTAGCGATTGCACATAAGTTGGCAGAGCAACGAATGAAGCTTGTATTAATTGGTAGTTCTTCGGATATTCACCGCGTAAGCGAGCAATTAAAGGATGTGAAAACGTTTCAAGCGGACGTGTCAAACGAACAACAGATGAATGAAGTGGTGGAAGCAACCATCGCTACATTCGGTCGCATTGATTTACTTGTGAATAATGCTGGTATTGGCGTATTTAAACCTGTAGAGGAAACAACAGTTGAAGAATGGAAACGATTGTTTGAAGTAAATGTGCAAGGGGTATTTATTGGAACAAAAGCGGTTCTTCCACAAATGAAAAAACAACGATCGGGGACGATTATTACGATTTCATCGGACGTTGGTCGGTATACGATTGCAAACGGTTCTGCATATACAGCGACGAAATATGCTGTTCAAGGATTTTCGGGAAGCGTCGCTCAAGAAGTGCGCTCATATGGCATTCGCGTCGGTACAATTAATCCGGGGATGGTCGATACATATTTCGCTAACTCCACGCAAGGATTACCTGAAAAAGCAGAATGGTTAAAGGCAGAAGACGTTGCAGAAGCTGTCGTTTATATGGCGAGTGCACCAAAGCATATGTTAGTGGATGAAATTGTGCTGCATCCACTCATTCAAACGTATCCGATCGTATAAAAAAAGCGAAAGGAGTTCCTTCCGCTTTAATAATCATATTGCATCGTCAGTGTTGGCTCTTGTTCATACACGTCTAACGCGTGATCGATGTAACGTAACAATGCATTTAGCCGCTTTTGGACGACAGTGTAATCTTTTTCGAAATTATATGCATGAAGAAACTGTTCAATTTTTTTTGAAAGTAAATCGTCTTTTGTGCGCACCATAAGAATGAGTAAATGATCCCATTCCGATCGGTACGTATAATAAAGCGCTTTATCGTAATCAGCTGTATGCAACGCAAACCCTCCTTATTGTGAGGAGCTATATGTAGTTTATGAAAAAATGGTCGTTTTTTTCGCTGTAAATGTTGTGCGATTTGGCAGAGGAGAGTTGGCGATGGAGAAACACGTTGTGTATTATGAATCACCGATCGGTTGGTTACAAATCATTGGAACGAATGAAGGAATTGAACGGATCGATGTTGTTGAACGAGGCGAGGAAAATAACAGAAACGTCCCGATTTGCGTTTGTCAATGTATAGAAGAGCTTGAACAGTACTTTCACAAGAAACGGACATCATTTTCGATGCCGTTAAAGCTCGTTGGTACTCCGTTTCAAATGCGGGTATGGGAAGTGCTACAAACGATTCCTTATGGAGAAACGGTTTCGTATGCTCATATTGCAAAACAAATTGGCCAGCCGAAAGCGGTGCGAGCCGTTGGGAATGCTGTCGGTAGCAATCCGATCACCATCGTTATTCCTTGTCATCGCGTCGTGCGTATCGGCGGCCAACTTGGCGGATATGCGTGGGGAATAGAAAGAAAAAAATGGCTACTTGCGCATGAAACGCGCTGAAAGCTCAGCGCGTTTGCCCCAATAGCCATTTCGCATAAGGAGAGTTTGCTGGTAAAATGACGACCGTATCTTCGCCAATTGTCGTTTTATACGATTCGAGCGTACGGTAAAAAGAATAAAACTCAGGGTCTTTTGCAAATGTTTCGTTATAAATGCGTGCTGCTTCTTGTTCACCCGCTGCACGAATGCGCTCAGCATCCGCTTGCGCCTTGGCGAGCATTTCTTTTACTTCGCGATCTGTTTGCGCAATAATACGCTGTTTTTGGGCATCTCCCATCGATAAATATTCTTGTGCTTTCGATTCACGCTCGGAAATCATGCGTTTATAAACAGACTGTTCATTTTCTTCCGGTAAGTCAATGCGCTTCATGCGCACATCAACGACGCGAATGCCGTAACGGTCTTGTTGTAACAGTTCGTTCACTTTCGCTGTTACTTCATCGTTTAAACTGCCGCGCGATGACTTTTCATCGTTAATAATTTCATCGTAATTTAACCGTCCAAGCTCGGTACGGACAATGGAGAAAATAAATTCATCCATTTTTGATTCTGCATTTTCCAATGTACGAGCATTTTGAATCATTTCTTTTGGGTTTGTAATTTCCCAAATGGCGTAATGATTGACGAGAATACGCTTTTTATCTTTTGTATTAATTTCTGCCTCGGCGACATCATAAAAAATTTGTGCTTTTGGCAATGATGTCACGCTTTGAATAAAAGGAATTTTAAAACGTAATCCCGGCGTTTGATCGATGCGAACAATCTCTCCAAATTGACGTACGACTTTATATTCATTTTCATGAACAATGTAGACGTTTGTTAAAGCGATAACAAGTAAAACAAGTCCGATGACGCCACCGATGATAAAACGAAACCATTTCGTTGGCAGTTTATCTTTAAAGTGAATGATGTTTTGATCGTCTTGGAAGTTTGTCATTCGTTACCACTCCCTTGCTCTTTCTTTTTCTCTGTTGTTTGTTTTTCGATCGGTTGAATTGGCAAATATTTTAGCGTATTGCCATCGTCGTTCATAATGTAAATGCGCGTGTATGGAAGCACCTGTTCAAGTGTTTCAATCATTAGCCGTTGTTTTGTAATGTCTTTTGCATTTTTATATTCTTCGTATAAGGCATTAAATTTAGCGACATCTCCATACGCTTTTTCAATGCGTGCTACTTTATCAGCTTCCGCTTGGGAAATTAATGCGTCTTTTTCTCCTTCGGCTTCTTTCGTTCGTTTGTTGCGATATTTATTCGCTTCGTTAATTTTTGTATTCATCGTCTCACGTGCATCAGTGACGTTTGTAAATGCTTTGCGCACTTCGTCATTTGGCAAATCAACATCTTGTAACTTCACAGCTAAAATCGAAATGCCGATATCGTATTTTTTCATTAATGCGGTGAGCGACTCCCGCACATCCGCTTCAATTTTTGCTTTGCCGGACGTTAATGCATCATCAATTTTTGAGCTACCGATGACGCTGCGCAAAGAAGCAGATGTCGCATTGTATAAAATTTGTTCCGGTTCGTATGAGCGGTAAAGAAATTTCGCAGGATCGGTAATCTTCCATTGTACGACCATATCGGCGAGCACAATATTTTCATCGCCCGTAATCATTTTCGTATCCCCTTGGTTCGATGCGACAACTTTTCCGTTTTCTTCTTTGTAGCCGAACTGTAAACTAAATGTTTCGCGCGATAACGTTTCTACCGTTTGAATGGGCCAAGGAAGTTTAAAATGTAGTCCGGGTGTTGTCACTTCTTCGTCGATTTTTCCAAATGTTAAAATAATCGCTTGTTCCGACTCATCAACGGTGTACCATGACGTTAATGCAGCGACAAGAAGAAAAAGACCTGCCACTGTGCCGATGATGATTCCTGTAACTGAACGTTTCTCCATATAAACCCACCTTTCTTGTTATTTATATGTATGTACGGAAAAAAAAGAAAAAAGTTTCAATAAAAAAGATACTGATTGTTTCGGTGAATTCCGACTGTTTCAAAAAATATTTGAGAAGAGTACATTGATTTATCATTGCCATTAAAATAAGGCTAACCTAAAACTTTAGGTTAGCCTATAGGTCGGAATAAAGATTTCTGATCCCTATGCCTTGTTCTTAATCACCAGAAAAACTGACACGATGACAAGAGGAGCAAATAATGGCATCTAAAACACAACCACAAGTCGCCTTGTATTTAATAGATACCTGTTCAACTGATTTTCCAGTTATTTCTGCTGTTCTCTCAACAGCTTGTTCATATGTTAACTCGACATGATAGTCTTCATCAGAATCCCTAATCTTATCTAATTCTTCATCAGTCATAGGAGTGAATACATCGCTCTCCTTTAATTCAACAAATTTTCTAATATCATTATTTTCTTCTGCATAAACTTGGTTGTTGATTGGGGCTAAATTTGACAAAATGAATAATAAAAAAATTGATAACAGGATATTTTTCATTATTTACCTCAATATAAAAAATTAAGTTTTTAAGCTATCATTTGGATAGCAACTAATATAATACTAACAAACATAATCCAAAAAAACTATTTTTTATAATTATGGTTTTTGATGTAATATAATTGTTTTGATTATTATTCATTTGGGAGGGAACCATGAGAAAACTATTCACAATGATGATATTAATACTCTTTGTTACGTACTTGATCCACAAAACAAATGAGGGAGCAAATTTTCATTCTCCAGTTTATTCAGGAAATGAACTAAAAATCGGGATTGTTGGAGATATTCCTAAGATTAGGGAAAAAAATGTGTCTTTCATTCAAATGTCGATGGAAGACGTTTTGCAAAAAAAATTCACAAACTTGGATAGTGTGTTTATTACTAAGAAACATCTCAAAGAGGCGGCTGAGCCACAGTACGCTAAAATTTATTGGGAATCCCCTATTCCATTTGTCTTTATTGATTCTGAAAAGGTCTACTTAGCGTTTCTTGATGACCAATTAAGTTATGAGGATGCTCACATTATAAAATCAGGGGACTATGTAGTAGGATTTTATAAAGATACGTACTTTGGTATGGGTCTTTATAATAATATTCGGAATGAAAAAACTATTCAAGATTGCTATTCTCGACTATTTGTCATTATAGAACGTTTTAAGAACACAGGTAAGATTTTAATTAAATAAATGCTGTGACACAAGCTTTATGTAATTAATGAGAAAAAGAACAAAAAGTTTACATAAAATGTAAACTTTTTGTTAATTGTTCACTCAGTAGCTCATATATATTTTCGTTGTACGTTTCGTCCGTCGTATGTGAATAGCGTCGGTTTGTTTTCAATGATCGTTTCGATATGAACCGTTCGGCCCCAAAGTTGATAAATGTAAGGAAGCACTTTTTCTAAATATTTGACGTCAAGTTCAATACCTTCGTACGAATGTTTTAAATATAGTTCCCCATTGCGCATATAGTCGCCATCGTTCACTGTAATGTATGGGAAGCCACCGTTGATGCGCATGTTCACAAGTTGATCGCGTATATGTTCCCAATGTTTATCAACAATTTTGTAGTCTTTTCCTTGTTTTTGGAATAAATACATATCTTCACGCATAACGAGTTCTTTCGTTAAATAGTTGCGCAAAAAGGAAATATCGGACTCTAATTCACGTACTTCAAATATTTTTGCACGCCCTGAACCCGGTTTGACACCGAGCTTTTTCATTTCTTCTGTCGGATTGTCCCAGCGCTTTTCAATATCTTCAAAAATTTTTAATCCTAAGTAATACGGATTAATGCCGGTGCGTGACGGTTGGACAACGCCTGCATTTAATTTGGCAAATTCAATCGCTTCATCGCTCGTTAAATCCATTTCACGTAAAATGCGTTGATGCCAGTACGTTGCCCAGCCTTCGTTCATAATTTTCGTTTCGAGTTGCGGCCAAAAATAAAGCATTTCTTCACGCATCATTGTTAAAATGTCGCGTTGCCATTCGTCAAGTTCACGGCTATATTCTTCAATAAACAAAAGCAAATCTTTTTCTGGTTGAGGGGGGAATTTTTTTCTTTTTTTCCGTGTTTGTGGCGCTTTTTTCTTTTCATCAAGCGACCATAAATCGTCATATGGCGACGATTTTGGCGTTTCATCATCATCATCGTATACTTCTGTATCAGCAATCGTCCATGAAAGCTTTGGTCGAAGAAGCGAAGGGTCGATATGTTCTTGAATGGCCAATACAGCGTCTAAAAACTTTTCGACTTCTTGTTTTCCGTATTCATGTTCGTAATGCTTTATTCGTTCGGCCGTTGCCGCCATGCTTTCGACCATGTCTCGTTTTGTATTGCTAAAGCGAATGTTATTTTTAAAAAAGTCGCTATGAGCAAGGACGTGTGCGACAATTAATTTATTTTGAATAAGGGTGTTTGTGTTTAATAAAAAAGCGTAGCACGGATCGGAGTTAATGACAAGCTCGTAAATTTTACTTAATCCGAGATCATAATGAAGTTTCATTTTATGAAATTGTTTCCCAAAACTCCAATGAGAAAAACGTGTCGGCATGCCGTACGCTCCAAATGTATAAATAATATCAGCTGGGCAAATTTCATAGCGCATTTCATAAAAATCAAGCCCAAACCCTTCGGCAATTTCCGTAATTTCCGCAATTGCTTTTTCTAGTGCTTTTTGTTCATCTCGTTTCATCGCACTCCCTCCTTATGACAATGTATGAACGAGCGCGTCATTTGATACGTCAAGAATGTTTCATTGACTTTATATTTTCTTTTATGTATATTTAACTATGTTAAATATTTATGTTGTTAAAAAGGTGGGGTGTGTATGGAGCAAACGCCGTTCACCGCGCTTGTTGAGCGATTAGAGCATGCGTTTTCGTTAGCCCTTCGCAGATTGGCAGCTGACTTGGCTAAGGAGGAAATTGGCTTAACGAAACCGCAGTTTTTTATTTTAAATTTGTTGTCGAAGCGTGGGAAATGTACAGTAAGCGAATTGGCAGAAGAGATGTTCGTCAAACCGAGCGCCATTACTACAATGATTGACCGCTTGTATAAAAGCGGATTTGTATTGCGCGAGCGAGATGAAGAGGATCGGCGTGTCGTGTATGTGCAATTGTCTGAAAAGGGGAAAGAAATGCTTCAGCATGCACGAACGGAGCGAAGAAAAATTATTGAGCGTTATTTAAGCCAATTGCAATTTGATGAACTTGAACAGTTTGTCTATATTATCGAAAAAATTGCTGCGATAAACGAAAAAGAGGAGAAGTGAGATGTATGAAAGAACAAGCAGCGATACAAACAAGTATTGCAAATATACAACAAAAACGAGGCATTTTAATTACGGGGCTTCTTGTTGCGATGTTGTTTGGGGCTTTAGATGGCACGATTGTTGGGACAGCGTTGCCACGCATTGTTGGGGAACTTGGTGGATTGAGTATGATGGCTTGGTTGACAACAGCATATATGCTCACATCGACAACGATCGTTCCGATTGCAGGGAAGCTTGCTGATTTATTTGGGCGAAAGTCGATTTATGTTACAGGATTAGCGATTTTTATTATTGGTTCAGCGTTATGTGGCATGGCGGATACGATGACACAGCTTATTATTTTCCGAGCCATTCAAGGCATTGGTGGCGGTATTATGATGCCAATGGCGATGATTGTTATCGGTGATTTGTTTACAGGAGCAGAGCGGGCAAAATGGCAAGGTGTGTTTGGTGGTGTATTTGGATTGGCATCTATTCTCGGTCCGCAAGTCGGTGGATGGATTGTTGATTCGTTAAACTGGCGTTGGGTATTTTACATTAACCTTCCTGTCGGTATATTGGCAATTGTGCTCATTTCGATCGGCTTGCATAATCATCGCGTGGCTGAGCGAGTAAAGCTTGATTTAGCTGGCATGTTTACGATGGTTGTGGCCGTTGTTTCGCTGTTGCTCGCTTTAACGTTTGGTGGCGATAAATACGATTGGTTATCATGGCAAATCATTTCTTTACTAGCTAGCTCAGTCGTTTTCTTTAGTTTATTTGTATTCGTTGAGCGAAAAGCAGAAGAACCGATTATGCCGATTCATTTATTAAAAAATAAAACGTTTGTTGTGCTCAATAGTGTCGGTTTTTTTATGTCTGTCGGCATGTTTGGAGCGATTATGTTTGTCCCGCTCTTTATGCAAGGCATTATTGGCATGAGTCCATCTGAATCAGGAACGATGATGTTTCCGATGATGTTGGCGCTCATTATTGCAAGCATGATTGGTGGACGACTTGTACAAAAAATTGGCGTTCGTCCGCAAGTCATTGCTGGGATGGTGCTTGTTGCGCTTGGCTTTTTCTTATTGTCAACGATGGATGTCCATACAAATAAATGGACGGCGATGTCATTTATGGCAACACTCGGTTTTGGATTAGGGTTTGTCAATCCGGTGATTACACTAGCGTTACAAGAAGTATTTCCAAAATCGCAGCTCGGTATTGTGACATCATCGAGCCAGTTTTTCCGTCAAATTGGAGGAACGTTTGGGGCGACGTTGTTAGGAGCGATTATGAATCATCGTTCGAAAGATTTACTAGAAGCAAAATTTCTCCCGCTGTTAGAAAAATTACCAGCACAAGCGCATGCGATGATGGATTCGTTTAAACAACTCGTTGAATCGAATCCGCAAAGTGTATATTCGGTCATTTTAAATCCGGATACGTTAAAAAAAATTCCTGAACAAATGCAACAAATGTTTGTGCCTGTATTAAAACAAACGCTCGTGGATGCATTAAGCGATGTGTTTTTATATGGGTTAATCTTTGTTGGCATCGGTTTTATTTTTGCGATGTTTATCGGTCGTATTACGATTTCTCGTACGCAGAATAAAACGGCTCCAATGGAATAAATATAAAAGCAAACGATCGCTAATGCGGTTGTTTGCTTTTTTCAGTTAAAAAAAGTGAAACGTTTGCACATGTAAAACGAAATTTTTTATGAAAAAGTGCAACTTCCTCTTTAAACAAAGACGTTTGTATATTAACATGAAAGAGTAATAAAGATTGAAAGCGATTTATTTTAAGTGGATTGAGGAGGATTTTACGTGAAAAGAGCTTGGTGGAAAGAAGCGATTGCATATCAAATATACCCAAGAAGTTTCATGGATTCAAACGGAGACGGCATCGGTGATTTACAAGGTATCATTCAAAAGCTCGATTATTTGAAAGACCTTGGAATCGATGTCATATGGATTTGTCCAATTTATAGATCGCCAAACGCAGATAATGGCTATGACATTAGCGACTATCAAGACATTATGGAGCAGTTTGGTACGATGGGAGATTTCGATCAGCTGCTTGAAGAAATTCATAAGCGCGACATGAAGGTCATTTTAGATCTCGTCATTAACCATACGAGCGATGAGCATCCGTGGTTTATTGAGTCGCGTTCATCGCGAGACAACCCGAAACGCGATTGGTATATTTGGCGCGATGGGAAAAACGGCAAAGAGCCAAACAACTGGGAAAGCATTTTTGGTGGTTCAGCTTGGGAGTATGATGAGGGAACCGATCAATATTATTTGCATGTGTTTGCGACAAAGCAACCTGATTTAAATTGGGAAAATGAAGATGTTCGTCGCGCGTTATATGATATGATTAACTGGTGGCTCGATAAAGGCATTGATGGCTTCCGTGTCGATGCGATTTCACACATTAAGAAAAAAGAAGGTCTCCCTGATTTACCAAATCCAAAAGGGCTTGATTATGTCCCTTCATTTGACGGACATATGAATCAAGAAGGGATTATGGACTATCTTCGTGAGCTCAAAGCGCAAACGTTTGCGCGTTATGACATTATGACTGTTGGAGAAGCGAACGGAGTAACGGTAGAGGAAGCAGAGGATTGGGTTGGTGAAGAAAACGGCATTTTTAATATGATTTTTCAGTTTGAACATCTTGGACTTTGGCAAAAAGGAACAGATGGCGGTGTTGATGTTCGTAAATTAAAACGTGTATTAACAAAATGGCAAAAAGGACTAGAAGGCGTCGGCTGGAATGCGCTATTCCTTGAAAATCATGATCAACCGCGTTCGGTGTCGACATGGGGAAATGATGAACAATATCTTGTTGAAAGCGCCAAAGCGTTAGGGGCATTATATTTCCTTATGCAAGGGACGCCGTTTATTTATCAAGGACAAGAAATTGGCATGACGAACGTCCGATTTGAAACGATTGATGAATATGACGATGTCGCTATTAAAAATTATTATCGCATTGAGCGTAATAAAGGTCGTTCACATGAAGAAGTGATGCAATGGATTTGGAAAAACGGCCGTGATAATTCACGCACTCCGATGCAATGGTCCGATGAGGAAAACGCCGGATTTACGACAGGAACACCTTGGATTGGTGTGAATGAAAATTATAAACAAATTAATGTCAAAAAGCAGTTGAACGATCCGAACTCTGTGTTAAACTTTTATAAACGTATGATTCAACTCCGTAAACAACATGACGTATTCGTTTACGGAACATATGATTTAATATTAGAAAACCATAAAGCAATTTATGCGTATACGCGCACGTTAGGTGATGAAAAAGCGATCGTCATCGTGAATTTAACAGACCGAAAAACAATGTATCGTTACGATTCATTGAAATTAAATAGCGAGCAATTGGTGTTAGCAAATTACGATGTGAAACCGCATAAACATGCGACGCGCTTTACATTGCGTCCGTATGAAGCGCGCGTATATTTGGTGAAATAATAAAATCCCCTTTTCCATATTGGAAAAGGGGATTTTCACATTTTTTTTGCAATCATTTCATACTTTTCTCATTTCTTTTTCGTACATTCATGACAAGCATATATTTTTAAAGGGGGATCTTTGTGAAAAAAACTCGTGATTTGCATTTATGGATTGGACTCATTTGTTCAGTATTTTTACTTTTGGAAGCGGTGACAGGATTGTTGTTGACCGAGCGTTGGTTAATGGGCATGGGTGGACATTCGCATGGAGGTCATGAACATGCGCAGTTAAATATGATCGATGCGGTGAAAAAAGCGAGTGAATCGGGTGCGTTTTCAATGGATGAAGTTGGTGTCGTGATGAATCATGGAATGTATATGGTACGGTTAAACGATAAAGATGGGACGTTAGTGACGATTGCACCAGACGGTACAGTTGTGAAAAAAGAAGTAAATAAATTTGCCTCATTTGTGCGTGCTATTCACGTCGGAAAACTTGGTCTTTGGAATCGCCTTATGATCGATGCCGCTGCTATTTCAATTATTATTTTAACAGGGACGGGCATTTATTTATCTGTGAAAATTTTGCGGGCTCAAGCGAAAGCAAAACAACGAAAATCGGTGGCGTAAATTGAAAAGCACTTCGCATGAACGATTGATGCGAAGTGCTTTTTAACTAATTCGTTTCGTTGGTGTTTGTTGAATTTTCCCTGTTCCGTTACATAGTGAGCATGTTTTATAAAGCGATAAACAAATTTTCATTTTCTTTTTTCCAAAGCACTTTGGGCAAATCGTTTTTAATGCCATTGTCATCACCTCATAAAGAAAGCGTTTTCAATTATAGTATACCCTGTTTTTGTGCAATGTGTGCACAATCATTTTGTCTATTTTTTAAACAGGTTGGCATGAGCCAACCTGTTACTTACGTGAATGTACTTCATAAATGGCAAACTTCAAATAATCACCTTCATCAGCGGCAAGCAGTTTCGGATGGTCATACCCTGCACCGCTCCAATGAATTTGACGTAAAATTTTCTTTGCATCAAACGCTGCTTCCGCAACCATCGCTTGAAACATATCCGGATGCACATGATACGAGCAGCTTGCCGTTACGAAAAAGCCGCCGTCTTTTACGAGCTTTAAGCCGTTTAAATTAATGTCTTTATAGCCAGCAAGCGCCTTTGGCACCGCATGAGCGGATTTTGCAAACGCTGGAGGATCAATAATGACGACATCCCATTTTTTCCCCTCTTGTACACATTCGCGTAAGTAGTCAAACGCGTTCGCAACAACGAAATCCACATTTGTAAATCCGTTTAGCTCGGCGTTTTGTTTCGCTGTTTCAATCGCATGTTCAGAAATATCGACAGCGGTCACATGTTTTGCTCCGTATAAGCAGGCGTTTAACATAAATGAACCTGTATGCGTAAAACAATCGAGTACAGTCGATTCGCTTGTAATAAGCGGTTTGATTGCAGCACGGTTTTGACGTTGATCGAAGAAAAATCCTGTTTTTTGCCCGTTTTCAATGTCGACAATGTATTTGACGCCGTTTTCTTCAATCTGTACGTTCGTATCGCACGTGCCGTACCAAAATCCTTTTTCTTGTTTTAGTCCTTCTAATTCGCGCACGTGGACGTCGTTGCGCAAATAAATGGCTTTTGGTTGAAAGACGTCAAGAAGTGCTTGTAAAATCCATTCTTTTCTTTTTTCCATGCCGAGCGATAAAATTTGCACAACGAGCACATCTTCGTACTTATCAACGATTAGCCCAGGTAAAAAATCGGCTTCGCCATAAACGGCGCGGCATGAACGAACCCCTGGAATCATACGCTCGCGATACGCCCACGCTTGACGAATGCGGTTCATAAAAAATTGCGCGTTTAATTCATCGTTTGGATTTTGAGTCAGCACGCGCACGATCATTTGCGATTTTGGATTAATATATCCTTTTGCTAAAAAGTGACGTTGGTGGTTATATACGTTGACGAAATCCCCCGGCTCAAAATCTCCTTCAATATAATCGATTTCGCTTTGAAACACCCACGGATGTCCAAGTTCGAGCCGCTTTTTTCTTTTTCGTTTCAAAAATACATTTGCCATACATCCCACTCCTGACTATATATTCGCTACTTTAGCATACAGGAAGAAAACGATGTGCGCAAATAATGGAGAAAAATATTTGACAATTCAATGAAATATGCTAATATTAATGACAAAGTGAATGATGCCATTGCATTCCACTAGGGGGGCCTTTAGATAGGCTGAGATCAAAGTGTGCCTTTGAGACCCTTAGAACCTGATCTGGATCATACCAGCGTAGGGAAGTGGAAACGGTGCGAAGTGTGTCTTTTATTAAATTCCATCGTTTACAACCACTTTCTTTGCGCAAAAGAAAGTGGTTTTTTATTTTTCTTAAGGGGGAGAGGAAATGTTGTTTTCAGAACAGTTGCGCAAAGCTGTCGATCCGATTTGGGAAGCGAGCTTTCATCATCCGTTTGTGAAAGAGCTCGGGGAAGGAACGCTTGATTTACGTTGTTTTCGCTATTATGTATTACAAGATTCATATTATTTGACACACTTTGCAAAAGTGCAAGCGCTTGGCGGGGCGATGGCTGACGATTTACAAACGACCGCAAGCATGGCGAATCATGCGCAAAATACGTATGAAGCTGAGCTTCGTTTACATGAAACGTTTATGAAAGAGCTCGGCATTACAGAAGAAGAAAAGGCGTCGTTTGTTCCTGCCCCAACGGCGTATTCGTACACGTCCCACATGTATCGCGCGTCGTTTGCAGGACACTTTGGTGATGTATTAGCTGCTATTTTACCGTGCTATTGGTTGTATTACGAAATTGGTGAGAGGTTAAAACATTGCAAGCCGAATCATCCAATTTATGCAAAATGGATTGAAGCGTACGGCTCCGATTGGTTCAGGCAGCTCGTCGAACAACAAATTGCGCGCTTAAATGACATCGCAAAAACAGCTAGCGAAAAAGATTTAGAGCGAATGAAGCAACACTTTTGGATCAGCAGCCAGTATGAATATTTATTTTGGGACATGGCGTATAAATTAGAACGTTGGCCAATTGAAGAGGAGGATGTTTATGCAAACGAAAGGGCTTAAATTAACAGACGTATTAACGACCGTTGTGGTGGCGATTGTGTTTGGGATTGTGTATAAAGTGTGGGGACCGCTTTACTATGCAGTAAAACCGCTTGGACTTCATCTCGATCAGCTTATTTATGGCATGTGGTTTATTGCGGCAACCGTCGCCTATTTATTGATTCGTAAGCCAGGAGTGGCTTTGCTTGCGGAAGTTGCCGCTGCTTCAGGAGAATTTTTAGCTGGATCTGAGTGGGGACTTGAAGTGTTATTTTACGGTTTTGTGCAAGGATTGCTAGCTGAACTTGTGTTTGCGGCTTTCCGTTATAAACGTTTTGATGTAGCTGTTGTGTCGCTGGCAGCTGTTGGTTCAACAATTGCTTCATTAGTGCTTGATTTTTACAAAGGATATATCGATCAATTAGCATGGTGGAATTTAACGTTATTTATCGGTGCGCGTTTCGTTGGGGCGATCATCATTGCTGGTGTATTTGCTTATTCGCTTGTAAAAGCGCTCGAGGCGACAGGTGTGACGCAACTGTTGCGCCCGACGACAAAAGAAGATTACGACTCGCTTGATAAATAGAAGGTGACATCGTTGATACACATTGAACAATTGCGGTTAAAGTTTCCGGGGGCGGAAAAACGGTTATTTACCGATGTATCGCTTTCGATTAAAAAAGGAGAAAAAGTGTTGCTTTTAGGTCCATCAGGGTGTGGAAAATCGACGTTATTACAAGTGATGGCGGGCATTATTCCACGCTCGATCGATGTGCCGATGAAAGCAAAAGCGCTTCATATTCCAAAGCAAGTCGGCTATGTGTTTCAAGATCCGGATGCGCAGTTTTGCATGCCGTACGTCGATGAAGAAATGGCGTTTGTCCTTGAAAATCTCGGTGTGCCACGTGCGGAGATGAAAGAAAAAATCGAGCGCGTTCTTCAACGCGTACGCCTTCGTCTTCCGCACGTTCATGTGCCGATTCAAACGTTATCGGGAGGAATGAAACAGCGGTTAGCGATTGCCTCTGTCTTGGCGCTTGACCCGGATGTGTTATTTTTAGATGAACCGACAGCGCTTCTCGATGAAGAAGGAACAAAAGCAGTATGGGAAACGTTAAAAGAAGTAGCGGACGACCGAACAGTTGTTATCGTTGAGCATAAAATTGATCACATTCTCGATTTTGTTGAGCGCATCATTTTATTTAATGAACATGGTGAGATCATCGCTGACGGATCAACGAATGAAATTTTTTCAACGTATCGTTCGTTTATTACTGAACAAGGGATTTGGCATCCAGACGTGTGGAAGGCGTATGAAAAGCCAAAAACAGCGCAACAACCGTATGAAGAGGGAGACGTTCTTTTACATGTGCAATCGCTCCGCGGCTTTCGACAAAAAGAAGAAAAAATAGCGGTCGACGAGTTAACGATTTATGCAGGTGAATGGATTGCCATTACAGGGGAAAATGGTGCAGGAAAAAGCACGTTGCTGCAAAGCTTCATGAAGTTAATTCGAACAGAAGGCGATATGTATTGGCGAGGAGAGCTAGTAAAAAATGATGGGGTATTATACGACAACATCGCTTTTGTATTTCAAAATCCAGAGTTTCAATTTGTTACAAATCGTGTAGATGATGAGCTAGCTTATTGTTTACGTCTTGAAAAACGCTCGGAATATGAAATAGAAGAGGAAGTAGAGAGGTTGCTTAGGCGGTTTCATTTAAGCGCCCAACGGCATTTGCATCCGTATCAATTGTCGATGGGGCAAAAAAGGCGGTTAAGTGTTGCCGCTTCAGTAACGGAGCGTCATCGCATATTGCTTCTTGATGAACCGACGTTTGGGCAAGATGCAAAAAATACGTTTGCGTTGCTCGAATGGCTTGAAGCGTATCGGCAACAAGGAAAGACGATTGTCATGGTGACGCACGATGAGCACATCGTGTCGGAATTTGCGACGAGAAGATGGGGCATTGAAAACGGAAAGCTTGTCGCGGATGAAATAATTGCACCACGGATGCTTGTGCGAGGTGGAATGAGATGAGATGGGGCATTGAACATAAAGAAACGTGGTTGCATCAAACGAATCCGACAGCGAAATTGTTATTATTTTTACCGATGTTTGTTGTGATTGTTTTTGTCCATAATCCGAACGTGCTGATCAATTGGACGATTGGGTTTATCGCGTTATTTATGTTGTTTAGCGGTTACCGGATGAAGCATGTGCTTTTATTTTTCGTTCCGTTTTTGTTTATTTTCATTTCTACGTCGTCGTCGATGATTTTGTTCGGAAAGGGAGAGACGACGTGGTTTCGTTGGGGGCTCATTCACATTACAGAAGAAAGTTTTTATCGCGGTGTCCATCTCGGATTTCGAACCCTTTTGTTTGCGATTTTCGGGCTGATGTTTGCGCTCACGACAAAGCCGGTGCTTTTATTTTATTCACTCATGCAACAAGCGAAATTGAAACCGAAATATGCGTATAGTTTTTTAGCAGCGATTCGTTTATTGCCGATCATGTTAGAAGAATTTCAAACGGTACATCAAGCGTTGAAAGTACGACGAGCCGCCAAAGCGAACGGATTTCGCGGCAAACTTGAACTTGTGAAGCGATATGCTATCCCGCTTTTATCGCAAAGCATTCGGCGCGCTCAGCGCATTGCGGTGGCGATGGAGGCAAAAGCATTTACGAATGAGCGTCCCCGGACGTTTTATTATGAGGTGACGCTCGGAAAATATGATGTGTATTTATTGGTTGTCATATGTACCATCGTGGCGCTTGGATACTATGTCGCTGATATGTTTCCGTATGTCGCGATAAAGGATGTGCGATAACATGAGGGAACTTCATCTCATCTCAACAGGAAACCAGTCAATTGAAACGTTTGTTCATATTTCATCGCTTGTCCATTCATATGTGGATTACATTCATATTCGTGAAAAGCATCGCTCAGCGAAAGAGATAGGTATGATTGTGGAAAAGTTGCTTGAAGCAAGTGTTCCACAACAAAAAATAATCGTCAATGACCGAGTGGACGTCGCTGTCGTTTATGGTGTTGGCGGCGTTCAGCTCGCTCATCATAGCCTGTCTCCCAAACGAATAAAAGAGAAGTTTCCATCTTTGCATGTCGGTCGATCTGTTCATACGTTGGAAGAAGCAAAACAAGCGGAAAATGAAAGAGCGGACTACGTCATTTTCGGACATATATACGAAACGAATTGTAAAGAAGGACGGAAGCCGCGCGGGCTTTCATCGTTGCGTCAGTTGACAAGTCACGTACGCATTCCTGTCGTTGCCATTGGAGGCATTAAACCTTTCCATGTTCGTGATGTGTTCATGACGGGAGTGAAAGGAATTGCCGTCATGTCGACGGTGTTTGAGGCGGATGATCCGCTACATATGGTTCAACGATATCGGAAACAAATGGGGGCCAATACATGGACGTTTTAATTGTTGGGGGAGGCATTATCGGCAGCAGCATCGCTTTTGAGTTAGCGAAAAGAGAAGCATCAGTCGTTGTCATTGAACGGGGAGAGTTAGCGCAAGAAGCATCATCGGCAGCAGCTGGGATGCTTGGTGCACATTCCGAGTTTTCGGCAGATCACCCGCTCATCCCGCTTGCTTTGGCGAGCCAAGCGGCATTTCCAACCGTTATTGCCGAACTGAGAGAGCTAACAAATATTGAAGTCGGATGGAATGAAGCGGGAATGTTAAAGCTGGCGACAACAATGGAAGAGTACGAAAAATTAACGGAACATTATGAATTTTGGAGGCGCATACAAACACAGCACGTCCGCTGGTTAACATCGAAAGAAGTGGCGGACATTGAACGAAATGTACGAAATGAATATGGTGCGATGTACACGATTGATCAACAAGTGAACGCGAAACAACTATCAGTCGCGTTTGCTCATGGAGCAATGGCAAAAGGAGCCCGTGTTTTACCGTATACGGAAGTGTACGATTTTATTTTCGAACGGGAACGTATTGTAGGAGTGAAAACGACGAGCGGAACGTTATATGCTGAACATATCGTCATCGCGTGCGGTGCATGGACGCCAATGTTAGCTGAAAAGTTGCGGTTATCGCTACATATGTATCCGGTCAAAGGAGAATGTGTTTCGGTTACGACAGAAACACCGCTTTTACAAACGACAGTATTTGCGAAAAACGGCTGTTATATTGTGCCGAAAGCGAACAATCGACTTGTAATCGGAGCTAGCGCCATCGCGCATTCGTTTGCCAAAACGGTGCAAACATGTAGCGTACAGCATTTGCTAGCGCGTGCGATGCAAATCGTTCCGGCTATCGCTCATTCCACATTTGAAAAAGCGTGGGCAGGCATTCGCCCACAAACAAAAGATAGCACACCTTATATCGGAGCACATCCACAATATGAGAACGTATTCGTTGTGACAGGGCATTATCGTAACGGCATTTTGTTAAGCGCCATCACAGGAAGAATTGTAAGTGATATGATTGAAAGAAAAGAAATTCCATTTGATATAACACCGTTTTCGCTAACAAGAAAGGGGGAGGGGCATGCGTTGCATCATTAACGGTGAAATGATTGATTTGCCAGCTCACATTCGTACTGTCGCTCAACTGTTACAACATTTTCGCATTCATGAAAAGATCGCGATCGTTGAAGTCAATGCGAACATTATTATGAAAGAGAAATATGAGCATACAGCCATTGCGGACGGTGACCGCATTGAAATCGTCCATTTTGTAGGGGGAGGATAATATGTTACAAATCGGGCCGTATACATTTCAATCTCGTTTATTGCTTGGCACAGGGAAATTTCCGAACATCGATATTCAAAAAGAAGCGGTTGAAGCGTCGGGGGCAGAAATTTTAACGTTTGCGGTGCGACGAATGAACATTTTTGCACCCGATCAGCCGAATTTTTTAGAAAAAATAAATATAACAAAATATAAACTGCTACCGAATACAGCCGGGGCGAAAACAGCGGAAGAAGCGGTGCGCATCGCCCGTTTAGCAAAAGCTTCTGGGCTTTGTGATATGGTGAAAGTAGAAGTGATTGGATGCGATCAAACGTTGTTGCCTGATCCGATCGAGACGTTGAAAGCAACAGAAATGTTATTAGAAGAAGGATTTATTGTTTTACCGTACACATCAGATGATGTCGTATTAGCGAAACGGCTGCAACAACTCGGTTGCCATGCGATTATGCCCGGCGCCTCACCGATCGGTTCAGGACAAGGTATTATGAATCCGTTAAACATGCAATTCATTATTGAACAAGCAACTGTTCCCGTCATTATTGATGCAGGCATTGGCGGTCCAGCTGATGTGGCATTGGCAATGGAATTAGGTGCAGATGGAGTATTGTTAAATACAGCTGTTGCTTCTGCGAAAGATCCCGTAAAAATGGCGAAAGCGATGAAGCTTGCGGTTGAGGCAGGGAGACTTGGGTACGAAGCGGGACGCATTCCGAAAAAGAAATATGCAACAGCGAGTAGCCCAAGCGAAGGGATGAGCATCGTCTAATGGATCGTTATTCACGCCAACAATTGTTTGCACCAATCGGAGAAAGAGGGCAGCAATCCATTCGTGAAAAACATGTGCTCCTTATTGGTGCAGGAGCGCTTGGAGCGGCAAATGCAGAGACGCTTGTACGTGCAGGGATTGGGAAAATAACGATTGTTGACCGCGATTATGTTGAGTGGAGCAATTTGCAACGCCAACAGCTATATACGGAAGAAGATGCGGCGAAACGATTGCCGAAAGCGATTGCGGCTTCTGTTCATTTACGAGCGATCAATAGCGACGTCGTTGTTGAACCGATTGTCGCGGATGCGGACGCCCGATTGATTGAACATATTGTTGGGCGTCATCGTCCCGATGTGATCATTGATAGTACCGATAATTTTGACGTGCGTATGATCATTAACGACGTTTCGCAAAAGTATGATGTGCCGTGGATTTATGGGGCATGTGTAGGTAGTTATGGATTAAGCTATGTGGTAATCCCGAATGAAACACCGTGTTTACGTTGCTTGCTTGAAGATGTGCCGTTTGGTGTTGCCACGTGCGATACCGCTGGGATTATTAGTCCTGTCGTTCATATGGTTGTTGCGCATCAAACGGCGGAAGCGTTAAAAATATGCGTACATGCTCAAGTGAATCGGAAACTTGTTTCATTTGATACATGGCACGGACAATATCACATGATCGATGTGCATAAGTTAAAAAAAGACGATTGTCCATCGTGTGGACCAAAGCGGACATATCCAGCTCTCCAATACGAAAATGAAACGAAATTTGCGGTGTTGTGTGGGCGGGAAACTGTACAAATTCGTCCTGCACATCGAGGAGAGCGAGAGTGGACAACGCTCCTTTCATTTTTAACAAAACGTGGAATTCAAGTGGAACAAAACGACTATTTATTTTCATTTACGGTCAATTCACATCGCTTTGTTGTTTTTTCCGATGGGCGTGTATTGATTCATGGCACAAATGATGTTCAAGAAGCAAAGCGCTTATATTATCAATATTTGGGGTGAGGGACATGGTGTATAAAGCGTTGACGATTGCTGGTTCAGATAGTGGCGGGGGAGCGGGCATTCAGGCGGATTTAAAAACATTTCATCAATTACATGTGTTTGGTATGTCAGCCATTACTGCAGTTACTGCGCAAAACACGCTCGGTGTACAAGGGATATATCCGCTCCCTGTTGAAGCGGTTGAAAAGCAAATCGATTCGATTGCCGTTGATTTGTCGCCTGATGCGGTAAAAACGGGAATGTTATTCAGCCATGAAATTATTGAATTAGTCGCTCAAAAAACGGCTCAATACAGATGGACGCGCATCGTCGTCGATCCGGTCATGGTTGCAAAAGGTGGTGCCCCGTTGTTAAAGCAAGAAGCGATTGAAGCGCTCAAACGTCACATGCTGCCGCTTGCTTATGTGTTAACGCCAAACATTCCAGAAGCGGAAGTGTTAACGAATATGCGAATTGAAACGTTAGAGGAGCGAAAAGAGGCAGCAAAAAAGCTTCATCATCTGGGCGTTCGGTACGTCGTCATGAAAGGTGGGCACGCCGAAGGAAGCGAACTAGTTGACTTGTTATACGACGGTGAACGATTTTACGAATGGAAAAGCGAGCGGATTGAAACGAAACATACGCACGGCACAGGTTGTACGTTTGCTGCCGCCATCACCGCGCAACTGGCGAAAGGAAAAACGATATATGAAGCGATTGATGTCGCAAAACGATTTATTCAAGCTGCTGTCGAACAAGGGCTACACATTGGCAGTGGACACGGTCCGACAAACCATTGGGCGCTTTATGAGTAAAAATGTTCACACCATTGACAAACATATTCGTTCCTCTCATTGTTAAAATAGAAATGGGGAATATGTTGCTGGAGGGACGAACGAGATGGAAGAACTTTCAATTACATTAAACATTACGTACGTGCTACTATTAACTTTTTTTATCGGGACGACGTTAATCGAATCGTGACGAACGACTGCACATATGTGTGGTCGTTTTCTTTTTCATGTAAATTTGGTATGATGAATATATATTTTCATAAAATCATCCGATTAGGAGTGTGAATGTTCATTGGGAGATTTACCTCTGAGTTTAATTTTTTTACTCATTGCTTTAATTTTGTTATCTGCTTTTTTTTCAGCTTCAGAAACAGCGTTTTCGAGCGTCAATAAAATTCGCTTGAAAAACTATGTGGATGAAAAGCGACGTGGTAGTAAAAAAGCACTATATATTGCAGAAAACTTCGATGAAGCCCTCTCTACCATTTTAGTTGGGAATAATATCGTGAACATTGCCGCAGCGTCCATTTCTGCCAAAGTGGCGACAGATCTGTTTGGCGGCAGCACAGGTCTTGTCATTAGCACAGTTGGCATGACGATTTTAATTTTAATCTTTGGCGAAGTGTTGCCTAAGTCATTGGCGAAAGAACATGCGGAGTCGTTTTCACTTCTTATTTCCGATGTGCTGTATATGTTAATTCAACTATTTACTCCTGTTACAGCATTGCTCGTCATGTTAAAAAAACTTGTATCGAAATTCGTTGGCCATCAAGCAGATGTACCTTCTGTGACCGAGGAAGAAATTAAAGTCATGGTCAATTTAAGTGAGGAAGAAGGGGTAATTGATAATAAAGAGAAAGAACTCGTCCATCGTTCGCTCGATTTTAACGACATTTTAGTTGGTGAAATTTTTACGCCGCGTATCGATATGGTCGCAGTAGAAGTGAATCAACCCGTTGAAGAAATTCGCGACATTTTTTTACGTGAACGATATTCGCGCGTTCCTGTATATGAAGGAGATATTGATAACGTCATCGGCATTTTGTCGGAAAGCGACTTTTTCAGTCAACTCGTACAAGGAAAAGAAGTAAACGTGCGCCAATTGTTGCGCACGCCACTATTTGTCGTTGAGTCGATGCGCATCTCTACGTTGCTGCCTGAATTGCAAAAAAGTAAAGTACACATGGCGATCGTTATCGATGAGTTTGGCGGCACATCGGGATTGATTACGTTAGAAGATATTTTAGAACAAATTGTCGGAGAAATATGGGATGAACATGATGAAGCGGTGAAAACGTTCCAAAAAATCAATGATTACGAATATGAATTTAATGCCGAATTACCGCTTGATGAGTTTTGTGACATTTTAGGAATTGATGAATTAGAAAGTTCTTCTCATACGCTTGGAGGGTGGGTGTTTGAAATGTTTGAACGCATTCCGACCGTTGGGGAATCGTTTGAATACGAATCATTAACAGTCACTGTTCGCCAAGTGGAAAACCGCCGTATTCGCAAAGTGCTCGTTCGCATTCGTGAACCGATTGTGGAAAATGTGTAAAAAGGGAGCGATTCGCTCCTTTTTTTGTTGACGAAGATGTCAACTTCCATTACGCTGAATAATCGTAAAAACATATAAGGTTAATATGGTTTTTTATGATAAAAAAATGACGATGGTCGTTGTGACGCATGAAATGCGCTTTGCTCGTGAAGTTGCTGATGAAGTGATCTTTTTTGATGAAGGGATGATCATTGAGCGTGGTCATCCGGAGCAAATTTTTACAAATCCAACACATGAACGAACGCGTCAGTTTTTACAACGTATTTAGTAAAACCCCCAAGCGAATCGCTTGGGGGTTTTTAGCCATGTTATTTAGTTGTGTAAGATCCGCCTAATTGTTGTTGTGCCATTGCAACAAGGCGTTTTGTAATTTCGCCACCAACTGAACCGTTTGCGCGTGATGTTGCATCTGGTCCAAGGTTTACACCAAATTCTTGAGCGATTTCGTATTTCATTTGATCAATTGCTTGTTGTGCACCGTATACTAATAATTGATTTGTGTTTGCCATATTCAATCATCTCCTCGTTACATTTTTTTATGGTTGGGTTAGCTGGATTTGCACCAGCAACGCGTGATGATTTTCACGCTGCCAAGCTTGGCTTAACCCATCGAATGTTGTTTGCTTGTTTGTACTACTATTTTGGGGAAAAAACATTTTATTATTCTTTTTTTTATGTGGTAATTTTTTGTGTAGTGGGAAAGATAATGGAAAATCACGAAGCGAGGGATGAATATGCACATTTGTCCGTTATGCAACGGTTTGCGAGCAATCGTTTTTTATTGTGAGCAATGTGGAGAAAAATTAAAAGATGAAGGAAAATTAACAGATTATTTTGACGATTATAGTCCGTATATGGATGCAGATATGATGAAAATGGTTGATGGTTATGCACATACGAGGAAACAACACGTCTGCGTTCATTTGTTTCATTGTGATGATTGTGATGACGATGTTGTTCGTTTTATTCAAGAGTAAAAGCCCGCTCAAATGAACGGGCTCTGTTATTATTTTTCACTATTTGAACGAATACGTAATTCTGTGTTGACGTCGAAGAAATGTGCTTTATTCATATCTAACGCAAGGTCGATTGTTTGTCCTGCTTTGACGTCTGTGCGTGCATCAACGCGTGCGACAAACTCTTGGCCGCTAATTTGCGAATATACCATAATTTCTGCACCGAGCAATTCTGCGACTTCCACATGAGCGCTTACTTTTGTGTTTTGTGACGCTTCAAGAAATACAGGCTCGTCATGGAAGTCTTCCGGACGAATACCTAAAATGACTTCTTTGCCCACATAACCTTGGTCGCGAAGCACCTTCATTTTTCCTTCTGGCACGGCAATTTTCACATCGCCGATTACGAATACGCCATCTTGTAGGACGCCACGTAAGAAGTTCATCGCTGGTGAACCGATAAATCCACCGACAAAAATATTTTCTGGTTTTTCATATACTTCTTTTGGTGTTCCAACTTGTTGGATGACGCCATCTTTCATAACGACAAGGCGTGTCGCCATCGTCATTGCTTCCGTTTGATCGTGTGTAACATAAATGGTTGTTGTGCCTAAACGTTGATGAAGTTTTGCGATTTCCGCACGCATTTGTACACGCAATTTTGCATCTAAGTTTGAAAGCGGCTCGTCCATTAAAAACACTTTCGCATCGCGCACAATCGCACGTCCTAATGCCACGCGTTGGCGCTGACCGCCTGATAATGCTTTCGGCTTACGATCTAAATATTGCTCAAGACCGAGAATGCGCGCAGCTTCCCGAACGCGACGGTCGATTTCATCTTTTGGGAACTTGCGTAATTTTAATCCAAATGCCATGTTGTCATATACGCTCATATGTGGATAAAGCGCGTAGTTTTGGAATACCATCGCGATGTCACGATCTTTTGGTGCTACATCGTTCATTCGTTTCCCATCAATGTAAAAATCACCTTTTGAGATTTCTTCAAGACCTGCGATCATGCGAAGTGTTGTTGATTTTCCGCAACCGGATGGACCGACGAATACGATAAATTCTTTATCTTGAATGTGTAAGTTAAAGTCTTTTACAGCGGTTACGTTGTTGTCATAAATTTTATACACGTGTTCTAAACGAAGCTCAGCCATGTATATGCCTCCTCATGTAATCGATTTCATTTGATTTAAGCATATATAAAAATCAACGAACGGTAAATGGACATCGTGCACAAAAAAAGAAAACGTTTTCGGGCAATGTGCCTAGTGCCTTTCATAAAGTAAAATCGCTAAATACACAGTTAGTGCTCCTTTAAACTGCTTTATATCAATCCCTGTTTTTTCGATCAGTTTATCAATGCGGTATTGTAAGCTGTTGCGGTGCATATGAAGCTTTTTTGCCGCAAGAGAAACGTTTAAATTGCATTCAAAAAACGTCTTCATCGTTTTAACTATATCGGGGTCTTGCTTAATCGGTTGCAAAAACGTCATCGCATACGTGATGTCCTCATTGTTGATCAGCAAAAGAGGAAAGACGTCTTCGATGCAGTAGACGCGTTGTTCGGGCTTATGCGTTATGGCAACTTGAAAATATCGTTTTTCGGCAAGGAACATGTGCGCAAGTTCAACAGTATGTGGGCACTTTTGCCCAATATATGTCCGCAATTGAATGTAAAAATCGCTACATAACGTATCGATCAGCTCAGACAAAGTAGAAGCAACGTTTTCTTCTTGTTGTTCAATGACGATAAAGCATTGTTCTGTTTCGGAAATGATCGTCACGTCATAAGGAAAAAGCGATTGAATCGCTTCCATAAAATCGTGTGAGTCCACCGTTCCTTTTTGTATGTAAAAGTAAATGAAGCGCGTATATGTCGAGGAAGGTAATTGTTCAAATGCTTGTTTATCGTTTTGAATTAAAAAGCGATACCATGCTTGTTGTTGTTTGTTCATCCAAGTAGTCACTGCTTCATACGGTGTAAACAATGTGGCTAATAGCGCACGTTCTTTTTGTGTGAGCATTTCTTTTTTGATACCGAAAAGCTCACCATGTTCTGTAGAAAACCACTCGTACGCATCTCGTTCATTCACTTGTCCATATTCAACAAGCGCATCTCGATAATATGCTTGTAATTTTTCTAACATGTATGTCCATTCCTTTCGTCTCCCATCACGATCATTATACAAAAAGCGGCGAGAAAATGCTCGCCGCTTTATTTCACTTCATGTGGTGGTTGTTCCGTTTGTACATCACGCGCTTCTTCAATATTTGTGGCGCGATGGCATGAATATACATAGCCTCCCGCCATGCCTTCATTGATCATACGATCGATGTCCCATTCATAATTATCGCGTTCTTTCATCATACATGCCCCCTTATTCATTATTTTGTATGAACGGAAAAAAAGTATACATCATTCACGTTGTGCGTACATATATTCATGACGAGAGGTGAAAATGATGATTGTTCAGCTTTTACATGCATTGACGAATTACGATTTAGATGAAGAGGAAGAAGCGCTTATTCGTTATTTATATGTGTTGCATATGGGAAAAGAATGGGAGAGAAAACAGGAAGAAACAAAAGAGAAATGGCGCGAGCAGTTTGAGAAAATGAATATATATAAAGAAGCATGGTTCGCATCTGAACATGCGACAGAGCGAGAAGTGTTTCGGCTATTGTTATGCAAATGTTTAAAACAGTTGCACAAACAGTTATCACACGTTTGCACTCATAACGGACAAGCCCTATAATGAATGGTTAGAAAAGCTTATTGGCAGAAGGGAGATCATTATGGGGCTTTTTCTTTATTTATTGTTTATGATCGTGGTTGGAGCATTTATTGGAGGGATGACAAATTCCCTTGCGATTAAAATGCTTTTTCGGCCGTATCGTCCGATATATATTGCAGGAAAAAGACTGCCGTTTACACCTGGACTTATTCCGAAACGGAGAGAGGAATTAGCGGAACAACTTGGACGTATGGTTGTAGAACATTTATTAACAGCGGAAGGATTGCGTCGAAAATTAAACGATCCATCGTTCGTTCAAGATATGACGAACTACGTGCAAGAAGAAGTAGAAAAATGGCTACAATCAGATCGAACTGTTGAACAATGGCTGAAGCAATTCGGTATGCCAGATCCGAAACAAACGGCAGAGATGTGGATAGAAACGAAATATAAAACGTTCATGTCGCAATATCGTCAACGTCCGCTTCATGAAATCATTCCAATTGAGGTATTACAAAAAATAGATCATGCTATTCCTTCGATTGTCGATCGCTTATTGCTCCGTTTGCGCACGTATGTAGAGAGTGAGCAAGGAGAACGTCAAATTGAACGTATGATTAATGAATTTTTACAAAGCCGCGGCATGTTTGGCAATATGATTCAAATGTTTCTTGGCAACGTCAGCTTAGCGGACAAAATTCGCCCGGAAATCGTGAAATTTTTACAAAGCGATGGTGCAAAGCTGTTGCTCGTGCAACTATTCATAAACGAATGGGAAAAAGTGAAGGAGATGCGTATAAATGAGGTGGAGCAAATAATCGATCAAGAAAAAATCGTCGCATGGGTGAAACGTCTCACCGCATCCATTGTACAAGAGCCGCTCCAAAAACCGCTTGGTGCACTCGTTGCACCTTATGTGCGACATTCATTACCGACGCTCGTTCTTTTTCTTTTACAATTTGCTTCCGAACGCATCGAGCAATGGATGAAACGACTTCATTTGCAAGATATCGTTCGTGAAGAAGTCGCATCGTTTTCAGTCGAACGGCTAGAAGAAATGATTTTAACGATTTCGCGCCGTGAATTTAAAATGATTACGTATTTAGGCGCCTTGCTAGGTGGGATGATCGGGCTCATTCAAGGTTGTATCACGTTTTTCGTTCAAATGTAGACATACAGCGGCCGCTTCGCTCATAGTGTAAAAAGAAAGGGAAAAATGAGAGGAGTGTGTCGCATGGATGTCCTTCAAGCCATTCACGGACTTTCGGAAGCGATTCGCACAAGTGAGCCGTTTGCGGAGCTTCGCCGAGCTTACGAACAAGTGCAACGCGATCCGACTGCGCACCAATTATTTGCTAGGTTTCGCACGTTGCAAAAACAAATGCAACAAAAGCAAATGAGCGGATTGCCGGTAAGCGATGCAGATATAGAATTGCTCCAGCAACATTTGCACGTTATAGAGATGAATGAAAACATTGCACGGCTCATTCATGCCGAAGAACGTTTAAACGAGTTATTCGCCCAAGCGATGACTGCGATGATTCGGCCAATTGACGAGCTATATGACGGACACTCATAAAAATGGGTGTTCTTTTTTTTATACCCTTGTCATACGTATGAATGAAGCCACGACATCGAGGGGGGACGTTTATGTATAAATTACTTGCGCTAAATATTGACGGAACATTATTAAAATCGAATGGCAAGTTGGAGAAAAAAACGAAAGAAGCGATCGATTTTGTGAAGAAAAAAGATGTGTATGTGACTTTGATGACGTCAAGAAACTTTTTATCAGCGAAAAAAGTAGCGAAGGCGTTGAAGCTAGATTCGTATTTAGTAACGTTTCAAGGTGGGCTCGTTGCCAAGTCATTAGAAGAAAAGTTATATGAGGCGGTTATTCCGGCTCAAAAAACATTTGATATTGTACACGTGCTTGAGCATTTCAACTGCAACGTTCGCTTGCTTCACGAACGGTATTCGATCGGAAATCGAAAAAAAATAAAAAACAACATGATTGCGAAAACGATTTTGGGGGATCCGTTTTTTTATCCAGCACAATTTGTTGATTCGTTAAGTGATGTGTTGCGCGACGATCCGATGGATGTGATGAAAATCGATGTGTTTTACTCGAATGAAGACGAATGTGATGAAATTGTTGAAACGATCACACATGCATTTCCAGACGTTTCTTTCAGCGTTAGTGATGGAAAAATTGAATTACTGCCAAAAAACGTTTCAAAACTAAACGGGCTAATTCGTCTTGGAAGTGAACTTGGCATTTCGTTAAAAGAAATGGTCGTCATCGGTGACCATTTGGATGATATACCAGCGATTGAAGCGGCTGGTCTTGGCGTTGCGATGGGGAATGCTCCAAAAGAGGTAAAAGCTGTTGCCGACTGGGTGACACGTTCAAACGAACAGCTTGGTGTCGCGTATATGATTAAAGAACATTTTCGCAAACAACATCGTCCGCAGTTTTTACGGCAAATTCGTACAATAGAGAAAAAATAATTTCCGTTTCTTGACGAGCTTTTCGCTTCTTCTGTACACTTAAATGAGTTTAATACTTTGAGGCGAAAGGTGATTTCATTGCATATTCATATTTGCGGACTTGAGCCGATGGATCGTTTTCAACGTTCCCTTGAGGTGATTACAGGTTTATTTTTTGAGGAGCCAACGATCTCTTTCGTACCGACAGAAGAGGCGAATGTGCGTGTGACGATTGCTGTACAACAAGGAGATCGGCTCGTTGTTAGTGGTACGTTGCAACATGAACATGGTCGCACGTATGAAGCTTATTATGAACGATCATGGAAGACAGAAGAAGAAAAAGGACGCATGAAGCAAGTAAAACATGCGGTTTCGTATATATATTTATCACTATTACAGCAATACACAGGCGTTGTGCAACAGTGGGGGATTTTAACAGGCGTTCGTCCGGTAAAGTTACTTCATCAAAAATTACGTTCCGGTTTCACGAAAGAAGAAGCGCATCGCACATTGCGCGAAGATTATTTAGTGACGGACGAGAAAATTGAGCTTATGCAACAAATTGTCGATCGTCAGTTGACGGTTGTGCCGGATTTGTACGATTTATCGAAAGAAGTGAGCATTTATATTGGTATTCCGTTTTGTCCAACGAAATGTGCGTATTGTACGTTTCCAGCCTATGCGATTCAAGGGAAACAAGGGTCTGTCGATTCGTTTTTATTCGGATTGCATTACGAAATGGAGCGAATTGGAAAGTTTCTGAAAGAGCGTAACATTCCGATTACGACTATTTATTACGGTGGCGGCACGCCAACGAGCATTACGGCAGAGGAAATGGATGCACTATATGCGCACATGTATCGCGTGTTCCCAAACGTTGAACGTGTACGTGAAATTACAGTTGAAGCCGGAAGGCCTGATACGATTACACCGGAGAAGCTGGCGGTGTTGAAAAAATGGAACATTGACCGTATAAGCATTAACCCGCAATCATATATTCAAGAAACGTTGCGAGCGATTGGACGTCATCATACGGTTGAAGAGACGATTGAAAAATTTCATCTTGCTCGCGAGGCAGGGATGAACAATATTAATATGGATTTAATTATCGGTTTGCCGGGAGAAGGTGTAAAGCAGTTTGATTATACGCTGGCACAAACAGAAAAACTTATGCCGGAGTCGTTAACGGTGCATACGTTGTCGTTTAAGCGCGCGTCGGAAATGACGAAAAATAAAGAAAAGTATAAAGTAGCGGATCGTGATGAAATTAATGAAATGATGAAGCGGGCGGAACGATGGACGAAGGAAAAAGGTTATGTGCCATATTATTTATATCGTCAAAAAAATATTCTCGGCAATTTAGAAAACGTCGGTTACGCTTTGCCGGGGCAAGAAAGCATTTATAACATTATGATCATGGAGGAGCAACAGTCAATTATCGGGTTAGGATGTGGAGCATCGAGCAAATTCGTGCATCCAGAAACAAAAGCAATTACGCATTTTGCGAACCCGAAAGAACCGAAAGCGTATAACGAAAATTACGAACATTACACAAACGAAAAATTAAAAATGATGGAACAATTATTTTAGCCCCGAGACGATCGGGGCTTTATCGATGGAATAAAATCAATTTGCCGCTCGATGTTGTACAGCGATGCGTTTTATGTTCAAATTGTTTTTCTTTTAATTTTTGCTCGCCGATTCGTTTTGCTTCGTCATCGTTTGCGGCAGTAAATGTTTCATCAAGCAATTTTTCACCTGTCTTTTCAAAAACAGTAAGCGTATATGTTTTCATCTTCCCAACCCCTTTCTTTCGCATATATTCGCTCCTTCATAAGCATTTCCTTCTTTTATACGTCTATTTTTTCGCTTGTCTGCATATGTGTAAAGTAAGACAAGCTTAAAGGGGGATGCACATGCTTATTACATTGCTTCTTGCAGGTATTGTTATTAGCGGATATATGGCGATTCGCACAGCAAGAGAAGAAAAGAAAATAGATGAAAAGTTATTAGAAAAAGAAGGAGAAGTGTATATGGAGCGCATTCGGCAAGCGCGCGAGCAACGCCAAAAGGCCTTGGAATAAACAAGGTCTTTTCTTTTTTTAAAAATTCATAAAAATTTCGCTTCATTTTTTCGTGTTTCGTGTTAGGATATATATTATTAATCACACATATGAGGGGGAGAAAAGCGTGAAGCGAGCGTACAATTTTAACGCAGGACCATCTGCTTTGCCGCTAGCCGTGTTAGAGCGAGCGCAAAAAGAATTGCTCAACTTTCAACAAACAGGTATGTCTGTCATGGAACTGAGCCATCGAAGCAAAGAGTATGATGCGGTACATGAGCGCGCAGAAACGTTGTTGCGCAAACTAATGAACATTCCTGATACGCATGATGTGCTTTTTTTACAAGGAGGAGCAAGTTTGCAATTTTCGATGGTGCCGATGAACTTGTTGAAAGAAGGGGAAGTCGGCAATTACGTGTTAACAGACTCATGGTCGGATAAAGCGATGAAAGAAGCGAAAAAAGTAGGAACAACGCACGTTGCAGCTTCGTCGAAAGAAGAAAAATATACATATATTCCGACGAATATCGAATTGTCCGAGCGTCCCGCGTATTTACACATTACATCAAACAACACGATTGCAGGAACACAATGGCGTGAATTTCCGAACGTATCTGTTGATTTAATTGCGGATATGTCGAGCGATATTTTAAGTCGCGACATTGATGTAAGTCGTTTTGCTCTTATTTATGCAGGGGCACAGAAAAACTTAGGTCCTTCAGGCGTGACGGTTGTCATCATGCGGAAAGATTTGTTAGCAAAAGGAGACGATCATTTGCCGACAATGTTAAACTATCGCACATATAGCGAAAGCCGTTCGTTATATAACACCCCACCGACGTTTGCCATTTATATGTTATCGCTCGTGCTCGAATGGGTAGAGGAACAAGGCGGTGTTCAAACGATCGAAAAGAAAAATGCGGAAAAAGCTGCGATGTTGTACCGTTGTATTGATGAAAGTGAAGGATTTTACAAAGGGCATGCAAAAAAAGAAAGCCGTTCGCATATGAATGTAACGTTTACGTTGCCGAATGAGGAGGTTACAAAGAAGTTTTTAGCGGAAGCAAAAGAAAAAGGATTCATTGGATTAGCAGGACATCGTTCAGTTGGCGGTTGTCGAGCATCTATTTACAACGCAGTTGATATGGAAGCGTGTGAAGCGCTTGTACAGTTTATGGAAACGTTCCGAAAAAATATTTTTTGAAAATTTTTATTTTACCTTGACACTTTAAAGTGCTATAATATTGTTAAACTTGTTTACAAGCTGAGAAGAGAAAAGAATGAGATGAGGAGAGATGAGAAATGAATACGAGAACGTTAGTATTGTTGTCGCTTTTTGTAGGTATTGGTGCGGTGTTGCACGCGGTCATTCCGGGGTTTTTCTTCGGGATGAAGCCCGATATGATGTTGACGATGATGTTTTTAGCCATTATGCTCTTTCCGAACAAAACAGCGGTTAGTTTGTTAGCGATTGCTACAGGCATCATTTCTGGAGTGACAACGAGTTTCCCAGGAGGATTTATCCCGAACGTCGTTGATAAAGTCGTGACAGCTACACTCTTTTTCGGATTGTTTACGTTACTAAAGGCGAAAGCGACGCCAGTGAAAGCGGCATTGCTTACTGCTGTAGGTACGTTCATTTCAGGTGCGACGTTCTTGGCCGTTGCTCTAGCGGTTGTTGGTTTGCCAGGGGGAGCAACGTTTGGCGGACTGTTCGTCGCTGTTGTCATTCCGACAGCGTTTGTCAATACGATTGCGATGATCGTCATTTATCCGATCGTACAGTCGCTGATGAGACGAACATATACCGTTCCGCAACAATAATAAAAAACCCGATCGTTTATGGTCGGGTTTTCCTTATATCTTTCTTACTGCATACGCATGAGCAAAAGAGTTACAGCGATAAAAAAAATAGCAAGACTTCCAAACACGCTTATGCGTTGCTTTAACATTTTTTTTGGTGGATACATGCGCGCTTTATTCAACATAGAAAACGTGGCAATCGTCAAATATAAAAAAATTAACCCAATCGTCGCCGTCGCGATGATCATGTTTGTTCCTCCTAATTCGAAAAGTATATATTTAAATTTATTAAAAAATTCTAATATTTAATACTTTATTATTTATTGTTTTACTGGCATAATAAAAGAAAAAAGAAGGAAATATGAAAAAGTGGGTGGAGAGATGAAAAGCACGGAACGACATTATTCTGTTAAAGAGGCAATGTTATTTAGTCAAAGAGTTGCCCAATTAAGTAAAGCATTGTGGAAATCAATCGAAAAAGATTGGCAACAATGGATTAAACCGTTTGACTTAAACATTAACGAGCATCATATTTTATGGATTGCCTACCATTTAAAAGGGGCTTCCATTTCTGAAATCGCAAAGTTTGGCGTTATGCATGTATCGACAGCATTTAATTTCTCAAAAAAATTAGAGGAACGTGGATTGTTGTCGTTTTCGAAAAAAGAAGATGATAAGCGAAATACGTACATTGAACTGACGGAAAAAGGAGAAGAGATTTTATTAAAATTAATGGAGTCATATGATCCGAAACGGACGTCTGTTCTTCAAGGAATTCAACCGTTATATGAATTGTACGGTAAATTTCCAGAAATGTTAGAAATCATGTGTATGATCCGGAATGTGTACGGGGATGATTTCATGGAAATTTTCGAACGTTCTTTTCAAAACATTGAACAAGAGTTTGTTGAAGAAAATGGGAAGTTAAAAAAGAAAGATGAGCAAAAAGAAGAAGTAGCTTCATTCGTTGAGCGTATGTAATAAACGTTGAAACTCTGCCATAAGCGGAACGAATAGCTGTTGTTGTTTTAACGCGTCAATCGTCTCGGCAAGTGGAAGGTTCGGATGAAGCGCACTCGCAAACTGTGTAAAAAGCGAGGTGAAGATGACGAAACCTTCCTCTTTTTGTTGTTTATATTGCTCGCTTAATTGTTCGCAAAGGTGTAATATACTTTCCACTTCCTCTTTCGTCAAGCCATAGCGGATGACGAGTGAGTAAAACGGCTTTTTTTCCGGTGCGATCATGTCCAACATGAGTGAGAAATAATACTCGAGTTTTTCAATGCGTTGTTCGATGCTCATCTTTCGAAACTCCTTTAATGTGATTATGTGTATTATTTTACAGGAATAGTTGTATAAATGAAATGTCGATTGTTGATTTATCAAAAAAATCGTTGTAAAGTAGGGGAGTAAATACATAAAAACAGGAGGGGAACGGTTTGGCGCTTTACTTCATACCCCTTGCGACAGTTGTCCTTTTCATGATTAATCAGCTAACAAATACTCTTTGTATTCAAAAAGAAATTCCAGAAGAGAAACAGCCAAAAGTATTTCGTACAATTAATGTCCTTATTACGATTTTACTTATTTCTTCCTACATCGAAGTGTTGTTTGCGTAAAAAAGCTGACAGCGTCCCTGTCAGCTTTTTTTCTTTTAGTATAACCAAGCAGCTCCGACGATAATTAATAAAATAAACAACACAACGATTAACGCAAATCCATTTGCATATCCTACTCCTGCACCCATAGACGACACCTCCTTTCGTATATGAAGGCGTTGCGACGCTTTGACAATGTATTGTATGTCAAAAGGGGCAAAAAGGTATGGGCGCAGTTTTGCTTTATTTTAGCTTTCGGAAAAAATATGGTATAGTATGTTTTGTGTACATTTATAGATAGGAGTTGTGAGAACATGAAAAAATGGACAGTTGCCATGTCGGCAGCAGCGATGCTTGCGCTTTCGGCTTGTAATAACGGATCGGATGTTGTCGTCGAAACGAAGGAAGGCAACATTACAAAAGAAGAATTGTACAACGAAATGAAAGAACGTTACGGCAAAGATGTGTTACGCGATCTTGTACATGAGAAAGTGTTAAGCAAAAAGTTTAAAGTAACGGATGAGGAGCTAAATAAGGAAATCGAAAATTTAAAAGAGATGTACGGTATGCAATATGATTTAGCGGTGCAACAAAATGGAGAAGAAGCAATTCGAGACATGGTCAAACTTGATTTGTTGCGCCAAAAAGCAGCGATGGAAGATATTAAAGTGTCAGATGAAGAGTTGAGAAAATATTACAATGAATATAAGCCGAAAGTGAAAGCAAGTCATATTTTAGTCGCCGATGAAAAGACAGCAAAAGAAATTAAAGGAAAGCTAGAAAAAGGTGAAGACTTTGCGAAATTAGCAAAAGAATATTCGAAAGATACAGGTTCGGCACAAAATGGTGGCGATTTAGGCTGGTTTGGACCAGGGAAAATGGTCGAAGAGTTTGAAAAGGCAGCGTATGCCCTAAACGTCGGTGAAATTAGTGATCCAGTTAAAACACAATTTGGATACCATATCATTAAAGTAACGGATAAAGAAAAGAAAAAGTCATTTGATGAAATGAAAGAAGAAATTGAATTCGAAGTGAAAAAGAGCAAACTTGATACATCGAAAGTACAATCGAAGCTTGACAAACTGATGAAAGAAGCAAATGTAGACATTAAAGATAAATCGTTAAAAGATGCGTTAAAGAGCGAGTAATAATGACGAAAGAAGGTGTCCCATGCGGACACCTTCTTTTTACAGGGCTTGTTTGATTTGTGTGGCAATATGTTGCAAGTCATCAAACGTATAGTTGCTTTGATTTGATTTCCATACCGCCCCGAAGCCGTCACCTTTACCGTATCGTGGAATGATGTGCATATGATAATGAAAAACCGTTTGGCCTGCAATTTCCCCGTTATTGCTTAAAATATTGATGCCTTCTGGGGAAAACTGTTCACGAATCGCATTGGCGATTGTAGGAACAACTTCAAATACACGTTGGGCAAGCTCAGGTGTTAACTCATAAATATTTTCTTTATGTACTTTTGGTACGACAAGCGTATGCCCTTTCGTCACTTGACTAATGTCTAAAAAGGCAATGACATGATCATTTTCAAATACTTTTGCACAAGGAATGTCGCCGCTTATAATTTTGCAAAAAATACAGTCGCTCATGATGACGCCACCTTTCTTTCCATTTTGTCTTTATTTTACCACACGATTGTCGTTTCGAAAAACGGAAAGAGCAGGATGCGCATCGCATCCTGCCCATTGAAGAGGGAGCTTCATGATTACGTGTCTTTTGGGAACACCTCATTTACGAGTAGAGTCAGTTACGCGTTTGTGAGTACGACGTTGTTCAAGATGACCATCCCCTTTTTCAGGGAGTGTTTTCGTTGTTACAGGCTAGCTAATGTGCGGCCCGTAGACACCTCATTTCATCGTTTTCTTGAACTTGCTTTGTTGCTCACTGCGACTTGCTACTTGCTACTTGTTTGTCCCTCTTCGCTACTTATCATAACCCGTTTTTCTTTTCATTATTCATTTGTTAAAATAAAAAATAATGATGTAAAGAAAGGAAAGCGATGATGGCACTATTACAAGTTCAGCATATATTCGGTGGCTATACGAACCAAAATATTTTAGATGACGTATCGTTTACCGTGCAAAAAGGGGAAGCTGTTGCGCTAATCGGGTTAAATGGAGCAGGAAAAAGCACGACGATTAAACATATTATCGGATTGATGCAACCGCGCAAAGGATCGATTACGATCAACGACATAACGTTTCAAGATGACCCGGAACAATATCGGGCACAATTTACATACATTCCGGAAATGCCTGCGTTGTACGAAGAATTAACACTTGAAGAACATTTACGCCTAACTGCCATGGCGTATGGTGTACGTGATGAGGAATATGAACAGCGTGTACCAAAATTATTGAAGGCGTTTCGACTTGAGAAAAAATTAGGGGCGTTTCCTGCGTTTTTTTCCAAAGGAATGAAACAAAAAGTGATGATTATGTGCGCTTTTTTAGTGGATGCTCCGCTTTATATTATTGATGAACCGTTTGTTGGATTAGATCCGCTCGCCATTCAAGCGTTGCTTCAGCTCATTGAGGAGAGAAAAAAGGAGGGAGCGGGCATTTTGATGTCAACGCATATTTTAGCAACGGCTGAGCGATATTGTGATTCATTCGTCATTTTACATAACGGACAAGTAAAAGCAACAGGGTCATTGCCAACGCTTCAAGAACAGCTACATATGCCCGATGCGACGTTAGATGATATATATATCGAATTAACGAAGGAAGAGATGAACGATGATTGATGGACAGCAGGTATGGAAAAAACGAATGATTGCTCATCTTGCTGAAGTGAGACGGTACGGTCGATATATGTTCAATGACCATTTGTTGCTCGTCTTATTTATCGGAATCGGGGCAAGTGCGGTATTTTATAAGCGAGCAGTTGATGAACTAACGTCGTTTCCTTACGCGGTCGTTGCTGCGCTTCTGCTCGCTTTTGCAGTGACACAAGGTGGAGTGCGGACGCTTGTCAAAGAAGCGGATGCGTTGTTTCTTCTTCCGGTGGAAAGACGGCTTCGTCCTTATTTTTGGCGCGCGGCAGGATATAGTTTTTTTCTTCATTTGTATGTTTCGCTCATCGTCTTCGTCGTTCTTTTGCCCCTTCACGTGAAGTTTTCAACGCAGCCACTCTCAGTTGTCGTGATGGCAATTGCATTATTAACAGGGTGGAATACGTTCGTTCAATGGCAAGAGGAGGCACGAATCGGGCGAGATCGCTTTCACACATTCGTTCGCTTTTTAGTAAATGTGACGTTGTTTTATTTTTTATTATTGAAACAATATGTATGGATGCTTGTCCCTTTATTGTTTATGGTTATCATTGCGCTTGATGTGGAGCGAAAAGGAAAAGAGAACGCAATCCAATGGGAGCAGTTGCTTGCGAATGAACGAAAGCGAATGCAAGCATTTTATCGGCTCGCACATGCGTTTGTCGATGTTCCACACATCAAACATACAGTCAAAAAACGAACGTGGCTTCGGTTCTTTTTCCGTTTACTTGATGGTTTCCATATGCGACCGTATACGTATTTGTATGCACGCACCTTTTTCCGTGCAGGCGACTATTTCGGCTTGTTCGTTCGCCTAACAGCGATCGGTAGCGTCTTTATTTTTACGTTACCTCGCGGTGTGGAGTGGTTCGCTCTTTTGTGTGCTTATGCCACAGCTATTCAACTGCTTTCGATGCATTCGTATCACCGAGGCCATCCGATTTTGTTTCTTTATCCGTTGACGCCTGCTGAGGCGCATCGGTCGTTCATGCGCGTGTTACTTGCTATTGGGATGAGCCAAGCGCTTATTTTTGCGATGGTTGCATATATCGCTCACGGCGTTTTTGTTATGTTATGGACGTTTTTTATTGTTTTCGTCTGTTATGTCGCGGTGATGTTTTATGTGGGAAGAAAACGAGAAGCGGATTAAAACGGCTTCTCGTCTTTTTTCATATAACTGATCGCTGTAAGACCAAGCGTTTTTGCTGCAATAAGCATCGCACGTTCATCAAAATCAAATTTCGGATGATGGTGCGGATAGGCGATCGTTGTTGTTTCGGCTTTTGCACCTGTAAAGAAAAACGTTCCTTTTACATGTTGTAAATAATAAGCGAAGTCTTCCCCGCCCATATGTGGCTGAATTTCAACGACATCGGTTACATCTTCTATTTCACGAGCGGTAGCGATGAGAAATTTCGTTTCTTCTTCATGGTTTACAACGGGCGGATAGCCGCGCATATACGTGTATTCGTACGTACAACCGTTGGCGATGCAAGTTCCTTTGACAATTTGTTCAATTTCTCTTTCAATGTCATTGCGCACTTGTTCAGAAAATGTGCGCACCGTCCCGACTAATGTCGCGCGATCAGCGATCACGTTAAATGCGTTGTCGGAAACGAAAGAGCCGATCGAAACAACAGCAGGTTCAAGCGGATCGACGCGTCGGCTGACGATTTGCTGTAAATGCAGGACAAGCTGTGATGCGGTAACGATCGCATCTTTCGTTTTGTGAGGTTCTGCCCCATGACCGCCAGAACCTTGAATAATGATTTGAAAGCGGTCTGCAGCTGCCATGATCGGTCCTGTACGATATTGAATGACGCCTGTCGGCTCTGTTGCCCATAAATGTGTGCCAAAAATCGCATCCACTCCTTCTAAACAACCGTCCTCAATCATCGCTTTTGCTCCACCTGGTGCATATTCTTCTGCATGTTGATGAATGCAAACGATCGTGCCGCTCCAATGCTCGCGCAATTCGTAAAGCGCTTTGGCAAGAACAAGTAGTGTGGCAGTATGACCATCGTGTCCACATGCGTGCATGACACCTGGAATTTTTGATTTATATGGCACATCTTTTTCATCTTGAATCGGAAGAGCATCGAAGTCCGCCCGAAGTGCCACCGTTTTTCCGCCTTGTTGGCCATGAATGGTGGCGACTACTCCATTTCCTCCGACATTTGTTCGAACAGGAATGCCGAGTTGTTTATAGTAATTCGCAATATACGCGGCTGTTTTATACTCTTGAAACGATAGCTCAGGATGTTGATGGAAATGACGACGAATCGCTACCATGTCGTCGTAATATTCGTGAAGTTTAGTAAATAACAACGTTTTCATATGCACCGTCCTTTCTGTTTTTTCCATTATACCATCGTTGACAAACGTCCGAAAACAATGTAATATACCCATATACGTATTTAGGAGGAGAACATATGGGCACATGGATCAATGTTGTTTTCATTATTTTACTCATTTACTTTGTTGCGACGAAAATGTTGCCGACAAAAGGTGTCGAACATA
The DNA here is from genome assembly GCF_002742685.1 of Anoxybacillus flavithermus. Taxonomy (GTDB): domain Bacteria; phylum Bacillota; class Bacilli; order Bacillales; family Anoxybacillaceae; genus Anoxybacillus; species Anoxybacillus flavithermus_E. The sequence goes on from NZ_PEDM01000007.1 coordinate 59,316, forward strand.
TCACGCCCGATGAGTTAAAAAGCAAACTAAAAGAAACGAAAAACCGTCAATTCATCGATGTGCGCACACCAGCAGAATATCGCTCGCGCAACATTCGTCAGTTTAAAAACATTCCCCTTCATGAGCTATCCGTCAAATTGAACGAACTTGATCGGGAAAAAGAAACGATTGTTATTTGCCAAAGCGGCATGCGCAGCAATCAAGCAGCAAAAATATTAGTGAAAAATGGTTTTAAGCGCGTTGTCAATGTGCGCGGCGGCATGAACGCTTGGAACGACTAAAGGCTGACGACATGTCAGCCTTCTTTTACAACCGTATATGTTGTCACGTAAGATGGACGCGGGAAAATGGATCGTTGTTGATCTATTCCTTCTTCTGTGCCGCGTTTTTGATGCGCTTTTTCATACGCTTTTGATTGTTGCCAACGGCGAAAGGCACTTTCGTCTTCCCACATCGTCATAATGACGTACGTATCGCTTTTTAACGGACGTAAGACGCGAATGGCGACAAATCCTGGTTCTTGTTCAATTAAGCGCGCCCGCTGTTGAAACCGATGTTCAAATAGCGGTCTTCCTTCATCGGTGACCGGAATGTTATTACACACGACAAACGTCCCTCCGAATGATCCAACAGCATCAAGCACTTCATACGGACGCGGCTCATGAAAGACGCTTTTTCCTTCCGTCTCATGAATGAGCATTCCGTTTTCCTCATCGCATACGAGCAACATTTGCTCACCCGGATATTGACTGCGCAATCGTTGTAAATAGTCGATCGTACCATTTGTCATAAATACGTACACGAACATCCCCTCCTTTCATTCGTTGCTCATATTTTACCACTTTCTTTTCTTCTTGGCGATTTCATGAACGTTGCGTATTATTACTACCCAGACGGTGAAAAAATCGGTATAGTTGTGTTAGTGGAAACAAATGAGTTATTTCGCTACACTATAATATAAGTGATTACATAATGTGAAAGGATGGACATGATGATTAAAAACGATACATTTTTACGCGCTTGTCGCGGAGAAGCGACAGAATACGTTCCAGTTTGGTATATGAGACAAGCAGGACGTTCACAACCAGAATATCGGGCTTTAAAAGAAAAATATTCCCTTTTTGAAATTACTCATCAACCAGAGCTATGTGCGTACGTGACACGTTTGCCTGTCGAACAATATAACGTCGATGCGGCGATTCTTTACAAAGATATTATGTCACCGCTTCCAGCTATCGGGGTTGACGTCGATATTAAAGCGGGGATTGGTCCGGTCATTGCGAATCCGATTCGCTCTCTTGCCGATGTCGAACGTCTCGGTGAAATCGACCCAGAACATGATGTACCGTACGTCCTTGAAACGATTCGAATATTAACGAAAGAGCAACTGACTGTTCCGCTCATCGGTTTTGCAGGTGCACCGTTTACTTTAGCAAGCTATATGATTGAAGGTGGACCATCAAAAAACTATAACAAAACGAAAGCGTTTATGTATGCCGAGCAAAAAGCATGGTTTGCCCTTATGGATAAGTTGGCAGATATGACGATTCGCTACGTGAAAGCGCAAATTCGCGCCGGTGCAAGCGCCATTCAAATTTTTGATTCTTGGGTTGGCGCTGTCAATGTTTCTGATTATCGCCAATTTATTAAACCGACGATGGAGCGTATTTTTACAGCGCTTCGTGACGAAAACGTTCCGCTTATTATGTTCGGTGTTGGGGCAAGCCATTTAGCGAAAGAATGGCATGATTTGCCGCTTGACGTGGTCGGTTTAGATTGGCGCTTATCCATTCGTGAAGCGAGGGACATGGGACTTACAAAAGCGTTACAAGGCAATTTAGACCCAGCCGTATTGCTTGCGCCATGGGAAGTCATTGAAGCGCGCGTGAAACAAATTTTAGATGAAGGCATGGCGCATGAAGGTGGATACGTATTTAACTTAGGGCACGGCATTTTCCCACAAATCAAGCCGGAGACGTTAAAACGACTTACAGCATTTATTCACGATTATTCAGCAAAAAGAAAAGGATGAATAAACGATGTCAAAAAAAGTAATGGGATTGCTTGTCATGGCGTACGGCACGCCATACAAAGAGGAAGATTTAGAGCGATATTATACGCATATTCGACACGGTCGTAAACCGTCGGAAGAAATGTTGGTCGATCTTCGCGAACGCTATGAAGCGATCGGGGGGATTTCTCCGCTTGCGGCCATTACGAAACAACAAGCGGAAAAGCTTGCTGAACGGCTGAATGAAGTGCAAGATGACGTTGAATTTCGCGTATACTTAGGGCTGAAGCATATTGAACCGTTCGTTGAAGATGCTGTTCGGCAAATGCATGAAGACGGCATTGAAGAAGCGGTTTCGATCGTATTAGCCCCGCATTTTTCGACGTTTAGCGTCAAATCGTACAACGGACGAGCGAAAGAAGAAGCGGCGCGTTTAGGCGGACCGACATTGACGTGTGTGGAAAGTTGGTATACTGAGCCAAAATTTATTCAATATTGGGCAGATCGAGTGAAAGAAACGTATGCGGCGATGTCTGAACGAGAGCGCAACAAAGCGATGTTAATCGTGTCAGCGCATAGCTTGCCTGAAAAAATTATTGCTATGGGCGATCCGTATCCGCAACAGCTACAAGAAACGGCGGACTTGATTGCGAAAGAAGCAGGCGTTTCTGACTATGTGATCGGATGGCAAAGTGCAGGGAATACGCCAGAGCCGTGGCTAGGTCCTGATGTGCAAGATTTAACACGGCAATTATACGAAGAAAAGCAATACGAGGCGTTTGTATATGTTCCAGCTGGATTTGTCGCAGATCATTTAGAAGTGTTATACGATAACGACATTGAATGCAAGCAAGTCACGGACGAATTAGGGGTAAGTTACTATCGTCCACCGATGCCGAATGCGCATCCACAGTTTATTGACGCCCTTGCAACCGTTGTTTTAAACCATTTACGTAAAGAAGGCTGGTCGTTATGAAAAAGAAAGTCGTCATTATTGGCGGTGGAATAACGGGATTGACGGCTGCGTATTACTTGCAAAAAGAAGCGCGCGAAAAACAGTTGCCCATTTCGTGTGAATTAATTGAAGCGAGTCATCGATTGGGGGGAAAAGTGCAAACGGTGTATCGCGATGGCTTTGTCATTGAGCGCGGGCCAGATTCCTTTTTGGCACGAAAAATGAGCGCCTCACGCCTCATTCACGAAGTCGGGCTTGAAAAAGAGCTTGTGCATAATACGGCAGGGCAGTCGTACATTCTCGTCAATCGAACGCTTCATCCGATTCCAGGCGGAGCGGTGATGGGCATTCCGACGAAGCTTGCACCGTTTGTTATGACGCGCCTCTTTTCTCCGTTTGGCAAGCTTCGGGCCGCTGCTGACTTTGTTTTGCCACCGTTAAAAACGAAGGGGGACGTATCGCTCGGGCAATTTTTCCGTCGTCGTCTTGGTAATGAAGTTGTTGACCGTCTTATTGAACCTTTATTATCAGGCATTTATGCAGGCGATATTGACCAGCTTAGCTTAATGGCAACGTTTCCTCAATATTTCCACTTAGAGCAAAAACACGGAAGTCTTGTGTTAGGCATGAAGCGGTCGATGCCGAAACAAAAAACGAAACAAAAAAGCGAAAAAGGCATTTTTCAAACGTTAAAAACAGGATTATCGTCTCTTATTGATGCGATAGAGCAAAAGTTAGAAAAAGGAACGGTGCATAAAGGGATACGTGTTGAGCGTATCGAAAAAGTCGATGACACATATGTTTTAACGTTAAGCAACGGGGAGAAAAAAGAAGCGGATAGCGTCATTATTGCTGTTCCTCATCAATCATTGACATCGCTTTTTCCAAATGAAACGATGTTTTCTTCTTTTGAAACGATGCCATCTACGTCTGTTGCAACGGTCGCATTAGCGTTTCCGAAAGAAGCGGTAGCAAAAGATATGAACGGAACAGGGTTTGTTGTTTCGCGTGATAGCGACTATACGATTACCGCATGTACGTGGACGCATAAAAAATGGCCACATACGACACCAGAAGGCTACGTGTTGCTGCGCTGTTATGTCGGTCGCCCCGGAGATGAAGCAATTGTCGACCAAACAGACGAAGATATCGTCCAAGTGGTGATGGACGATTTAAATAAAGTGATGAATATTACGATGAATCCGATGTTTTCGATCGTGACGCGCTGGAAACAATCGATGCCGCAATATACGGTCGGTCATCGCGAGCGAATCGAACGCGTGAAACAAGATATGCAACAACATCTTCCTGGTATCTTTTTAGCAGGAGGTTCGTATGAAGGGCTTGGGCTTCCAGATTGCATTGATCAAGGAGAAGAAGCGGTAAAAAAAGTGCTGCATTATTTAGCTTATACGAAAGAAAAGGTGTCATTATAATATAAGGCACCTTTTTTTCTTGCGAACATATGCCCATTATGATAAAATAAAAAACGAAATGACCAAAATGTTCATTTAGTCAAAATAAAGGATGAACGCCTATGTCAGAAAAAAGAAAACAAATTATTGAAGCGGCAACGAAGTCGTTTTCGCTTTTTGGTTATAAAGCGACGACGATGGATCAAGTGGCGAAAATGGCCAATGTCGGTAAAGGAACAATTTATACGTTTTTCAAAAGTAAAGAAGAGCTGTTAGAAGAAATTGTTTCTTCGATGATTTGTGAAATCAAGCATGAGGCAGATGTAGCAATTGATCAACGTTTATCGTTTAAAGAAAACGTGCAACGCGCTTTGCAACGTATTTTTACGTTTCGCAAAGAACATGAATTGACAATTAAGCTGTTACAAGAAGTGCGCGATATCGGCACACCAGCTGTGCGCGATGTGATGAAGCGACTTGATCGCGAAATGATCGCTTATATTCGTGGGAAAATAGAAGAGGCGATGACAAAAGGGGAAATTCGTTCTTGCGATCCGGAGCTAACAGCATTTTTAATGTTTAAAATGTACATTGCTTTAAACGTTGATTGGGGAAAAGAGCATGAGCCGTTGTCGCAACAAAAAATTGCCGAACTGTTTGATTTGTATTTATTAAAAGGATTATCTCGATGATGATCCTTCTCTTTTTTGTGTAAAATGACTAAATGAACAAATCGGTCAATATTTTAAAAGGGGGTTGAGCAAATTGCTAATGAAAGAAATAAAAGCGGTCACGTCCAATCGGAAAGTACTTATTCCGATTATCGCTGTTTTATTTATTCCGCTTTTATATAGTGGTATGTTTTTATGGGCGTTTTGGGATCCGTACGATCATTTAGACGACTTACCTGTCGCTGTTGTCAATAATGACAAAGGTGCGACATTTGAAGGGGAAGAGCTCCATATTGGTGATGATCTCGTCGACAAGTTAAAAGAAAAGAAACAGTTTGATTGGCATTTTGTAAGCCAGCGTGAAGGGGAAAAAGGATTAAAAGAGCAACGGTATTATATGCTTATTGAAATTCCTGAAGATTTTTCAGAAAATGCAACAACGTTACAAGACGATCATCCGAAAAAACTTCAACTCATTTACAAGCCAAATGAAGGATTTAACTTTTTATCTGCTCAAATTGGTGGAACAGCCGTTGAAAGAATTAAAACAGAGGTAGCGAAAACATTAACCGAAACGTACGCTGAAAACATGTTTGAGAGTGTAAAAACGTTGGCAGATGGATTAACGAAGGCGAGCGACGGCGCAAAACAATTGCATGATGGATTACTTGATGCAAAAGAAGGTACGGATAAACTATATGATGGCATGAACAAAGCGAAAGATGGTTCCGATGAACTGTATCGCCATTTAGCGACGCTTGCCGAAAAATCAATTGCATTTACGGACGGTTTGCATCAAGCAGCTGACGGCTCAATGCAAGTTCAAACCGGTGTTCAAACGCTTCATGATGGGATGAAGCGCATGGTAGATGGGCAAGGACAGTTGCTTGCAGGAGCACAGCAAGCAAAAGAAGGAACAGCAAAACTTGCTTTAGGTACAAATCGTATACTTGAAGGAATGAAAGCTCTCGATGCTCGTATGCCACAGTTTCTACAAGGCTCTGAACAATTAAGTGGCGGAGCAGAAAAACTAGCTGCATCGCTTGCGACATGGCAGCAAGGAGCATCGCGAGTTCAAACAGGTGCAACGCAAGTTACAGGTGGTTTAGAGCAACTTGTTGCGCAGCTTAATACGCTCATTACACAAACATCAGATCCAGTACAAAAAGCTGTATACGAACAGTTAAAACAACACGTTGAGCAATTATCATTTGGAAGCAAACAAGTAGAAACAGGCGTCGCTCAGTTAAATGAAGGGGCTCAAGCGTTGCAAGCAGGTGCGACGTCTTTAAGTGAAGGGGCCAAGAAGCTACATGAAGGGCATATCGCTCTTGATAGTGGCGTAAACGAACTGCTTGCTGGACAACAACAACTTGCCGATGGTGCAAATGCGTTAGTGAACGGACAAGAACAGCTTGTTTCCGGCATGAATACGTTACATGAAAAAATGGAAGAAGCGGAGCAAGGAACAGCGAAGCTTGCAAATGGTGGTCAAACACTTGCTTCTGGTTTGCAAGCTCTTGCGGATGGGGGTGACCAACTGCAAGATGGTGCGCATCGGTTAGCGGATGGGGCACAACAATTAGCGAACGGAATGAATGAACTAACAAATGGAACAGGAACATTGCAAGATGGAATAACTCAGCTTGCTGACGGTTCAGGAGAACTAGCGGATAAATTGCAAGAAGGTGCGGAAAAAGCAAGCGACGTCAAAGCAAACAAAGATGTATATAACATGTTTGCCGAACCGGTAAAAGTAAAAGATAAAAAAATAAATGAAGTACCAAACTATGGAACAGGATTTACACCATATTTCTTGTCATTAGGATTGTTTGTTGGTGCGCTTTTACTTTCGATCGTTTTTCCACTTCGTGAACCAGCTGAAGTGCCACGTTCACCATTTCAATGGTTTTTTGCGAAGTTTGGTGTACTCATTGGCGTGGGTGTGTTACAAGCGATTCTTGCGGACAGCGTATTGCTTTTCGGGCTTGATTTACAAGTGAAAAGTGTTCCGTTATTCATTTTATTTAGCGTGGTGACAAGCATTACCTTTTTATCAGTCATTCAATTTCTCGTGACTGTTTTTGGTGATCCAGGACGATTTATCGGGATTGTCGTCTTAATTTTACAATTAACAACGAGTGCAGGTACGTTCCCGCTTGAGTTAATTCCACGTGCATTGCAATATTTTAACGCATGGCTTCCAATGACATATTCTGTTTTTGGATTAAAAGCGGTCATTTCAAGCGGTGATTTCTCGTTTATGTGGGAAAACGTCGGTAAACTGCTTATGTTTATCGTTGTTATGATGGCGGGAACGATGACGTATTTTACGATCCAACATCGCCGCCAATTCACAACCATTGTGGAAAAAGCTTCTGAAGCGTAATAGGCTTCAGAAGCTTTTTTTCTATGAAAAAATTTTTAAAAAATTAACTTGCATATACAAGGTGATGTTAGTATAATATGAATATGAAAACGATTTCATTCGTTTCTTTTCGATTGAAATAAGGGGGGATGGGAGGATGGCGACGATTGAAGATGTCGCCAAGCTAACAGGGCTTTCAAGGACGACGATTTCGCGCGTCATAAACGATCACCCGTACGTGTCAGAAGAGAAACGAAAGCTCGTGCTTGAAGCGATGGAGAAACTAGGATATGTGCCCAATTCATCGGCGAGAAGTTTGCGGAATCAAAAAACGAGCATTTTAGCGCTATTTATTCCGCGGATTACAAATCCATTTTTTAGCGAGCTCGTAGAAGCGACGGAAATAGCAGCAGGGGAACATGGCTATCAACTGATTATTTGTCAAACGCGCTATTCGCCGGAAAAAGAATTAAACTATATGAATTTATTAAAAACGAAACAAGTTGATGGGGTGATTTTAGCTTCCATTCAAAATGAATGGAAAAAGCTGAAGCCTTTTTTACAATATGGGCCGATTGTTCTTTGTAACGAGTTTGATGACTGTGCAAACGTTCCAACTGTTCGGCTCGATCAAGTGTATGGGGGATACATAGCAACGAAACATTTACTCGAACGAGGGCATACGAAAATTGCCTATTGTTCCGGCGGCTATCGAAGTAATGTCGCAAAATCGCGGGAAATCGGTTTTAGAAAAGCGCTAGCAGAATATAAACTGACATTCGATGAACGGTACGCTTTTCGCGATGCGTTTCACATTGCAGATGGAAAGCGCGTGTTTCATCAAATGATGGCGCTTTCAGAGCAACCGACTGCTGTATTTACAGGAAGTGATGAAGTGGCAGCTGGCATTATATCTGAAGCGTTAAGAAGTGGCTATCGCATCCCGGAAGATTTAGCTGTTGTTGGCTTTGACAATCAAGCAATTACCGAGTTAACAAATCCGACGATTACAACTGTGCATCAGCCGGTCAAACAAATGGCGCAAAAAGCGGTGGATATTATCATAGAAAAAATTCAAACGAAAAAATATGAAGGAAAAGAAATTTACGAATTTCCACTTCAGTTGATTGTGCGTGCGTCGACAGTTGGTAGCGAGCTTCATGAAAGTGAAGCTTGACATACATTTTATTTTAAAAATAAGGGGGATTTTTTCATGAAGAAGGCAACAAAATTTTCTTCTGCATTGTTAGCACTTACGCTCGGCTTGACAGCTTGTTCTGGCGGTCAAGACACGGACAAAAAGGAAACGACGGACAAAAAAGATGATGCGAAAAAATCTGAAGAAGTTGTAAAAATCGTTTATGCTCGTGGTAAAGATGCAACAAAAGCGACAGACGAAATCGTCAAAGCGTTTGAAGCAAAATATCCAAACATTGATGTCGAATTTCGTGAAATGCCTTCAGACACAGGGGCACAGCACGATGCATACGTGACAATGTTAAACGCCAAATCATCTGAAATTGACGTGATGGATTTAGACGTCATTTGGCCAGCAGAATTTGCGCAAGCTGGATATGTTCTTCCGCTTGATCGTTTCATTGAAAAAGATGGCATTGATTTAAGTGCATACAACCAAGGTGCGCTTGCAGCTGGAAACTTCGATGGAAAACAATGGGCGATGCCGAAATTTATTGACACAGGACTATTATTCTATCGTAAAGACATTGTTCCAGAAGATAAAGTGCCGAAAACATGGGATGAATTGTTAGCAGCTGCTCGCGAGTTTAAAGGAAAAGGCGGCACACAATTCGGATACTTAATGCAAGCGAAACAATACGAAGGATTAGTATGTAACGCGATTGAATTTATTGCGGCATACGGTGGAAAAATCGTCGACGAAAACAACAACGTTGTCGTCAATAGCCCTGAAACAATTAAAGGATTAAAGAAAATGGTTGAAATTGCAACATCTGACGTTGTGCCAAGCAACATTACAACATTTACAGAGCCAGAATCTCATACAGCGTTCATTGAAGGTCAATCGCCATTTATTCGCAACTGGCCATACCAATACGCGTTAGCAAACGATCCAGAACAATCAAAAATTGTGGATAAAGTCGGCGTTGCGCCACTACCAGCTGGTGATAAAGGTTCAGCTGCGGCATTAGGTGGATGGATGACAGCCATTAACGCATATTCGAAAAATAAAGAAGCGGCTTGGGAATTTGTGAAATTTATGACTGGTCCAGAAGGTCAAAAAATTTCTGCGATTTACGGCGGTTTAGCACCAACGCTTCCAGCATTATTTAAAGACGAAGAAGTGTTAAAAGCTAATCCATTCTTTGCAGAAGAAGGATTTGTTAACGGATTAAATGCAGCGGTACCACGTCCAGTTGTACCAAACTACCCAGAAGTATCTGAAATTATTCAAATTAACGTATCGAAAGCGATTGCTGGACAAATTACAGTCGAAGAAGCAGTTGCGAACATGGAAAAAGAAATTAAAGCGGTTATGCAGTAATTGCACATTAGCCTTCAGCCTCATGTGAGTGCTGAAGGCTAAATCCTTTGCATAAAGGGGGAACAACGAGTGAAAAACGAAAAAAAATCGGAGCGCCGTTTAGCCTATATTCTTGTTGCTCCGTCGCTTTTGCTTATTTTGGCGGTTGCGATTTGGCCGGTCATTCAGTCGTTTTATTTCAGTTTATTTGACTATCGTCTGAACAACCCAGCGAAATCAGCTCTCCATCTTGATTACAACTTAAATTTAGAGCGATATTTAGAAAGTTACCCATTTTTAATGAACACATTAAAACAAGAAATTTCGCAAGCGACAGGTGAGAAAAAAGAGCAGCTGACGTCGTTGCAGGAACAGCTTCAACAAGTCGATGAAGAAATTCGCGCGGATAAAGAAGTAGCAAAACGATATGAGCAAATCGATGAAATTTTAAATAATTTTGAAGTGCCAAGTGAAGAAATAAAAATTGTTCCAATCGATGAACAAGCGGCACAACATTTAACAAAAACGATTAGCGAAACGAAACAAACGTTAAAAACGTTAAACGAAAACGGACAGTTGAAGCAAGGGGACAAATTAACGGGGCTTGCAAATGGATTAAGCGGAGCAGTCATTGAACCGAACTTTGTCGGTCTTGCTCATTATAAAAACTATTTCAGTGATACACGTTTATGGAAAGCACTTTGGAATACAACGGTATTTACCGTTATTTCCGTCTCGATTGAATTAGTGCTCGGCTTAGCGATTGCGTTGCTTATTAATAAGGCGTTTTTCGGTCGCGGACTTGTCCGGGCAACGATTTTAATTCCGTGGGCGATTCCAACGGCGGTATCTGCATTAATGTGGAAGTTTTTATATGACGGACAAAACGGGATTGTCGCTAAATATTTTGCTGATATGGGCATTATCAATAATATGAGTGAACTATTAACGACAGGTGCGGGAGCGATGTTTGCCGTCATTTTTTCTGACGTATGGAAAACAACGCCATACATGGCATTATTGTTGCTTGCCGGATTGCAAACGATTCCGAGCTCCTTATATGAAGCGGCATCGATTGACGGAGCGACAAAGTGGCAGCAGTTCGTCAAAATTACGTTACCGCTTTTAAAATCAAGCATTCTCGTTGCGCTTTTGTTCCGTACGCTAGATGCGTTTCGTGTATTTGACTTAATTTTCGTCTTAACAGGCGGAGGACCAGCGAACTCGACAGAAACGATTTCGATTTTAGCGTATAAAGTCATGTTCTCGCAAACAAACTTCGGTGGCGGTTCAGCGTTAGCGGTGATCGTTTTCATTTGCGTAGCGATCATTTCGACAATTTACATTAAGTTTTTAGGTGCTGACCTCATTTCTGACCGAAAATAGGAGGTGCAACAATGCAAAAGAAAGCCGGTCCATTGTTTTATGTGTTTTTATTTGTTTTCGTTTTTTTAGTAATGTTTCCATTTTTATGGATTTTATTAAGTTCGATTAAGCCGTTAAGCGAACTGTTTGGTGAAGAAGCGTTTAACTGGTTCACGAGCCATCCGACGTTAAAAAGTTACGTCTCTGTTTTCGTCAATTATCCGTTTTTAAAATATTTATGGAACAGCACAGTCATCGCGACGATTACGACGGTGTACACCGTATTTGTAGCAGCGTTTGCGGCGTATGCGATTGCGCGCCTCGATTTTAAAGGAAAGTCGATCATTTTAGGTATCGTGTTATCGGTATCGATGTTTCCACAAATTGCAACCATTTCGCCGATTTACATGTTTGTAAAAAAGTTTGAGTTAACAAATAGTTATTTAGGATTAATTATTCCGTACACAACGTTTGCATTGCCGCTTTCGATTTGGCTATTAGTAACGTTTTTCCGTAAAATTCCGTTTGATTTAGAAGAAGCAGCAAAAATGGACGGAGCAACACCGCTTCAAACGTATTTTAAAGTCATTTTGCCATTAGCAGTACCAGGTATTTTTACGACATCGATTCTCGTCTTTATTGCAGCATGGAACGAATTTTTATTTGCATTGACGATTAACACAGCAGAAAACTATAAAACGGTGCCAGTTGGTATTGCGATGTTCCAAGGGCAATATACCATTCCATGGGGCGAGATTTCAGCAGCGACCGTTATCGTAACAATTCCGCTCGTCATTATGGTATTATTATTCCAACGTCGTATTGTCTCAGGTTTAACGTCTGGTTCAGTGAAAGAGTAATGGAGAGGGGAAAAGAGAATGGAATCGATTCCAAAAACGAAACAATGGTGGAAAGAAGCGGTTGTATATCAAATTTATCCGCGCAGTTTTAAAGATTCAAATGGGGACGGAATTGGCGATTTGCGCGGCATTATTGAAAAATTAGATTATTTACAAGAGCTCGGTATCGATGTCGTTTGGTTATCGCCTGTATATAAGTCGCCAAACGACGATAACGGCTATGACATTAGCGACTATCAAGACATTATGGACGAGTTTGGAACGCTATCTGATTGGGACGAACTGCTTTATGAAATGCATGCGCGTGGCATGAAATTAGTGATGGATTTAGTCGTCAATCATACGTCTGATGAACATCATTGGTTTATTGAATCGCGCAAGTCGAAAGATAATCCGTACCGTGATTATTACATTTGGCGTCCGGGAAAAGACGGAAAGGAACCGAACAATTGGCAATCGTTTTTCAGCGGTTCAGCTTGGCAATACGACGAAGCAACAGGAGAATATTATTTACATTTATTTTCGAAAAAACAGCCGGATTTAAACTGGGAAAACGAAAAGGTGCGCGAAGAAATTTTCAACATGATGACATGGTGGTTAGACCGTGGCATTGACGGATTTCGCATGGACGTCATTAACTTATTGTCAAAAGTCGAAGGTTTGCCAGATGCGCCGGTGACAAATCCTGACGACTATTATCAATGGGGCGGACAATATTTTGTTAACGGACCAAAGTTAATGGACTATTTGCGTGAAATGAAAGAAAAAGTGTTAAGTAAATACGACATTATGACGGTCGGAGAAACACCGATGGTGACGACGGAAGATGCGATTCGATTTACGAACGAGCAAGACGGCGTTATGAATATGTTGTTTCAATTTGAGCATATGGATGTTGACTCAAAACCGGGAAGTCATCTTGGAAAATGGGATATTCAACCGTGGAAGTTGACGGATTTGAAAAAAATTATGAGCAAATGGCAAGTGGAGCTTCACGGAAAAGGATGGAATTCGCTTTATTTAGAAAATCATGATCAACCGCGTTCCGTATCTCGTTTTGGCGATGATAAAACATATCGGGTCGAAAGTGCAAAAATGTTGGCGACATGGCTACATATGATGCAAGGGACGCCATACATTTATCAAGGACAAGAAATTGGTATGACAAATGTTGCGTTTCCGTCTATTGAATATTATCGCGACGTGGAAACGATTAATTTATGGAACGATGTTGTCGTCAATAAAGGGTATGACCCAGACAAAATTTTAAAAGCGATTCATTATCGCGGTCGTGACAATGCGCGTACGCCGATGCAATGGGATGCGACAGAACACGCAGGTTTTACGACAGGCACCCCATGGATCGACGTCAATCCGAATTATCGCGACATTAACGTTGAACAAGCATTAAAAGATGAAAACTCGGTGTTCCATTATTACAAAAAGCTGATTCGCCTTCGAAAAGAACATCCGATTATCGTGTACGGTTCATACGAGCTGTTGCTTGAAGATGATGAACAAATTTATGCATATGTGCGCAAGTTCAACAATGAACAGTTGCTTGTCATCACAAACTTTAGTAGCGAGCAACCGACTTTTACATTGCCAGCACACATTACGTTTACGGAAAAACAATTGCTCATTAGCAACTATGCGGTTGATGAAAATGAGGCGATTGACACGATCGTGCTCAAACCGTATGAAGCACGTGTATATAAGTTAAAGTAAAAAGCAGCCACGCAGGCTGCTTTTTACTTTAACAAGTGACGTTTAAACATTGAACGCAAATGTTTCCATAGCATTCATGTTGTTCTTCCATTTCTTTACCACACTCGCAACATGTTTTTGGAGGTAACTTTTTATAAAATTCAGACATTTTTTCTAACATAACTCCCCATCCCCTTCGTTTTTGTTAATCTCATTGTATTATAACAGATATACATTTGTCAATAGTTGTTTTATAACATTTGCGTGTGTGAAATTTGTTCAGAAATTTGGTATTGTGTAGTTGTACACATTTTTGCAAGGAAGGTGAATACATATGAAAGTGACAGTGATCGGTTATTGGGGAGCATTTCCGAAAAAAAATGAAGCGACGTCATGTTATTTATTTGAATATGACGGGTTTCGCTTGTTAGTCGACTGCGGAAGCGGAGCGTTAGCACAGCTGCAAAACGTCATTGACATTGAACAAATTGACGCGGTCATCGTATCGCATTACCATCACGATCACGTGGCGGACATCGGTCCACTTCAATATGCTCGACTTATTAAGAAAAATTTAGGTGTGGATTTGCCGGAGTTACCGATTTACGGTCATTCCCTCGATCGCGATGGCTTTGCGCGCCTTGCGCATAAAGGGGTGACAAAAGGGGTCGCATATAATCCGAATGAGACGCTTCATATCGGTCCGTTTACCATTTCGTTTATGCGAACGGAGCATCCAGCCATTTGTTATGCAATGCGCATAGAAGCAGGGGGAAAAACAGTTGTGTATACAGCGGATTCAAGCTATTTACCGCAGTTTGTTCCTTTTGCGAAACATGCACATTTGCTCATTTGTGAATGCAACTTTTACGCAGGACAAAACGCCAAACAAGCAGGGCATATGACGAGCGAAGAAGCAGCGACGATCGCTCGTGATGCAGGCGTTGAAACATTGTTACTGACGCACTTGCCGCATTTCGGAAACATCGAACAGCTTGTCAACGAAGCAAAAACGATTTTCCACGGCGATGTGCAATTAGCAAAAACAAGATGGACATGGGAAGAATAAGTGATTGGCTACCTCTCTTTTTAGGTGATTCAAATGACGTGGTGGCAATACGGAATAGTTAGCTATATAGTTATTTTTTGTTGGTTTTTGTTTTCTTCCTATGTTACTCATCGCTGGACATCAAAACAAGAGTGTAAACCTTCGCATCGCGTTTTGCTTAAACGTGACAGCATTCAAACGCTTGTTTTGACTACTATACTCGTTATTTTATATTTTTTTGATATTAAATTTCCTTTTATAAAGTAAATGGAGATGATGAGGCTAATCTCAAAACGTGTTTACAGTTTGGGATTAGCCTTTTTCAGTTAGATTCTTTGTTGTATTTGTTATAATACAGAATAAAAATTTTGAAAATTTTTTGAACAGGTGCTTGACGATGGATTGAAAAGTAGAGATAATATGGTTGTGTTAGAATTTTCTTAAAATTTAGTAACATGTGTTAGGAGGTGGGGGTTAAAAGAAAATGATAACGCTTACAAACTGAAGGGGGGATTTGTTTGATTGTGTTTTACCTCATCTTAGGGATTACGATCGTGAGCTTGTACGTTGCTTTTCGCAAGCAAAAGCCTTTCTTTTTACTCATTCCATTCTTGTCAGTCTTCGCTTACTTTTTATTTGAAGTCATAACGTTCCCAGCACCATTTTTTGAAACGGTCAAATTTATTTTTAATTTGGGGGTGTGTTTGTTTGAAACAAATTGATAAAAAAGTGGCGGATGCATATTTCCGTGAGCGTGTGCGGTTAATTGTTATTTTTTTGATCATTTGGTTTATTGTATCATTTGGCGTCGTTATGTTCGCGGAGTCATTTAAAAATATGACGTTTAACGGTTTCCCATTCCATTACTTTATGGGAGCACAAGGAGCTGTTGCGACGTTTATCATCTTGTTGTTTATTAACGCAAAAGTAAGTGACAACATTGATAAAAAGTACGGCATTAGCGAAGAGAAAAACGAACAATTAAGCGCAGGCAAAGCGCTTGATCATTAAGAGAACAAAGGGGAAGGGGGAGCAATATGGATACACAATTTCTTGTGTCTTTATCCATTATTATCGCATCATTTGCGTTATATATCGGAATTGCAATTTACAATAAGGCGAAAGAAACGTCTGATTTCTACGTAGCAGGTCGTGGCATTTCTCCGTTTTCAAACGGAATGGCGATCGCCGCGGACTGGATGAGTGCGGCATCCTTTATCGGTATGGCCGGTACGATTATGTTGTTAGGATACGACGGCCTTGCATACATTATGGGCTGGACGGGTGGTTATTTGTTGCTTACGTTTTTACTCGCTCCACAGCTTCGCAAATATGGTCGCTATACGGTGCCAGAGTTTATCGGCGACCGTTATGAAAGTCATACGGCTCGCATGATTGCTGCTCTTTGTACAATTATTATTTCGTTCGTTTATTCAATCGGTCAGCTTTCTGGTTCGGGCGTTGTTATCGGGCGTTTGCTTGAAGTGGACGCAAAAGTTGGTACGATGATTGGTGTTGTATTAATTGCGTTTTATGCTGCGTTTGGCGGAATGAAAGGAATTACATGGACGCAAGTAGCGCAATACGTTATTTTAATTATCGCTTACTTAATCCCGGTCGTTTTCATGTCGCTTCAGTTGACAGGAAATCCAATTCCGTGGCTTTCTTACGGAAAAATTGTTGGTGAGTTTCAACAGCTTGATCAACAGTTAGGCATTTCGCAATATACGGATCCGTTTTTAAAAGGTAGCAAATGGCAGTTTCTTGCTCTTATGTTTACGTTAATGGCTGGAACAGCGGGTCTTCCGCACGTCATCGTTCGCTTTTATACGGTATCAACGATGAAAGCGGCACGTTGGTCAGGGGCATGGGCGCTTTTATTTATCGGGTTACTTTATTTATCAGCGCCTGCGTATGCTGCATTTTCACGCTTCATCCTCATTAAAAATGTCGTCGGTCAAAAAATTAGCGAATTGCCAGCATGGACAGAAAAATGGATTAACACAGGGAAGTTGCAAATTGCTGATGCAAACGGCGACGGTATTTTACAATGGCAAGAGATGGTCATTAGCAACGACATCGTCGTAATGGCGACGCCAGAAATTGCAAATCTCGGTATGTTCGTTATCGGCTTAGTCGCAGCTGGAGCGATGGCGGCAGCGTTATCGACAGCAGGTGGTTTAATGATTGCTATTTCGTCATCGTTTGCGCATGACATTTACTATCGTATTTTACGTCCGAACGCATCAGAGCAAAATCGTTTGCTTGTTGCGCGTATTTCGATCGTTGCGGCAACGGTGTTAGCTGGTTTAGTCGCATTAAACCCACCGGGCGTTATTACACAAATTGTTGCATGGGCGTTTGCGATTGCGGCAAGTACGTTCTTCCCAGCGCTTGTGCTTGGGGTATGGTGGAAACGCTCAAATGCGGCTGGTGCCATTGCAGGTATGCTTGTTGGTTTAGCCGTTTCGTTAGGCTACATTTTAGCAGCGAAATACGGTGGCTTTTCAGTTGCAGGAATTGTTGATACAGGGGCAGGAATTTTTGGAGCAGTCGCCGCGATTGCAGCGAACGTCGTCGTTTCATTGATGACGAAAGAGCCTTCGCAATCTGTGCAAGAAGAAGTATATGACCTCCGTTATCCAGAACAAATGACATACAAAGACGGTCAAGTGTGGATGAGATAATGTAAAAGGCATCTGTGTATACAGATGCCGTTTTTATAAGGGAGGGGATATTGATGCATCCATTATTTCAGGGGTTGCCACAACGTGAAATCGAACAGCTTATCGCTGAATGTGAACAAAAGACGTTTGACAAAGACGATCTCATTTTAGGGAAAAATGAGCGGCGCAAAGGGCTTGTTTTGTTGCTTGATGGGGTGGCGGAAGTATACGTTGAGCATGAAGGGTATGATGAAGTGCTTGAAGTGGTGCAAAAAGGCGGAATTATCGGGTTTTCAAGCTTAGCTCATTTTTTAGGTGTGTCGAAAAACGATGGAAAAGAGGAGCTCGTTGCTGTACGGGCGGCGGAACGATGCGAAGTGCTTGTTATGCCGTTTTCTGTCTTAACACGGTTATGGGATGATCCGAACGTGCATGACTATTTACTTGCGCAGGCGTGTGTTCGTTTAAAAGATGTGTATGTGTCGCTTGCTGAACAAGTCAAACAAGCGCGGAAATTTGGTGATTCCACATCATTTGTCGTTCCTGTGCAAGATTTAATGATACGTAATGTCGTCACTTTACCACCAACGGCAACGGTGCAAGAAGCAGCAAAAAAAATGGCGACCACTCACATTAGTTCGATCGTCGTGACAGATGAACAAAAGTTGTGTGGAATTTTAACGGAAACGGATCTTGTCGAACGTGTGCTAGGACAATCACTTCCGTATGATACAGCTATTGAACGAGTGATGACAAAACATGTCGCGACGATTTCACGATTTGCGTATTATTACGATGCGCTTGCGATGATGATTGAACGTGGGGTAAAACATTTGCCTGTTGTAGATGGCGAAAAAGTAGAAGGGATTGTGACGTTTTCAGATTTAATGCGCAAGAAAAATGAAAGCATGATGCGCACCATTCAACAAATCGATTATGCCGATGAACAGACGTTGACAAAAGTGAAAACGGCAATTTACGAGTTGTTAGCAACGATGTTGCGCGATCAAGTGCCGATTGCTCAATGTTTAAATACGATTACGAAACTGTACGATCGACTCGTCTACCGTTGTTTATCGTTAGCGATCGAACAAGTAGGAGATCCTCCGAGCCGTTTTGCTTTTTACCAAATGGGATCAAGCGGACGGAGAGAGCAGTTTTTACTTACCGATCAAGATCATTTTCTTGTATATGAAAGCGAGGAGTACGCACCGTATTTTGCAACGCTTGGAGAGGCGATTGTGCACATGATGGAGAAAGCGGGATATGAGCGATGCAAAGGGAAAATGATGGCGAGCGAAGAAGCGTGGCGTGGTTCGCTTGAAACGTGGAAAGATCGATTGCGCGAGTGGATGATTCATGCGACAAATGACAATTTGTTGTTGGCGCAAAACTTTTTCTCGTATCGGTTTGTATATGGAGATGTAGACTTGCATCGCACGTTTGAACAACAAATTCGCGAGCAGTTAAACCGCGCGAAAATTTTCTTTTTTCGTCTTGTTGAGATGGAAAGGCAAAATGAAATTCCGACACTTGATCGCCCGATTCGTTCGATTTTCGGGCTTGAGCGGAAAACAATCGATATGAAAAAAGAAGTGTTATTCCCTTACCACCATAGCATACAAATTTTAGGGCTCATTCATGGGATCGTATCTGGCACACCGTTTGAGCGAATTGAGAGGCTAAAAGAAAAGCAAGTGTTGTCTCCTGCGTTTGCGAAAGATGTGCAAAAAGCGGCAGAAAACGTTTTATCTATTTACATCCGCCATAAATGGAATCATTATAAAGCAAACAAACAATCGTCTTCTGTTTTGTCGTTTACAACGATGACGACGCGTGAGAAAGATGAACTTATTTTAAGTTTAAAAACGTTAAAACAACTGCAAGCACAATTATTTTCTCATTTTTAAGGGGGATGATGATGTTTTTTTTACGCAAGGCGATTGATTATAAGTTAAATGATAACATTCCATTATCGACACCCATTGATGACGTTGTTTTTACCGTATTTGATACGGAAACGACTGGATTTGATGTAGCGACAACGGATCGGTTAATCGAAATCGGTGCGGTGCAAGTAAAAGGAACGAAAGTGCTTGAAGACGAGACGTTTCATACGTATGTGAACCCAAATCGTGACATCCCACCAGTTATTGTTGAATTGACAAACATTACGGAAGAAAAAGTGAAACATGCGCCGATGGCAATTGAAGCATTGCAACAATTTTTTCAATTTGTTGAACAAAAACGAAGTGTGTGCTTTGTCGGCCACTACATTTCGTTTGATTTGTTTGTGATGAAACACGAATTGCGCCGAGAAAAAATGAAATTTCGCAAACCGACGTTTATCGATACGCTTGATTTAATTGGCTTTATTGCACCGTCATATGATATGCGCGATTTAGAGCGATATGCCCAAGCATTTGGCACGCGCATGTACGAACGCCATTCCGCCATTGGCGATGCGCTCACGACCGCGTATTTATTCGTTGAGCTATTAGAACAATTTCGCATGCGCGGCTATCGAACGTGGGGAGAATTGCTGCGCGCCACAGATAGCCAAATGCGCTCCATATCTTTTTAATACAAGGCGACAAAGCCTTGTTTTTTATTTAAAAATCATCCTTTTATGGTAAAATATAATTTATATAAAAATTGTTTGCTAAATTTCCGGGGGTCATCTGTATATGACGAATAAAAAATGGTTTTTGTATTTTTTATTGCTCGGAATTCCATCTTCCATATATGGGTTGATTATAATATGTAAATCTTTTTTCTATGATCCTAACTTATTCGAAAGGGTCGGAGGAGGATTGTTTCTTATTCATGGTCTGTTTTCTTTATTTTTTGCGAAACGATATGCGAAGTGTAAAGAAGAGGGAAAGTGAATGGAAATTTATTTGATACTTGCATTTTCGAGAGAAGGATAAAAAAGCATAACAAAGCATATTTCTAAATAATGACAAAAAGGAGAGTATTAGCATGTTTAATCATATATTTGAAAGCAATCGCAAACGTAAAATCGTTGTTGAACTCGATGAAAGATATTTTGACAAAAAAAGTCTTATGTATGCTGTAGTGCAGCATTTTACAAACGAAGGAAAACAATGTGAAATGATCGATGTGAACACATTATTATTGGATGGGAAAAAATATTATGTATATGAAACAAACGTTGCGGCAACATATTGTCCTCCGGTACAGCGGGCCGTCTTAACAGAGATTTGAATGCGACAAGCTTATAGTCATCATCATGGTAAGCGATTATTTCTCGCTTGCCTGTTTTTTTATTTTAAAATATAATACATTTAGAATTTTTTTAATTTTAAAATGAATGATCATTCATTCACTAAAGGGGTGGGGAAAATGAATTTAGTTTCACGGTTACAGCAAATAGCTACGCAAAAGCCAAATAAGCAGGCGTATGTGTTTGAGCAAACATCAGCAACGTACGGTGAGTTGAACGGCGCGATCATGAAGTTTGCGAGCGGACTCGCGAAGCTTGGGGTAAACAAAGGGGATCATGTGGCGCTATTGTTAGGCAATTCACCGTATTTTATCGTCAGTTTATATGGCGCGATGCGTACGGGGGCGACGGTCATTCCGATTAATCCCATTTATACAGCAGATGAAATTCATTACATTTTAACAAACGGCGATGTGAAAGTTGTCATTGCGCTTGATGTTGTCATGCCGACGCTTATGAAGCTTGACGGACGTTTACCGAATGTTGAGCATATCATCATTTGTGAAACACCGCAAGGAAAAGAACATGGCATCGTTGTGCCGGAAAAAATGAAATCGTTTACAAATGTGCTTGCGACAGGTGATGTACCGTTCGTCGGCCCAGAGCTTCACGATGATGATGTGGCGGTTATTTTATATACATCAGGAACGACTGGAAAACCAAAAGGAGCGATGTTGACACATAAAAATTTATACAGCAACGCTCAAGATGTCGCAGATTACTTAAAAATAAACGAAGATGATCGCGTCATTGCGACGTTGCCGATGTTTCATGTTTTTTGTTTGACGGTGGCGCTTAATGCCCCGCTTATGAACGGTGGAACGGTGCTTATTCTTCCGAAATTTAGTCCAGCAGAAGTGTTTAAAGTAGCACGTGAACAAAAGGCAACTGTTTTTGCAGGTGTGCCGACGATGTATAACTTTTTATATCAATATCCAGACGGAAAAGCGGAAGATTTTGCGCATATGCGTTTGTGTATTTCAGGCGGAGCATCGATGCCTGTTGCGTTATTGAAAAATTTCGAGAAAAAATTTCAAGTTATCGTTTCCGAAGGGTACGGACTGTCAGAAGCATCGCCAGTCACATGTTTTAATCCGCTTGATCGTCCGCGTAAACCGGGCTCGATCGGGACGAGCATTATACATGTCGAAAATAAAATCGTCAATGAATTAGGGGAAGAAGTGCCTGTTGGAGAAGTCGGAGAACTGATCGTGCGCGGTCCAAATGTGATGAAAGGATATTATAAGATGCCGGAAGAAACCGCGCATACGATTCGAGATGGATGGCTATATACCGGCGACTTAGCGAAAATGGACGAAGAAGGATATTTTTACATTGTCGATCGGAAAAAAGATATGATTATTGTTGGGGGATATAACGTATATCCGCGTGAAGTGGAAGAAGTGCTTTACAGCCACCCAGATGTCGTGGAAGCCGCAGTCATCGGCGTGCCAGATCCGAATTTTGGAGAGGCGGTCAAATGTTTTGTCGTAAGCAAAAATAAACAGTTGACAGAACAACAGTTAATTGCTTATTGTAGCGAGCATTTAGCGAAATATAAAGTGCCAAGTTCGATTGAATTTTTAGAGGAATTGCCAAAAAATACGACAGGAAAAATTTTAAGACGTGCATTAAAAGAACAAGTCATCTCTCAAAGCGGTGCGATGTGAGCACCGTTTTTTTATTTATTTTTTAGAATTGACTTGATATTTAGAAAATATATTTGTATAATTTAACGCATAAAAGCGAAACAGCGAAAAAGTGAGGGGGATACAAATGGAGTGGGTAAAAACATGTAGTGCGTTGTTGCTTGCAGGAAGTGTGCTAGCAGGATGCGCTGGAGAGAAAACGACGAAAGAAACGAGTGGGGAAAAAGAAAAAACATATAAAGTCGGCGTGACGCAAATTGTTGAACATCCATCGCTTGATGCGGCGTTTAACGGATTTAAAAAGGCGCTTGAAGAGAAAGGATTAAAAGTCGAATACGATGTGCAAATTGCGCAAGGGGATATGAACAATAACCAAACGATCGCCAACAACTTCGTCGCAGATGGCGTCGATTTAATTTTCGCGAATTCGACACCGAGCGCGCTTGGTGCATTAAATGCGACAAAAGATATTCCGATCGTCTTTACGTCTGTGACAGATCCGGTTGGAGCGAAGCTTGTACAATCGATGGAAAATCCGGGTGGAAACGTGACAGGGACAACAGACACACATCCAGATGCGATTCCAAAAACGGTGCAATTTATTGATCAATTTGTCGATGGAAACCGCGTCGGTATGATTTATAACGCTGGTGAACAAAACTCCGTCGCACAAGTGGATGCGGTGAAAAAAGCGATGGAAGGGACCGACTTAACGATCGTACCTGTGTCGGTGTCGACGTCAGCGGAAGTGAAGCAAGCGGCAGAATCGTTAGTCGGCAAAGTGGATTGTTTTTATGTTATTACGGACAACACCGTCGTTTCAGCGCTTGAGTCGGTCATTCAAGTTGCAAACGATCAAGACATCCCGCTTTTTGTCGGTGAGTTAGATTCTGTGAAGCGCGGTGGCTTTGCAGCGTACGGTTTTGATTACTACGATATTGGCTATGAAGCAGGCGTCATGGCAGCAGACATTTTAGAAGGAAAGAAAAAGCCAGCTGAACTTCCGATACAATATCCGCAAAAATTGAAGCTTGTCATCAATAAAAAAGCAGCAAAAGAGATGGGTGTCACATGGCGCAGTGAATGGGATAGCATGGCGGAGTTTATCGAATAACGCAAAGGATGGATCGTATGATTACAGCATTGTTTAGTTCCGTAGAAGCAGGATTGTTATATGCGCTTATGGCGCTTGGTGTGTATATATCGTTTCGCATTTTAGATTTTCCTGATTTGACGGTGGACGGAAGTTTTGTGACGGGGGCGGCCGTTGCTTCCGTCCTCATCGTCGATGGCGTCAATCCGTTTATCGCCTCGCTTGCAGCGCTTGGGGCGGGCTTTCTTGCAGGATGTATGACAGGCATTTTGCATACGAAGGGAAAAATTAATCCGTTATTGTCAGGGATTTTAATGATGATCGCTTTATATTCGATTAATTTGCGCATTATGGATAAACCGAACGTCCCGCTTTTACAACAAGAAACGGTCATGACGATCATCACGAAAGCATTTCAACGTTTCGATCAAGCGTTGGCAACGGTTATTCCGTTCGTTCCGAAAACGTGGGCGATTGTCGTTTTCGGTTTGTTGTTAGTTGCAATGGTGAAAATTATTATTGACTTATTTTTAAAAACAGAAGTCGGTTTGGCGCTTCGGGCAGTCGGGGATAATAAAAAAATGATTGCTAGTTTTTCAGGCAATACGGATCGTTTAACGATGATCGGGCTCGGGCTTTCGAACGCGCTTGTCGCATTTTCGGGAGCGTTGATTGCGCAATATAGCGGCTTTAGCGATATCGGCATGGGGATCGGCATGATCGTCATCGGTTTAGCGTCGGTCATTATCGGAGAAGCGTTATTTGGCGCAAAAACGATTGTGCGGGCGACGCTTGCGGTGATTTTAGGAGCCATTGTATATCGCATCGTCATTACGCTTGCGTTGCGTGTCCAATTTTTAGAAACGGGCGATGTAAAGCTCATTACCGCTTTGATCGTCATTTTAGCGCTCGTCGTTCCGCAAATGGTCGCAGCGCGTGCCGAAAAACAACGGAAAGCGAGAAAGCGAGGTGCAGCCGTTGCTTCAACTCAAGCAGATTACGAAAGTGTTTAACGAAGGAACGCTCGATGAAAAAGTGGCATTAAAACACATTGACTTGTCGCTTCAGCCAGGCGACTTTGTCACCATTATCGGTAGCAATGGAGCAGGAAAATCGACGTTGATGAACATTATTTCGGGAAGACTCATCCCTGATACCGGTGAAGTGATGATTGACGGGAAAGATGTGACGACGATGAGCGAACATGATCGCGCGCGTTATATCGGTCGCGTCTTTCAAGATCCGATGGCAGGAACAGCACCAAATATGACGATCGAAGAAAATTTAGCGATCGCTTATAATCGAACGATGAAGCGAACGCTTCGTTTCGGTGTGACGAAAAAGCGTCGCGAATTTTTCATGGAAACACTTGCTACACTTCAGCTTGGGTTAGAAAATCGTCTGCACGCCAAAGTCGGTTTGCTATCTGGCGGAGAACGGCAAGCGTTGTCGCTTTTAATGGCGACGTTTACGAAGCCTCATGTGCTCCTTCTTGACGAGCATACAGCGGCATTAGACCCTGCGCGCGCGAAGTTAATTACAGACTTAACGAAACAAATTGTTGAAACAAATCGCCTGACGACGTTAATGGTGACGCACAATATGGAACAAGCTGTTCAATTAGGTAATCGCCTCATTATGATGGACGGGGGACAAATCATTTTCGAAGCAAGTGGAGAAGAGAAGAAAAAGTTAACTGTTGCCTCTCTTCTTCAAGAGTTTCAACGTATTCGTGGCAGCCAATTCGCCAGCGATCGCGCCGTGCTTGTATAAAAAAATCCCCGAGTTACGTCGGGGATTTCATTATGTTTTGTAATGATACGATCGTGTTTGGCAGTTGCTCGAGCGATACCGGACGGCTGAAATAAAATCCTTGTAGTTGTTCACACTGCTTTTCAATTAAAAATTGCGCTTGTTGCTCTGTTTCGACTCCTTCGGCCGTTACAGTTAAATGTAAATTATGTGCTAGAGAGATAATGGCACTTACAATTTCTTTGCTTTTTTCATTGTTTGTCATGTTTTGAATAAACGAGCGATCAATTTTTACTTCGTCGATCGGGAAGCGATTTAAATATTCAAGTGACGAATAACTAACACCAAAGTCGTCTACGGCAATCGAAAAGCCAAAGTTTTTTAAACGTTCTAATGTTTTGACGACTTGCTCGGGATTTTTAATAATCGTTGTTTCAGTAATCTCGAAAATAAAGCATGAGGCATCGCAACCTTCTTCTTGTAAAATATGTTGAATATCTTCAACGAGATGTTCGTCTAAAAATTGTTTGGCAGATAAGTTGATGGCGACTTTCATGCATTCAGCTACATTTTGACGTAAAAATGCAAGATCGCGACAAGATTGGCGCAACACCCATTTTCCAATGTCGTAAATGGCGTTTGTTTCTTCCGCCATTGGAATAAACTCTGCAGGACTCACAAACCCAAACTGTGGATGTTTCCAACGGACGAGCGCTTCTACGCTAAACGAGCGTGCATGAATATTTACTTTCGGTTGATAAAGCAAAAAAAGCTCTTCATTTTCTACGGTCGATGACAGCGCGCTTTCGAGTTGCATTTTTCGTGTAAAAACGTTTGACATATGCGGCTCGTACGGTTTAATCACATTTGTTCCTTCCATTTTTGCAAAATATAATGCTTTTTCGGCATTATTCATTAACGTTTCCGCACATAATTGAGCATCGTATGCGTAGCTAATGCCAATATGAATGCCAATTCGGATAGACTGGTCCCCGATTGTATAAGGTTCTTGGAGCGTTTCTTTCACCGTGTTTGCGAGCTGTTCTACCTCACTTTGTCTTTCATATGAAAGGGCAATCGCAAATTGATCGCCGCTTATTCGCGTCCACAATGTATGGGAATCGACAGTTCTTTTGAGACGTATCCCGATTTGTTTTAATAACTCGTTTCCGTTTTCATAACCGAGAAAGCTATTAATAAATTTAAATTGGTACACGTCAACTAAAAGGATGGCTACTCCTTCATGTGTGAAAAGAAGATCGGTTAGCTTTTCGACAAACTCGTTTCTTTCTGTATACGCTTCTTCTGTTTGATTTGTAACCATCGGCTCGATTGGTTTAATCCATATCAATTCAGTCCGTTCTTTCTCGTATGGAAATGGGAGTACGGCGATTTGTACGGGTATTGTTTCTGCAATGGTTGGTTGTTGGACTGTATTGATCCATTGTTGAATCGGCCTATTTTTTAAGTCATCGAGCGTTGATGCTTTAAACATACGAAGGGCAATGGAATTGGCATACGTGATTTTATCGCCTGTTCGGATGATAATCGCCTCAGGAAATGTTTCAACAATATGACGATGCAATTTTTCGCTTTGTTTTAACTGTTTTTGTGTTTGGATGAGATCTGTAATATTCAACAAACTAGCAAAGCCTGCGATAATATTTCCGTTTTTGTCTAATAACGGTGAAGCATTGACAGAAACGTATATGTTGTCATTGTTTTTCGTCTTCATCGTTAAACGAATGGCATGTAACGGTTTTCCTTCGGCCAGTCGTGCCAATGTTTGTTCGATATTTTCTCTATACGTTGGAATGACTTCGGAAAGTGTTTTCCCGACGATTTCATTTTTTTGTAATTCAAATAAACGTTCTACTTCTTGATTTACTCGGATGATGCGACCGAATAAATCAAATAAAATAAACGCTTCTTGTGAATGAGTAAATAAAGAATCAATTAGTTGTTGTGCTTCTTCTAGCTGTTCTTCTTTTTGTAAGATATCTGTAATTTCGCGTGTACATGCGACAATATGCGTCACTTCATTTTTTTCGTTTAAAATCGGAATTAACGTAGACTCCGCAAAACGCATCCCTTTTACGTTCATCCGGGCGCGAAAGGTAACGAGCGATTTTGTTTTCCATGCTTTTGTATACTGTTCATTTAAATAATTTGCAACGTGATGATCATATATATCTTCAATGCATTTTCCGATATCTTTTTCCGTCAAACTCGCTAAATGGAGAGCAGCTGGACTGACATGTTCATACCGAAAGCGAGGTCCTTCTTCCACTTTCATTAAAAAGACGATATCAAACAACTGATCCATAATGTTGAATAGAAGTTGTTCATTTGTAAGCAGGGCATGTGGGATATGTACATGTTTTTCCACGGCAAGCCCCCTCCCTCAAAGAAAAATAGAATATATGTCTATTATTGTCGAAAGATGTTGATTTTTCAATATATAAAGTTATAAAGATGATATTTCAAAAATGTATCATAATAGTCGAATTTACCTACTTTTATTACATACTTATTTTATTTATGATAATACATATACAAAAAATTGTTGGCGAGGGGGAAGATTATGAGAAGTATTAGAGGGAAGCTACTGTTGGTTATTATGCCGCTTGTCGTTATTTCTTTATTTTTAGTGGCATATTTAAACCATCAAAAAGCAAAACAGTTTTTAGAGGATC
This sequence comes from Anoxybacillus flavithermus, assembly GCF_002742685.1. Taxonomy (GTDB): domain Bacteria; phylum Bacillota; class Bacilli; order Bacillales; family Anoxybacillaceae; genus Anoxybacillus; species Anoxybacillus flavithermus_E. The sequence goes on from NZ_PEDM01000007.1 coordinate 87,319, forward strand.
AATTTGAACAAACAGCGAAAGTAGAGCTTGATCGGTTACAAAGCGCAGTCAACCAATGGGTGACGGATCATAAAAAGGTAATTGAAGGATTAAGTAGCGAAGGGGGATGGGATATTGTCGAATTACAACAAAATGAGGATCGGCTCAAGCATATACAAAAAACATGGTCAACATTTGAGCTTATTGCTATTGCAGATCGAAATGGAAAGGCTTATGCGAATGGAAGAGAACTATCGATTAGTGACCGACCTTATTTCCAAGAGGCTTTAAAAGGGAAAACGTCCATTTCCGATGTAATTGTTTCGCGAGCTACTGGTGAGAAAGTCATTGTTATTGCTTCTCCCATTCGGGAAAAAGGCGAAATTGTTGGAGTGCTTTTTGGTACAGTAAAAACAGAAGAAATCACCAATCTTGTTGTTGACGTTGAAATTGGGAAAACGGGATATGGGTATTTAATTCAACAAGATGGTGTACTGATTGCACATCCAAATGGAGAATATGTGTTAGAGAAAAATTTATTACAAGAAAAAAATGATAAACTCGTTTCGTTATTAAGACATGCGTTAGCGGGAAAAACAGGAATGGGAATATATGAATTTGAAGGGGTAAAAAAATACGCCTTTTATGCACCAATTCAGTCAACCGGATGGGGTCTTGTGCTAACTGTGCCTGTCGCTGAAGCAACAGAAAAGTTATATTATTTAGCTATTTTATCGTTTGTTACAGCGGGAGTTGTTATTTTATTTGTAGTTGTTGCCATTGTTTTATTTGCCTCAAGACTCGTTCGCCCATTGCAAAAGTTAAGTCAATTAACGAAAGAAGTAGCAAGCGGCGACTTAACAGTAACGATTGATCATCGAAGTAAAGATGAAGTTGGACAGCTCGGACAATATTTTCAACAAATGGTTCACTATATGCGCAATATGCTACAACAGTTACATGATTCGGCTGAACAGCTTCGTCAATATTCGCAAACATTTGTCGTTGCTAGCGATGAAACGAAACAAACAACGAATCAAGTGGCGGTAACGATGAGTGAAATGGCTCACGGCTCAACAGCGATTGCACATTCTGTTCAAGATGTAACAGAACGAGTGAATCGGATGATGAAAGAATTGCAACTTTTAATAGAAGATGCGGAAAACATGGAAAAAGCAATGACTGAAGCGAAGCAAGTGTCATTGCAAGGAGAAACGATTTTACAAACGATGAGTGAGACAATGATGTCAGCTACCAAACATTCAAGCGATGCGGTTGAAGCAATGAAACGATTAGGTGAGCGTTCGAAAGAAGTAAAGGAAATTGTCAATGTTATTACCCATATTACATCGCAAACGAATTTATTAGCGTTAAATGCTTCAATCGAAGCGGCGCGGGCTGGCGAAGCGGGAAGGGGGTTTGCGGTTGTCGCTGGCGAGGTAAGGAAGTTGGCAGAAGAAACGGAAAAAGCAACAGATAAGATCGCTCAAATGATTCAGCAAACATATACCGATACAGAGCAAGCGATAGCCATCGTAACGGAAGGAAGTAAAGTAGCAAATCTTGCTTTTGAACGGGTAACCGAAGCAAAACAAGCGTTTCAACATATTTCACAAAATTTAACGAACGCAAGTGAACGTAGTGATCGAGTCATTGCTCGAATTCACACCGTGCAAAACGATAGTAAGACAATTGCAGAACATATGCAAGATGTAGCAGCGGTGACCGAAGAAGCATCAGCAAGCATTGAAGAGGTGAGCGCAGCGACAGAACAACAAGCGGCAGCTGCTCATCAAATTTTTGAACAAGCGAAACAAGTAGAGGAGCTCGCTGATCAATTGACGGAGATGATGAATCGCTTTAAAGTAAAGTAAAAAAAGGCTTCGAGCAAGCCTTTTTTACTTTACTTGGCTATGTTTTTGAAGTTGAACTACCCACTCAATACTCTGTTGGTAAATAGCAAAAGCTTCTGTTAAAGAAATGCTCAACGTGTTTGTCAAATCTCTTATTTTTTTTGTATTGTTTGTTTCCAATGCGATGACGAGATCATATAAAAGCGAATAAATGCAAGAATGCCCATTTAGTCCACTTTGAATTGTTTCATCAACGTGTAGTTCTTGTAATATTTCATGTAATGGTCGTTGAAGCAATAAATCGAGTGATGAACAAATACCCATAAAAAATAACACATCTTTTTCGTCACACAAATGAACTCGTTCGGCTAGTTGTTCCAATGTTTTGGCGCGTATAAGACTATTAACAATTACTTCATTTTTAAACGGATCGTTTGGTTCTTGTAACGTTACAACGGTGAGCCAACTTTTTAAATGATTTGTTCCTAGTAAAATGGCTGCATGACGAATCGATTTAATTTTAGGAGCCGTAAATAAGAAAAATGAATTAACAGTTTTTAATAAACGATATGTTAACGTCGGATCTTTTTCAATAGTTTGAACAACTTCTTCAAAATTCACTTCATTTCTATTCATTTGTTTTATTAAATTGAGTTGTGAAGTGTAAGAAATTTTAGGTAAAACTTTTTCTCTCACGACAATAGGTTTACTGAAAAAATATCCTTGGAAATAACAAAACCCTTCTTTTTTAGCTTGTCTCAACTGTTCGTTTGTTTCAACTTTTTCAGCAAGTAATTTGATGTTATATTGTTCAAGATAATGTTTAAAGGCATGATAGTTTGTTTGTTTAGAAAAATCAATTTTAATAATATCAATATATTGAAGAATAGGGATATATTGTTTTGAGAATACAAAATCATCGAGTGCAATCGTAACTATTCACCCCAGTGCTAGTGTATAAAAAAGCCCAACACAAATAGGGCATCCCCGTGATAGAAAATGCCCTAAGTGGTAGAAAGAACACGATCGAGCGTTTCGCCCGTCAACAGGAGACATAACGAGTCCCACACGTTTTTTTCGTGTTTCGTCAGTGTGGAAACGATGCTTCTTGTGATGCAAAAAGACTGGGCGAATGCTTCTTCGCGAAACGCACCTGAAATGTTCTCTTTGACTTTAACCATGCGAAGATCGCGTTCAGCTTGGTTGTTGTCAAAGGGCACATGCACTTCACGTAAGAAACGCAGCGCTTCTTCTTTTCGTTTCTGAAGCCGTCGAATAAAAGCGAGTGCTTTTTTCGGAAGAGGCGTCATCGTTTCCAATCGGTGCTGTGCTTTCGCTAGGATGCGATCATACACTCGTTCCCACCGTCTCGCTTCTTCCTCGGGAAGTGCACCGTGATGAGCTTCGACTGCTTGTTTGGCGGCTAAAAGAAACGTGGTCATGCGCGATGCCCATGTATGTCCTTGTTCGATGAAGCCTTTTAGCTCACGTAAATGATGGGCATGACAAAGGGCATGTGTGGCTTTCGTGTATCTCGGATACGTACCGAACCCATCATGCATCATCGTTCCTTGATATCGGGGAAGAATCCCAATGTCATCGGTCGCTTTCTTCCCGCGAGAAGCGTGAGAAGCCAAGTACGTATATCTCGATGTACACGCGACATGCACCCATGCGAGTTTCCCATTGATGCGCAAACTCGTTTCATCGACATGCAAGATGTTAGAGCCAAGCAAAGCGTCTTCGATCATGTCCATATTGGATTCCAGCGCTTCGCGTCCTCGTTTCACCATATTGGCAAGAGTTCCTGTACTGATTGGGTGTTGATATAATGCTTCGATCGTATCACTCAAACGTTTATAAGGAATTAATTGAATATGGTGCAAATATACAGCGAGCGCCGTGAGCCGTGGACCGTATTGCACATGATTCGTGACATGTGGTGGAAACTCCGCTTGTTGAACACATCGGCAATGTGGACAGGATTTCACTTCACGTTCATGTTGTGTCACTTCGATCGTCACGGGAGGGAGATCGAACACTTGACGGACATCGACTTTGAACG
>NZ_PEDM01000008.1 GCF_002742685.1 Anoxybacillus flavithermus
ATGGAACAAAATGGTTTGAAGACGGGTGTCTTCCAACCATTTTGTCAACAGTCTGGAGGATGTGATTGTTCGTCACATCCTTTTTTGTTGGAGTAAATCAATTAGTAAGTGTACAAGTTTGTTGTTTTCCATTGTCGGTGAGTAAAGATAAGAAAATGTTCGATAAAAAGGAGAATGTTTGACGTAAACAATCGATAGGTTTTTATCATTCAATTCCTGTTCGATGACATGACGCGAAAGGAGGGCTAAACCGTTTCCATGCATTAACGTCTCTTTTATTCCTTGATTGCTACTAATAATCATCAGTGATTTTACTTTTAGTCCATTTGAACGAATAAAATGGTTAAAATATTCACGTGTGCCAGACCCTAATTCGCGTGTAATCCATAGTTGGTTTTGTAAATCGTTTATCGATACTTCCTGTTTGTGAGCGAGAGGATGATCATTAGATGCAACGATGACTAGCTCATCTTGCATGAATGGGTACACCACAAGCTCTTTTTCATTTGTTTGACCTTCAATTAAACCGATATGTGTTTGATACGTACGAACGAGCTCTACAATTTCTTTTGTATTGCCGATGATGACTTCCAATTGTAATTCTGGATAATCGTTTTGTAAGGCGCATAAAAAGGTAGGTAGCACATATTCCCCGATCGTAAAACTAGCCCCAATTTTTAATGTTCCTTTCACACAGTCGTGATGTTCTAAAATATCTTGTTTCGTTTGTTCGTATAACGTGATCATTTTTTTGGCTCGATCATAAAGCAATTCTCCCGTTGGTGTCATTTGTAGCTCTTTTGGTGAACGAATAAATAGTTTTGTTTGAAACTCTTTTTCTAAATTTTTAATGTGCAAGCTTACACTCGGTTGAGATAAATGAAGAATGTCTGCTGTTTTTGTGAAATTTTTCACCTCGGCTAATGTAATAAATGTTTTTAATTGTTCGTACATATCCCTCGCCCCCTTAATTATAAAAAAAATAAATAGTTCTGATAATTTATATTTATTTTACTAATTTTATTTTTTACGGTAAAGTCAAATAAAACATACTTGATTTATAGGAATAGTAGAAAAATGAGAGGTGAACAAGGTTGCCATTTCAAGTGACAAACAGTCCATTTAATGAAGAACAAGTTGAGCTCCTCAATCGGCTTTGGCCAACGTTAAATCCAGCACAAAAACTTTGGCTAAGCGGGTATTTAGCTGCAACCGAATCGGTCGGAGCGCTTCAACAAGAAGCACCTGTAACGAAGGAAGTGACCGTTCTTTATGGGTCGCAAACAGGAAACGCACAAAAATTGGCGGAAAAAGCAGGGGAGGTACTTAAACATCGCGGGTTTCATGTCACTGTTTCTTCGATGCTTGATTTTAAGCCGAGCGAGTTAAAAAAAATCGACACGCTACTGATTGTCGTCAGTACGTATGGTGAGGGAGAGCCACCGGACAATGCGCTATCGTTTTACGAATTTCTCCATAGCAAGCGCGCACCAAAACTCAAGCATCTTCGCTTTTCCGTGTTGGCGCTTGGCGATACGTCGTATGAGCATTTTTGCAAAACAGGAAAAGATTTTGATAAGCGGTTAGAAGAGTTAGGAGGCAAGCGTTTATACGAACGTATCGATTGTGACGTCGATTACGAAGAAGCAGCAGCGAAATGGCTTAATGGGGTGCTTAGCGAGTTAGATAAGCAAGGAGCAGTTTCCGTCGTAGCTCCACAGCCGACACAAGCACAGCCAACCGCGCTTTATTCACGAAAACATCCGTTCGAAGCGGAAGTATTAGAAAATATCAACTTAAATGGACGCGGCTCAAACAAAGAAACGCGACATATTGAATTATCGTTAGAAGGTTCTGGGCTTGTGTTTGAACCAGGCGATGCGCTTGGTGTTTTTCCGAAAAATGATCCAGAACTTGTCGATCTCATTATTCAAGAAATGAAATGGAATCCAGATACACCGGCTTCTGTTGAAGGAAAAGAAGAACCGTTACGCGAAGTGCTACTTTCCCGATTAGAAATTACGGTGCTAACCGAGCAATTATTGCAATCGCTTGCTTCATTTTCGCATAGCTCAGATTTTCACACGCTTCTTTCCGCTGAACAGGAGGCGAAGCGAAAAGACTATATAAAGGGGCGCGATGTATTGGATGTTCTCCGCGAGTTCGGTCCGTGGGAGATGACGCCAGGGCAGTTTGTTTCTTCCCTACGGAAGCTGCAGCCGCGCTTTTATTCCATTGCAAGCAGCTTATTAGCGTATCCAGAGGAAGTGCATATTACCGTTGGTGCGGTTCGCTACGAAGCGCACGGACGGTTACGGAAAGGAGTGTGTTCGACGTTTTGTGCGGAACGCCTGAACATTGGCGACAAGCTTTCGGTATTCGTTCATCAAAACCCGAACTTTAAACTGCCAAAAGATTCGAATACGCCAATTATTATGGTCGGACCAGGCACGGGGGTGGCGCCGTTCCGTGCCTTTATGCAAGAGCGGGAGGCAATTGGCGCGAAAGGGAAATCGTGGCTATTTTTTGGCGATCAACATTTCGTGACCGATTTCCTTTATCAAACGGAATGGCAAACGTGGCTGAAAAACGGCGTATTAACGAAAATGGATGTCGCGTTTTCGCGCGATACAAAAGAAAAAGTGTACGTCCAACATCGGATGCTTGAACATAGAAAAGAGTTGTTCCGATGGTTAGAAGAAGGGGCAGCCGTTTACGTTTGCGGTGACAAACAGAATATGGCGCGCGATGTTCATGAGACGCTTATCCATATTATTTCGAAAGAAGGAAACATGAGTAGCGAACAAGCGGAAGCGTATGTTGCCGACATGCAAAAACAAAAACGGTACCAACGCGACGTGTATTAAGGGGGATCGATATGAAAAAAATTGTATTGAAAGCACCAGATGGACCGCCAAGCGATGTTGAGCGGATTAAACGAGAAAGCAACTATTTGCGCGGAACGTTGAAAGAAACGATGGAAGATCGCATCACTGCCGGCATTCCAGAAGACGATAACCGGTTAATGAAATTTCATGGTAGCTATTTGCAAGATGATCGCGATTTAAGAGCAGAGCGGCAAAAACAAAAGTTAGAGCCAGCGTATCAATTTATGATTCGTGTTCGTACCCCAGGCGGCGTAGCCACACCTGAGCAGTGGCTTGCGATGGATGAACTAGCAAGAAAATACGCCAACGGGACATTAAAGCTTACAACACGGCAAGCGTTTCAGTTTCACGGCGTATTGAAATGGAACATGAAAAAAACGCTGCAAGCTATTAACGATGCTCTGCTTACAACGCTGGCAGCTTGTGGTGATGTGAATCGAAACGTCATGTGTAACCCAAATCCGTACCAGTCAGAAGTACATGCGGAAGTGTATGAATGGGCGAAAAGATTAAGCGATTATTTATTGCCGCAAACAAGGGCGTATTACGAAATTTGGTTAGATGAAGAAAAAGTTGCTGGAACACCAGAGGTAGAACAAGAACCGATTTATGGGCCGCTTTACTTGCCACGAAAATTTAAAATTGGTATCGCTGTTCCACCGTCAAACGATGTCGACGTGTTTTCGCAAGACCTTGGATTTATTGCGATTGTTGAACAAGGAAAGCTTATGGGATTTAATGTAGCGATCGGTGGCGGCATGGGAATGACGCACGGCGATCGCACGACATATCCGCAGCTCGCAAAAGTGATCGGTTTTTGTAAACCAGGACAAGTCATTGATGTGGCAGAAAAAGTCGTTACCATTCAGCGCGATTACGGCAATCGCTCCGTACGTAAACATGCTCGTTTTAAATATACGATTGATCGGCTTGGTTTGGATGCAGTAAAAGCAGAACTCGAACGTCGGCTTGGATGGAATTTAGAAGAAGCGCGCCCTTACTATTTCGAGCATAATGGGGATCGCTACGGTTGGGTCGAAGGGGTAAACGGAACGTGGCATTTTACGCTATTTGTCGAAGGTGGTCGGGTGAGAGATACGGATGATTATCTACTGATGACAGGATTGCGAGAAATTGCGAAAGTGCATACGGGCGATTTTCGCTTGACTGCGAATCAAAACTTAGTCATTGCGAACGTGCCAAGTGAGAAAAAAGAAGAAATGGATGCGCTTATTAAGCAATATAAATTAACAGATGGGAAACATTATAGTGCCCTTCGTCGTAACTCGCTAGCCTGTGTCGCTTTGCCAACGTGTGGATTAGCGATGGCAGAAGCCGAGAGATATTTGCCGACACTCATTGATAAAATTGAAGAAATTGTTGAGGAAAACGGGCTTCGCGATGAAGAAATCACGATTCGCATGACCGGCTGTCCGAATGGCTGTGCCCGTCATGTGCTTGGAGAAATTGCATTTATCGGCAAATCCGTTGGCAAATATAATATGTATCTCGGGGCTGCATTTGACGGCAGCCGTCTCGGCAAATTGTATCGGGAAAATATCGGAGAAAAAGAAATTTTATCTGAACTTCGTACGCTCCTTTCTCGGTACGCGAAAGAGCGATTGGATGGTGAACGTTTTGGCGACTTTGTCATTCGCGTCGGTATCGTAAAAGAAGTAACAGATGGAACAAACTTTCATGACTAAACAAATCGGCTTCCCGTTTTGGGGGCCGATTTGTTTGTAAAAAAGGATGATTTGAAACGATCGAGAATATAATAAAGGGGCAAATTTTATTTATAGAAAGGAGTCATTTACATGATTGTCATAACAACAAACAGCATTGAAGGAAAACAAATTGAACAATATCTCGGCTTAGTGTCTGGTGAGGTCATTTTAGGAGCTAACGTTGTCCGCGACTTTTTAGCGAGCATTACCGATATCATCGGTGGCCGAAGCGGAACATATGAAAGCAAGTTAGCTGAAGGTCGAGACATGGCTGTAGAAGAAATGGTAAAGAAAGCGCGCAATATGGGAGCGAATGCAGTCATTGGTGTCGATCTTGACTTTGAAACATTGCGCGATGGAATGATGATGTGCATCGCGACAGGTACAGCGGTGAAGTTGAAAGAATAGGGGGATGTGAGAAGAAGCTAAATCGGCTTCTTCTTTTTGCTTGATTTGAAGTGTGAATTTGTATATTATGTAATTAGAAATTTATCTAAATATCTATTTTTTTGAATGATATTTAGAAGTTTGTCTAAAAATCTAAAAGAAAGTGGGTGAAAGAAGATGTCATTTAACGAAGCATTTAAAGCGATTGCTGATCCGAATCGCAGGAAAATTTTATCACTATTAAAAAAAGGAGATTTAACAGCAGGGGAAATTGCTGAACATTTTGATATGCAAAAGCCGAGTGTGTCTCATCATTTAAAAATATTAAAACAAGCCGATTTAGTGGAAGATCGGCGCGTTGGACAACATATTTATTACTCATTAAACACAACGGTGTTCCAAGATTTAATGAGCTGGTTTTATGACATATTACAAAAAGAAGGTGATGAATCATGAAAAAGCACTTATTTATTATCATTCTCATTGCATGTAGCTATGTATTGAGTTTATTAGCCATCCCTTTTTTGCCGGATGAAGTGGCGATTCATTGGAATGTGGCTGGGGAAGCTGACGGCTTTACGAACAAATGGTGGGGCGCATTACTTTTTCCGATCTTTTTAACAGGAATTGTCTCCCTTATTCTTTTCTTGCCGAAGGTGGATCCACGCAAAGAAAACTACGAGAAATTTGAAAAAGTATATCGCATTTTTTTACATGTATTTGTTTTATTTTTATTTAGCATACATGTGGTGACGCTTGCGTATAATATCGGAATTCCTGTGCAAGTCGATGTCGTTGTGCCGATTGGAGTTGGAGTGTTGTTCATTGCCCTTGGAAATTATATGCCGAAAATTAAACCGAATTATTTTTTCGGTATTCGTACCCCTTGGACGCTAGAAAATGAAGAAGTTTGGCAAAAAACGCATCGTGTCGGAGGAAAAGTGTTTGTTATGATGGGTGTATTCATTATGCTTATGGTATTTGCAACAAGTGTATGGCGCTTTATTTTTCTGATGATCATTGTATTTGGTGGCACGATGTATTTGTTTATCCAGTCGTATTTATTTTCGCGTAAATGAAAGGAGAGATCGATTTGGTTGGGATGTTTGTTCAATTGTTTCTTTCTTTGATTGTTCCTTTCGCACTCATCATATATGGGCGAAAAAAAGGATGGCTCTCATGGAAAGCGTTCGGTGTCGGCTTGCTTATCTTTGTTTTATTTTCACAAGTGTTAGAGAAAGTTATGCATATGCTTGTAATAGATCCGAGTGGCACATCGTTAAAAGGAATAAGTAGCGTTTGGGCGTTTGTCGCTTACGGCGCTTTAGCAGCTGGAGTGTTTGAAGAGATAGGAAGATATGTAGGGTTTCGTTTCATGTTAAAAAACAATCGGGCATACGGGGATGGATTATCATTCGGTTTAGGACATGGAGGAATGGAAGCTGTGCTTATTGGTGCTTTTAGCGCCGTAAATATGATGGTCATTTCTCATCTCGTGCAAACAGGTCAGTTTGAGCAAATTGCTTCCTCTCTCCCTGCTACACAAGTGGAGATGCTCAAAACCATGTTAAATCAGCCTGATTGGATGTATGTATTAGGTGGTATCGAGCGAACATTTGCGATAGCGATCCATGTTGCGCTTTCTCTTCTTGTTTTATATGGAGTTCGGAAAGGACAATTTCGTTACGTGATGTATGCGATTTTCATTCATGCATTAATTGATGTGGTCCCTGCGTTATATCAAGTAAAAATTATTTCAAATGTTTGGATTGTAGAAACGATTCTTGCTTTCATTGCAATCGCTTCGCTCGTCTTCATTCAACGGATAGCAGAAAAGTTTCATTAAAAAAGTTTTAAAAAACATATTGCATCGAAACGCGTTTCATACCTTATGCTCGTGTCAAAGGCATGAGGGAGGGAGAAACGATGGGAATCTTTTTTATTTTCATGTTGTGCGCTGTTGAGTTAATCGGAGCGCAGTTCGCCATAGAAGTAATTTCGAAACGGAAGTAAAAAGGGAGGATGGACAAATGAAACAAATAAACATTGGTAACTCTGGCCTAATAGCCTCAGAAATTGTGTTAGGGTGTATGCGAATTTCGGAAATGTCTGTTTCTGAGCTATCGCGGTATATAGACGAAGCGCTTGAAGCAGGAATTACGATGTTTGACCATGCAGATATTTATGGAAAAGGACGTTGTGAAGAGTTGTTTGGTGAAGTGCTTGCTTCTCGACCACATTTGCGCAAACGCATCCACATTCAAAGCAAATGTTCGATTCGCGATGGCTATTATGACTTGTCAAAAGAGCATATTTTAACATCTGTCGACGGCATATTGAAGCGACTTCAAACCGATTATTTAGACATGTTACTTTTACACCGACCGGATACGCTGATGGAACCGGAAGAAGTAGCAGAGGCGTTTGACCGTCTATATGCCAGCGGAAAAGTTCGTCATTTCGGGGTGAGCAACTTCAATAGTATGCAAATCGAGCTATTGCAAGCATACATTAAACAGCCGATTATCGCGAATCAAATGCAGTTCAGTATTATGCATGCGAATTTAGTGACAAGCGGCATTCAAGCGAATACGCTATTTGACGGAGCGCCGAACCGCGACGGACATATTTTAGAATATTGTCGCCTAAAAAATATCACCATCCAAGCGTGGTCTCCGTTCCAATACGGCTTTTTCGAAGGAGTGTTTATTGACAACGAGAAATTTCCGGAAGTTAATGAAGTACTCGGACGGCTAGCGGAGGAAAAAGGAGTAAGCAAGTCAGCGATTGCTGTCGCTTGGATTTTGCGCCATCCAGCGAACATGCAAGTGATCGTTGGCACAACAAACTCTGCTCGCTTAAAAGACATTTGCCAAGCAAGTCACGTGCAACTCTCTCGACAAGAATGGTACGAAATCTACCGTGCGGCAGGTCATCGGTTGCCGTAATGACGAAAACACTTTTTTGGCGATTGCTGAAAAAGTGTTTTTTCATTACTTAAATTCTATATTCTTTTCATTTCATTTAGCTCGTAAAGTATGAGAAGCAATCGAAAATACAAAAAGCACGTACACGCCCAAGGCGAAAAAGCAAATCGAACAATTTACATCATTCGGTTGGGACAAGCTACCGATTTGCATGGCAAAGACGCAATATTCGCTTTCTGACGACCCAACAAAACTTGGTCGTCCGACGACGGATTTCACGATTACAGTGCGCGAATTCAAACCGTCGATTGGCGCTGGTTTTCTCGTTGCCTTAACAGGAGATGTCATGACGATGCTAGGGCTGCCGAAACATCCAGCGGCGCTTCAGATGGATGTTGATGACTACGGAAACGCGCGTGGACTTTTTTAAGCAAGCAATGAGATGTAAAAAAGCGTCTTATCAGTTCGATAGGACGCTTTTTTTATAAATGAGCAAAAAAATTGAAAGATTGGTAGAAGGTATTATAATGTAAATATTCCATTTGTTTTTTATAGGGAGAGAGGAAGATGCAAGCAAATGTTGAACAACGTACAAATATGCAAACTGTCGTGTATCCGATTTTAATTTCCATTAGTATTGGTCATTTATTGAATGACGCGATGCAAGCTGTTGTTCCGGCTTTATTTCCGATTTTAGAGTCGTCAATGAAATTGTCCTATACACAAATTGGTTGGATTGCATTTACGCTGAATATGACTTCTTCTATTTTACAGCCGGTTGTCGGATTGTTTTCCGACCGCTATCCATCGCCGAGTTTTTTGCCGCTCGGCATGGGAGCGAGCATGTTAGGGATGATCGGGTTGGCGTTTGCGCCTAATTTTTTCTTTGTTTTATTGTCCGTTTTATTTATCGGATTAGGATCAGCTGTATTTCACCCAGAAGGTTCGCGTGTCGTTTATTTTGCTGCGCGGGCGAGAAGGGGATTCGCACAATCCATTTACCAACTCGGTGGCAATACAGGGAATGCCCTTGCTCCGCTATTTACAGCACTGATTTTTGTTCCATTTGGTCAAAAGGGAGCAAGTTGGTTTGTCATTGTTGCGGCGTTAGGAATGGCTGTTTTATTTTGGGTGTCAAAATGGTACGCTCTTCAGTTGCATCAACTGAAAAATCGTCCGAACAGAACAATAGAAGGAAAGAAGCATGCAAGCAAACGAATTATATTTGCCCTCGTTCTTCTCGTGTTGCTAGTATTTGCACGTTCGTGGTATTATGCAGGAATTTCAAATTATTATCAATTTTATTTAACGAAATATTATCATATTTCGATTCGTGAAGCGCAGCTTTATTTGTTTGTTTTTATGATTGCAGGGGCAATCGGTACCGTTTTTGGCGGTCCGCTTGCTGATCGATTTGGGAGACGAAATTTAATTTTTGCATCCACGCTTGGTACGGCACCGTTTGCACTCATTTTGCCATATGTGCCGCTTCATTTTGTTTTGCCAATTGTTTTTGTCACAGGCTTCATTTTATCGTCTAGTTTCGCTACTTTTGTTGTTTATGCACAAGAGTTACTTCCAGGAAATGTCGGGATGGCTTCTGGATTAATTGTTGGTCTCGCATTTGGAATGGGAGCGCTTGGAGCAGTTGCACTTGGCAAAATCGCAGATGTGTATACGCTAAAAACACTTATGGTCATGTGTAGCTTTCTTCCTTTGTTTGGCGTGTTGACATTTTGGTTGCCGAAAGATGTACGTGTTGCTCAGTAAAATCTAGCTTGCCCGTTTTCATGGGCAAGCTGGCAACTACGGTAAGTCGATAAGCATAAAACGGCTGTTTATGTTCGCTGTTATGTGCAATTGTGTGATATCTGTTATACGAGCGGCATCACGACGTTGTAAAATCGTATCATCATTTAACACAAGTTCTCCCTCAATCACAAACACATACATTCGACGTCCTTGTTGTTGGTGAAATGTAAGTTGTTTGTTATTTTCTAAATCGGATAAATACATGGTTAGATCTTGGTGAATGTAGGCAACTTGCTCACCGGCTTGTTTTTTTGAAACAATAGGCAATAAGCGATTTTTCATTTTTGCAATATCATATGAAACTTGTTCGTATGCTGGGGTAAGACCGTACGTTTCAGGTAAAAACCAAAGCTGTAGAAGGTTGACTTCGTCGGTAGTAGACGGATTCATTTCTGAATGTACAATGCCTGTTCCAGCTGTCATTCGTTGTACTTCACCAAATGAGATGATGCGATGATTACCAAGATTATCGCGATGTTCGAGCTGTCCTTTTAAGACGACTGTCACAATTTCCATTTCCTGATGAGGATGTGCGCCAAAGCCACGTTGTGGCGCGATGATATCATCGTTAAATACGCGTAATGGACCAAAGTTCATATTTTTTCGATCAAAATATTCAGCAAATGAAAAGCTAAAATAACTTTGTAACCAACCGTGGTTCGATTCAAAGCGTTCATGTGCACGATATACGTGAATCATTGAAAAATCCCCTTCCTTATTTCATGAGTGCATCAAGTGAATAGTCGCCTGCACCGATAAGAGCAATGCCAATCACAACGACAATTAAAATAAAATTGTACTCAAATCCATTTTGTGTAATCCAAAATCCATTTGGTGCATGTACTTTTACAATGGCAACGAACATCGTTGCGGCGATTAACAAAGCTGCAAATGGGGTGAACAACCCAAGCGCAAACAATAACCCTCCAACGAACTCAGCTAATCCAGCAATGAGGGCCATTGTCACCCCGGGCTTTAGTCCAATAGATTCAAGCCATCCTCCCGTTCCTTTTAAGCCATATCCTCCAAACCATCCGAATAATTTTTGAGCACCGTGACCCATAAAAGTTAAACCGACAGCTAGACGAATAAGTAAAATACCGATGTGCATCATAATCATTTCTCCTTTCGTATATCTTGATTTCAAGATAAAAGTTGTGCGATAGGCCTTTAAAAAGGCGCTAATGAAAGACCTATCTTTTTGAGCAAGTGAATCGCCATTTCTTTTTCATCTGTGGATAAAGATTGGAAAATCTCCGTCATTTTCTGTGCGTGCTGTGGGAAAATGTGATCCATTAGTGCTTTTCCTTCTTCTGTAATGACAGCGTACGTAATGCGGCGGTCCTTTTCACAACGTTGCCGGACGATATATCCTTTTTCTTCGAGTTTGTCGATGACGTATGTCATGCTTCCGCTTGTCAGCAAAATTTTATCACCGATTTGCTGGATCGGCTGCGCTCCTTTATGATACAACAAATCAAGAACGCCAAACTCCGTTGGATTTAGTCCGTAACGTTGAATGTCATGTTTTACATGTTCCGACACCGCCTTATGTGCTCTAGAAAGGACAATAAATAATTTTAATGATAATGTTTGATCGTTTTGGCTCATATGCATCAACCTTTATCTTGATTTCAAGATAATTATAAACTTACGAAAAGTAAGTTGTCAACGATTAATATGTCATCGGGATGCAAAGAGAAAGAAGGTGTCAGTGATTCCGACACCTTCTTGAATTTTTTGTGATAAATGACTATACCTAAATAAAGAGGGGTTTTCTAAGATATTTGTTAAATGTCATTTTCCGCGTAGAATACGTGGAAATAAAATGTTATTTTCTAAATGAATATGAGTAAATAAATCATTCTCCAATGCTTCAAGGCGATTGTACACTAGTCGATACGTTCCGCAAGCGTCGACGGGAAGAGTAAAGTCGTTTGTCACTTCTCGAATACGTTTAATTATATCACCCGCACGTTCATGTTCAGCTGTAAGCTCTTCAATTGCTAGTCTCATTATTTGCTCGTTTTCTTTTGTCGGAGATGTTTCAAATTGTATAATAAGCGGAAATACATCTTTTTCTTCCTTCATCAGATGTTGCTCTAGCTCAATTTTTAACTCATGAAACAATCGGTGCACTTGAATTAAGTGCGGCTGTGTCGGACCATGAACGCGTGCTACTTTTGTTACATATGGAGTAAGTTGAGGCAATTCTTCTAATAAAAATTGATGATGTGTTTGAATAATGTGATCGATTAACTCTTTGTATGAAACTTCTAACCAATTTTTTTCTACCTTTTCAAGCGATTTTTCATACATTGATTGTAGCTCGTTTAAAATTGTTTCTATATCTAATTGCTTTTCAGTGACCACATCAGATAAAGAGCGATTTCCACCACAACAAAAATCAATTTTATATGCTCTAAACAAATCGCCCGCTTTTGGAAATATAGCTACAATTTCACCAACTGTTGATTGTGCGGTAAATAATTTTTTCATCGTTTTCACCCTCCGAAATGGATTTATATCACAATGTAATCATATCTCTTTTTTTAGTTGATTGTTGTGATGATCGTCACATGATCATTGTGATTTTGAAAAAGCTGTGACAAACAGTAAGAGGATATTGAGTGTGAATGAATCATTTTCCATATATCTTTTGGAATGTTGAGCGTCATATCGTTTGAGAGATTTTCCAACAATTAGATAATGATAGATTAATAAATCTCTGCTAGTCTTGTAAGCGAGCAACAGACTAGGAGGGATAACATGAGGAAATTACTAGCACTTGCTTCTCTGTTTGTAGCTACCATCTTTGTCTCAACAACTGAAACTTTTGCGCAAACGACAGTTCATTATGTCAAGCAAGGGGAGACGTTTTGGACGATCGCAAAACATTACAATGTTCCATTGCTAGAGTTACAACGAATCAATCAAAAACAAACAGATGTTTTATTTGTTGGAGAAACGCTACGCATCCCGCAACCTATTTCTCAAGCTGATAAAGATTTATTGGCCCGTCTTGTTCATGCAGAAGCAAAAGGGGAACCATATGCAGGGAAAGTGGCGGTGGCAACGGTCGTTTTGAACCGTGTCGATCATCCGAGTTTTCCAAATACGATTCGCCAAGTCATTTATGATCGTTCCGGAGGATATTACGCATTTACTCCTGTACAAAATGGTGAAATTAATAAGCCGGCAGATCGTGAAGCATATCGAGCGGTCGAAGAAGCCATTGCTTTTCGCGGTTTAGGAAGTGGTTCATTATATTTTTACAATCCAAAAACGGCGAAAAGCGAATGGATCCGTTCACGTCAAGTGACAGTTATTATTGGAAATCATGTATTTGCGAAATAAAAGGTTTATTTCATATGATTGAAGCGAAAGGTGTCCCCAAAGTTTTTGGGACACCTTTTTACTTCTTATTTTCTTTCAAACGTCCTTCGCGTTTTGCTGCTTCACGAAGTAAAAATTCGATATGAGCATTCACGCTTCGAAATTCATCTTGTGCCCAGCGTTCGATGATTTCATACAACTTTGGATCAATTCGTAGCGGGAAGTTTTTTTTCTTTGTCATTTCGTATTCACCGTCAGTATAACGTTCCAGCATTGATGACAGGCTGTGCTCCACGATCAGAAATGATTGCTACCATTAAATTATTAACCATATTAGCCTTTCTTTCTTCATCTAATTGTAAGTGAGCCTCTTTGTCAAGTTGTTCAATTGCCATTTTCGCCATTGAAACAGCCCCTTCGACAATTTTTTTCCGTGCTGCTAAAATGGCGGCAGCTTGTTGGCGTTGTAACATGGCACTTGCGATTTCTGTTGAGTAAGCCAAGTGTGTTAGACGTGCTTCGATAACTTCAACACCAGCAACCCCCAACCGCTCTTGTAGCTCTTTTGCTAATACTTCTGAAACAATATCGGCATTTCCACGAAGTGAAATATCTTCAGTTTCAAATGTGTCATATGGGTATTTTGTTGCGACGTGACGAATGGCTGTTTCACTCTGAATTTCAACGAATTGTTCATAGTGATCTACATCAAACATCGCCTTTGCTGAATCAACGACTTTAAAAACGACGACAGCTGCAATTTCAATCGGGTTTCCTTCAATGTCATTTACTTTTAGCTTTGCGCTATTAAAGTTGCGAACACGTAATGAAACGGTTTTGCGAACGCTAAGTGGGACAGTTAGAAATAAACCGCTATCACGAATAGTCCCGATATATTTCCCGAAAAAGATGACGACTTTTGCTTGATTAGGCTGAACCATTGTCATCCCTGTTGATAATAGGAAAGCAAGAAAAATAAACGAAATCGGAAGAACAAGTTCCAGCTCCATAAAAAATCGCCAAACAGCACCTGCGAGCAACACGATGATGAAAAATAAAGCGAGAAAACCATTTACATACCATGCTTTTGTTTCTTTCACGTTTTTCCCTCCTAACATCATAAAGATATTTTTATGATATCATATTTTCTATTATATGTAAATGTATTTTAATTGACTAACCAGTCAAAGCTCTATATAATGGAATTGACTTATTAGTCAATAAATAAGTGATGCCGGGGAGGCGGAATAATGGGCATTGTTGATGTTAAACAATTAACGAAAATGTACAAAAACAATCGAGGGATTGACGGTGTTACATTTTCAATTGAGGAAGGAGAAATTTTTGGGTTTATTGGCCCAAATGGAGCAGGAAAAAGCACAACGATTCGCACATTACTAAACTTCATCTATCCAACGAGCGGTAGTGCTACAATTTTCGGAAAAGATATTGTGAAAGATGCAAAAGAAATTCGGAGATATGTCGGCTACTTACCTTCTGAAGTGCATTATTATGACGATATGAAAGTAATTGATTTACTGACGTATTCTGCAGCATTTTACAAAGTATCAGATCGACGATTAAAACAGTTAGCCGAACGACTTGATTTAGATATGTATAAAAAAATTGAAGATTTATCATTTGGAAATCGAAAAAAAGTCGGTATCGTTCAGGCGCTTTTACACGAGCCGAAATTATTAATTTTAGATGAACCAACAGGTGGATTAGATCCGCTTATGCAGCATACATTTTTTGAACTTCTTTTGGAAGAACGGAAAAAAGGAGTGACGATTTTCTTCTCCTCGCACATTCTTTCCGAAGTACAAAAACTTTGCGATCGTGTAGCAATTATTAAAGAAGGAAAATTAATTCAAGTGGAAACGATTGAACATTTAACGAAAAACCATTTGAAACATGTGACGATCGTGTTTGAAGAAGGGCAACATATGACCTTTGATTTGGCGGGTGTTGTAAACAAAGAAGTGAAAGGCAATGAGATGACGATGCTATATAAAGGAGATATGAATGAACTGATCGCCCTATTGTACAGCTTGCGCATAAAAGATGTGTCGATTAGCGAGCCATCTTTAGAAGATGTGTTTATGCACTATTACGAAAAGTGAGGGATGGACGATGTTTAAACGTGAATGGAAGAGAAACGCAAAATCTTTAATGATTTGGAGTATCGTACTTGGTGGTCTTGTGTTTTTGACATTAAGCATTTTCCCACAGTTTGCGGAGCAGCAAAAAGAAGTAACAAAACTTCTTCAATCATTGCCGCCAGCGATGATTAAGGCGTTTGGGATGGATCAACTAAGCATGGGCGATTTAACCGGGTATTACGGTGTTCGTGTATATATGATGACGACGTTACTCGGTAGTGTTTATGCAGCGATGTTAGCTGCCAACATCGTTGCAAAAGAGGAAAACGATAAAACGATTGAATTTTTACTCGCTAAACCGATAACAAGGAGAGAAATTTTAACGAATAAATGGCTTGTTGTGGTGGTGAATATCCTTATTTTAAATGCGGTTTCTTTGCTCGTTAGTTTGATTGGTTTTCAAATGGCTAAAGAATACGATGTTTCATTAAAAGCCATTTATTTATTGACGTTAGCAACTGTATTCCTTCACTTTACGTTTGCGTCCATAGCATTTTTCTTATCAACGATGATGCGTAAAACGAGAAATGCATCATCATTTGCCCTTGGACTTGTCTTTGTTACTTATTTTATGAATATGATGTCAAGTATTTCTGAAGATTTATCGTTTTTAAAATATGTGAGTCCGTTTAAATATGTCGATGCGGCACCGATTATTAATGAGCTTGAAATTGATCCATTATATATGGTCTTAATGATTGTGATCATTAGTATAAGTATTGTTTCAGCATATATCATTTATAAAAAGAAAGATATTGTCGTGTAAGGGTGATTTTATTGTACGAAGTGTTTGAGAGGCAACCAGAAGAAAAAAAGAAACTCATTATTCGTGTAGCAATTGAAGAATTTGCTGAACATGGATACGATAAAGCGTCAACTGATGTCATGACAAGCCGAGTCGGCATATCGAAAGGATTGTTGTTTCATTATTTCAAAAGCAAAAAAAATTTATATGTATATGTTGTTCATTATGCAAAAGAACTGTTGACTGAAAAGACGATGAAAGCAGTTAAGGAACTACAATGTGAAGATTTTTTTGAGCGGATGAAACAAATTTTGATTGTAAAACAGCAAGTATTTACGCAATATCCGAACGAAGCACAATTAATGATAGATGCTGTAACAAATCCACCGAAAGAAGTAAAACAAGAAATCGAACAATTACTTGCGAAACATTACGAAACGTATGGTGAAGATTTTTTGTTACAGCATGTTTTTTTGAAAGAACTTCTTAAAAAAGAAAAACTACGTGACGGTATATGTGCTGATGCGGTTGTACGTATGATGATGATGATCATTGAACAACTGTCGAATAAATACATGCAATTGTATAAAAATAAACAACATGATCCAATCCAACACGGGAATTTGCTCGTGCAAGAGCTAGATGAATATGTGAATATTATAAAATATGGAGTTTACAAGTGAGGCGGGAAAAGTCCCGCCTTTATTCATTTGCAAGAAAATTATTGAAATTTTCTGTTTTTGTATGGTATGATATTCTTAAGAAATTTGAAACTATGTTTCGTCATACGCAACAAAAAAGGGAAGGGGAATGATGATGGGAGAATATGTACAAGTTGGACGTTTGCAAGTAGCCAGCATTTTTTATGATTTTATAACAAATGAAGTATTACCGAATAGCGGGGTAGATGCAAGCAAGTTTTGGAGCGATTTTGAGCAGCTGATTGAAGAGTTGACACCGAAAAATAAAGCGTTGCTTGCGAAGCGTGATGAGTTGCAAGAAAAAATAAATGAGTGGCATAAGCAACATCGTGGGCAGTTCGATTTTGAACGATATCAATCGTTTTTACAAGAAATCGGATATTTAGAGCCAGAAGTCGAGGATTTTGAAATTACGACAGAAAATGTCGACGATGAAATTGCTAAACAGGCAGGACCGCAATTAGTTGTTCCGATTACAAATGCGCGCTATGCACTGAATGCAGCCAATGCTCGTTGGGGAAGTTTGTACGATGCGCTATATGGGACAGATGTGATTAGTGAAGAAGGCGGTGCACAGCGAGGAAAAGGATACAATCCAGTGCGCGGTGAAAAAGTCATCGCTTACGTTCGTGCCTTTTTAGATGAAACGGTCCCACTTCACGGGTATTCGCATAAAGATGCCGTTCAATATGCTGTCGTAAACGGCGTGTTAACCGTAACGGTAAAAGATGGGCAAACGACAACGTTACGAGATGAGGGAAAATTTGTTGGGTATCAAGGTTCGCCTAAGCAACCGTCTGCCATTTTGTTAAAAAATAATGGTCTACATATTGAAATACAAGTGGATCGTAACCATCCGATCGGGCAGACTGATCCAGCAGGGATAAAGGACGTTTATTTAGAAGCAGCTTTAACAACGATTATGGATTGCGAAGATTCCGTTGCAGCGGTGGATGCGGAAGATAAAGTGCTTGTTTATCGTAATTTGCTCGGCTTAGTTCGTGGGGATTTAACAGCGAATTTTACAAAAGGGAATAAAATAGTGACTCGTGCCCTTCAACCGGATCGTGTGTATACGACACCAAATGGCGAAACGCTCACATTGCCAGGCCGTTCACTCATGTTTGTGCGAAACGTTGGGCATTTAATGACAAACAATACGATTTTGCTTGAAAATGGGGAAGAAGTGTATGAGGGCATTTTAGATGCTGTTGTAACGACTTTAATTATGAAACATTCGCTTCTCGGTAACGGAAAATATGTGAACTCAAGAAAAGGTTCCATTTACATCGTAAAGCCGAAAATGCACGGTTCAGAAGAAGTAGCATTTGCGAACGAATTGTTTGATCGGGTTGAAGACATGCTCGGTCTTGAGCGCAACACGATTAAAATTGGCGTGATGGATGAAGAACGACGTACGACGCTTAATTTAAAAAACTGCATTTATCAAGCAAGAAATCGAATCGTTTTCATTAATACAGGCTTTTTAGATCGTACAGGTGACGAAATTCATACGTCAATGGAAGCAGGACCGATGATTCGGAAAAATGAAATGAAATCATCGACATGGTTGCAAAGCTATGAAAAATCAAATGTAGCGATTGGGTTAGCAGCTGGTTTCCAAGGGCGTGCTCAAATTGGTAAAGGAATGTGGGCGATGCCTGATATGATGGCGGAGATGCTAAAACAAAAAATTGCTCATCCGCAAGCAGGGGCAAACACAGCGTGGGTGCCGTCACCGACTGCAGCGACTTTACATGCGCTTCATTATCATAAAGTTGACGTATTTGCGATGCAAGATGAGCTGAAGAAAAATGTGAAAAACTATCGTGATGACATATTACAAATTCCTGTCGCAATCCATCCAACGTGGACGCCTGAGGAAATTCAACAAGAACTAGATAACAATGCCCAAGGTATTCTTGGCTACGTTGTTCGTTGGATTGACCAAGGTGTTGGTTGTTCAAAGGTTCCTGATATTCATAACGTTGGTCTCATGGAAGATCGAGCAACGTTACGTATTTCGAGCCAACATATTGCGAACTGGTTGCATCATGGAATTTGCACAAAAGAACAAGTACTGGAAACATTGAAGCGAATGGCAAAAGTTGTGGATGAGCAAAATGCGAATGATCCATTGTATCGACCGATGTCAGCTGACTATGATCAATCCGTTGCTTTTCAAGCGGCATGTGATCTCGTTTTCAAAGGATATGAACAGCCAAACGGCTATACGGAGCCGATTTTACATCGCCGTCGTTTAGAAGCAAAAACAAAATATGCACATGTAAAACAATAGTAAATGGAGGGCATTCTATAC
Source organism: Anoxybacillus flavithermus (assembly GCF_002742685.1). Lineage (GTDB taxonomy): Bacteria > Bacillota > Bacilli > Bacillales > Anoxybacillaceae > Anoxybacillus > Anoxybacillus flavithermus_E. The sequence goes on from NZ_PEDM01000008.1 coordinate 19,006, forward strand.
GGGTGCCCTCGTTATTATGTTAAAGGTGGGAAACATATGGAAAAAGATTCGTTTGTGAAATCAGTGAGTAGAGCGTTGCAAATCATGGATATTTTAAGTAATGAACGTCATGGAATGGGTGTAACCGAAATCGCAAAACAAATAGGAATTCATAAAAGCTCGGTGTACCGGTTGTTGTCGACGCTTGTTGAGTATGGGTATGTCGAACAAGACGAAGAAACAGAGCGCTATAAACTTGGCTACAAGCTACTAGAAATGAGTTCAAAGTTGTTGGAATCAATTGATTTGCGTAAAGAAGCAAAACCGTATTTACGCGAGTTAGAACAAATCACGAATGAAGTCGTGCATCTTGTGGTGTACGATCAAGGGGAAGTCATTTATATTGAAAAATTGGATGGGAACGAAACATTGCGCATGCATTCGAAAGTTGGAAAGCGAGCACCGATGCATTGTACGGCTGTTGGAAAAGCGATTTTAGCGCATTTGCCTAAACATGTTGTTATGGACATTTTAGAAAGAAAAGGATTGCCGCCACATACGGACTATACGATTACAGATCAACATATGTTTTTTCATGAGTTAGAGCGTGTTCGCGAGCTTGGTTATGCGCTCGATTTAGAGGAGAACGAGTACGGCATCCGTTGCATAGCGGTGCCCATTTTTGATCATACAAAACAAGTTATTGCCGCAGTAAGTGTTTCCGGACCGACGATTCGTATGACAGATGAGCGGCTTGAACAACTTCACATACAAATGAAAAAAATCGGCAAGCAAATTTCTGAACGGCTTGGATGTCGATGAATAATGTATACGTTTGGCCTCTAGTCATAGTATAATGTTAAAAAGGATGTTTAAGGAGGCCACTTTATGGCACAACGTGTTGTGAAAACAACATATTTGTTAGGACTTTTGTTTTTTGTTGCCGCGCTCGTTTATTTTTTTGCTTCAAATTGGCCTGAACTTGGAAGATTGACAAAAGTCAGTATTGGTATCGGGTTTATGGTGTTGTTTTACGCGACGAGCGCAACGGTTTTTCGTCGCCATTTTTTAAGTAAATGGTTGTTTATTTTTGGGGCGATTACGTTTGGGATTTGTGTTGCATTAATTGGGCAAGTGTATAATTCACACGCCGATAGCTTTTTATTGTTTTTCATTTGGTTCATCCCTACTGCCGTTTTGGCATGGTTTACTCGCTATCGATTTCTTTCCGTATTTAGTTTCGGATTGTTGCAATTGACATTTTGGTTTTACTACTTTCCGTCTTCGTATCAAATTGAACGAGGGGAATGGACATCATTTTTTCTTTTGTTGCTTTTTGCCGTAGTCAACGGAATCATTTCGTTTCTTGGGCGCCCATCGATTGTTTCTAATTTAGCTTATATAGCCATGCACGGTTGGTTATTCGTTATATTTGTACAAGGAATTTCCACTGATCAGTTTCATTTTTGGTCATATGCATATGCTGTTATTCTTGTTTTGTTTTTAATGTATGTAAAAAAACAACCGTATTTTATATGTACGGTGTTGTTTACAGGTATGTTTTGGGTTGTGCAATATTTTCGTTTTGTTGAACGGCATTTTAGTGGTAATTGGTATATATTTGGGCTTGTATTGGCTGCCGTTATCGTTTATATAGGGATTTATGCGCTTCGTTGGATGAAAAAACGAAGCAACGGAAAAGTAGAAAAAGTTTTCCTTGTCGCTTTTCAAATCATTGTTACAGGGGTAGCTTCGGTTATTGCGATTGGAAGTATCATGCAGTTGTTGTCGTTTTGGTTTGATGTGTTTTCCCCTTATTGGTTGTTCAGTATATCTGTTTTTTTGTTTGTTATTCCGGGATTGTTATGGAAGAGATGGAACGATGTTGTTCGTTACACATTGCTTGCGATCGGATATATACTTGGAGCTTTTAGTGTAACAGAGGTTTCCTTTATCGTAATCAGTGTATATATCGCTATATTATTTATTGTTTCATGGCGAATGTCGGCAGGGGTACGAGCGATGACGAATATGGCAGTTTCGCTTTATTTCGCCATGATGATGATTGATGAGTGGAGTGACATTCGTTTTACGTTATTTACTGTATTTGTTTTTTACGGCATCATTTATTGGATGACAAAACATACGTATGAGCGACTCGTTTTCCTCGTTTTTTCATTCGCTACGCTTCTTTTATTAACGAGTGCTGATTTAGTCGTTGTGGATTGGGCGTATGTTGTATGGAATATACTGTTTCTTGGATTTGTTGCCCTTGTTCTCTTTTTCCGTACGAATGAGCGAGAACAATGGGTTGCTTGGGCATATACATGTTTATTTTTAGCGTTAAAGTATTATGAATGGGTATGGGACTTACTGCATAAATCGATCACTCTAGCAATTGTTGGAGTATGCTTGTTTATCTTGGCAGCGTTTGTACAACAAAGAAAAGCGATTTCGTTTTCTGTTACGAAGCAAAAATGGTTGCCGCTTTTCGTTGTTATGATTTTGCAGTTTGCTTTTATCGTCTATGTGACGTTTGACAAAGAACAACATATTCAATATGGTCAACAAATTAAATTGCAACTTGAGCCAATTGATCCACGCTCACTCATTCAAGGGGATTATGTTCGTCTTCAATACGAAATTTCAACGATTGAAGGGATCAATGAATGGGGGAAAGTGCAAGTCGTTTTACGAAAAGATGAAACAGGAATCCATCGATTAGTTGGCATTTATTCGCTAAATGGAAAAAAACGCAATTCGGATGTGTATCAAGAAGGCGATGTGTTAGTAAACGGACATATATATGGAAATACAATCATTTATGGAATTGAAACGTATTTTGTCCCTGAAAAAACAGGAGGGGAGATCCAACTCCATGCTCGCTTTGCCTATGTACGTGTAAGTAAGACAGGAGATGCGTTATTAGAAAAAGTGTCTGAACGGTAAGATAGAACCGCCGCCTCATACGGAGACGGCGATTTTTATGGCGATGTTTAGCTTTAAAATACATTCTTACTTTCCGATAAACATTTGTGTCCAATAGTTCCCGTTTCCGTCGAATCCGACACCGATATGGGTAAAGTTGCGATTTAAAATGTTCGCTCGGTGTCCAGCACTATTCATCCACGCATTAACTACTTCTTGAGGTGTTCGCTGCCCTTTCGCGATGTTTTCCCCAGCCGTTCGATAAGAAACGCCAAAATCGCGCATCATATCGAAAGGAGAGCCGTATGTTGGGCTTGTATGCGAGAAATAATTATTTTTTCGCATATCTTCCGATTTCTTCTGGGCGACCGAGCTGAGCTGCGCATCAGCACGTAATGCTGGCAGTCCTGCGCGAGCACGTTCTTTATTTGTTAAGTCAATTACTTGTTGGGCATATTGACTAATTCCAGTTGTTGGTGCTGTTTGTCTTGGTTGTTGCTGAGTCGGTTGTTGTGTTTGTCTGTTCGGTTGTGTCGGCGTCACCTGATTTGGACGTTGATACGCATTTGGTGACGGCGTGTAAGGTCTTGGTTGCACATACATTCTTTGTTGTTCCGTTAACGATCGTTCAATTTGTGTGCGTAAATTTGCAGCATCCTTTGGATCTATTGGAACAAATTTATAGCGAGCTTCTTGAATCAATATCGCTTTTGTATGCGGATATTGATCACTTGATAGCGTCGTATGCAACGCGGAAATGTTGGAACGGTTGTTCATATCCATTGCGTTGTTACAGCCAACAATGGCAAGTAAACTTAAGGCGGCAATAGATTTCGTTAGTTTTGTTATCATTTGTGCATCCCTCCCATCTGTTTTGCATGATTAGTTTTTACGTTTATGCACAAAACTAAAGATGGGAATGGTTGAGAAATGTTATGTTCGTTTTAATGCTGCACGAATCACTTCAGCAATCATTCCAACAATGATACCGAATGCTGAAATAACAAGAAAAGAAATGATGCTTGTCAGATCACTCCATCCATCGTGCATACGAGTGATGGAAATAAACAAGACGTAAATGATTCCGATTACGGAAAAAGCAGAAGATATGATCGCCCATATTGCTTTTCCAAAAAAACCAACGATTCCGATGATACATGATAAAATAAAGGATATAATCGCAAAGCCAATGAGTTGCTTAAAGTCCAACTCGATGCTAAGCAATAAGCGAGATGCGGCAAGCGTACAAAAATAAAGAAAAAACAAAAAAGTGCCAACGCCATACCACTATTTCGAACGACTATCAGGAAGCTTAAACATCGCTGTCACTCCTTTTTTATTTTCTTTATTATATCGCATCGTTGATTTTGTTGAATAGAGAAAAAATCCTTTATTGCTTATTGTCGTTATCTGCAATAGAATGATAGAGTCAAAACTGTACATGATAGGTGAATACATTTTATGAAACGATTATTTACGGTATATGTGACGCTCATCTCTTTTCTTGGATGTGCATTATTTTTATATACATGGCCGTTTTCAGACGTGAACGTACAAAACGAATGGTTTTTGTTATTGTTGTTTGCTGGGGCTGTTGTTTTGCTTAGTAGATATACGATATATTTGCCGCCGAATGGAAATGCTTTTACGTTAGAGTCGTCTGTTTACCTTGCTTTGCTTTTTACTCATGGATTGCACTTTTCTTTAATCATACTTTTAATAAGCAGTTTTGTAATGTACTTTTGGTATCCACGAAAAACGTCATGGTTTAACCGTGTATTTAATTTTTCTGTTTATACAATGATGATTTGTGGGAGTTATTATGCTTATATCGTTTTTGGGGGCGTTGTCGGGAAGGTTTCCATTTACGATTTTGGATCCTATATCGCTTCCTTTGCTGCTTTTTTTGTTTTAAACGTATTACTTATGACCATATATTTTTCATTGCGCTCATCTACTGAGTTTCGTTTGATTTTGTTAAATACTATAAAAGAATTAATATATATTTATATGGTAGAATTGACAGCCTCACTTATCTTGGCCATTCTTTTCATTTATCTTGGCCATTCTTTTCATTTTTGATACCATATTCGGTTTGCTTTTATATATGTCTATTATGTTGCTACTTTCAGCATTTTTTAGGCAATACTCCCATTTGTACGAGAGATTGGCAGACGATAAGGCGTACATTGAAAAATTACTTAACTCTTTACCGATTGGAATTATCACAATGGATGAAACTCGTTCGGATTATTTTATTAACAAATCAGCTATGTTATTACTATGCTTGGATCAAAGAAAAATAAAGGAGAAAATTAGAGAGGGATCGGAAGAAAACCGTTTGTTTTGGAATCTACTTACATCTCAAGATTCTTTTCAACAAGTAAAAATATCATACGACTCAGATGAGGGGGAGAGGGAATTTTTGGTCTCTAAAACAGATTTAATTATTCCACATAAAGAGCCAATTGGACGTATTGTTTTCTTTCTCGATGTTACTGAAGCTGAGAAAATTTCTAGACGAATACATCAATCGGAAAAGTTGGCGTTAATGGGGGAAATGGCGGCGAAGGCAGCGCATGAAATTCGCAATCCGCTTGCGGTCATTCACGGCTTTTTAGCGTTTATGAACGAAAATTTACATGAACGCGATCGTGAACAATATCATATTCCCCTTTTATTAAAAGAAATTGATCGCATCAACGCAATTGTCGAAGATATGCTTCTGATCGCCAAACCGAGCGCACCGGTATTGAAAGAGGTGTATATAGAAACGATCGTTCAAGACGTTCTTTCTCTTTTTCATCAAACATTAGAGGCAAAAGGTATACGCGTTCACGTGCGCCTTGATCACGTGCCGTTACAGCTTGATTCAAAACAAATGATGCAAGTGTTATACAATTTGCTTCACAACAGCATCGAAGCGATGGAAGAAGGCGGAACGATTTGCATATATTCCGATGTCGATGAAACGTACAACATGTACATGTACGACTCTGGAAGCGGCATTCCGACACATATGAAGGAGGCGATTTTTGAACCATTTATCACAACGAAATCGTCAGGGACAGGATTAGGATTAACGATCGTCAAACGAATTATTGAAAATCATGGCGGAACGATTGCGCTTCATGACAGCTCGGAACAAGGAACGACGTTTGTTATTAAGCTACCCATTCGACGGTAGAAAGAGAAAGAAAAAGAGGTGTCCGTTACGGGCACCTTTGCTATATATTTTTTATTTCCATATAGAAGGCAGTTAAAAATTTTTTTACGTTAATTCGGCATTTTGTTGCTTTTTCCACAGCTTCTAACTCTTGCATGCGCAGGCGAATTTCTTCAAAATCAAACAGGCGTGGGGCGAAATGCTCAAATGTCGGGTTGGTGTAATCGGCTAACCCGAGTGACGATAAGTGTGTAAACGCTTGTAGCACCATACGGCGGATGCGCTGTTCCATCGCGCGTATTTCTTTTTGCACAAGTTGCTCTTCTTTATACACACGTCGCACCATTTGGGCATATAGCTCTTTCAATGGCGGTAAGTCGTGAATTGCTCGTCCTTGTTGCTCTTGTTCCGAAAGCCAGCGCATAATGGCTAATAAATCGGACGCTCCTGATTCGCCAGCGATGCCTAAGACGAGAAGGAGCTGCCGTGCCTTTTGTTCACTCGTCGCTTCGTGGGTGGCGAGTGGTTGTTTCGTTTTTTCTAGCTTTTGCAATAGGCGGCGGATCGAGTCAAGCGATGAAGCGACAGAAAGGTAGGCGGCGACCCGTCTTAAAACGGAAATGACTTCGTAACGGTTAATCGGCTTATGAATGTACGTATCGATGCCGTGCAGATACGCTTGCCCGATCATTTCTTTATTTTCTACTTGAGAAATCATGACAAACGGACCCGTAAACCCTTGCGCGCGCAACTTTTTCATCGTTTGAATGCCGTCAAGCCCAGGCATAAGTAAATCGATAAGGACGACATCGACAGCATATAGCTGATCGATCGATACATCTAGTCCATCTTCCGCTTGCCCCACAACTTCTCCAAGTCCGCTTTCATGAATCATTTTCTCTAACATTTTTCTTATAACCGCGTCATCTTCAATGAGAAAAAAGCGCATGGCATCCTCTCCTCACAGTTGTTTGCTAGGAATGTTGATTTGAAATTGTGTCCGACCATGTTCATCGGTTGTTAATGCGATTTTTCCGTTGAAACTATGAACAATTTCTTTTGCGTGCGTCAGCCCAATGCCAGTGGACGGGTTGCCGTGTTCATCGTATTTCGTCGTAAAGCCGAGCTGAAACACCCAATCGCGTTCGTCTTCCGGGATTCCAGGACCGGAATCGGTGACGGTAAAGGCAAGATCGCCGCCATCAAGCTCGGCGCGAAGATGAATCCATCCCGATGACGGAATCGCCTCTACCGCATTGGCAACTAAATTATTTAAAACGGAAAGAAGAGCGTAAACGTGCCGAGTCGATAAGTCGAGATCGCACGTCCATTTTTATTGGTTGGCGAAAAATGAGACTTGGAAACGAAAATTGAAACAGCTAACCCTCGCAACCGTGGTGTTGCTGATGACGTCGCTATCGTATGCTGCAATTACGTTGGGGAAAGAGGGGAGATGCCACAGCCGCCAAATGGTGCGGGACAACTACCAAACGGCATGCAACGTATGGGGCAATCCGAGAACAGCGGGAATACACCACCACAACTGCCGGAGTTTAAAGGTGAAGGTGGGATCGGCATCGGAGAAACAGGCAATCGCGGAATCTTTCGCCTGTTTAACCAACAGCTTTCCGGACAAATTAGCTGGTTATTACCGTTTGTTCTTTTTAGCACGATTGCGGTTGGGTTATCGATCCGCAAACAGCGGATGTTTACCATTTCGCATAAAGTAGCGGTATTTTGGTTGGCATGGCTCATTCCGATGATGGGATTTTTCAGTATTGCTGGTTTTTTCCATCGCTATTATTTAAGCATGATGGCACCAGCGATTGCAGCGCTTGTGGCGATTGGTAGTGTGTTATTATGGGAATTTTACAAAGAGGGCAAACAACAATGGCTGCTTCCAAGTTCGTTTTTGGCGACATTTTCATTAGAAGCGTACATTCTTTATCAAAATAAAGCGGTGATGTCAACTATCTGGATATGGTTCGTCGGCTTATTAGGGCTCGCTTCGTTTGTTTTGCTTCTTGCATTTCGGCAGCATACGCGAATCGCCTACTATGTAAAAATAGCTAGTTTAGTTGGACTTCTGCTCATGCCGTTTTATTGGGCGCTCACACCTATATTGTACGGCGCCAATAGCATGATTCCAGCAGCAGGTCCGCAAACAACCTTCGATGGCCGACAAGATGGGCGGATGATAGGGGGGTGGAAAGAAATGAAGCAAATGAGAAGCTCATTCAATATTTAGAAAAGAACTATGATGGAGAAACTTATTTAGTAGCGACGTTCCGTGCGACAGAAGCGGCACAAATCATGTTAAAAACCGATAAAGCGGTCATGGCAATGGGTGGATTCTCCGGAAACGACCCAGCATTGACGGCTAAAAAGCTAGAGAACTTAGTGAAAAATGGGGAAGTAAAATATTTTCTTCTTTCTGGATTCGGCGGCGGTCAAAGCAATAATGACATTGTCGAGTGGATTCAAACACACTGCAAAGAAATACCGCAATCCGAATGGAAACAATCCAGCGATACACAACAGTCGTTTGGGAGAGACGGTGCAGAAAAGCTGTATAAATATGAAGGATAGGAGGAGAGAAACGTGGTGAAATATTCGGTCGTGATTCCTGTCTATAATGAAGCGCTTGTGATTCGTGAAACGTATAAGCGATTAAAAAGAGTAATGGAACAAACGGACGGAGCGTATGAGCTATTATTTGTCAACGATGGTAGTAAAGATGAAACGCTTGATATGTTAAAAGAGCTTGCGGTTAGAGACGATACAGTGAAATATTTGGATTTTTCCCGCAACTTTGGGCATCAAATTGCAATTACAGCAGGGATGGATTATGCTTCTGGGGAAGCGATTGTCATTATTGATGCAGACTTGCAAGATCCGCCAGAGTTAATTTTAGAAATGATTGAAAAGTGGAAAGAAGGGTACGATGTCGTCTATGCAAAGCGAACGAAACGAAAAGGAGAAACGTTTTTTAAAAAAGCAACTGCCTACGCCTTTTACCGGTTATTACAGGCAGCGACGGAAATTGATATTCCGCTTGATACGGGCGATTTCCGTTTAATCGACCGAAAAGTGCGCGACGAGTTAGTAGGAATGAGAGAGCGGAGCCGGTTCGTGCGCGGGCTCGTGGGCTGGGTTGGCTTTAAACAAACGGCGATTGAATATGAACGCGACGAGCGGTTTGCGGGGGAAACAAAATACCCGCTCAAAAAAATGATTCGCTTTTCACTTGACGGCATTACGTCTTTTTCATACAAACCGCTAAAGCTTGCCAGTTTGTTAGGGTTTTTGCTTTCGTTTGTTAGTGTCGTTTGGATGATAGCTGTCTTGTATTTAAAATTGTTTACCCATTCTACCGTCACGGGCTGGTCATCGCTCGTGATGACGGTTCTTTTTTTCAACGGTGTTGTCCTTATAATGCTTGGCGTAATCGGAGAATATATCGGTCGCATTTACGATGAAGTGAAGCATCGCCCGCTCTATATTTTAAAAGAAAGCTGGGGAATCAGACGCGGAAATGAAAAGGTACCATATTATGTGGAATGAAAAAATGATGCTTGTTCGCTTTGCCGTTGTTGGGATAGGAAATACACTCGTCGACTTCGTAGTATTTTTCTTTCTTGCTTCGATAGGAGTTCCGTATGTTTTTTCCCAAGTATGTTCTTATACCGCAGGTATGATGAATAGCTATGTTTGGAACCGCACATGGACGTTTCAAGTACGAAAAAAAGCATCTGTTCAAGAGTTTCTTCAGTTTATTTTCATCAACCTTGTATCGTTAAGCACGACAATCGTTTTGCTGTATTTGCTGCATAAATTAGCAGAAATGCAGCTATTTAGCAGTAAAGCCGTGGCGACGGTTGCAGGCATGGCAGTTAATTTTGCGGGAAGCCGTTTTTGGGTATTTGAAAGAGGGAGAAGGTAATCATGTCCATCCCGCACATCAATGTCTATCAACAACGCTTAAAGAAGTAGATGAAGCGGTTTAATGGCAAAACCCATGGTGCTCGTAGCATCATGGGTTTTCATGAGTAAATAGTCATTTAAAGACTACGAAAAACGACTGGGGGAATTTAAAAATGATGTTCAAAAAATGTTCATTATTTACAACTACAAAACTAGAAAAATAGTTTTATTATAAAAGTGAGGGGAGTGAATGACGGATGAAAAATGATTGGCAATTGAAAAATGAACAAGAAATAAACGATGTAGTTGAAAAGGCGAAGGAAACGTTTCCTTTTCTTCAAGATGATCAGCTCATACAACATCGCGCTCAATTGTTTAAAGCACTTGGAGATGAAACACGTTTGCGCATTGTTGGTATGTTAATGCACAGCGATTTATGTATGTGTGAGATTACAGCTGCCTTGCAGCTACCTCCATCGACTGTTACGCATCATTTGAAATTGCTTGAGCGAGGAAAAGTCGTACATGTATATAAACAAGGAAAATTTACAATTTATCAACTAAATCAAGAAGTGGTCATGCCACTTATGGAAGAAAGAAGAGATATTCATGTTTAACATGTTTGCGGATTGGTTAGTTGAAGATGTATTCGGACTGTCGATCACTTCAAAGTTTGGAGGAGCGCTCCATTTTTTTATTTATGATACGTTAAAAATTCTTTTTTTATTGTCTGTTATGGTGTTTGCCATTTCGTTTGTACGTAGCTATTTTCCGCCTGAAAAAGTAAAGCGATGGATTAGCGGGAAGAAAAAAGGAATTGCGAGCGTACTAGCAGCTTTGCTTGGTGTCGTATCGCCATTTTGTTCGTGTTCAACCGTTCCTCTTTTTATCGGATTTGTCGAGGCAGGCATTCCGCTTGGGGTGACGTTTACCTTTTTAATTTCGTCACCGATTGTCAATGAAGTCTCGCTTGTTATGTTGTTTTCGATTTTTGGATGGAAAATTGCGGTGTTGTACGTCTTGTTTGGCGTATTATTAGCCATTATCGCTGGATGGGTGATTGGAAAGCTAAAATTAGAGAAATATGTCGAGCCATATGTGTTTAATATTCAATTAGGGGAATCTGTTGTCCAAGAAATGACGATGCGTGAGCGATTCATATATGCAAAAACAAATGTCATCGATACTGTAAAAAAAATATGGCTATTTTTGCTCATTGGAATCGGCATCGGGGCATGGATTCACGGTTATGTTCCTGAAGATTTACTCGTTCATTATGCAGGAAAAGAAAGCATATTTGCCATTCCTGTTGCGGTCATTCTTGGTGTGCCACTATATTCGAATGCAGTTGGATCACTTCCGATGATTGAAGCGTTAATGGGGAAAGGAGTGGCGCCGGGAACGGCACTTTCCTTTATGATGGCGATGACAGCACTATCGTTCCCAGAGATGGTGTTGCTTCGCAAAGTGATGAAACCGCAACTTATTGGCATATTTGTTCTTATTGCAACCACTGGCATTATCGCCATTGGCTATATATTTAATGCGATATTGTAGGAGGATGAAAAAATGGTGATTAAAGTGTTAGGAACAGGATGTAAAAAATGCAAAGAGCTCGAACAAAACGTTCGAATGGCGCTTACGCAATTACAATTGGATGCACAAGTAGAAAAAGTAGAGGACATCGCAAAAATTATGAGTTATGGCGTAATGAGCACACCGGCACTTGTAGTAAATGAAAAAGTTGTATCGGCAGGAAAACTGTTATCTGTTGACGAAATAAAAGGGTTGTTGAAATAAAAAGAGGGCGCTTGTTTCCGCCCTCTTTACTTTATCGGTTGTACGTTTTCTTTTTGCACGTCTAACGTTCGCGGATGTTCGTCCATGTAAGGTTGCAAATATGATTCTCGCACTTCATGACGCATCCAACCCATCAGTGCAACGATGAGAACGAAACAAATGACTGATGCATAAAATACATTTTGTGTATCTTTTTTCGTCACAATATATAAAAGTCCACATAGGACGATCGTCAATAAAATGGATACGAGTAATAAAACTGTTAACAGCAAATCATCGCCCATAAATAGAAGCACGATATCGCGGCGGAACGATATGAGCAATAAAGAGCCGAACAATAATTGTAGCAACGTGATCCAAAACGTCACTTTCACTCCGCCCATTTTTAACGATTGCTCGACGTCAGATAACGGCTGTTTCTTTTGCTTCCATGCGAAGTAAAAATACATATAAAATCCACCAGCAGCTAAGCTAGCTAAAACGAAATGCGCATATCGCTGCCAAATTTGTGGGTAATAAAAGAGACTATGGAAAAATCCGTTCGCACTTGACCATTTTTCTGGGTACAACATCGAAACGATATTGACGATAAAAATCAACGGAATAAACAGTAAAATAGCGGATGCAACAAGACCGACGAAAAAGTGCAATCCTTTTTTATTTTCCCATTTTTCCCACGAAAATTTATACACATACAAAAGAAGAAAGGCAGTAATTAATAAGACGATAATGCTGATCCATGCTTTTCCAATGAGCAACGTTGATGTATAAAAATATTGCGTATAAATGACGCTAACGATTAAAAGAGGGGCAACGCCGAGTACGACCGCAATACTTTTATGGATGGAAGCGTGAAACGAACAAATACGCGCCATATCATCTAACCGTTTCGATTTTTTTACAATTCCCGCACCTTCAAGAGCGACTGCTCCAGTTGCAAACGATAGTGTAAAATTAACAAATACAATGTGAAGAATAAACGTCAATACGATCAAAAACTCAAGTAATGATAAGTTACCCGGTATTGGTAAAGGAAAATCAGGTGGGATGGCTAATTGTAATATATGCATATGTGTCGCCACTCCTTTCTAATTTTGTTCGTTAACTACTTTGTATAAATAAGCTGCAAGCGCTTCTACTTCTTCTTTCGTTCCGACGAACGGCGGCATCATCGGACGAACTTGATGCATTGATGGAATAAATGCTTCGATGCTTTTTTGTGGCCATCCTTGTAGACGGTTAGCAAGCGCTCGTTTCGAACGCCAGCCATCGATTGTATGACAAGCTAAACATTGTCCTTCATAAATTTCACGACCAGCTTCGATTTTGTTTTCCTCCGTAATTGTTTTCACTTTGGCGATCGTTGAGTGAGCCAAATAGCCATCTCGATTCATCGCTTCCGCTTTAGCGGCAGTAATGCCGTTAACGTACATATAGTTGTAAATAATGTACGGCTTGCGAATTGATTCGCGAACAACTTCAAACTCTCCAATGAAACCGATAGCTGAAATAAACATCGCTAAAGCAAGGACAGCCGGCAGTTTTTTCGGACGAATGACAAGCCATATGAGAAAAACGACGATTAAAGCAAATGCGATGAGATTTAATACGTTAAACGTTTGTTCAGGTAAACCGGTTGACCAAACGATTAATTTCGCTGCTTGTTCTGGAATTGATTTTAAATACCAAATGCCAAAAATAAACGTTGCTGGTAGTGAAATCGCTCCCCAAATAGAGAAAATACGAAAAAGCGGCAGGCGCACGTCTTTGTCTTTAACAAATAAGCGCACAAAGATTGTAAATAATGAAATCGCTAACGTAACGGCTAAAAATGTTCGAAATGCTAAAGAAGGTAAATACGTTGGATTAAAAAAGGCGTTCCAAAACGAAAGCGTTTCGACCCAACGACCTGGTGTGAGCTTTGCTGCTAAAATTCCTGTAATGATCGCCATCGTAAGCCATGAAAATACTGCAAGCGTGATCCCGATGTTCAAATGTTTTTGTTTTTCCTTTCCTTTTTTCCATTTCTCCCACGTGTAATAGTAAATAAGGAGTAGTACAACTTCACCGATAAATATGACCCATTCTGTCACCCACGCCCAGAAAAAAATACGCAATAAAGACCCGATGGAGTCTGGTTGAATGACCATGGTCGATAGCCAAATACCTACTCCTGTCATTGCCCCGACTGTTGTTGTAATGATCACAATCCATTTCGTTAGTTGCTTTGCTAGCTGATCGAGCTTCGCATTTTTCGTCTGCATAGCGTAATACTCGGTCGATACGACGATAGCTGTTGCACCGATCGCCACTCCATGGCTAATGAGAACATGAATAATGGCAATGAGGGCAACGATATTCCCGTTTCCAAACCATGGGAATTCTACAATAGGAAAATCCACTTTCATTCATCTCCCTTCGTTTTTTTGTTCGTTTTCACTATAGCAACCGTTTTTGAAGTACAAATGATTATTTTGTGAGAAATGTTTTCGAAAAGTATTGCGATTTTGTGACAGATTGTTATACAATCCAGCCATTAATACAAAATGTAGAAAGAAGTGGTTGGATGAGCGCGATCATTTTGTTTTTATTAGCAGGCCTTGCCGAAATTGGTGGAGGGTATCTTATATGGCTTTGGCTTCGTGAAGGAAAACAAGTCATGTACGGAATTGCTGGGGGAATATGTTTAGCGTTATACGGTGTCATTGCGACGTTTCAATCGTTTCCATCGTTCGGACGAGTATATGCAGCATATGGAGGAGTTTTCATTATTTTATCTTTGCTATGGGGGTGGGGGATCGACAAAAAAACGCCAGATTTGTATGATTGGATTGGAGGCGTTATATGTTTAGTCGGTGTGGCAGCCATGCTTTGGGCACCAAGACAGTAAGGGGGATCAACATGCCTTTAACATATGAACAAATTGTACGAGTTTGTAAACAAATTAATGAAAAGCATATGCCGAATGGACAAGCGTTTGTTGACGCAGTCGATAAGTGGTTGGAACGGTACGAAGGAGAAAATGGGAAGGAGTTTATGTTTGTAGCCTTTAAACAATTGCTTTTTCTTGTTGATGAACATATTCGTGAGATTGAGCGAAAGGTAAACATTCGTTCAACTTGCGCAAAAGGTTGTGCATATTGTTGCTACTTTCCGATTATTGCAACGAAGGCAGAAGCGAAATGGATTATGATGAAAATCACCGAGCTACCTAAACAGGAACAGGAGCGGATTGATCAACATATACAATGGTATGGTAAACATTATGCTGATAAAATAAAGAGAGTGAACATGTTAGATTTTACAGAAGATCGTCGCTTTAAAGAAACGTACATGAAAGAACAATTGCCATGTATATTTTTAAATCAAGAAACAAATACATGTCTCATTTACGAAGTAAGACCAATGCCATGTCGTACGTACTTAAACTACTGCTCGCCAAACGTATGCGCCGAATCGTATATGCCTGACGAACCGTTTAGTTATGAATTTTTATATGAGTTTTATATTGAAGCGCTTCACGATCTCATTCAAACGCTCGTTTATGAAGGAGAAGATATCGGGATTGATTATCCAGACGACTTGTTTGACATGGACTATTTGTTTCGTTTTTTTGAATGAAAAGAAATAAACCTAGCACTTATCAAAGCGCTAGGCATTGTTACTTAAATCAGCTGTTCATACACTTCGTTTAAATGATAAACACGAACAGCGTCTTGTTCTTCTTTTGCATATTTCATTTCTTGACGCAGCATACGATCTAAAAATGCTGCTTCTTTTTGTGATAAGTCGCGGACGAATTGCTCTTCATTTTTGTACGGTTTACTTATTAGTTTTTTATATAAATGAATGGCTAGCGCGTGATGGCGGTCAGCATAGTTTGCTAATGCTTCACGCAAATAAGCTAACGTTTGATTCAACCGTTCCACCTCCTTAAACAGTAGGGTGGGCGGTTTTTTGATCAAATATGTGTGCTATGTAAAAATCTCTTGTAAAATAGGGTCTTCATCAAGAAGTTCGATTGCACGCTTTCGGTATTGTTCATCATGAATATACGTATAACGGTTTGGCTTGATTGTTGGTGCAATGTTGATGGCCTGGCGATACTCTTCCTTATTTAACTGTAATGTTTTGACGTAGTCAAATAATCCGGTACGTGTAAACACTTTTGTGATGCGTTCAGCTCGATGTTGTTGGACACGCGCCATGATATACGTAGCGATCCCAACTTGAATGCCATGCATATGTGGTGATGAGCTGATTTTATCAAGCGCATGAGAGATCAAATGTTCAGACCCGCTAATTGGCGAACTATTCCCACTAATGACGGTTGAAATGCCGCTCATCGTTAAAGAGCTAATGAGTTCCTTTAGAAAAATAGGATGTTTAATATTTTGCATGGGCGTACGAATGAAGCTATTGACCGCTTTTTTACTAATCATCGCTGCAAAAGCGTTTACCCGACTGGCGCCTTGATTTTGTTCAAATTCCCAGTCATATAACGCTGTAATGTTCGACATTAAATCGCCTACTCCTGCTAAAATAAAACGATCCGGAGCTTGTTGAATGATGTTTAAGTCAGCTAAAATGCCGAACGGTACTTTAGCGGGAACGGTTGTTTTTTTACCATTGACAAGTAACGAGCAGTTTGTGCTTGCAAATCCGTCATTTGACGCAGATGTCGGTATGCTAAGAAACGGCACTTGTCGTAAAAATGCCATATATTTGCCGCAGTCAATGACTGCGCCACCACCCATTGCCATCATGACATCACAGTGGGGAAGTTCAAACGCTCTTTTCATAATGTCTACGATATCAAGATGTGGTGGTAAGCAGACAGGATGAACAGCAGCAGATGCAATGGCTCGCTTCATTTCTTTCTCGTACGTTTGGTAAGTGAAATCATCAAATAAGATAACAGCTTTGGAAAAACGATACGTTTTCATTAGCTCGTCTATGCGCCAAATGACACCTTCGCCAATTTCAAGAATGGATGGAATTGGGATGTTCATTTCAATACTCCTTTTTCTTGTAAATAACGTTCAACATCCGCAAACGTGTCCACAGGAACAAAAGGAATATGTTGTTCGCGTAACAATGATTGTAAAGTGCCTTTTGCAAACGTTACATCGGCTACTTTTGCTGCGTGAACATCGGGTTCGCTATCGCCGATAAAATAAACCGTTTCATACGTTTTTTTTAGTGTACGAACGACGCTTGATTTATCGATGCCATATCGTTCTGAATAATGAATATGATTCGGATCGATGCGCATATGAATATTTTTGTCATGATAATATCCTTCGTTAGAAAAAATGTCAACGCCACGTATATCGTACTTTTTTAAAAGGTGGCGAATATAGTAATCGGTTCCGGCGCTTAATACATAAAAATCACCTTTGCTTTGTTGGACGCGTTCGATAAAAGGTAACACTGTTTCATCAATCGGAATTTGATAAATATCTTCGATGATTTTTTCTTCATCTTGATGAATAGATGTAAATACGGTGCTTAAAAAGTCGATATCTTTTATTTTTCCGGCACGCCATTGTTGAAACAACTGTTTACCATCAGGAAAATATTTTTCAATAACAATCCAGTAAAAGTCTTTATGCGAAATCGTTCCGTCAAAATCAGAAACAAATGCCCATTTGTTCATTCGTGAACCTCCGTTTTTCCTGTTATTATATGCATTTATTAAAGAAATTCAATGGCTTGGGCAACATCATAGTCGCTTCGTTGTAATGAGGTAGATTGTCCAAGAATCATTTTGGCTAGTTCGAAACCAACGTATGGTCCTGCAGTCAAACCGGATGCCCCAAGACCGTTTGCAACATAAAGCCCTTCGATCTGTGGCACGGCACCGAATACAGGTAAAAAGTTTGGTGCGTGAGGTCGGAAGCCGACACGTGTTTCTACGTGAGTCCAATCAGCAAGATGGGGGGCGACGGTTAACGCTTTATGTAACACTTCATATATTCCACCAGCAGTCACGCGACAATCGATGCCAACACCATCTTCATGTGTAGCTCCAACGACAATTTTTCCTTTTGGGAAAGCGAGTATATATTGGTTGTTTGGTGGCATGACGACAGGCCAATGATCAGTATGGTGCTCAAGGTTTTGTAGATGGACGATTTGTGCCCGCTGTGGGGTAATGAGAAAATCAATACCTAGTGGCAAAAGTAATGATTTTGCCCAAACACCTGCTGCAACAATGACTGCATCCGCCTCATAACGATCGTTTGCCACCATGGCACCAATGATGCGCCCGTTTTCATACAAAAGGGTGGCACTTCCTTTTATATATGTTGCCCCTAATTGAATAGCAGCATGAATAAGAGAACGTCGCAATGCACGTCCGTCCACCCGAGCCGCTCCGCTCACATATAGCGCTTCGTATTCGTCACTTAATACAGGAAATCGTGTTTTTACTTCTTGTGGGGACAAGCGATTAATTTCCCCGATTTCAGGAGCTTCTTCGCGTCGTTTATACACACGCTCTTCCATACTTTGCAATTTATCAGAATCATGATGTAAACAAATGGCTCCGACACGTTTGTATCCTGTTTCGTGGCCGTATGTTTGTAATTGTTCGATGAGACGGGGATAAAATGCCGCACCGCCTTTAGCAAGCGCATACCACTTTTTATTTCGCCGTTGTGACGTCCACGGACAAATGATTCCTGCTGCTGCGTCTGTTGCTTGCCCTCGGTCTTCACGGTCAATAATCATAACTTCTACCTTTTCTTTTGCGAGATGAAAAACAACAGAAGCGCCAACAATTCCAGCGCCGATGACAATATAACGATTCATTGTTCACACCTTTTCTTTTGTTGTTTTGTACCATTACAATAACATAAGACGACGAAAAAGCAAGGGCAACCCCTTGCTTTTTCAATAAAACCACTTAGCCATTTCATAATATAGTGGCATGCCGATCGTTAAGTTAAACGGAAATGTAAGCCCGAGTGCCATGCCAAGATAAATCGCAGGATTCGCTTCAGGAACAGATGCGCGCATCGCTGCTGGAGCAGCAATATATGAAGCACTTGCAGCAAGCACGCTAAGTAAAATGGTTCCTCCTAAAGATAGCCCTGAATAATAACCGATCACCACTCCTAAAAACCCGTATACAGGAGGTAAAAGAATACCTAATGCGAGCAGTTTGATCCCATATTTACGTACGGCTGCAAGCTGATTTCCTGCTGTTAATCCCATCCCGAGTAAAAAGAGAACGAGAATACTTGGGTATAAATCAATAAACAACGGTTTCACAATCGGAAGAGCGCGTTCGCCGCTGATTAATCCAACGAGAAGGCTACCGACCATTAAAAAGACGCTTTTGCCAAATAGTCCTTCTCTAATGATCGGTCCATATAACGATGTAGCCGAGAAGCGATATACCATTTCTTGTTTATATGAGCGACTTTCTAACAATTTCAATATGACAAGCGATACGATAATTGCAGGACTTTCTAACAGCACGACAAAGGCGTTCATGTAACTTTCGTACGTCATATTTGCTTGTTCAACAAAAGCAATTGCGGCACCAAATGTAACGATGCTAACAGATCCGTAAGTTGCTGCAATGCCGGTTGCATTTTTGCGATCAATGCCAAGACGACGGCAAATCGCGAACGTAATAATTGGAATAATGATACCAAGCGACAACGTTCCAACTAACGGGCGAACGAGTTCATGAAAAGAATGTTCCGCAAGCTCAATGCCACCTTTCATTCCGATTGCGATTAACAAATAGATGCTTAACGATTCATTTAACCCGGTAGGTAATTTTAAATCTGATTTGACGAGAGCAGCAATAATGCCGAGAATAAAAAATAAAATGGCTGGCGATGTTAAATTGTTGATAATCATTTCTTGCATAGCAATTCTCTCCTTCTATTTCTTTTTTATATTCAACAAAAAAGCCGGAAACATTTTTCGATTTGGTCGAAAAATATTTCCGGCGTATCTTTTACTGACCGTAATCGGCCTTTAAAAGATCAACCTTGTATATCGACTGGCTCTTGTAATAAAAAGACGATCATTCGTTCCCCTGTTTTTGTGCTAATATCTGTATGCATGCTTGTTACTTGCTTACCTGTTAATGTATAAATTATTTGCTTTAATTGCTCGCTACCTGATTCAATTAAATCTGCGCGAATACGTTTAATGGACAACATTCCTTCTTTTGTTTCGCACAATACTTTTTCAGCAGGAGTTAAAATGCCGCGCAACTGTACGATGACCATATTTCGTAAAATATCTGTTTTCACAGAGAGTGGACCGCGGCCTAAATATTCTTTTTCCCATTGGGTGAGCGCGCGACTAATTTGATCTTCTAGTTCTCCTTTTGTTTTCACGTTGATCCCCCTTTAGAAACAAAAAGCGGCATGCCTCACATATAGATTGAAGTGAAACATACCGATATATTTTTAGCTCAACACGTTTCGGCGTCCGTCCTTTCGTTTTCGCCATGCCGACATGTCAAAAACGCTAAGACAAAACAAGGAAACGAGTTTGCTATTAATCGTTCGGTGTAACAATTTGTTTTTAATTGTATAAGGCTTTAAAAAGTATGTCAAGGGAAAAGATTGATGTCATACATGTATATGCCATGGTAAAATGAAAGGAAAGGGTTAGAGAATGGGGGAGAAGGTTTGGTACTATATTTTATTGTAAATCCTTCAGCGAAAAATGAGAAATGTAAAGAAATATGGAGAAAAATCGAACGAACACTTCGAGATCAGCACATTCGTTACCATGTTGTATTTACACAAAAACAAGGAGACGGAATGAAGCTAGCGAAACAAATGGCTGGACAAACACATGAACCGTTTATATTAATTGCAGTTGGTGGAGACGGAACGATCCATGAGGTGATGAACGGTGTTGAAATGTATGATCATGTCACTGTCGGATACATCCCAGCTGGAACAGGAAATGATTTTGCTCGAGGGATAAACATCCCGATCAAGTGGAGAAAAGCGCTTAGTCAAATGTTATTACGTGTGAAGGATATGCATGTTGAACTGTATGATATCGGGACGTTTAAAGGGGGGAAACAAGGTGTTTTTGTGAACAGTGTCGGTTGTGGATTTGATGCACATATTTCAAGAAAAGTGAATGCGTCAAAATGGAAACAAATTTTAAATCGCTTGTACTTAGGAAAGTTTGTTTATGTCTTTTATTTATTAAAGGAAATTTTTTTATATAAACCAACAGTCATACAATTAACAGTTGATGAAAAACAATATACGTTTTCCAATGCATGGCTTGTCACCGTTGCGAATCATCCATATTACGGTGGTGGAATGAAGATTGCTCCATTTGCGCAGTCAAATGATCAACATTTTGATGTCGTTGTTGTCGACAATATATCACGTTTCAAATTACTCGCCTTATTTGCGACGGTGTTTTGGGGTGGTCATATAAAGATGAAAGAAGTACATACGTTTCAAGGGAAATATATTCATATTTGCAGCAATACGTCTCTTCCTCTCCATGCAGATGGCGAGCAAATTGGTGAAGGTGACATTACGATTTCAGTAAACAAACAAATACGCGTCCTTAAGTAGTACGCATAAGAAAAGAGTAAAAGGCTCTTATCGCTAAGAGCCTTTAATACTTGTTTTGCATATGCCGCAATATTTCATAGGCGCGATCGCCAAGAAGTGCAAGGAGCTCCTCTAACATGGTGTCTCGTTGTAAATCAAGTTCAATAATTTGTTTCGCTAAATCTACCGCTTTCTTTTCCATTGGCAATCTCCTTTCGAATTTGTTCATATTTTTTTCGCAGTTCTGCTAATGTCCAATGATGTATTTCTCCTCCTTCATGCAGTTTGTCGATATAAAATTGTTTTTGTTTCATCGTTATTTGCAGAAGGGTTCCCATGTTCTTTCCTCCTTCCGTCATTTATTTGATAATCATTATATCTATTCTCTATATTGTAAACAGCATTTTTGTTACTTTTTATAACATGAATAATGAATTTTGTTAATTTTTATAACAAAATTCATTTCAATATTCATAAAATACAGTATATTAATGTTATGAAATGTAACGTGCATGAGGAGGATGAGGATGGAATCGTATAAACATAAAAAAGTCATTTCGATTGGTATTGTTAGTGAGTTAACAGGTTTGTCACCGAGACAAATTCGGTATTATGAAGAACGCCAACTTATTTTTCCTGATCGATCAAAAGGGACGAGAAAGTATTCCTTTGCTGATGTTGAATGGCTTGTTGAGATCGCAAACAAACGCGAGGAAGGAGTGCAAACACGAGAAATTCGTTATGAAATGATGAAAGAAATTCGTGAAACGATGAGAAAAGGACAAATCAACGCGCATTTTCGTTCTCGCATGTAATTTTCTCTTCTCCATGTTATAATTGATAGTGGAAGGAGAATGGCCATGTTTATGGAGTTTTCATTCGATGTATTTACGTATGTATCGCTCTTCAGTATGTTCGTTGTGGCGATGATGTGCTATGTGACGCGACAAGCGAATTATCCGATCTCTATTCAACGATTCGTTCCATACGATGTAAACGTCTGTGTGAAGACGGGCGATGCGTATAGATATATGTCGTTACACGTGCGATTTGTTACATTTCAACAGCGGAAAATTCCGATCGATGAACGATCGTATGCGAGTGATGAAGAAGGAAGGACACTCCTTGTTTGCTTATGATAACAAACAAGGAGGAGTAAAATGATGAAAAAATGGATTATTTTGTTTTTTGTATTTTTATTAAGTGCATGCAATCGAAATGTACCAATTACAGAACATAGTCAAGGTGTATGGGATCATTATTTTGTTTACCCAATGTCAAAGCTATTACTGATGCTTGGACACACATTTCAAGAAAATTACGGGCTTGCGATTATTGCATTAACAATTGTTGTCCGTTTTGGATTGCTTCCGCTCATGATTAAACAATTTCGTACGAATATTGCGATGCAACGCATTCGCCCAGAAATACAAAAGCTGCAACAAAAATATAAAGGCACAGATATGGAGACACAACGAAAGCTGCAACAAGAAATGATGCAACTATATCAAAAACATGGTGTCAATCCAATGAGCGGTTGCTTGCCGATTTTTATTCAAATGCCTATTTTTATGGCTCTATATTACGCCATTTCGCGTACAGAAGAAATTAAACTACATTCATTTTTATGGATGCAACTTGGTCACCGTGATCCGTATTTCATCATGCCGATATTAGCAAGTTTAACGACATTTATTTCAATGCGTTTATCTCCATCTGCCACAACAACAGAAGCGGCGACACAAATGAAAATCATGTCATACATTATGCCTGCGATGATTTTTATAGGGGCAAGTTCTGTCCCTTCCGCTTTATCGCTATATTGGGTCGTTGGTGGATGTTTTTCAATTATTCAGTCGCTTGTGATGCGTGCGCAATGGAAGAAGCATCAAGTAGAAACTGCCAAATAACCTGCTCGCTAGCTGAGCAGGTTTCTTTTCGTCAAGGGGTGAAAAAAATGAAAGTTATTATTGCTGAAAAACCTGATCAAGGAATGACGCTTGCATCGATTTTTCAAACAAAAAAACGAGAAGGATATATTGAAATTTTACCGAATGAGATGTTTCCGAAAGGTGCTTATATGACATGGGCAGTTGGACATTTATTTGAATTAGCTCCTCCGGAAACGTATGAAGCAAGTTGGAAGCGGTGGACACTTGATACGTTACCGATCATTCCAGATCGTTTTCAGTACGAGATTGATCGAAAAAAGGCGAAACAGTTTGCGATCATTAAACAATTGCTTCGTAAGCCGGAAGTGACTGAGATTATTCATGCTGGTGATGCAGGGAGAGAAGGGGAATTAATCATTCGAAACATTATTTACATGAGCGGGGTAAAAAAACCGATCAAACGGCTTTGGATCTCATCTTTAACACCGAAAGCGATTGAACAAGGATTTCGTCAGTTGTTGGATGAAAAACAAACGCGTCCTTTATACGAGGAAGCGTATGCGCGAACTTGTGCCGATTGGCTTGTTGGTATAAACGCATCGAGAGTGTATACAATTTTATTGAAACAAAAAGGGATGAACGATGTTTTTTCCGTCGGACGTGTACAAACGCCGACACTCGCATTAATTGTGAGACGAGAAAAAGAAATTGAACAGTTTCGTCCCGAACCGTTTTGGGAAGTTGTTGCTACGTTTGATGTGAATGGAAACCGATACGAAGGAAAGTGGTGGCATGAAAATGAAACAAGAACATATGATCAGCAACTTGCTGAAAAGGTGAGCGCATTTTGCCGAGGGAAACAAGTAGAGATAGAAGAAGTGACATGTGAACGAAAAACATTTTTACCACCGCTTTTGTTTAATTTATCAACATTACAAGCAACAGCCAACAAGCGGTTTAAATATTCACCACAAAAAACGCTGGATATATTACAAAAACTATATCAAAAGGGGTATGTATCGTATCCACGCTCCGATTCACAATATGTAACTAAAGGAGAAGCGGAAACATTTCCACATATCTTAAAACAACTTTCACAAAAGGAAGAGTATGCTCCTTATTTTCCACTCGTTCACGAATCAATTTTACATAATAAACGTTATGTAAACGAAAAGAAGGTAACAGATCATTATGCCATTATTCCAACTGAACAAGTGCCGAATTTGATAAAGTTAAGTCAGGATGAGCGAAATATTTACGATCTGGTCGTTCGGAGATTAATTGCTGCTCATAGTAAAGAAGCTATATTTGATTATACAACGATTGTAACCGTTGTCGATGGGAGAGCTCGCTTTATTTCAAAAGGAAAGAAACAAATACAAGTAGGATGGCGGGACGTCCTTATGTCACAAGATGATGATGTACAACTTTTACCGAATGTACAAAGCGGGGAAAAAGGAACGGTATATGATGTGTATGTGAAAGAAGGAAAAACACAGCCGCCAAAGCGATATACAGAAGGCGAACTGATCACGTTAATGAAGACAGCAGGGAAGTTTTTAGATGACGAACAACTGGAGAAAGTATTAGCGAAAACAGAGGGACTTGGGACGGAAGCTACCCGCGCCTCCATTATTACAACGTTAAAACAGAGAAACTATATTGAGATAAAAAATAATCAAGTATATGTAACTGATAAAGGAAAAGTATTGATTGACGCAATCGGCTCGCACCTTTTGGCGTCTCCTGAAATGACAGCAAAATGGGAACAACGATTAAGTGAAATTGGTGAACGGAAAGCATCGGCGACACATTTTATGGAACAAGTGAAAAAATTGGCGGCTAAAATTGTGACCGATGCGGCACAAACGGCAAATCATTGGTCATTTGAAGGACTAGATACCGCTTCGATTCAGCGGAAGAAAAAAACAACGATCGGAAAACATGTTGGGGTTTGTAAGCTTTGTGGGGGCTCGGTCATTGATAAAGGTTCATTTTACGGTTGTGTCAACTATACCAAAACAAAGTGCTCATTTACTATTTCAAAAACGATGTTGGGCAAATCGATTTCACAAGCAAACGTCAAAAAATTATTAGCAGAAGGAAAAACGAATGTTATCAAAGGGTTTAAAAAGGGAGAAAACACATTTAACGCTGCGGTTATATGGGATGAAAAAGAAAAACGTATATCGTTTTCGTTTGAAAAATAGGAGGCTACCCTCCTATTTTTCAACTTCGCCTTTCCACTCGTTCATACCGCCAGTCATATTATATATACTTGAGAACCCTTCTTTTACTAGCAATTCGCTTGCTTGCGCTGAGCGATTACCTGAACGACAAACGACAATATACGTCTTGTTTTTGTTCAGTTCATCTACACGATCTGGAAGTTGTTGTAAAGGTAATAAAATAGCTTTAGGAATATGACCAGAAGCATATTCCTCTTCTGTGCGGACATCGAGCACAACAACGTCTTCTTTTTGCATCATTTGTGCGGCTTCATCGACAGAAATATTTGTATAACGGTCTTGTGCACACCCGCTTATGATGAAAAGAAATGTAAATAAAAAAGAAAACCATTTTCGCATGAAATTATCGCCTCCGTATATAATCAAATACCCATATGTGTATTTTAGCTTATTTTTTCGATTTATTCAAACGTTTCGACACCATTGTTATTTTAATATGTAGTACAATGAAAAAAAGGTTTACATGGAAAGAAGGGAAAATGATGTATCAATCGGTCATCGATTTAATTGGAAATACGCCTATTGTGAAGCTCAATCGTGTCGTTTTTCCAAATGGTGCAAGTGTATATATGAAACTTGAATCGTTTAATCCGGGTGGAAGTGTAAAAGATCGTGCAGCTAGACGAATGATTGAGCGAGCAGAACAAGAAGGGAAAATTGTCCCTTATGAAAGTACGATTATTGAACCGACATCAGGGAATACAGGAATTGGGTTAGCGATGGTATGCGCAGCGAAAGGTTATCGTTGCATCATCACGATGCCAGATAATGCGACAAAAGAGCGAGTGAATTTATTAAAAGCATATGGGGCAGAAGTTTACTTAACCCCTGCAACTTTGCGCATGCAAGGGGCGATTGATGAAGCGTATCGGCTTGCTGAGAACATTCCAAACAGCTTTATCCCCATGCAATTTGAAAATAGCGCAAATCCAGATGCTCATCGGACTAGCACGGCGCTTGAAATTATCGAAGCATTTCCAGAGGGAATTGATGCGTTTGTACTTACGGCAGGAACAGGGGGAACAGTAACAGGAACAGGGGAAGAGTTGAAGAAAAAGTTTCCTTATTTACGCATTTATGTAGTTGAACCGTACGGCTCCCCCGTACTTTCAGGTGGACAACCGGGATCACATAAAATTCCAGGTACCGGGCCGGGATTTATTCCTCGTATTTTAAACCGGAATGTATATGATGATATTTTGCTTGTCAAAGATGAAGAGGCACAAACGATGGCGCGGCGATTGGCATCAGAAGAAGGAATTTTAGTAGGCGCTTCAGCTGGAGCAGCTGCTTTTTGTGCGGTTCAAGTGGCGCAAACTCTCCCGAAAGATGCACGTGTGCTTTGTATGGCACCAGATACAGGAGAACGATATTTATCATCCGATTTATTTAGCGGATAAGAGGGAATAAAAATGTCGAGGCTATAAAATAAAAAGGAAGTGATTGTATGTTTCGAGAAGAAGTAAAAACAATAGGCGGTCTTCGTCTTCATGTCATTCCAACAAAAAAATATAAAACGAATACGCTCGTGTTAAAGATGAAAGCTCCATTATGTGAACAAGATGTAACGATGCGTGCTCTTGTTCCGTATGTGCTACAAAACGCTACTGAGCGACATCCGTCGATGAAAGCGTTACGTACATATTTAGACGAACTATATGGTGCAACGTTACAAGTTGATTTAGCGAAAAAAGGAGAAAACCATATTATTACTATTCGAATGGATGTGGCAAACGAAAAATTTTTAGGTGACACATCCCCATTATTACGCAAAGCGTTGACGCTCTTTAGCGACATGCTGTTTCGTCCGCTTACTGAGCAAGGTGGATTTTCCGTTACGATCGTTGAGCAGGAGAAACGGGCATTGAAACAAAAAATTCAATCGTTGTTTGATGATAAAATGCGATATGCTCAACATCGACTCATCGAAGAGATGTATAAAGGTTCGCCTTATGCACTCGATGTTCACGGTAAATTGAATGATATTGATACAATTGATGCTAAGCGTTTATATAAACATTACGAACACATGTTGAAACACGATGAAATAGATTTATACATTGTCGGAGATGTGATGTTAGCGGATGTAGAACATGATGTTGCTGAACGTTTTTCACTAGAAGCTCGTCCTTTACGTTCAACTGAAACGACAACACTAACGAAACGAACAAATGTGCAAGAAGTTATTGAAAAACAAGATGTGAAACAAGGAAAGCTTCATCTTGGTTATCGAACGAACACGACATATAATGATCCAGATTATGATGCGTTACAAGTGTGGAATGGGATCTTCGGTGGGTTTGCACATTCAAAATTGTTTATGAATGTGCGCGAAAAGGCGAGTTTAGCCTATTATGCAGCTTCGCGTATCGAAAGTCATCAAGGAATGATGATGGTTATGGCAGGAATTGAACCAAGCAATTATGAGCGTGCACTTGAAATTATTCATGCTCAGGAAGAGGCGATGCGCAACGGGCAATTTAGTGATCAGGAAATCATTCAAACAAAAGCAGTCATTCGTAATCAATTATTAGAAACGGTTGATACAGCTCGGGGAATGATTGAGGTCTCTTATCATAACGTCATTGCAACACGGCAACGTCCATTAAATGAGTGGCTAGAAGGGATTGAAAAAGTGACGCGTGAAGATGTTGTTCGTGTAGGTAAAAAAATTGAATTAGATACCATTTATTTTTTAACGGAGAAGGAAGGTGAGAAAAAATGAAGGTCATTCGCTATGATCAGTTACAAGAACAATTATTTTATGAGCGGCTAAACAACGGATTAGATGTTTATATTTTACCGAAAAAGGAATTTAATAAAGCATATGCAACGTTCACAACGAAGTACGGTTCAGTAGATAACTGCTTTACTCCATACGGAAAAACAACGATGAAACAAGTGCCGGATGGCATTGCTCATTTTTTAGAACATAAATTGTTTGAAAAAGAAGACGGTGATGTATTTCAAACATTCAGTAAACAAGGAGCCTCAGCAAATGCTTTTACGTCCTTTACACGCACGGCCTATTTATTTTCGAGTACAACAAATGTAGAGAAAAATTTAGAAACTTTACTCGACTTTGTCCAAGAACCATATTTTACAGAGCAAACGGTTGAAAAAGAAAAAGGGATTATCGCTCAAGAAATTCGGATGTATGACGATAATCCAGATTGGCGTTTATATTTTGGGGCAATTGAAAGTATGTATCACAATCATCCTGTAAAAATTGATATTGCAGGAACGGTGGAGTCGATTTCACATATTACGAAAGATTTATTGTATGAATGTTATGAGACGTTTTATCACCCGAGCAATATGTTATTGTTTGTTACAGGTCCAGTTGATCCATTGACCACACTCGAACAAATACGGGCTAATCAAACAAAAAAAACGTTTCGTTCACCAACAGAGATTGAGCGGTTTCAGTATGAAGAGCCACCACATGTCGCGCGTAAAAAACATGTCATTGAAATGAACGTGCAAACGCCAAAATGTCTCGTCGGCATAAAAGCAAAACATGTATATGCAAAAAGGGAAGAAAAATTAAAACATGAATGTGCAATGGGATTATTGCTTGATCATTTATTTGGAAAAAGTTCACCGCATTATGAGCGATTATACCAACAAGGATTAATTGATGAAACGTTTATGGTCGATTATACAGAAGAAAGTGATTTTGGATTTGGTTTAATTGGTGGCGACACATCACAACCTGATCAATTAGCAGAAGAAATTCAGCGTATTCTTGTGCAGTTTTCTGATATTGATGAAGAACAAGTCGAGCGAATGAAAAGAAAAAAAATCGGATCATTTTTACGCTCGTTGAACTCACTTGAGTATATTGCGAATCAGTTTACTCGTTACGCATTCGATGAAATGAGTTTATTCGATGTCGTAAGGACGCTACAATCATTGACATCGGATGATATAAAAGCAGTTGCCCGCGAATGTTTTATGGCTGAACAGTTCGCAGTATGTCAAGTTGTTCCAAAAAGGTGAATGCAGATGAAATATGCGTTAATTACAGGAGCGAGCGGGGGAATTGGGCAAGAAATTGCTCGGCAGCTTGCTAAAGATGGGTATGGTTTATACTTACATTACTACAAAAATGAACAATCTGTTCGATGTGTAATGAAAGAACTATCCACAGACACATATGCGATTCAAGCTGATTTATCTCATCCTTCTGGGGTAGATGTGTTAATGTCTTCTATTTTCCATCCGATTGACGTGCTCGTTCATAATAGTGGAATGAGTACATATGGGCTGGTGACGGACATGACTGACGAACAAGTCGAGCGTATGGTACAGTTGCATGTGACAAGTCCGTTTTTACTGACAAAACGATTGTTACCGTCAATGATTCGACAACGTTGCGGGCAAATTGTCGTGATTTCATCCATTTGGGGACTCACAGGGGCGTCATGCGAAGTATTGTATTCGATGGTGAAAGGCGCGCAAAATACGTTTGTCAAAGCGTTAGCGAAAGAAGTTGCGCCAAGTGGCATACGAGTAAACGCCATTGCTCCAGGAGCTATTGATACACCGATGCTTCAAGAGTTTACTGAAGAAGAGTTAAAGGCGTTAACGGACGAGATTCCACTTGGGAGAATCGGGAAACCAGAAGATGTAGCCAAAGCGGTGTCATTTTTAATCTCTGACCATGCATCGTATGTTACGGGACAAATTTTATCCGTCAATGGTGGTTGGTATTGTTAAGCAAGCATAATTTTTTGTTTCATGAGGCAAACTGTTCTTGAAACGAATTTCAAGGAGGTTTGCATATGTCTGTTCTTGATAATTTTGAGCAATGGAAAAGCTTTTTAGCTGATCGTCTTCATCAAGCAGAAGCGCAAGGAATGAACCAGCAAGTTATTTCGGATATTGCTTATCAGATTGGAGACTACTTGGCAAAACAAGTCGATCCGAAAAATCCGGAAGAACGTGTACTTGCTGATTTGTGGCATGTGGCGAATGAGCAAGAGCAACATGCGATTGCGAACATGATGATTAAGCTTGTGCAAAATAAATAAGCGATATAGGCAAGCTGGTGATATTCGCCAGCTTGTTTTACTATGTTTATCTGTTCACAAAAAACAGTTGTCTGTCCTTTTCATTCTCGCATTCAGATGGTAAAATAAACATACATGCGTGTTTCGACAAAGCGTTGCTGCAATGATCGTATCGTGTAACGTAAAGGGGAGAAGGGGTATATGGAGAAAAAAGAATGGTATTTAGAATATGAAATACATATGAATCGTCCGGGGTTGTTAGGGGATATTGCATCGCTTCTTGGCATGTTGTCCATTAACATTGTCACGATTAACGGAGTGGATGATTCGCGTAGAGGTATGCTTTTGTTATGTAAAAGTCATGAACAAATTGAGCGGCTACAATCGATTTTAGCGACGATGGAAGATATCACGGTAACAAAGTTGCGTGAACCGAAGCTCCGAGACCGTCTTGCTGTTCGGCACGGGCGTTATATTCAGCGCGATGCTGATGATAAAAAAACGTTCCGTTTTGTTCGGGATGAATTAGGTTTGCTCGTCGATTTTATGGCTGAGTTATTTAAACAAGAAGGCCACAAGTTAATTGGCATTCGCGGTATGCCCCGTGTTGGAAAAACGGAATCAATCGTAGCTGCGAGCGTGTGTGCAAACAAGCGTTGGTTGTTTGTTTCTTCTACACTAATTAAACAGACGATTCGTAGCCAATTAATCGAAGACGAATATAGCGAAAATAATGTTTTTATTATTGACGGGATTGTTTCGACGCGTCGGTCAAACGAGCGACATTGGCAGTTGATTCGTGAGTTGATGCGATTACCAGCAACAAAAGTGATTGAACATCCCGATATTTTTGTAAGGCATACGGAATATAAATTGGATGATTTTGATTATATTATTGAATTGCGTCATGATGCAGATGAAGAAATTACGTACGATCTCGTTGACCAATCCTCTTTCTTTGGTAACGACGGTTTTTCAAATATCGATTTTTAAAGATGGAAGGTGTTTCCGTTGACAGAGTTAGGGAAGCGTTTAAAAGAAGCGAGAGAACAGCGCAATATGAGCTTAGATGATTTACAACAAATCACTAAAATTCAAAAGCGATATTTGATCGCGATTGAACAAGGAAATTATGTCATTATGCCAGGAAAGTTTTATGTCCGCGCATTTATTCGCCAATATGCGGAAGCGGTCGGTCTTGATCCGGATGAGCTGTTTGAGCAATACGCAAATGAAATTCCGAATGCTCAACAAGAAGAACTCCCAGGCGAGTTATCGCGTGTCAAATCGCGACAACTATCAGAACAAGGTGAAAAAGTACTTAATGTCCTTCCGAAAATTTTAATCGGTATGTTAGCTGTCGGAATAGCAGTTGTTCTTTGGTTTTTCTTTCAAAACAGAACGGTAAACGAACAGCCACAAGAGCAAGTGATTAATAAAAAGACAGAATTTGAGCAGTCTGAGCAAGCTGTCGAGCAACAACCAGAAAAACAAAATGAACAAAAAACAGAAAAAAAACAGCAAGAACAATCATCAGAAGCAACGATCAAAGTAGTGGAAACGAATGGTCGAAAATCAATGTTGGAAGTGACAGGAAAACAGTTGATCATTGACATTGCAACAAAGGGTGATGCTTGGATTGAAGTGAAAAACGGGAAAGGAAAGGCATTTGCACGCAAAATGATGTATGCAAATCAAGCCGAAACGTTCGATTTGACAAATGAAACAGAAGTGTTGCTAGTTATCGGACAAACATTAAATACAGAAGTGAAAATAAATGAACAAACACTTCAATACCCTGTTAATCCAAGTGATCACGTACGCCAAGATATTACAATTATTTATAAAAAACAGTAATGTTGTATGACGTGTTGGAGGTTAGTGTTGTGAATATACCGAATCAAATTACGATTGCACGAATGTTACTCATTCCTTTTTTCCTTATTTTCTTGTTAGCGCCAATTGATTTAGGGATGATTCAAATTGGGGCGGAACAATTGCCGATGACACACGCTGTTGCTGCGCTTATTTTTATTATTGCATCAACAACAGACTGGATTGATGGATACTATGCACGAAAATATGGGTTAGTAACGAATTTAGGGAAATTTCTTGACCCGCTCGCAGATAAATTGCTTGTGTCTGCTGCGCTGATTGCGCTCGTTCAATTGGATTTGGCTCCAGCGTGGATGGTCATTGTTATTATTAGTCGTGAATTTGCAGTAACAGGATTGCGGCTTGTGTTAGCAGGAGAAGGGGAAGTTGTAGCAGCAAATATGCTTGGGAAAATTAAAACGTGGACGCAAATTATAGCGATTGCTGCCCTTATTTTACATAATATCCCTTTTTCCCTGTTGTCGTTTCCGTTTGCAGATATTTCTTTATGGATTGCCCTTATTTTTACGATTTGGTCAGGATGGGATTACTTTGCGAAAAATAAACACGCATTTCGCCATTCAAAGTAAATAAAAAGGGGATGGGAGAAAGATGAAGGCAGAAATCATTGCGGTCGGCTCGGAGCTTTTACTTGGTCAAATTGCAAATACAAATGCCCAATTTTTATCGCAACAATTAGCTGAAATAGGGATAGATGTATATTACCATACGGTTGTTGGGGATAATCCTCAAAGGCTTACACATGCGATTGAAGTAGCAAAGCAACGCTCAAATTTAATTATTTTTACAGGGGGACTTGGACCAACAAAAGATGATTTAACAAAAGAAACGATTGCAAAGATGCTAAACAAATCACTTGTTTTAGATGAAGAAGCATGGCGTTCTATTTGTGATTATTTTTCGAAAACAAATCGTCCGATGTCTCCTAACAATCGAAAACAGGCACTTGTGTTAGAAGGAAGTTGCGTGTTAAAAAATGAACATGGGATGGCTCCAGGAATGGCACTTACTGTTGATCATATCACATATATGCTTCTACCAGGACCGCCAAAGGAAATGAAGCCGATGTTCATCAAATATGGACGTCCTTTTTTATTGCAAAAACGTCATGTTCACGAAAAAATTGTTTCGCTTGTTCTTCGTTTTTTTCACATCGGTGAATCACAACTAGAAGCGGAAATTGAAGATTTGATCGACGCTCAAACGAATCCAACGATTGCTCCGCTTGCGTCTGATGGTGAAGTGACTCTCCGCTTAACAGCGAAGCATGAACGTGAAGAAGAAGCGAAGCGAATGATTAACGAAGTAGAGCAAAAAATTTTAGCGCGTGTTCGTCCTTATTTTTACGGTTACAATGATGAAACGTTGTTTAGCAAACTGTTAGCTACATTAAAAGAAAAGAATAAGACACTTGCTGTTGCTGAAAGTTTAACGGGAGGTTTATTTTTAGAAGAAATGACAGCACTTCCAACGGCTTCTACAGTCATCGCGGGGGGAGTTGTTTGTTATACAAATGAAATAAAGGAAAATGTGCTCCATGTGCCGAAAGAAATATTACAAACGGAGGGGGCAGTTAGTGAACGATGTGCGCAGTTGATGTCAGAAAATGTTCGAAAGCTTTGCGGAAGCGATATCGGTATTAGTTTTACAGGTGTCGCAGGACCGGGCGATTTGGAAGGAAAACCAGTAGGAACAGTATGGATAGGGATTGCTACAGAACAAGGCACAAAAACATTTGCACTTACGTTATCGGGTGATCGTCAAGCTATTCGGATGCGTGCGGCGAAATACGGTTGTTATTATTTACTACAATTGCTATATTGATTTACGAACATTTATTCGTTTTTTCTTGGCAAATAAACATAAAACATGTATAGTAATAAGTAGCAGCCACTGTTTTATTTCTCATAAGCAAAAGGAGGAGTTTTTTTGAACGATCGTCAAGCAGCATTAGAACAAGCGTTAAAGCAAATTGAGAAACAGTTTGGAAAAGGTTCCATTATGAAGCTAGGAGAGCAAACAGATCGTCAAATTTCGACTGTATCGAGTGGCTCTCTTGCACTTGATATTGCGCTTGGAGTAGGGGGATATCCGCGGGGGCGTATTATTGAAATTTACGGTCCGGAATCTTCAGGGAAAACGACGGTTGCTCTTCACGCCATTGCTGAAGTACAAAAGCAAGGTGGCCAAGCAGCGTTTATTGATGCGGAACATGCGCTAGACCCTATTTATGCTGAAAAATTAGGGGTCAATATCGATGAATTGTTGCTTTCACAGCCAGATACAGGGGAGCAAGCGTTAGAAATTGCCGAAGCACTTGTGCGAAGTGGGGCAGTTGATATTATCGTCATTGACTCAGTCGCAGCTCTTGTTCCGAAGGCTGAAATTGAAGGGGAAATGGGTGATGCTCACGTCGGATTGCAGGCACGACTCATGTCCCAAGCGCTACGTAAACTATCAGGCGCCATCAACAAATCTAAAACGATCGCTATCTTCATTAACCAAATAAGGGAAAAAGTGGGAGTTATGTTTGGGAACCCAGAGACAACTCCTGGAGGTCGTGCATTGAAGTTTTATGCGTCTGTTCGTTTAGAAGTGCGTCGTGCAGAACAAATTAAACAAGGCAACGACATGGTTGGAAATAAGACGAAAATTAAAGTCGTGAAAAACAAAGTGGCGCCTCCGTTTAAAACAGCGGATGTAGATATTATGTATGGCGAAGGAATTTCAAAAGAAGGCGAAATTATTGATATGGGTGCTGAACTCGACATTATTCAAAAAAGTGGCGCTTGGTATTCATATAAAGATGAACGATTAGGACAAGGGCGAGAAAATGCCAAACAATTTTTAAAGGAAAATCCACACATTATGGAAGAAATTGCGCGTGAAATTCGCCAACATTATGGCATTACAGCAGGGGCATCGACGACATCTGTGCGCGAAGATGATTTAGACTTCTTAGAGTAAAAAGAGGCACGTTGTGTCTCTTTTTCTCTTTGTTTTAGAAAATTCAACCATATGAAGCGCTTTCCCGCAATGACAAGCCTTGACAATATGGAAGGTCACCTTTAAAATGTACATGTATATTTGACAATTTTGAAGTGTATGTTGAATGGTTGCAATGTACATGCCGACATTGATGAAGTAACGAATTTATAGCAAGAGGAGGTGAGGATAATGGGTGAAACGATCATCTCCGCTTTGCTTGCCCTAGTCGTCGGTGCAGTTGTTGGCTTTTTTGTTCGTAAATCCATTGCCGAGGCAAAAATTGGTGGTGCACAAGCAGCTGCCAAGCAAATGATCGAAGAAGCGAAACGAGAAGCAGACGCATTGAAAAAAGAGGCTCTCCTTGAAGCAAAGGATGAAATTCACAAACTTCGTGTGGAAGCAGAGCGAGAAATTCGCGAACGAAGAAGTGAATTGCAAAAACAGGAAAATCGTTTGTTACAAAAGGAAGAGAATCTCGATCGAAAGGACGAATCTTTAAACAAGCGAGAAGCGTTGCTTGAGAAGAAAGAGAATTCTCTCAATGAAAGACAACAGCATATTGAAGAGATGGAAAGCAAAGTGGAAGAACTCGTTCGAAAAGAACAAGCGGAACTTGAGCGCATTTCTAGCTTGACGCGTGAAGAAGCACGGCAAATCATTTTAGAGCGTGTAGAGAAAGAACTTTCTCATGAAATCGCACTCATGGTCAAAGAAGCAGAGACAAAAGTGAAAGAAGAAGCTGATAAAAAAGCAAAAGAAATTTTGTCGCTTGCTATTCAACGCTGTGCGGCTGATCATGTAGCAGAAACGACTGTATCTGTTGTGAACTTGCCAAATGACGAAATGAAGGGACGAATTATCGGACGTGAAGGACGTAACATCCGTACGTTAGAAACGTTAACAGGTATTGATCTCATCATTGATGACACGCCGGAAGCAGTCATTTTATCTGGTTTTGATCCG
This sequence comes from Anoxybacillus flavithermus, assembly GCF_002742685.1. Classification (GTDB taxonomy): domain Bacteria; phylum Bacillota; class Bacilli; order Bacillales; family Anoxybacillaceae; genus Anoxybacillus; species Anoxybacillus flavithermus_E. The sequence continues at coordinate 55,366 of NZ_PEDM01000008.1, forward strand.
ATTCGTCGTGAGACGGCACGAATTGCGTTAGATAAGCTTGTTCAAGACGGGCGTATTCATCCGGCGCGAATTGAAGAAATGGTCGAAAAAGCGAGAAGAGAAGTAGATGAGCATATTCGTGAAGTGGGAGAACAAACAACGTTCGAAGTTGGTGTTCACGGATTGCATCCAGATTTAATTAAGATTTTAGGACGATTGAAGTTCCGTACAAGCTATGGACAAAATGTCCTTAAACATTCGATGGAAGTCGCATACTTAGCTGGCTTAATGGCAGCTGAGTTAGGAGAAGATGAGATGCTTGCAAGACGAGCAGGTCTTCTTCATGACATTGGAAAAGCTGTTGACCATGAAGTAGAAGGAAGCCATGTTGAAATTGGTGTAGAGCTAGCAACGAAATATAAAGAGCATCCAGTTGTCATTAACAGTATCGCTTCCCATCATGGCGATACGGAACCGACGTCGATTATCGCTGTTCTTGTCGCTGCTGCAGACGCTTTATCTGCTGCTCGACCAGGTGCTCGTAGCGAAACATTGGAAAATTATATTCGTCGCCTTGAAAAGCTGGAAGAAATCGCTGAGTCGTATGAAGGTGTTGAAAAATCGTATGCGATTCAAGCTGGACGTGAGATTCGTATTATGGTGAAGCCAGATATGATCGATGACTTGGAAGCACATCGTTTAGCACGCGATATTCGCAAGCGTATTGAAGAAGAACTTGATTATCCAGGTCATATTAAAGTTACAGTCATTCGTGAAACGCGAGCTGTTGAATATGCAAAGTAAAGCTACTCCTCGTTTGGAGTAGCTTTTTCGTATTGATAAACGCTTTATTTTATGCGAAACTGAAAAATAGAAATCATGAGTATAGAAAGGGTAATACGATGAAAATATTATTTATCGGTGATGTCGTAGGGCAACCGGGAAGAAAAATGGTTGATGAATACGTACCGAAGCTAAAAGCAAAATATAAGCCACATGTAATTGTTGTCAACGGTGAAAATGCCGCTGGTGGGAAAGGAATTACCGAAAAAATATATCGGCGTTTTTTAGAGATGGGAGTACATGCAGTAACACTTGGAAATCACTCGTGGGATAATCGGGAAATTTTTGAATTTATTGATCAAGCGAAAGTACTTATTCGTCCAGGGAATTTTCCAGCAGGTACACCTGGAAAAGGAATTGCATTTATTCAAATAGAGGGATACGAAGCCGCGGTAATTAGTTTGCAAGGAAGAACGTTTTTGCCAGCGATTGATTGTCCGTTTAAAAAAGCAGATGAATTAGTAGAAACGGCGCTCGCACGGACTCCTGTCATTCTTGTAGATTTTCATGCGGAAGCAACGAGTGAAAAACAAGCGATGGGATGGTATTTAGACGGACGAGTAAGCGCTGTCGTTGGTACGCATACACATGTTCAAACAGCTGACTCTCGTATTTTGCCAAATGGAACGGGTTATATTACCGATGTCGGTATGACAGGACCTTATGACGGGATTTTGGGAGTGGATCGTGAGGCGGTATTGCGCAAATTTTTAACGGGCTTACCTGTTCGTTTTGAAGTCACGACAGGTCGTGCGCAGTTGAATGCTGTGCTCATTGAGGTAGATGAAAAAAGCGGAAAAACAAAGTCGATTCAACGGATTATGATTAATGACGACCACCCATATTTTGACTAGTTCCTCTTTTAAGATTTTTCAGAAAAAATATATATTGTAGCAGGAATACAGGAAAACAGGGATGAATATATAATAAACAGTACAACTTTTTTACAAGCAATTGTTAGAAACGAGGAGGAGCTAGAAATGGAAATATTAAAAGTTTCAGCAAAGTCTAATCCTAATTCCGTAGCTGGTGCACTTGCAGGCGTGTTAAGAGAGCGCGGTGCAGCCGAAATTCAAGCAATTGGCGCAGGTGCATTAAATCAAGCCGTTAAGGCAGTAGCAATCGCGCGAGGATTCGTAGCACCAAGCGGAGTTGATCTCATTTGTATTCCTGCATTTACGGACATTCAAATTGATGGAGAAGAGCGGACGGCAATTAAACTCATTGTTGAGCCGCGTTAATACACATAAGCCTGTTTGCTTGTTAAGCAAACAGGTTATTTTTGTAGTTTGAGCATTTATCAGTTATAAAAAAGTGAAGCCTCATTTTTTTTAACGGAGGGATCGTTGTGCGTATATTTGACGCTCATTGTGATGTTTTATATCAACTATTTTGTGACCAAGATGTATCGTTTGAACGCAGTCCGTCGCTACATGTAACATACGATGGATTAAAGCAGGCCGGTGTAACTGTACAAGGATTTGCCATTTATATTCCGAAACATGTAAGACCTGAGTCGCGCTTTTTTGTAGCTTTAGAGATGATTGATTATTTTTATGAGAAAGTTGTGTCACAGCCAAATATGAAAGTTGTTCGCTCAAAAAAAGAAATCGATCAACTACAACCACATGAAATTGGAGCGATGCTGACATTAGAAGGATGTGAAGCCATAGGAGAAAGTTTAACGCAATTGCGCACACTTCTTCGCCTCGGTGTTCGCTCTGTTGGCTTAACGTGGAATGACGCCAATATGGTAGCGGATGGGGCACTCGAGCAACGCGGGGGAGGATTAACAAAATTCGGTAAAGAAGTCGTTCACTTATTAAACGAACAACAATGTTGGACGGATGTATCTCATTTAAGTGAACGAGCGTTTTGGGATGTTATGGAATTAGCTCGCTATCCGATCGCTTCACATTCGAATGCATATACCCTTTGTCCACATCCTCGCAATTTGCGTGATGATCAAATTGAAGCGTTGATTAAGAAAAATGGGGTCATTGGTGTGACGTTTGTTCCCCAGTTTTTACGGCATGATGCACAAACGACAACGGTAGCAGATGTATTGAGTCATATCGACTATATTTGTTCATTAGGCGGAGAAAATCATATTGGCTTCGGATCTGATTTTGATGGTATTTTTGAAACGGTTGATCAATTGGCGAATGTTTCTCATTATACTCATTTTATTGACGAGTTGCTAAAACATTTTAAAGAAGAACAAGTGAGAAAATTTTTGTTTTGTAATTTTTACGAGCGAATCCCGCAATAAAAAACCGGAAGAAAAATTCACATTTTTGTAACAAATATGTTGCAATTTTTTTTCAATAGGGCTAGAATGAAAGCGTTTAGTATATGAAATTTTTCAAAAAATTTATTAAGCGAAATGGTAGAGCTTTTTTTGGAAAAGTGCTACACTTATAATCGTACAATGTTACGTCACAATTGATGGAACTTTAAAGGGGTGTAAGACATGATTAGTCAACTTTCATGGAAAGTTGGAGGACAACAAGGGGAAGGTATTGAAAGTACGGGGGAGATATTCTCCATTGCGCTCAACCGACTAGGCTACTATTTATACGGTTATCGCCACTTTTCATCTCGAATTAAAGGTGGTCACACGAACAATAAAATTCGTGTTAGCACAACACAAGTTCGTTCGATTGCCGATGATCTTGATATATTAGTAGCTTTTGACCAAGAGACGATTGATTTTAACTTTCACGAGTTGCGTCAGGGTGGGATCGTCATTGCAGACGCGAAGTTTAATCCGACGATTCCAGATGAGTCAAAAGCTACGTTGTATGCGGTTCCATTTACGGATATTGCAACAGAATTAGGAACAGCATTAATGAAAAACATGGTTGCAGTCGGAGCTTCTAGCGCAGTACTCGGTCTCGATATTAGCGTATATGAAGGGGTCGTTCAGGAGATTTTCGGTCGCAAAGGTGAACAAGTCGTTGCTAAAAACATGGAAGCGATCAGAGCGGGCGCTCAGTTTATGCGTGAACAACTTGGTGACAACATTCAATTAATGCAACTTGATAAGGCAGATGGCAAAAAGAGAATGTTTATGATTGGAAACGATGCAATTGCGCTTGGCGCACTTGCTGGTGGCGCTCGTTTTATGGCGGCTTACCCAATTACGCCAGCATCCGAAATTATGGAATATTTAATTAAAAAGCTTCCACAGTTCGGTGGCACGGTCATTCAAACAGAAGATGAAATCGCAGCTTGTACGATGGCTATTGGCGCAAACTATGCGGGTGTGCGCACATTGACAGCTTCCGCTGGACCTGGTCTTTCGCTTATGATGGAAGCGATCGGATTAGCCGGAATTACAGAAACACCAATTGTTATTGTTGATACGCAACGCGGTGGCCCAAGCACAGGTCTTCCAACAAAACAAGAGCAGTCAGATTTAATGGCTATGATTTACGGTACGCATGGAGAGATTCCGAAAGTGGTCATGGCGCCAAGTACTGTACAAGAAGCGTTTTACGATATGGTTGAAGCGTTTAATATTGCAGAAGAATATCAATGCCCAGTCATCGTTTTAACAGACTTGCAACTTTCGTTAGGAAAGCAAACTGTTGAGCCGCTAGAGTATGACAAAATTGAAATTCGTCGCGGCAAGCTTGTTACAGGGGAACTTCCTGAAATTCCAGACAAAGGTTGCTTCAAACGATATGAGGTGACTGAAGACGGTGTGTCACCACGCGTATTGCCGGGAATGAAAAACGGTATTCACCATGTGACAGGTGTTGAGCACGATGAAACAGGCCGTCCTTCTGAAGTAGCAGCGAACCGTATTGCACAAATGGATAAGCGTTTACGCAAGTTAAAACATATTCAATTCCCGACACCAGTTCATAAACATGTGAAGCATGAAGAAGCAGATATATTAATTGTCGGATTTAACTCGACGCGCGGGGCGATTGAAGAGGCGATGGAACGATTAGAACGCGATGGTATTAAAGTAAACCATGCTCACGTTCGTCTCATTCATCCGTTCCCGACGGAAGAAATGTTGCCGCTTGTGCAGTCAGCGAAAAAAGTTGTTGTTGTTGAAAATAACGCAACAGGACAACTTGCCAACATTTTAAAAATGAACGTTGGACATGCTGAGAAAGTATTTAACGTGTTGAAGTATGATGGCAACCCGTTCTTACCGCACGAAGTTTATACAAAATGCAAGGAGTTGTTTTAAACATGGCGACATTTAAAGATTTCCGTAATAGTATTAAACCGAACTGGTGTCCAGGTTGTGGCGACTTTTCTGTGCAAGCAGCCATTCAGCGCGCGGCTGCCAACGTTGGACTTGAACCACATGAACTTGTTGTTGTCTCTGGAATTGGTTGTTCAGGTCGTATTTCTGGTTACATTAACTCATATGGCTTCCATGGTGTTCACGGCCGAGCGCTTCCAATTGCCCAAGGGGTAAAAATGGCAAATCGCGATTTGACGGTTATTGCTGCTGGTGGTGACGGTGACGGATTTGCGATCGGAATGGGACATACAATTCATGCTATTCGACGTAACATCGACATTACGTACATCGTCATGGATAACCAAATTTACGGATTGACAAAAGGTCAAACATCACCGCGCAGTGAAGTTGGATTTAAAACGAAGAGTACGCCACAAGGGTCAGTTGAGCCAGCGTTGTCGATCATGGAAATGGCATTAACAGCAGGGGCAACATTCGTCGCTCAAAGCTTTTCTAGCGATTTAAAAGAGTTGACGCAATTAATTGAAGAGGGCATGAAGCATAAAGGATTCTCGCTCATTAACGTATTTAGCCCGTGTGTTACGTACAATAAAGTAAACACATACGACTGGTTTAAAGACAATTTAACGAGCTTAAGCACCATTGAAGGATATGATCCATCTAACCGCGAAATGGCGATGCAAACATTAATGAAACATAAAGGGCTTGTTACAGGGCTCATTTATCAAAATAAAGAGCGCAAATCATATCAAGATCTTGTGCCTGGTTATAGCGAAAAACCACTAACTGAAGCGGATTTAACAATTAGTAAAGAAAAATTTGATCAACTCGTTGCAGAGTTTATGTAAGATAGAAAAGAGGGTGGTAGAGGCCATCCTCTTTTTCATGGAAAAAACATTGTTTAAAAGCCTAGAAAATAATATACTATGTTAGTGTGCGTCTATGAACAAAAGAAAGGAGAATCATGATGAACGAAAAACAACGTTTACAGTACACAGCACAAATTGAAACAGATCATCCAACGGACAAAAAATCCGCTTTGGATGAAAATTTGCAACGTCTCAAACAAAAAACGAGTCAAGACTATGAAAAATATTTTTCAACTGTATTTGTTCCCCCATCTTTAAAAGAAGCGAAAAAACGTGGAAAAGAGGAAGTGAAATATCATAAAGATTTCTCGATCCCTGAAGAGTTTCGTGGTATGGGGAACGGTCGTAAATTTTATATTCGTACGTACGGCTGTCAAATGAATGAACACGATACAGAAGTGATGGCTGGTATTTTTATGGCGCTCGGCTATGAACCAACAGATCGCCCCGAAGATGCGAACGTCATTTTGTTAAATACGTGTGCAATTCGTGAAAATGCAGAGAACAAAGTGTTTGGAGAAATTGGGCACTTAAAGCCATTGAAGCAAAACAACCCTGATTTATTGCTTGGTGTATGTGGCTGTATGTCGCAAGAAGAATCAGTCGTCAATAAAATTTTAAAGCAATTCCAATACGTTGATATGATCTTTGGCACGCACAATATTCATCGTCTTCCGTATATTTTGAAAGAAGCCTACATGTCAAAAGAAATGGTTGTTGAAGTATGGTCAAAAGAAGGCGATGTCATCGAAAACTTACCGAAAGTGCGCAAAGGAAATATTAAAGCATGGGTTAATATTATGTACGGTTGCGATAAGTTTTGTACGTACTGTATTGTTCCGTATACGCGTGGCAAAGAGCGCAGCCGCCGTCCAGAAGATATCATTCAAGAAGTACGCCACTTAGCCGCACAAGGATATAAAGAAATTACGCTTTTAGGACAAAACGTGAATGCATATGGAAAAGACTTTAATGATATGAAATATGGTCTTGGTGATTTAATGGACGAATTGCGCAAAATTGATATTCCACGCATTCGCTTTACGACAAGCCATCCACGTGATTTTGATGACCGTTTAATCGAAGTGTTGGCGAAAGGCGGAAATTTAGTTGAGCACATTCACTTGCCTGTACAGTCGGGAAGTAGTGAAGTGTTAAAAATGATGGCGCGTAAATATACGAGTGAACAATATTTGGAGCTTGTTCGTAAAATTAAAGAAGCCATTCCAGGTGTCGCGCTTACAACGGACATCATTGTCGGGTTCCCAAATGAAACAGATGAGCAATTTGAAGAAACGTTGTCGCTTTATCGCGAAGTCGAATTTGATTCAGCATTTACGTTCATTTACTCGCCACGTGAAGGAACGCCGGCAGCAAAAATGGTTGACAACGTGCCAATGGAAGTGAAAAAAGAGCGTTTACAACGATTAAATGCATTAGTAAACGAATTTTCTGCAAGAAAAATGAAGGAATACGAGGGACAAGTTGTCGAAGTATTAGTAGAAGGGGAAAGTAAAAACAACCCGGATGTTCTCGCTGGATACACACGCAAAAACAAGCTTGTTAATTTCGTCGGACCAAAGTCTGCGATCGGTCAACTTGTGAAAGTGCGAATTACAGAGGCGAAAACGTGGACGTTAAACGGAGAAATGGTAGAAGAAACGATCGAGGTGAAATAACGTGGCGAAATATACGAAAGATGACATCGTACAGAAGGCAAAAGAATTAGCTAAAATGATTGCTGAAACAGAAGAAGTGGAAATTTTTAAACAAGCAGAAGCAAAAATTCATGAAAATGAAAAAGTGCGCACGATGATTGCTAAAATTAAATCGTTACAAAAACAAGCTGTAAACTTGCAACATTACGGCAAGGTTGAAGCATTAAAAAAAGTAGAAACGGAAATTGATGACATTTATGAACAACTATCAGAAATTCCGATTGTGGAACAATTTAAACAATCTCAAGTAGAAATTAATGATTTATTGCAACTCGTTGCATCCACCATTTCAAAAACAGTCACAGATGAAATTATTACATCGACGGGCGGAGATGTGTTGCGAGGAGAAACAGGTGCACAAGTGAAACATAGCCATTGCGGTCATTGTCATTAAAGAGTCCATTTCATATGGGCTCTTTTTTATTTTTCGTACATATTTCGAAGAAGCTGCATACAATGAACTATACGGAATGATTGTTTTTTTATGTACACTTTTAGTTTTTTCGCGCATAGGATAAAATGAACAATGCATTTTTGAGGAGGGTTTGTTTTATGTCCCAATACAGAGAAATTATTACAAAGGCGGTTGTGGGAAAAGGCCGAAAGTTTACCCAATCGACGCATACTGTTTCCGCTCAACATCGTCCAACGAGCGTGCTCGGTTGTTGGATTATTAATCATCGGTACGAAGCAAAAAAGGTAGATCGCAGTGTTGAAATTCATGGTAAGTATGATGTGAACGTTTGGTATTCGTACAACGATAATACAAAAACAGAAGTACTCACAGAGACAGTATCGTACACAGATGTCATCCCGTTAAAGTATCGTAACGAAGAGCTTATTAGTGAAGAACAAGAAGTGATTGCGCGTGTTGTTCAGCAGCCAAATTGTTTAGAATGTACGATTGCTTCAACTGGAAATAAGGTAACTGTGGAAGTAGAGCGGGAGTTCATCGCCGAGGTCATCGGGGAAACAAAGGTACGGATTGCGGTCGTTGATACATCATCAGATGAAGTAGAGGAAGATATTGAAGCGGAATTAGAACAGTTAGATGAAGAGCTTCTTCAAGAAGGGAGCAATAAAAACTAGGAAGTTTGTTCTTCCTAGTTTTTATTTTTGTTATAATAATTGAAGTCAATATTTCGGGCGTTGGAGGAAAGATTATGACTTATACACCAATGATTCAACAATATTTAGCGATCAAGTCACAATATAAAGACGCTTTTTTATTTTTTCGTCTCGGTGATTTTTATGAAATGTTTTTTGAAGATGCAATTAAAGCATCACAAGAATTAGAAATTACGCTTACAAGCCGAGATGGTGGAGGAGAAGAACGCGTACCGATGTGCGGTGTACCTTATCATTCGGCTGCTATGTACATCGAACGTTTAATTGAGAAAGGATATAAAGTTGCAATTTGTGAACAAGTTGAAGATCCAAAAACAGCTAAAGGGGTAGTGCGCCGAGAAGTTGTTCAGCTTATTACACCAGGAACGGTTATGGAGGGAAAGCAGCTTGAAGAGAAAGCAAACAACTATTTAGCCTCATTGACGTCATTTGAAGATGGTACGTACGGATTGGCGTATACAGATTTAACAACCGGAGAAAGTCGCATCACGATTCTTCATTCGTTTGAAGATGTGTTCAATGAAATTTATTCCATTGGCACGAAAGAAATTGTTGTTGCCACGACGTCTAAAGAACAATGGAAATCCTTACAAGAAAGATATGCCCTTACGATTTCATGTGAGGATGAAACGACCATCCCACCTAATTGTGCACCTGTTGTTTCACATTTGAAACAAGAAAAGTTACTTGTGACGTTTGGAAGATTATTAAATTACTTAATCAAAACACAGAAGCGAAATTTGACTCATTTGCAGCCAGTCGATCTGTACGAGGTTAATTCACATATGAAAATTGATATGTATTCCAAACGGAATTTAGAGTTAACGGAAACGATGCGAACAAAAGGAAAAGCAGGGTCCCTTTTTTGGCTTCTGGATGAGACGATGACCGCAATGGGCGGGCGTCTACTCAAACAATGGATTGATCGTCCGTTATTAGATCGTGAAACAATCGAACAGCGATTGCATTTCGTTGAACAATTTTTGATACATTATTTTGAAAGACAAGAATTACGTGAATATCTTCGCAGTGTATATGATTTAGAGCGGTTAGCTGGACGTGTGGCGTTTGGAAATGTAAACGCGCGTGATTTAATTCAATTGAAAAAGTCGTTAAAACAAGTGCCTTTCATTTCCGCGCTTCTTATGCAATTTGATGATGATCACATTCAATCATTTGCACAACAGTTAGATGCATGCGAAGAACTTGTTCAATTGCTAGAAGAAGCAATTGAAGAAAATCCACCGCTTTCTGTGAAGGAGGGTGGAATCATTAAAGATGGTTACAACCAAACGTTAGATCGATTTCGAGATGCTAGTCGAAACGGAAAAACATGGATTGCGCAGTTAGAAGCGAAAGAGAGAGAATTAACCGGAATTAAATCATTAAAGATTGGTTATAATCGAGTGTTTGGATATTATATCGAAGTAACAAAAGCTAATTTACACTTATTACCAGAAGGGCGGTATGAGCGTAAACAAACACTAGCGAATGCTGAGCGTTTTGTGACGAAAGAGTTGAAAGAAAAAGAAGCACTTATTTTAGAGGCAGAAGAAAAAAGCGTAGAGCTAGAATATGAATTGTTTGTTTCTATACGTGAACAAGTAAAACAATATATTGTACGTTTACAAAAATTAGCGAAGAACATAAGCCAATTAGATGTTTTACAATGTTTTGCTACTGTCAGCGAAAAATATAATTACTGTAAACCGCAGTTTTCTTCTGATCGTCGTCTTGTAGTGCGGCAGGGGCGACATCCTGTGGTAGAAAAAGTGTTAGGAGCCAATGTTTATGTTCCAAACGATTGTTATATGGATGATGAACGAGAAATGCTACTTATTACAGGTCCGAATATGTCTGGAAAAAGCACATATATGCGTCAAATCGCATTAACGGCGATCATGGCACAAATCGGTTGTTTTGTTCCAGCGGAAGAAGCGATATTACCGATCTTTGATCAAGTATTTACGCGCATTGGGGCGGCTGACGATTTAGTTGCAGGTCAAAGTACATTTATGGTAGAAATGCTAGAAGCACGTCATGCGATCGTTCACGCAACGCAAAATAGCCTTATTTTATTTGATGAAATTGGTCGTGGAACATCCACATACGACGGTATGGCGCTTGCTCAAGCCATGATCGAATACATTCATGATCGCATCGGTGCCAAAACGCTATTTAGTACTCATTATCACGAATTAACAGCACTTGAACAACAATTGCTGCGCCTAAAAAATGTTCATGTGAGTGCAATTGAAGAAAACGGTAAAGTTATCTTTTTGCATCAAATTAAAGAAGGTCCAGCGGATAAAAGTTACGGCATTCATGTAGCCCAATTAGCTAAGTTGCCATCAGATTTGATTCGACGGGCTGAACAAATTTTACTTGAATTTGAATCAAATTCGACACCAATCATAAAAGAGAGAAAAGAAAAATTTGAGCAGTTAAGCATGTTTGAAGAACAACATGAAAAAGTGCGCTCGGATATATCGAAAAAAGAAAAAGAAGTGATTAAGCGTATTCAGTCGCTCGATCTACTTGATATGACGCCGCTTGAGGCGATGAATAAATTATATGAAATTCAAAAGCTAATAAAATGAAAGGAGGGAGATCGTGGGGAAAATTCGTAAGCTTGATGATGCGTTAGCGAATAAAATTGCAGCAGGGGAAGTTGTGGAGCGTCCAGCTTCTGTCGTCAAGGAACTTGTGGAAAATGCGATTGATGCTCATAGCACGATCATTGAAGTAGCGTTAGAAGAAGCGGGATTAGCGAAAATTCGCGTCGTGGATAATGGTGATGGCTTAGAGGAGGAAGATTGTTTTTTAGCTTTTGAACGACATGCAACAAGTAAAATTAAAGAAGAAACAGATTTGTTTCGCATTCGTACGCTCGGCTTTCGAGGAGAGGCGTTGCCTAGCATTGCTTCCGTTTCCCATTTAGAATTGAAGACGAGTACCGGCGAAGGACCAGGGACGTGGCTCGTTTTAAAGGGCGGAGAACTTGTGCAACATGGTCGGACGAGCAGTCGAAAAGGAACAGATATTACCGTTTCTCATTTATTTTTCAATACGCCCGCTCGCTTAAAATATATGAAAACGATTCATACGGAACTTGGACATGTTGTGGATGTGATGAATCGTTTAGCGCTTGCTCATCCACATATTTCGTTTCGATTAACACATAATGGAAAACAACTGTTTTATACGAACGGAAATGGGGATGTGCGGCAAGTATTAGCAGCTATTTACGGATTTGATGTTGCAAAAAAAATGGTTGCGATTCGTGCAGAAACGCTTGATTTTACGATTGACGGCTACGTTGCTTTACCTGAAGTGACGCGTGCTTCCCGTAACTATATGACAACGATTGTAAATGGACGATATATTAAAAACTATCCGCTATATAAAGCGATTGAAGAAGGATACCATACGCTTCTTCCGATTGGACGGCATCCGATTGCATTTTTAAATATCGTCATGGATCCGCTTCTTGTAGATGTGAACGTTCATCCAGCAAAATTGGAAGTGCGTTTTAGTAAAGAAGCCGAGTTAAACGAGCTTGTCCAACAAACAATTCGCCAAGTATTTCAAAAAAAGACGTTAATTCCTGAGGTAACGGCACCGCGACTGGAAAAGCCGAAAACAGAACAACAAACGTTTTCGTTTGAACATATCGTGAAGGAATCGAATGTGATGTCACCTCGTGTAATGGAGATACATCGTGATGAAGAAAAGAAAACAGAAGAGCAAATCGTGTTAGAGAGAAGTAACGAAATCAAGCCGCTTAATGTAGAACCTGTTGTTCCAAGTGAACATGTAATAGAAGAGATGGATCAAGAACGCATTCCGCCATTATATCCGATTGGCCAAATGCACGGGACATATATTTTAGCTCAAAATGAAAACGGGCTGTATATTATTGATCAACATGCTGCCCAAGAACGAATTAAATACGAATACTTTCGTGACAAACTAGCAACCGTTACAAATGAGTTACAGCCCTTACTTATTCCACTGACGCTTACTTATTCATCAAGTGAGTATGTACTGATCGAGAGTTACCGCGACCAATTAGCTGCGTGTGGCGTGTTTTTAGAGCCGTTTGGTCATAACAGTTTTATTGTTCGCTCCCATCCTCAATGGTTTCCGAAAGGGGAAGAAGTAGAAATTATTGAGGAAATGATTAAGCAAGTGTTAACGATGAAAAAAGTAGATATCAAGCAACTTCGGGAAAAAGCAGCAATTATGATGAGTTGTAAACAGTCGATTAAAGCGAATCAATTTTTGCGCAACGATGAAATATTTGCGTTGCTCGAGTCGTTGCGTAAAACAAGTGATCCGTTTACATGTCCGCACGGTCGTCCAATTATTATTCATTTTTCTACTTATGAATTAGAAAAAATGTTTAAACGCGTCATGTAGAAAGCGGGTATTTTTTGTCCGCTTTCAAATGAAATTTTTCAAAATGAGATGATAAAATGTACATCGTTTGTCTATAATAAATGAATGTGAATTAGAGCAGAAAGTAGTGGTGTTTTATGGGAGAGAAAGTCGTTGTGTTAATTGGGCCAACGGCTGTAGGGAAAACAAAGATGAGCATAGAGCTCGCCAAGCGTTTAAACGGTGAAATCATTAATGGAGATTCGATGCAAGTATATAAAGGATTAGATATCGGGACGGCTAAAATTCGTCAAGAAGAGATGGAAGGTATCCCGCATCATTTACTAGACATAAAAGAGCCACATGAATCTTTTTCTGTTGCAGAGTTTCAGACGCTTGCTCGCTCACTTATTACAGATATAACGAAACGGGGAAAACTTCCAATCATCGTTGGTGGTACAGGATTATATATCCAATCGGTTATTTACGACTACCAATTTTCCGACGCACCTTCTAATGACGTGTATCGTCAGTCGCTTGAACGTTGTTCGTCTGATGAGTTGTATGAACAACTGAAACGTGTTGATCCTTTAAGTGCGGAACGTATTCATCCGAATAACATTCGTCGCGTCATTCGTGCGTTAGAAATTTACCATTGCACAGGAAAAACAATGACAGAATGGCTAAAAGAACAAAAACGACAACTTGTATACAACGTAGCGCTCATTGGACTGACAATGGAACGAGAGAAACTGTATGAACGCATCAACCAACGAGTAGATCAAATGATTGATCAAGGGTTGATTGAAGAAGTGAAGCGATTGTATGAACAAGGCTTGCGGAACTGCCAATCTATTCAAGCGATCGGTTATAAAGAATTATATGCGTACTTCGCTCGGGCAATTTCGCTTGAAGAAGCTATTGAGCAGTTGAAGCAAAATTCTCGTCGCTATGCAAAACGTCAGTTTACATGGTTTCGTAATCAAATGCCTGTTCAATGGTTTGACATGACCGATGATACAATATTTGAAAGGCGAGTAAATGAAATTTTGCATTACATAGAAGGAAAGTTTCACTTTCAGTCGAATATGTAGACGTAATGTAGAGAGAAAAGAGGAGGACAGAGCAATGAAAAACACAATAAACATTCAAGACCAGTTTTTAAACCAATTGCGGAAGGAAGAAACAACGGTTACTGTATTTTTACTAAATGGATTTCAATTGCGAGGACTAGTGAAAGGATTTGACAACTTTACAGTGTTACTAGAAGTGGACGGAAGACAACAATTAATTTATAAACATGCGATTTCCACATTTGCACCACAAAAAAATGTGAAAATCGAGATCGAGTAAGCTAAATCGCTCACCATGTCGGTGGGCGATTTTTTCGTTAGGCATTTGTCACGAAATGGGCGCTAACAGCGTATATTGATAAAAGAAGCAACGACGAAGGAGAGGTGACGGAGCCTTGTCAGAGTTGACAATGAAGCAAACAAAAAGTCAGATTAACATCGTCCTTAACGCAAAAAACGTCAATTACTTACCAAAAGAAGAAACGACAAATCGAATTGATTATCATCAACATGCGGTGTTGAAAGAGATTCAAAAAGAGCTAGATGAATTAGTTGGACTAAGTGAAGTGAAAAAATTAATTAAAGAAATTTACGCGTGGCTATACATTAATAAAGCGCGTCAAGCGAACGGATTAAAAGGAAATAAACAATCTCTTCACATGATTTTTAAAGGGAATCCCGGCACAGGAAAAACGACAGTAGCTCGTATTCTTGGAAAGTTATTTTTAGAAATGAACGTTTTATCTAAAGGGCATTTTATTGAAGCAGAACGTGCTGATTTAGTTGGTGAATATATTGGTCATACGGCGAATAAAACGCGCGATTTAATTAAAAAAGCACGGGGAGGCATTTTATTTATTGATGAAGCATATTCGTTGGCGCGTGGAGGAGAAAAAGATTTTGGAAAAGAAGCAATTGATACGTTAGTAAAAGGAATTGAAGATTTTTCTGACGATTTAGTCGTTATTTTAGCAGGATATCCGGCTGAAATGGACTATTTTTTATCATTGAACCCAGGCTTGCCATCACGTTTTCCGTTAATGCTCGAATTTCCTGATTACACAACGGAAGAGCTTGTACAAATCGCAAAACAAATGCTCCATATAAGAGAATACGAACTTACTTCTGAAGCGGAGCGAAAGTTGCGCGAACATATTGAACAACTACTAGCTGGGGGATATCAAAGAAAGTTTAGTAACGGTCGCTACATTCGAAATTTGATTGAAAAAGCAATTCGGAAACAAGCGGTACGTTTGTTGCATGAAGGGCGCTATGATAAAAAAGAATTGATGATTATACGAGAACGCGATTTAGTTGTTGAATGAATAGGGAAGGGGAACCTTTCCTATTTTTTATGTGAGTAAGGAAGGGTTTCTTTTTTATTTGTAGAATATAATCTGAAAATAAAAAATATTATTTATATTAATACAAATAGATAAGGAGGAGGTTGTTTTGTATTTAGCGATTGGTGAAGTGTTCGAACAGACAGTAAGAAAGTTCCCGAAAAAAGAAGCGCTCGTTGATGTTCGTACAGGACTTCGCTATACGTACGAACAATGGGCAAAAGAAGTGGGGAAACTTGCAAACGCTTTCTTAACAGCAGGGGTGCGAAAAGGAGATCGTGTATCGACCGTGTTATTTAATACGGCAGAGCTTGCGACTGCTTTTTTTGCGTGCGCAAAAATCGGCGCTGTCTTCAACCCGATTAATTTTCGTTTACGACCAAAAGAAATCGCTTACATTTTAACGGATGCTACCCCAAAAATCGTGTTGTTTGAACAAGCAGTCGAACCACAAATCACAGCCATTCATCATGAATTTCCACACATTTCTTTTTGGATGATTGACGGACAATCACCAACGTATGCTGTTTCTTATCACGAACAAATCGAGCGTGCAAGCGATGAACTTCCAGCCATCGACGTTTCCGAAAATGATTTGTATGCGATCATGTATACAAGCGGAACGACAGGACGGCCAAAAGGAGTGATGCATCGACACCGCGACATGATCGAACAAAGTTTAATTTGCAATTCGGTGATGCGCATTCGCGAAACAGAGCGGGGGCTTGTCACCGCACCGATGTTTCATTGCGCGGAATTGCATTGTTGTTTCCTCCCACGCGTCCATGCTGGCGCAACGAACGTCATTGTTCATCATTTCGACCCGAAACAAGTATTAACCGTCATCGAACAAGAACGAATTACCGTGTTATTTGCTGCACCGACGATGTGGAATATGCTTTTGCAAGAAAAATTGTCAGATTACGATTTATCCTCACTTCGCATCGGTTTGTATGGAGCCGCTCCGATGGCGCCAGTGCTTGTAAAAGAATGCAAAGAGCGGTTAGGCATTGATTTCATCCAAGCGTACGGCATGACGGAAATGGGTCCAGCGGTAACGTTTTTATACGAAGATGAGCAGTTAACGAAAGCAGGATCTGCCGGACGCGCATGCTTAAACCACGAAATTCGCATCGTCAAACCGCGCGAAGACGGCCCATCCGATCCAGACGACATCTTACCTCCGGGACAAGTTGGCGAAATTATCGTCAAAGGTCCATGCATGATGGTCGGCTACTACAATCGCGAAGATGCGACGGAAAAAGCGATGTATAAAGGCTGGTATCATTCTGGCGATCTAGGCTACATGGATGAAGACGGCTATTTATACGTAGCTGACCGCGTCGACGACATGATTATTAGCGGCGGCGAAAACGTCTATCCGCGCGAAGTAGAAGACGTGCTTTACGAGCATGAAGGAGTACTTGATGTTGCGGTGCTTGGCGAGCCGGATGCGCTATGGGGAGAAAAAGTCGTTGCTTTCATCGTCAAAAAAGACCAACAGCTTACCGCAGAACAATTAGAGGCGTTTTGCAAACAAAGCGACAAACTCGCCCCGTACAAACGACCGCGTGCGTACTATTTTGTCGAAGCACTGCCACGCAATGCGAGCGGAAAAATTCAAAAGTTTTTGTTGCGAGAGCAAATGAAAAAAATGGCACAATCATAGGACGGTGGGAAAATGGCAGCGACGTATTTGCACGAAGAGCATCATATCTTTCGTGAGGCGTTCCGAAAGTTTTTGCAAAAAGAAGCGTATCCATTTTATGCCGACTGGGAAAAACAAGGGATTATCCCGCGCGAGTTTTGGTGGAAAATGGGGGCAAACGGGTTTCTTTGTCCGTGGGTAGATGAAACATATGGTGGATTTGGTGCCGATTTTGGCTATTCAGTCGTCATCAATGAAGAGTTAGAAAAAGTAGGGTCAAGCCTTGTCGGCATCGGCTTGCATAACGATATTGTCGTTCCATATATCGCCTCATATGGAACGGAAGAGCAGAAGAAAAAATGGTTGCCAAAGTGTGTATCTGGAGAAATCATTACCGCCATTGCGATGACCGAACCAGGAGCAGGTTCTGATTTAGCAAGTATCCAAACAACAGCGGTAAAACAAGGCGACCATTATATTGTCAACGGGCAAAAAACGTTTATTACAAACGGCATTCATGCCGATTTAGTCATCGTCGTTTGCAAAACGAACCCGAGTGCGAACCCACCGCATAAAGGCATGAGCCTCCTTGTCGTCGAAAGAGGAACGCCAGGATTTACACGAGGCCGGAAGCTAGAAAAGGTGGGATTGCATGCCCAAGATACCACCGAACTATTTTTCAGCGATGCAAAAGTCCCGGCGGAAAACTTGCTTGGGGAAGAAGGAAAAGGGTTTTACTATTTAATGGAGAAATTGCAGCAAGAGCGGCTCATCGTTGCGATTGCTGCGCAAACAGCGGCAGAAGTGATGTTTGACTTAACGAAACGGTATGTGAAAGAGCGTACGGCGTTTGGGAAAACGATTAGCCAATTTCAAACGGTTCAATTCCGGCTCGCAGAAATGGCGACGGAAATTGCGATCGGGCGTGCGTTTCTTGATGATGTCATCGAACAACATATCGCAGGCAAAGACGTCGTGGCAAACGTATCAATGGCGAAATGGTGGATGACGGAAATGGCAAAGCGTGTCGCTGCGGAAGGAATGCAGCTTCATGGCGGCTATGGCTATATGGAAGAATACGAAATTGCTAGACGTTACCGCGACATTCCGGTAAGCGCCATTTATGCCGGAACGAATGAAGTAATGAAAATGATCATTGCCAAACATCTTGGATTGTAGGGGGGATTTTATTGCTGGATGGAATTAAAGTGATTGATTTTTCCCATTATCTCCCCGGGCCGTTTGCTAGCCTTCGCTTAGCGGATTTAGGAGCGGAAGTAATTAAAATCGAGCCGAAAACAGGTGACCGGATGCGGGGGCTAGCTGCTGGCTGCCTTTTTGACGCGAACAATAAAAACAAAAAAAGCATCGCGCTAGATTTGAAAAATACCCGAGATGTTCAAACAGCGCAACACCTCATCCGCCAAGCCGATGTCATCATCGAAAGTTTCCGCCCCGGTGTCATGAAAAAGCTTGGACTTGGCTATGAAGAAGCAGTGGCTCTGAATCCATCGATTGTGTATTGCTCGATTAGCGGGTATGGCCAACATAGCCGATATGCGCCGTTCGGAAGCCATGACTTAAATTATATGGCGCTTGCCGGTGTTTTAGCCCAGCTAAAAGCGGGCGACCGTCCGATTCACCCGACGATAACGTTCGCCGATCTTATCGGCAGCATGCATGTCGTCGAACAAATTACCGCTGCCTTGTATGCACGCGAACGGACGGGGAAAGGGCGTTATATAGACGTTGCCCTTGTTGACGGTTTGCTTTCGATGATGACAAACCATTTTGTAGTAGAACACTATACGGGGCAAAAAAACGGGATTCCTGTATTAGCTGGCACGGTTGTGTCGTATCATCTGTATGAAACGAAAGACGGGCGGTATATGGCGCTTGCCGCGCTGGAAGGGCATTTTTGGCGCAATTTTTGCGACGCAGTCGAAAAGCCAGAATGGTATGAAGGACATCTATCGGCAGCCTGTGATGACAATCCTCTCTTTCTAGAAATAAAGCAGTTGTTTCGCACGAAAACGTTCCAACAATGGATCGATTTTTCGCAACAAGTCGATTGTTGCTTAACGCCGGTATTAGAAACGGATGAAGCGAAAACGTGGTTTGCAAGTGATACGCACCGAAACATGATTCATATCGATAACGACCAAATCGAAGTAGCGACCCGTTACGATGAGCAGTTTTTTACGAAACGTACACGAGCACCAAAGTTAAATGAACATGGGGGAGTGCATGCATATGATGAACGTTCCATTAAATATTGCGACAATGCTTGAACGGGCAGAAATGTTTTTTCCGAAAAAACAAGTCATTTCGCGGATGAAGAACGGGCTTGTCCGCTATACGTATAAAGAAATTGGCGAACGGACGAGAAAGCTTGCGAGTGCACTACGAACGCTTGGCGTCCATACAGGAGACCGAGTCGGTACATTTGCGTGGAACCATCATCGCCATTTAGAAGCGTATTTTGCCATTCCAGGCATTGGGGCGGTGTTGCATACGATTAACATTCGCCTGTCGCCGCAACATATCGCGTATATTATTAACCACGCCAACGACCGGGTGCTATTGATTGACGACGACTTATTGCCGCTCATTGAACGGGTGAAAGACGAAATAAACGTCGAGGCGTTTATCATTATGACCGATGAACCGACGCTTCCGAAGACGACGCTTGCGCCCGTTTATCATTATGAGGAATTGTTACAACAAGCCGAGCCGATTTCATTTGTCAAAGATATCGACGAGCATCATCCTGCTGGCATGTGCTATACGTCCGCGACAACTGGGAATCCGAAGGGCGTATTATACTCCCATCGCGGCATCGTTCTCCATAGCATGGCGTTAGGGCTTGCCGATAGTGCGGCGCTATCGGAATCGGATGTGGCGCTGCCAGTCGTGCCGATGTTTCATGCGAATGCGTGGGGCTTGCCGTTTGCGGCGGTTTGGTTCGGGACGACGCTTGTCATGCCAGGGGCGGCATTTACACCGAAAATATTGGCCGAACTGATGGAGCAAGAAAAAGTGACGCTTGCTGCTGGTGTGCCGACCGTTTGGCTTGGCTTATTGAACCAGTTGGAAAAAGGCACGTACGATTTACGCAGCGTAACGCGCATTTTATGTGGCGGTTCAGCAGCGCCGAAAGGAATGATTCGCGCCTTTGAAGAAAAATACGGCATCCCGTTCGTGCACGCCTACGGCATGACAGAAACGAGCCCGCTTGTCGTCTTGTCGCGTCTAAAAAGCTACCAGCAGCACGTATCGAACGAAGAAAAATTGGACATTCGTGCGAAACAAGGCTTTCTTGTCCCAGGGGTAGAAATGAAAGTGATCGGCAAAGACGGCGAAGTGGCGTGGGACGGAACGGAAATGGGTGAACTATGCTTGCGCGGCCCGTGGATTGCCGATGAATATTATAACGACGAGCGAAGCAAAGACGCGTTTCGCGATGGATGGCTATATACAGGCGATGTCGTGACAGTAGACGAAGAAGGGTTTATTAAAATCGTCGACCGGACAAAAGACGTCATTAAAAGCGGCGGGGAATGGATTTCGTCTGTCGACTTAGAAAATGCATTGATGGCGCATGAAGCGGTGTTTGAAGCGGCGGTTGTTGCCGTGCCGCACCCGCAATGGCAAGAGCGACCGATCGCTTGCGTGGTAGTGAAGGAAGGAAAACATGTGACAAAAGAGGAACTATACGACTTTTTACGTCCGCAATTTGCGAAATGGTGGCTGCCAGATGAAATCGTCTTTATGAACGAAATTCCGAAAACAAGTGTCGGAAAATTTTTGAAAATGAAATTACGTGAACAATTGCGCGATTATTTTACAAACGTTCAATAGGGGGAGTAACGATGCAAATAATGGCTGTCATCGGTGCTGGCTTAATGGGAAGCGGCATCGCCCAGTCGCTAGCGATGGGCGGAAAAACGGTTTATTTATACGATATTTCCGAAGCGGCGCTTGAAAAAGGAATGCAGTCCATTCAAAAAAGCCTTTCTCGTTTTGTAAAGGCTGGCAAACTACAAGAACAAGAGGCAACGGCTGTCCTTGCTCGCATTCAAACCGAAACGAACTTGCAAGAAGCAGTAAAAGAAGCGGACGTTGTCATCGAAGCGGTGCCAGAACATTTGCCGCTCAAAAAACAAGTGTTTGAACAGCTTGACCGTTATGCGAAACAAGAAGCCATTTTAGCAACGAATACGTCGGAATTAAGTGTTACGGCGATTGCTGCAGCGACCAAACGTCCGAGCCAAGTCGTCGGCATGCATTGGTTTAACCCAGCGCCAGTCATGAAGCTCATTGAGATCGTCAAAGGAGTGGCAACATCCGAACAAACGATCGAAGCGATCCAGCAACTGTCCGAAGAAATTGGCAAAGAAACGGTTATCGTAAAAGATATGCAAGGATTTGTGACAACAAGAGCGATTGCGGCGCATATGATTGAATGCATTCGCATGTATGAAGAAGGAGTCGCTTCCGCTGAACATATTGACAAAGCGATTCGCCTCGGGCTGAATTACCCGATGGGACCGCTTGAACTTGCCGATTTAGTTGGGTTAGATACGATGCTATTTGTCAGTGAAAATATGACAGAAGCATATGGCGACCGATTCCGTCCGCCGCAAACGCTTCGTAAACTTGTCGAGGCGGGGCATCTTGGACGAAAAACAGGCAAAGGATTTTACACATATCAATGAAAGAAGGGAAAGATATGCGCGAAGTGGTGATTGTCGAAGCGGTACGCACTCCTGTCGGCAAGCGAAACGGGGTATTTCGCGACAAACATCCTGTTCACTTAGCAGCTGTGGTGCTCGATGAAGTTGTCAGACGAGCGGGGATTGAAAAACAGATGATCGAAGATATTGTGATGGGATGTGTAACGCCGATTGGCGAACAAGGCTACAATATCGGGAGATTAGCGGCATTAGAGGCAGGCTTTCCAGTGGAAGTGCCGGCGGTGCAAATCAACCGGATGTGCGGTTCGGGCCAGCAAGCGATCCATTTCGCCGCTCAAGAAATTAAATCAGGCGATATGAATATTACGATTGCGGCTGGTGTCGAAAGCATGACGAAAGTGCCAATTTTAAGCGACGGAAACGAGCGAACGATTCCACCGTCGCTCCATGAAAAATACGAATTCGTCCACCAAGGCGTTTCTGCCGAACTGATTGCCGAAAAATACGGATTGACAAGAGAACAGTTAGATGAATATGCGTATGAAAGCCATCAACGGGCGCTTCGGGCGCAAGCGGAAGGTCGTTTCACCGAAGAAATCATACCCGTCAACGGGCTTGATAAAGACGGCAACGATATCATCGTAACAGCCGATGAAGGGCCGCGCCAAGATACATCGCTTGAAGCGCTAGCGGCGTTGAAGCCTGTTTTTAAACAAAATGGGAAAATTACCGCTGGAAATGCGAGCCAAATGAGCGATGGTGCGGCCGCGGTGCTATTGATGGAGCGAAAAACAGCTCTTCGCCTCGGCTTGAAGCCGAAAGCAAAAATCGTCGCCCAAACAGTCGTCGGCTCCGACCCGACATACATGTTGGACGGCGTCATTCCAGCGACGAAAAAAGTATTGCAACAAGCGAACCTCACCATTGGCGATATCGACCTTGTCGAAATTAACGAAGCGTTCGCATCTGTCGTTCTCGCCTGGCAAAAAGAAATCGGTGCACCGCTTTCGAAAGTAAACGTCAACGGCGGTGCCATCGCCTTAGGTCACCCGCTTGGCGCAACGGGAGTCAAACTCATGACATCGCTCGTTCACGAACTCGAACGACGAAAGGGGCGCTACGGCTTGTTAACCATTTGCATCGGACACGGTATGGCAACAGCGACCATTGTGGAAAGAGGGGAAGGATAAAAAGCAGGAACCTCCTTTGAGGTCTCCTGCTTTAGTTGTTTGTTTTTAACGATTTATTTGGCAATTTCCAGTTGTATGTATACGATAAAATGCGCAATGCCGCAACGACAATAAACAATACATACAAGCTAATTGGAGAATGTGCGATGCCGGTTCCGACCGCAACGCCCGCTAAAATCGCCCAAACGGCATAAATTTCATCACGCAATACGAGAGGTTTTCTTCCTGCTAATACATCGCGAATCATTCCGCCTCCACTTCCAGTCAATACAGCAGCAACAATGACTGCACTTAACGGGCGATTCATTTGAACAGCATATAATGCTCCTTGAATGGCGAAGGCTGACAACCCGAGAGCATCAAAAAAGTTTCCCCAACGTTGCCAATGTGGTAGCATTTTGTGTGGGAACAAATAGACAATAGTCATCGCTAGAAACGCGATGAAAAAAAGAGTTTGTTGTTGCCAAAGAACAGATACCGGTACACCAATTAATACGTTTCGCACAGCACCGCCTCCGAATGCAGTTACAATTCCGAGAATGTATACACCTAAAATATCGTACTCCTCTTCCATAGCGACAATCGCTCCGCTAATCGCAAAAGCAATCGTACCGATCATACTTAATACTTCCCAAGTCATCATCGCAATCCTTTCTGTTATGTAACATTACGTTAAAATTTTATGTATAAAATATAAAAAAATCAATGATCATTTTTCAGACATAGCGCTTTTAAATTAGATTTGTTATGATGAGAACAGATGTTCAATAGGAAAGAGGGGAAATATGGAAAAGGAACGAGTCATTATTGTTGGATGCCAATTGCCACATGTGGATGATGAACGATTTTCGTATTCGCTAGAAGAGCTTGCTTCGCTCGTTCATACAGCAAATGGCGAGGTAGTCATTACCCTTACGCAAAAACGGGACACGATTCACCCGGCTACATATATCGGAAAAGGAAAAGTCGACGAGCTAGTGCGTCTTGTCGAACAATTTGAGCCAGATGTCGTCATTTTTAATGACGAACTTTCGCCAAGCCAAAACCGTAACTTAACAAAGTTGTTAAACGTACGCGTCATTGACCGAACGCAGCTTATTTTAGACATTTTCGCAAGCCGCGCGCGCTCCAAAGAGGGAAAATTGCAAGTCGAACTTGCCCAACTGCAGTACATTTTGCCGCGCTTAAGTGGACAAGGCGCAGAACTTTCTCGATTAGGCGGTGGAATTGGAACGAGAGGACCGGGAGAAACGAAGCTCGAAACAGACCGCCGTCATATTCGCCGTCGTATCGATGAAATTAAAGCGCAACTAAAAGTCATTGTTGAACATCGCGAACGATACCGCGAGCGGAGGAAGAAAAACGCGGTGTTTCAAATTGCGCTTGTCGGCTATACGAACGCCGGTAAATCAACGCTTTTTAACCGTCTAACGAACGCGGATGCATTTGAAGAAAATTTACTGTTTGCTACACTAGATCCGCTCACAAGAAAACTTGTGCTGCCAAGCGGTTATACCGTGCTGTTGACGGACACGGTCGGCTTTATTCAAGACTTGCCGACAACGCTCGTCGCAGCGTTCCGCTCGACGCTAGAAGAAGTAAAAGAAGCTGATTTTATTTTGCATATTGTCGATTCATCGAATCCGGATTATATTCAACATGAACAAACCGTTTATCGCTTGCTTGAGGAGTTGGAGGCGACAACGATTCCGATTGCAACGGTTTATAACAAACGTGACATTGTCCTTCCAAGTTTTGTCCCAAGCCCGAAAACCGATTATATGTTAGTGAGTGCGTTCTATGAACAAGACGTTCAAAACTTGTGCCAATTTATCGAAGAAAAAATAACTGAAGCAATGGAGCATTACAACGTGACAATTCCAGCGTTTGAAGGAAAATTGCTTGCACAGCTAAAAGCAGAAACGATTGTGCGACGCATGCACTACAACGAACAAAGTGGCATGTATGAATGCAGCGGCTATTTATTGCGAGAACATCCACTTTTGTTACAACTAACAACATATCAAAAATAGAAAGGGTTTTTTTATGTTTCAACATTTAACACATGGAGAAATGATTTCTGCACTCGTTAAAGAAATTGAAGCACAAATTGCACCGATTCATCGGGCGATTGACGAGCGCATTGACTATAATCAATATCGCGTATTACAAAGCTTTCGTCGTCATCAAGTCAGTGACGCACATTTTATTCCATCGACAGGATATGGCTATGATGACTTAGGACGCGACACGCTTGAAAAAGTGTATGCGGACGTATTTGGTGGGGAAGCGGCGCTCGTTCGTCCACAAATTATTTCTGGTACGCACGCCATTACAATTGCTTTATTCGGCATTTTACGTCCAGGTGATGAGCTTTTGTACATTACCGGCAAACCGTACGATACGCTCGAAGAAATCGTCGGTATTCGCGGCAAAGGAATTGGCTCGTTAAAAGAGTTTCATATTGGCTATAACAGCGTGTCGCTCACCTCGGAAGGAAAAGTCGATTTTGCAGCGGTTAAACAAGCGATTAACGAACGAACGAAAATGATCGGCATTCAACGCTCGAAAGGGTACGACCCGCGTCCGTCGTTTACGATTGAGGAAATCAAAAAAATGATTGATTTTGTCAAAGCGATCAAACAAGACGTCGTTGTGTTTGTCGATAACTGTTACGGGGAATTTGTCGAAGAGAAAGAGCCGTGCCATGTCGGGGCAGATATCATCGCTGGTTCGCTTATTAAAAATCCAGGTGGTGGATTGGTGAAAACGGGAGGATATCTCGTCGGTAAACGCGAATATATCGAAATGTGTGCGTATCGGATGACATCGCCGGGAATTGGGGCGGAAGCGGGGGCTTCGCTGTACAGTTTGCAGGAGATGTACCAAGGCTTTTTCTTAGCGCCACATGTTGTTGGACAAGCGTTGAAAGGCGCGGTTTTTACCGCGGCCATGCTTGAACGTATCGGGATGAATACGTATCCGACATGGAACGCAACACGTACAGATTTAATTCAATCGGTCCAATTCGATGATGCAGAACAAATGATTGCATTTTGCCAGGCGATTCAATTTGCATCACCAGTCAATGCGCACTTTACCCCATACCCAAACTACATGCCAGGATATGAAGATGATGTCATTATGGCAGCAGGGACGTTTGTGCAAGGGGCAAGTATCGAGTTATCTGCTGATGGACCGATTCGCCCACCGTATGTCGCTTACGTGCAAGGAGGATTAACGTATTCGCACGTCAAAATCGCTGTTTGTATGGCGATTGATCAGTTACTTGAAAAGCGTTTGATTCAATTATAAAATATTTCAGAAAAAAATATGTGATGAAATATAACATATCATTGACATATAAAATAACATAGAATAAAATGAAAATACGTATTATGTGAGGAGGGGTCGACATGAATAGTCACATTCGTCGCTCCATGCCGCTATTTCCTATCGGTATTGTTATGCAGTTAACTGATTTATCAGCGCGACAAATTCGTTACTATGAAGAACACGGTCTCGTTTCACCTGCGCGAACAGAAGGCAATCGTCGGTTGTTCTCGTTTAATGACGTGGATCGGTTGCTTGAAATTAAAGATCTAATCGAGCAAGGTGTTAATTTGGCAGGTATTAAACAAATTTTTGCCGCACGCCAACAACAGCATACGGAAACAACGCCATCTGTTGCACCGAAAGTAATGAAGCAAGATTTGTCAGAAGAGGAGTTGCGTAAATTGCTGCGTGCCGAGTTAATGGAAGCAGGCCGTTTTAATCGCGCCTCGCTTCGTCAAGGAGATATCGCTCGCTTTTTTCACTAAAAATTTATGTTTTTTAACATAAATGATCTTTTTCATTTTGGGGGAGGAATATGTATGGGTAAGTACACAAAAGAAGACATTTTTCGTATTGTAAAGGAAGAGAATGTAAAGTATATTCGCTTGCAGTTTACCGATATTCTCGGCACCATTAAAAACGTGGAAATTCCAGTAAGTCAGTTACAAAAAGCGCTCGATAATAAAATGATGTTCGATGGTTCATCGATCGAGGGGTTTGTTCGCATCGAAGAATCGGATATGTATTTATATCCAGACTTAGATACATTTGTTATTTTCCCGTGGACAGCTGAAAAAGGAAAAGTGGCACGTTTTATTTGTGACATTTACAACCCAGATGGTACACCATTTGAAGGATGTCCGCGTTATAACTTAAAACGTGTATTGAAAGAAATGGAGGAGCTTGGATTTACTGAGTTTAACTTAGGTCCAGAGCCGGAGTTTTTCTTATTTAAGTTAGATGAAAAAGGAGAGCCGACGTTAGAATTAAACGATAATGGTGGTTACTTTGACTTAGCACCAACGGATTTAGGTGAAAACTGCCGCCGTGATATCGTATTAGAGCTAGAAGAGATGGGCTTTGAAATTGAAGCATCTCATCATGAAGTTGCGCCAGGGCAACATGAAATTGACTTTAAGTATGCGAATGCGGTAAAAGCGTGTGACGACATTCAAACGTTTAAACTCGTTGTCAAAACGGTCGCGCGCAAACACGGTTTACACGCAACATTTATGCCAAAACCACTCTTTGGTGTGAACGGTTCGGGTATGCATTGTAATTTATCGCTCTTTAAAAATGGTGAAAATGCCTTCTTTGATCCAAACGGCCAATTGCAATTAAGCGAAACAGCATTGCAGTTTATTGCAGGTGTGTTAAAACACGCGCCAAACTTTACAGCGGTAACGAACCCAACAGTAAATTCATATAAACGTCTCGTTCCAGGATATGAGGCACCTTGTTACGTTGCGTGGTCGGCACGTAACCGTAGCCCGCTCATCCGCATTCCGGCATCACGCGGCATGAGCACACGAATTGAAGTGCGCAGTGTGGATCCTGCAGCTAATCCATATTTGGCCATGGCTGTATTATTGGCAGCCGGACTAGATGGAATTAAAAATAAACTAACACCGCCTGCACCAGTCGATCGCAACATTTATGTGATGACAAAAGAGGAACGCTTAGAAGAAGGTATTGTTGATTTGCCTGCAACATTAGCAGAAGCGCTCGAAAACTTAAAATCGGATGAAGTGATTGTCAATGCGCTTGGTAAACATTTATTCGAACACTTCGTTGAAGCGAAAGAAATTGAATGGGATATGTTCCGCACGGCAGTACATCCGTGGGAACGTGAGCAATATATGAGCCTTTACTAAAAAAGCTAACGGTTTTTCCGTTAGCTTTTTATGGTGTGCTCGGCATGGGTGCAATCTATAGGGTGAAAGTCCCGAACTGCGAAGGC
>NZ_PEDM01000009.1 GCF_002742685.1 Anoxybacillus flavithermus
ACCGTACGTACGGTGGTGTGAGAGGACGGAGGTTAATCACCTCCTCCTACTCGATTTTTTCTACTTATTATAATAAAAACTATTTTCATGTTGTTAATATATTTAAGAACATTTTGTTACAATTAAACCTTAAAAATAACATAAAGGGAAATAATGATATATAATCAATTGTAAACGTTATCAAGTAAAGGGGAGGAGTTATGTGAAAAGAAAAACTATTTTAGAAGAAGTGCTTGATCGGGGCTTTACAAGACGCGATTTTTTAAAAATGTGTACAGCCCTTGCCGCAACTATGGGGCTAGATTTTTCGCAAACAGATCAAGTGGTTGCGGCGATGGAAAAGAACCAACGAGTTCCTGTGATTTGGCTGCAGTTCCAAGACTGCACAGGTTGTTCTGAATCATTTATTCGTTCTACGCATCCAAAAGTAGAAAGTGTTCTTTTAAACATGATTTCTCTCGAATATTCAGAAGCACTTTCTGCTGCTTCGGGCCATCAAATTGAAGCAGCCCTTGAACATGTTTTGGAACATTATCCGAGAGAATACATACTTGCAGTAGAAGGAAGTTTGCCGACAGATGATGCATTTTTAACGGTTGGTGGTGTATCAGCAAAGGAAACGTTTCTTCGTGCTGCTAAAGGAGCAAAAGCAATTATTGCATACGGAAGCTGTTCGTCTTGGGGCGGAATTCCTGCTGCATATCCGAACCCAACAAAAGCAAAACCGATCACACATTTCGTGAAAGATAAACCAGTTATATTAGTTCCCGGGTGCCCACCAATTGCAGAAGTCATGACGGGTGTGATTGCGCATATCATCACGTTTGGAAGACTTCCAGAACTCGACCATCTTGGCAGACCAAAAGCATTTTATCGTCATCGTATTCATGATAAATGCAATCGTCGGGCATATTTTGATGCAGGATTATTTGCGGAATCGTTTGATGATGAAGGAGCACGACAAGGATATTGCCTATATAAGGTAGGGTGTAAAGGGCCAACAACATATAACTCTTGTGCAGAAATGCGATGGAACGGAGGAGTTAGCTACCCGATTCAATCTGGAAACCCATGTATTGGTTGCTCTGAAAAAGGTTTTTGGGATAACGGTCCTTTCTTTGTTCGCCGCGCTAAAATTCCTGCATCTCAAACGACGATTAATCCAGAAACTGCCGGGGCGATTGCGGTTGGTGTGACGGCTGCAGGCGTCGCTGCCCATGCAGCAGTAACGGCAATGAAGAAAAAAGATGAACATCATGATTGAGGTGAATAAAGATGACAGAACGTATTGTTGTCGATCCAGTAACGCGAATTGAAGGGCATTTACGCATTGAAGTAGATGTTGATGACAGCGGTGTGATTCAAGAAGCATTTAGTTCGGGTACAGCCGTTCGTGGCATTGAGTTAATTGTCCGAGATCGCGATCCACGAGATGTTTGGGCATATGTGCAACGCATTTGTGGTGTTTGTACAACGACCCACGCTTTAGCTTCTATCCGTTCCGTTGAAGATGCGCTTGATATTAAAATTCCAAGAAATGCACATTTGATTCGTGACATTATGAACGCGGCTGTTTTTTTACATGACCATGTCGTTCACTTTTATCATTTACATGCATTTGATTGGGTTGATGTATTAAGTGCGCTTAAAGCAGATCCAAACGAAACGAGCCGTATTGCTCAATCGCTTTCTAGTTGGCCGAAATCGTCTCCAGGTTATTTTAAAGACATTCAAATGAAAGTACAAAAAGTTGTGGATAGTGGACAACTCGGCATTTTCGCAAACGGCTATTGGGGACATAAAGCATATAAGTTACCACCTGAAGTGAATTTGCTTGCTGTTGCTCACTATTTAGAAGCACTCGATTGGCAAAAAGAAATCGTGAAAATTCATACGATTTTTGGTGGAAAAAACCCGCATCCTCACTATGTTGTCGGTGGAATGGCTACGCCAATTGATGTGAATAGCGATAATGCTATTCATGCCGAACGTTTAATGCACGTTTCTCAAATTATTGATCAGGCAGTAGAGTTTGTAAACAATGTTTACATCCCAGACTTATTGGCGATTGGCTCATTTTATAAAGATTGGACATATGGCGGCGGTTTAAACAACTATTTATGTTATGGAGATTTTTCAACAGGGGATATTCGAGACGTTCACTTATATCGTTTTCCACGTGGTGTCATTTTAAATGGAAATCTTAATGAAGTGCTTGATGTCGATCCGAAAGACCCTGATCAAGTAAAAGAGTTTATCGATCACTCATGGTATACGTATGATGGAAAAGAAGGTGGGGTTGGTAAGCATCCGTGGGAGGGTGAAACATCGCTTCGTTATACAGGACCAAAGCCACCGTTTAAAACATTAAATACAGAGGAAAAATATAGCTGGTTAAAATCTCCAAGATGGAAAGAACATCCGATGGAAACAGGACCACTTGCACGTATGCTTGTTGGATATGCGTTAAAGAAAGATGAGTTTGTCGGATTAATAGATGATACGTTGAAAAAGTTAAATTGGCCACTTGAAGCGATGCGTTCAGCACTCGGGCGTACAGTAGCACGTGGGCTCGAGTCTATCCTCGTTGTGAAATGGATGCGTGATGATATGGATGCATTGCTCGCAAATATTCGCAATGGAAACCAAATTACATTCGATCGAACAAAATGGGAACCAAGTACGTGGCCAAAACAAGCAAAAGGAGTTGGATGGATGGAAGCTCCGCGTGGGGCGTTGGGTCATTGGATTGAAATTGAGAATGGGAAAACGAAAAACTATCAAGCGGTCGTTCCGACAACATGGAACGCTTCACCACGTGACCATAAAGGGCAAATCGGTGCATATGAAGCATCTTTAAAAGGAACGCCATTGCTTGACAAAGAAAAACCGTTGGAAATTTTACGCATAGTCCATTCGTTCGATCCATGTTTAGCATGCGCTGTTCATTTAACAGATCTTGAATCAAAACAAACGACTCATATTCGTATTGGGTAGGAGGGGAGTGTATGTCAGTCCCGACAAATCCAAAAATTGAACAAAAGCAAGCACAAGTAGTTTGGAAACGGTCACGAAAAGCGAAAAACATTGAACTAAACGATGAAATGGTGAAAGTGTACGTATGGGAGTTGCCTGTTCGTATTTTTCACTGGATTAATGCTTTTTCCATTATAGTTTTAATGATTACGGGTGTGTTTATCGGCCGCCCGTTTGTGTCCGCATCTATTCAAGAAGAAGCGTATTATTCGTTTTTGATGGGATGGGCGCGCTATATTCACTTTTTTGTTGCTTTTCTTTTTACTATTAATTTGGCTGTTCGGTGGTATTGGGTATACAAAGGAAATGAGCATGCGACGTCCAATCCGTTTCGCTTTTCTTTTTGGAAAGAAGCGTTTGAAACGATCAAATATTACTTGTTTATGAAAAACAATAAAAAACATTATATCGGACATAATCCGCTTGCCCAATTAAGTTATTGGATTTTTATCGGTTTTGGCTCAATCATTATGATGCTTACAGGTTATTACTTGTTATTTGAGCCACAACCGGAATCGATTTATGGAAAAATGTTTATGTGGGTGGCTCATTTGTTTGGGGGAGACAGCTATTCCGTTCGTTCATGGCATCATCTCGTTGCATGGGGGTTTATGATTTTTACTGTTGTACACGTGTATATGGCGTTTCGTGAAGACTATTTACAACGAAATGGAACGATGTCTTCGATTTTTACCGGCTATAAACTAGAACGAAAAAAAGAAGCATTAGGTGAACCGAATGAGAAATAAAAAAATAACCGTTCTCGGAATTGGAAATTTACTTTATTCCGATGAAGGAGTAGGTATTCATATTTTGCCTTTATTAGAAAAACAATTGGCGAAATACGATAATGTAGAAGTGATTGAAGGCTCAACCGATGGGATGCGGCTACTTGGAACGATCGAAGAAACGGAGTATTTAGCGATAGTCGATGCTGTCAATGCAGGAAAAGAAGCGGGAACGATGATTACATTAGTAGATGATGAAATTCCAGCTTATTTTGGAATTAAAATGTCTATTCATCAACTTGGTTTTCAAGAAGTATTGTCAGCGGCGAAATTACGTCAAACATGCCCAAAGCAAATGGTTTTATTCGGAATACAACCAGCTTCTTTATCTCTCGGATTGGAACTATCACCGATTGTTCAAGCGCAACTTCCGCGCGTCGTCGAGCAAGTCGTTCATCAAGTAGAGAAGTGGTGTCATACGTCATGAATCGTCTGCAATTTTTAAAAATGATGCGTAATAGTTTCATTGAAACGATGAAAGAAGCTTCCGCCCCATTATTAGAGGAAGAGGTGGAAAAAGTGAAGAAATTATTTTTCGATCATCGCACGTGGCATGCTATTGGCCCGTGCGATGATGTATGTGATGTCGAAATGAAAACAGTTGGTCGCATCCCGATTGTTGTTTATAAACATGATGGGACATTGCATGTAAGAAAAGCCCTTTGTTCACATTGTCACGTGATGCCTCATTACATTCAGCAAGATCACCGTTTTATTTGCTTATACTGTGATCGCGAATGGCACGTGTTCTCACAACACGGCACATTGCATATGCCGCTTCTTCCAACGAAAAAAGAAGGAGATACATGGTATGTGCAAATAGAAAGGGATTCGTATGCATGAGATGGCGTTAATGGGAGAAATCGTTCAACTAATTGAGCAAGATGCTCGAATAAAAAAGATAAAATATGTAAAAAAAGTAGAATTGGTTGTTGGCACGTTAAGCAATGCGCTTCCAGATGCCTTACAGTTTGCTTTTGATGTGTATAAAATACAAGAAGATAATTGTTTAACGACAGATGCTGAATTAATCATTCATGTGGAAAAAGCAAAAGCAATTTGCGCCATTTGTGGACAACAGTATGAACCAGTTACAAAAATTACCCAATGTCCAACATGTTTACTTCCAAGTGGGAGAATAGTAGCTGGAGAAACATTTCGTATTTTGGCATATGAAGGGGGTTAATAATATGAAAATTACATTAGAAGTTGATGTGTTAACAAACAATAATCGGGCAGCTGCGTTTAACCGTCAATTGTTTGAGGAAACGAATACGCTTGTTATTAATATAATGAGCTCACCCGGGGCAGGAAAGACGACCATTTTGGAAAAAACGATCGAAGCATTAGCACGTGAATTTCGTATCGGTGTCATTGAAGGAGATTTAGCAACGGAAAAGGACGCAGAGCGCATTCGTGCCCTTGGTGCGCAAGCGGTACAAATTAATACACATGGAGGATGTCATTTAGATGCCCGCATGATTGCGGCTGTGTTACCGCAATTTGATTTTCAACATCTAGATATTTTGTTTATTGAAAACGTAGGTAATCTTGTTTGTCCATCTGGTTATGATTTAGGACAGCAACATAAAGTAGCTGTATTAAGCGTACCAGAAGGAAATGATAAAATTCCAAAATACCCGACGATGTTTATGCGAACAGAGCTTGTTTTGTTGAATAAAGTGGATTTACTACCGTATCTTGATTTTGATGTCGAGCAAGCGAAAAAAGATTTATCGTATATTCATCCACAGTCTAAGTTACTACCTTTATCTGCTAAAACCGGTCAAGGTATGGATGAATGGTTACATTGGATTCGAGAAGGAGTTGCCCGATGCAAAAAGCAGTCAATATCACAGTAAAAGGACGAGTGCAAGGAGTTGGCTTCCGTCCTTTTATTTTCGCACTTGCGATGCGACATAATGTAAAAGGAACTGTACAAAACAATATGGACGGGGTTTTTATTCATGTTGAGGGTGATGAAGATGCGGTCGATCAGTTTATTCACTCTTTACCGATGGAGGCACCGCGATTATCTCGCATTGATGAGATGGTTGTCACTTTAGCACAATGGCGTGCGTTTGAAGATTTTTCTATTATTCCGAGCGAACGAAAAGGAAGTTCTTCGCTTGTCATCCCGATTGATACAGCTGTTTGTGATGATTGTTTAAGAGAAATGAATGATCCGAATGATCATCGCTATCGTTATCCGTTTATCAATTGTACGCAATGTGGCCCTCGGTATACGATTATTGAACAATTACCGTATGATCGTCCGTTTACATCGATGCGTTCGTTTCAAATGTGTGAGCGATGTGAACAGGAGTACAAAGATCCGATGAACCGTCGTCATCACGCTCAACCTATTGCTTGTCCGACATGCGGTCCATCTGTTGCATTATTGAAGCCAGATGGTCAAATCATGCAAGGGGATGCCATTGAACAAGCGAAGCAATATATTCGTGCTGGGGCGATTGTTGCGGTGAAAGGATTAGGTGGGTATCACTTAGCTTGTGATGCGACTAACGAACAGGCTGTTCAACAGTTACGCATACGAAAACGACGACCGAATCGACCGTTAGCTGTTATGGCTGCTTCGCTTGACATAGTAGAACAACTATGTGATGTAACGAAAGAAGAAAAACAATTATTAACTTCACCCGAAGCTCCGATTGTTGTGATAAAACAGAAAAAAAACACAATGATTGCTCCATCGGTTGCTCCTGGGTTACAAACGGTTGGAGTGATGTTACCGTACACTCCGCTTCATCATTTATTGCTTGATGAACAATTACCTGTTGTTGTTATGACAAGTGCGAATCGTTCGGGGGTACCGATTATATACGAAGATGAACAAGTTTTACGTGATTTGCAAGGCATTGCTGATTATTTTCTTGTACATAACCGTCCGATCGTTCATCCGATTGATGATTCAGTTGTTCAAATAGAAAACGGTACAATCCATTTTATTCGGCGAGCACGTGGCTTCGTTCCAGATCCATTGTGGACGGAACACGATGTACATGAGATTGTGGCACTTGGGGGACAACAAAAAAACGTATTCGCGTTTGGTAGACACCATCAAATCTTTTTAGGTCCTCATATTGGTGATTTAGAGCATGTGGAAGTTGTTGAACATTTCCAACGTGAATACGAACATTTGCGAACGTGGATGGGAGTGACACCGAAAGTAGTCGCTGTTGATTTACATCCGAATTATGAAACGTGGAATATTGCAAAACAATGGAATGTTGACGTTGTAGCTGTCCAACATCATCATGCGCACATGGTTTCATGCATGGAGGAAAATCATATCCACTCCCCTTGTTTTGGTCTTATTTTAGATGGAACAGGGTATGGGGAGGACGGACATATATGGGGCTTTGAGTTACTATACGGAGATGCTAAACAGTATAAAAGGCTCGGACATTTAACATATACTCCACTTCCGGGTGGAGAACGTTGTATAAAAGAGCCGTGGCGTACAGCAGTCGGTATGCTTGGTTATTATTTCGGTGAAGAAGGGTATGCGTTGGCGGAGAAGCGATTTACCGAACGAGCACAAGAGATACGTGTATTAAAACAAATGATTGAGAAGCGGTTACACTCGCCTTTGGCAGGTACGTGCGGGAGACTATTTGATGCTGTTAGTGCCTTTTTGTACGTTTGTACACATAGTACGTACGATGGGGAGGCGGCTATTCGACTTTCTGAATTCATTGATGATACAAAAATATATGAGACTTACCCATTTCATATAAAAAAACAGGATGAATGGGAGATTGATTTATCAGAGATGTGGAGAGCCATAATGAAAGATGTCGAAGCTCATGAGTACACGAATATCATTGCCGGTCGCTTCCACGAAACGGTTGTTCAAGCATCCATTGAAATGATTCGTTTAGCTTTACAACAATATCCAACATACGAACGAAACATCGTATTATCTGGAGGAAGTATGCATAATCGCTATATCACGAAACGTCTTCGACAAGAACTGAACAAACTCGGATTATGTGTTTATACCCATCAAAAAGTACCTTGCAATGATGGGGGACTAGCGCTCGGACAGTTAATGATTGCAGCACATAGGAGGGAACGTGCATGTGTGTAGGGGTACCAGCCAAAGTGTTACGTATTGACGGTTTTTCTGCATTAGTCGATGTGATGGGATCACAAATGAATGTCGGGATTATTTTTGTTCCCGAAGTGAAAATTGGTGATTATGTCATTGTACATGCGGGACAAGCAATGTCCATTATTGATGAGCAATATGCAAAAGAAAGTTTAGAAGAATGGAGGAAGCTAGTCGATGCTAGACGTGACGGATAACCCAACCCATTTCGCGCTCAGTCGGAAGTTGCTACAGGAAGTACGGATGTTAGCAAGTCAGTTCCAACAGACGTTCGGACGATTGCCTTCGTTTATGGAAGTATGTGGTTCACATACAATGGCACTTGCTCGTACGGGGATAAAAAAAGCGCTTGAAGGATATGTTCGTCTTATTTCCGGTCCGGGCTGTCCTGTTTGTGTCACCGATCAAGTAACGATTGATGCCATGATTTCTTTAACAGACGGTGTGGACCGAATCGTTTGTACATTCGGTGATATGATGCGGGTCCCTGGATCTTTCGGAACGTTGATGCAAGCAAAAACGGAAGGAAAAGATGTACGAGTCGTTTATTGTCCTGTTGATGCAGTTCGTATCGCTGAACAGCATCCGCATCAAGAAGTTATTTTTTTAGGCATAGGGTTTGAAACAACCATCCCGATTTTAGCTGCGGCAGTAAAAGAAGCTGAAGAAAAACAAGTACACAATTTTTCGATGTGGATGTCGACAAAACTCGTTGAACCGATTTTGCGACAATTGCTTCACGATGGTGAAGTGTTGTTAGACGGCTTTTTACTTCCGGGACATGTATCCATGGTGATGGGAAGAAAACATTTTGAGTTTTTAGCAACCGAATACGATATACCTGCAGTAATTAGTGGATTTGAAGCGTTACATATGTTAAGTGCGATTCGTCATTTATTAATGTTGGCACTCAAACAGCACGCTATTGTATTAAACGATTACAAAAGTGTTGTCACTGAACAAGGAAATAAAAAAGCGAAATATTGGATGAACCATTATTTCACATTATGCGATGAGGCATGGCGTGGCATTGGTGTTATTTCTCAAAGCGGAATGGATTTTAAGAAGGAGTATGAGCGATTTAATGCTAAGATGAAGTTTTCTGTTTCAACGCGTGAACCGCGTCGAACAAAGTGTCGTTGTGGTGAAGTCATTCGGGGTCTCATTGATCCACCGCAATGCGCATTGTTCGGAAAAGCATGCACGCCGCTAAATCCGATTGGTCCATGTATGGTGTCATCAGAAGGTAGTTGTGCAGCGTATTATCAATATATGAGGGAGGAATAATGAATGGAGCGAATTACGCTCGCTCACGGAGATGGAGGAGAATTAGCCCACAAACTAATTACAGATGTGTTTGTTTCTATGTTTCATAATGACCATTACGCTAAATTCGACTCTGCTACATTGACGTTGGGAGCATATGAGCTCGCTGTGACAACAGACAGTTTTGTCGTTAAACCGCTTTTCTTTCCCGGTGGAAATATAGGGAAATTAGCGGTAGCGGGAACAATAAACGATTTAGCGGTTGTTGGAGCGGCTCCGAAAGTTTTGACGTGTGGCTTTATTATTGAAGAAGGTTTTTCAATTCGTGATTTAAAAACGATTGTTCAATCAATGGCGGAAGAAGCAAAAAAAGCGAATGTGACGATTGTGGCGGGAGATACGAAAGTTGTTGAACGGGGCAGTGCAGACGGATTATATATTAATACAACAGGGATTGGTGTCATCTCACGTCCGCTTGATCGAAAAATTTGTGAGGGTGACTCCGTTATTGTGAGCGGCTCAGTTGGCGATCATGGAGTAGCTATATTAGTTGCTCGTGGGGAATTAGGACTTGTATCAACAGTTGAGAGCGATTGTACAACGTTGTATCCCCTTATCTCCAAAGCGCTGAAAGCAAGTGAACACATTCGACTGATGCGCGATCCAACCCGCGGTGGATTAGCAACAACCCTTGTAGAAATTTGTGAAGATTTTGGTGTGACGATTGAGTTGGAAGAAGATCGTATCCCTATAAAAAAAGAAGTAGAAGGTGCATGTGAATTACTCGGTTTCGACCCGCTCTACTTGGCCAACGAAGGAAAAGTGGTCATGATCGTTCCGAAAGAAGATGAACAGGCTGTTCTTGATGCCCTTCGTTCCCAACCAGAAGGAAAAGATGCGGCTGTGATCGGAACAGTTCGAGCAACAAACAAAGGGCAGTTGTTATTGCGAACACCGCTTGGTACAACACGACGGTTATATCGATTGACAGGGCTTATGTTACCTCGTATTTGTTAAACCGTAGGGCAAATCCTACGGTTTTTTTTTGTCTTTCCTACTTTTCTGCTTTATGTCATAATAAATGACAGTAAATAAAAAAGGGTGAGGGCATCATGAAGCAATATTTACAATTACTTGAAGATATTTTACAAAACGGTGTGTATAAAGATGATCGTACGGGAACGGGGACGCTTTCTGTATTTGGACGTCAGTTACGTTTTGATTTACGAGAAGGCTTCCCTTTGCTTACAACAAAAAAATTACATATTCGTTCCATCATTCATGAATTACTTTGGTTTTTAAGTGGAGATACGAATATTCGCTATTTAAAAGAAAATGGTGTAACGATTTGGGACGAATGGGCAGATGAGAACGGAGATTTAGGACCTGTGTATGGAGCACAATGGCGTTCGTGGAGAGGAGCAGACGGACGAACAATTGATCAAATAAGTGAAGTGATTGAACAAATAAAAACAAATCCGAACTCCCGCCGTCTTTTAGTGAGCGCGTGGAACGTTGCAGAATTAGATCATATGAAATTGCCACCTTGCCATTATGCTTTTCAGTTTTACGTGGAAAATGGAACGTTATCGTGCATGTGGCAACAGCGTTCGGTTGATACGTTTTTAGGTCTTCCGTTCAATATCGCAAGCTATGCGCTACTTACACATATGGTTGCTCAACAATGCGATCTACAACCGAAAGAACTTATTTTTACTGGCGGTGACGTTCATTTATATATGAATCATATCGAACAAGCGAAGTTGCAATTAACGAGAGAACCGCGCCCACTTCCGAAATTAGTCATTAAACGCAAACCAGCTTCTATTTTTGAGTATCGCTTTGAAGATTTTGAAATTGTTGATTATCATCCGCATCCGCACATTAAAGCGGACGTGTCTGTGTAAGGGAAGTGAGTCAAGTGATTTCTATCATTGTTGCGATGGATCGAAATCGGGTCATTGGTTGGAACAATACGTTACCTTGGCATTTGCCGGCCGATTTAGCTTACTTTAAACGCGTCACTTTGGGACATCCGATTGTTATGGGGCGAAAAACGTTTGCATCGATTGGTCGTCCACTTCCAGGGAGAATCAATATCATACTGACAAGAGACAAAACATTTTCAACAGATGCGAATGTTCAAGTTATCCATTCGATGGATAACATTCGACAAATCGAACAACAATATGATCATGTATTCATTATTGGAGGGGCACAAGTATTTGAGCAAGCCATACCGCTAGCGGATCGACTGTACGTCACACATATCGATGCAGCGTTTACAGGTGATACATTTTTCCCGCCAATCGATGAAAAACAGTGGGCGCTTCGTACCGCTCAACCGGGAGTACAAGATGAAAAAAATCGCTATCCACATACATTTTGCATATATGAACGAGCTCGCTAGTCGGCGAGCTTCATCTTTTTGAGTAATTTTTAGAAAATTTACTTTTCTTTATTCTAAAATATGATATATTTTAGAATAACATAATTTTAACAACGAATTTATAAAATTTATAAATGGAAAGGAAACGAGAAGATGGAGCAACAAGTAAAACGAAAACATGGCTTATATGTAGAAGATATTTTAATTGCTTATCAAACGTTAAAAGATGTCGTGCACCATACGCCTTTGCAAAAAAATGAGTTGCTTTCAGAACGTTATGATTGTCACGTGTACTTTAAACGGGAAGACTTACAAGTCGTTCGATCGTTTAAAATTCGTGGGGCATATCATCGAATGAAAAGTTTATGCGAAGAAGAAAAGAAAAACGGAATTGTCTGTGCAAGTGCAGGCAATCATGCGCAAGGTGTCGCTTATTCGTGTCGAGCACTCGGTGTACACGGTAAAATTTATATGCCATCTACAACTCCGAGACAAAAAGTATCACAAGTACAGTTTTTTGGTCGAGAGTTTGTCGACATTATTTTAGTTGGAGATACATTTGATGATTCTTATGAACAAGCACTAATTTGTGCAAAACAAGAGCAACGAACATTTATCCATCCATTCGATGATGAGGCTGTTATTGCTGGACAAGGAACGGTCGGGGTTGAGATTTTAAATGACTGCGAAGAGCCGATCGATTATGTGTTCGCAAGTATTGGTGGGGGGGGGCTTATTTCTGGCGTCGGTACGTATATAAAAAGCATTTCACCAGCAACAAAATTAGTTGGCGTCGAACCTGAGGGAGCTCCTTCCATGAAAAAATCATTTGAAGCAAAGGAAGTCATTACTTTAAATGAAATTGACCCATTTGTAGATGGTGCAGCCGTAAAGCGTGTTGGGGAAAAAACATTTACATTAGCAAAAGACATCGTCGACGATATTGTGATCGTTCCTGAGGGAAAAGTGTGTACAACGATTTTACAACTTTACAATGAAAATGCGATTGTAGTGGAGCCTGCTGGAGCGTTGCCTGTTGCTGCGCTTGATTTATATAAAGAACATATTCGAGGCAAGACCGTTGTTTGTATTATTAGTGGAGGAAACAACGATATTGGACGCATGCAAGAAATTAAAGAGCGTTCTATGATTTATGAGGGGCTTCAACATTATTTTATTGTCAATTTTCCACAACGTGCTGGAGCGTTGCGCGAATTTCTTGATGAAGTATTAGGACCGACAGATGACATTACATTGTTTGAATATACGAAAAAGAATAATAAAGATAGTGGTCCAGCTCTCGTTGGTATTGAATTAAAATGTCGTGAAGATTACGGTCCGCTCGTCGAACGAATGAAGAAAAAAGGTTTTCCGTTTATGGAAGTGAATAAAGATAGCAGTTTATTCCATTTGCTCATTTGACAAAAATTTTTTATAAATCGATGACGAAATGTGACATACTTCAACACAAAAATCGTGTATAATATAAGTAAATCGGTCAAAAAAGAGGATTGATATTTTGTTATTTAAAAGCCTAGAGTTTAAAAACGTAGATGGGCAAAAAGTGAAAATTATCGAAATTCCGGTATTGGAGGACGATAACCTTTATCAATTTATTGTCAAAGTGCGGTTGCAAACGTTTATTGCACAAGTGTATGCTAGTAAAAATCCAAAGAATGTGTATTCGT
Organism: Anoxybacillus flavithermus; assembly: GCF_002742685.1. Lineage (GTDB taxonomy): Bacteria > Bacillota > Bacilli > Bacillales > Anoxybacillaceae > Anoxybacillus > Anoxybacillus flavithermus_E. Next base: position 13,303 of record NZ_PEDM01000009.1, read on the forward strand.
TTAAAGATTATTTAAAACGTGTGTTGAAGTGGCCGGTGTATGAACAAATATTTAAATCTGAAATTTTAAAAAACAATGCATAAATGACGGAGCTGTTTTGCTAATGTGCAAATCAGCTCTTTTTTTATAAAAAATTTTATGAAAACGACGACATACAGGCCAATTTTATTATATAATTTCACCGTACGAAAATTTTAGAATGAAATACAGGAAGTGAAAAAATGAGCAAAGTAAAAATTGTAACAGATTCTACGGTTGATTTGCCAAAAGAAAAAATTGAAGCGTGGGACATTCGTGTCGTTCCATTATCCATCTCTATTGATGGGCAAACATATTTAGATGGTGTTGACTTAACTCCACAACAATTTATTGAAAAAATGAAACAAGCAAATGAACTTCCAAAAAGCTCTCAACCGTCTGCAGGACAGTTTTTGCAAGTATATGATGAACTGGGAGAAGCGGGATACGATGTTATCTCGATTCATATGACAGGGGGAATGAGCGGAACAGTCCGCTCTGCAGAAAGCGCTGCGGCTATGACAAAAGCAAATGTAACGGTCGTCGATTCACGTTTTATTTCTCTTGCGCTCGGCTTTCAAGTATTAGAAGCAGCAAAAATGGCCGCTGAAGGAAAAACGGTAGCAGAAATTGTTTCACGTCTTGATGCGATCCGCGCAAATACACATTTATTCGTCGTTGTTGATACGCTTGAAAATCTCGTCAAAGGTGGACGAATTGGACGAGGAAAAGCAATGATTGGTTCGCTATTGAACATTAAACCGATCGCTTCATTAGAAGATGGGGTATACACACCAGTAACAAAAGTGCGTAGTCAGTCTCAAATCGTTAAATATTTAACAAATCAGTTTGTTGAACATACGAAAGAAAAAACGATTCGAGCCGTAGGGATTGCTCATGCAGATGCACTTGATTTAAGCGAACGGTTAAAACAGTCGATTGCGGAAGCAACAGGATGGACACAGACGGACATCGTGTATACAACTCCAATCATTTCGACACATACAGGTCCAGGAGCAATAGGGTTTATGTACTATACGGAATAGGAGGACATAAAAGGTGAAACGTATACGTTTATGGCTGTTTGTTGTGCTGTTATTCTCGCTTGTTGCTTGTCAACAATCGATTCCAGACGCAAAAAATTGGCCGATTGAAGATTTTACATTTATTGATCAAAATGGTCAACAGTTTGGTCTAGCTGATTTAAAAGGAAAAGTATGGGTAGCTGATTTTATTTTCACGCGATGTGCTGACGTTTGTCCACCAATGACGGCAAATATGGCGAAATTACAAAAAATGGCCAAGGAAAAAGGATTAGATGTACATTTTGTTTCATTTAGTGTAGATCCTGAAAACGATACGCCAGATGCGTTAAAAACGTATGTTGAGAAGTTTCAAGGAGATTTAAATAACTGGCACTTACTCACAGGTTACACCCAACAAGACATTGAACGTTTTGCTCAGAAAAACTTTAAAGCCGTTGTAAAAAAGCCACAAGAAGGAGATCAAGTCATCCACGGTACAGATTTTTATCTTGTTGATCAAAACGGAACAATTGTAAAATACTATAGTGGTTTAAACGATGTGCCTTTTGAAGAGATTTTAAAACATATTGACATGTTACAAAAATAACATGATACAGACAAAAATGATGACCCTGTCATTTTTGTCTTTTCTTTTATAGAGAGGGGATTCCGTGTGAACAAATTTCTTCTTCTGTTCCTTTGCATGTGTTTAGTCGGATGTTCTTCTACACCGACAATGATGAAAGAGAAAGAACAAGTACAAATAAAGTCACGTGACTTACATGTTGTAGCGTTAGGTGATTCGTTAACGGAAGGGGTAGGCGATGGCGAAGGTGGCTATGTCACATTAGTCAAGCAATATTTAGAACAACGTGAAGATATAAATGAAGTGTTTGTGCAAAATCTTGGTAAGCGGGGTTTGCGTAGTGAACAACTAACAGATGTCATCATGAACAATGAGTCGGTCATTCGAAAAGCGGATCTTATTTTGATTACAATTGGTGGAAACGATATCATGAAAGTTGTTCGTTCACATTTTTTATCTTTAACATATGAATTGTTTGTTAAAGAGCAACAGGCGTTTGCTTCCCGACTTGATGAGCAACTGCAACTTCTTCGTCATATGAATCAAGACACTGATATTGTGCTTATTGGATTATACAATCCGTTTTCTTCAGCATTTCCAAATATACCTGAAATGGATGAGATTATACACATGTGGAACGAAGGAAGTGAGGAAGTAATTTCTCGCTATGATCGTACACTATTTGTACCTATTGCGGATCTGTTTGAAGGACGGGATGATGTGTTGTATGATGATCAATTTCATCCGAACAAAATAGGCTATGAACAAATGGCAAAGCGCATATACGAATACTTACAAAGACATCAGGAATGGATAGGAGAATGAATTGTGAAGTGGAAAATTTTATTTTTTAGCTTGTTAGGGATAAACGGTCTAATGATCGTATTACTACTTTTTTATATGTTTCAGCCATCTTCTTCACCAAATCTCTCAAACATCAACGGGGAAGGACCAACATTTACTGTTCAAACATCAAAACAACATATGAATACGTTAATTCGTGATTATATTCGGAAGCATAAAAAAGAAGGCGAATTGTCTTATGATGTTCAATTAGCTGATCGCCTCTATATTACAAGTGCGATTCCGATATTCGGAAAACAAGTCGATTTAACAATGGTATTTGATCCAAATATTGACGAAAGAGGGAACATTATACTGGCTCATCCAACAATGACATTCGGACAGCTTCGTTTGCCTGTTCCATATGTATTGGCGTATATAGAAAAGTATGCTTCTTTACCAAATTGGGTGAAAGTGGATGCGAAAAAAGAGCGCATTTATATTGTTGTCAGCGATATTCGTATAAAAAAAGGATATATGCTTAAAGCGAAAACGTTTGATTTAAGTAAAGATGAGATGACTTTTACAGTTACAATTACAAAATAGGATGTCCCACATATCGAGGGACATCCTATTTTATCCGTAATCCTTTCGGGTAAAAGTTTTTTACCACTCCTTTTACTTCTTTTCCCCAACCGAGTGGATAACCGTCAATAGTGATTAATATCCATCCTCGATCTCCATTTGTTTGTAATGTTTCTCCTTTCATATATCGTAGGCTTTCTTCAAACGTAAGAGACACATATGCTTGTACTTGTTGTTTTGTTAATGCCATCGCTAAAGCGTGGTTTGGTTCAAAGCGATTTTTTTTCCATTCTCCGATATGGAGACCAGGGCGGACGACTTTTAAACCATCTAGGCGAGGGCATGAATGTGGGAGGGCAAATAAGTGCGTGCCAAACGCATACATCGTTCCTTTTATTGTTGTTTGCATTGTATGACTCATAAACGTTTCATAATCGCGCCACATCGCTTTAGGGACATTACATGCGACCGTTTTTCCATTCCAACGTTTGACGCTACTTCGTTTGCGCATTTTTGCGACGAAATGCCCTTCACCTTTTAGATGATGCGGCCAAAGCCTTGCTGTATGTGTGATGTTTTCATCATGCGTGTTGGTCCAATGTGACACACCTGGTTGAATCCCATGTTTTTTTTCAATTGGGATTAACTCCATATCCTCGTAAGTCGCTAAAAACCAGTCAATGATTTGCTCATTTTCTTCAGGGGAAAATGTGCATGTCGAATAAACGAGCGTGCCTCCTTCATTTAACATCTTATAAGCACATGATAAAATGTGTTGTTGTGTTTGTGCACATTTTTGAACGTGTTCTAAACTCCAAAATTGGATCGCTTCCTCGTCTTTTCGAAACATGCCTTCCCCTGAACATGGGGCGTCAACTAAAATTTTATCAAAAAAGCCTTCAAACGTTTCTGATAGTTTTTTAGGTGTTTCGTTTGTCACAACAGCATTTGTAATTCCGAGTCGCTCAATATTTTCAGATAAAGCTTTGACGCGTTTTGGATGAATTTCGTTTGCCAATAAAAATCCTTCGTTATTCATCAAGGCAGCTAGCTGCGTTGTTTTTCCTCCCGGCGCTGCACATAAGTCAAGTACTCGTTCTCCTGGAGATGGAGCAAGCACTTCGGCTACGAACATGGCACTCGGTTCTTGAATGTAATATAATCCAGCAGCATGGTACGGATGTTTTCCCGGTTGGGCGTTGTCATAATAAAATCCCGTAGGACAAAAAGGGACCGGTTCAAGCTCCCATGGACTGATGTTTAAAAATGTCGATGGTGATACTTTCAATGAATTGACCCGCAAACCATTGACTTTTTCTTCATTGTATGTCGCAAAAAAACGCTCCGCTTCATCTTGAAGCAAAGCATTCATTTTCGTTACAAATTCTTTTGGTAAATGACATGTAGCCACTATAACCACTTCACTTTCGGTTCTGTTTTGTTTAAAATACGTTTAATGTTCGCTCGGTGACGATAAAATACAAAAAGTGTTAATAATGTGACGACAATGCGCAAAGGAACATCATCGGTCCATACAAATGCATAAGCGGTCGCATACACGCCAGTTAACATGGACGAAAGCGAGACGTATTTTGATATATATAGAATGAGGAAAAAAACAGCTAACATCGTCATAAAGAGAACAGGTGAATAAAATAACAACACCCCACCAGATGTAGCAACCGCTTTTCCACCACGAAATTGGGCAAACACCGGATATGTATGACCGAACACAGCAAACATCCCTGTAAGAAGCGGGTGAATATCTACAGAAAACAATACAGGTAAGCTTGCAGCTAACGTTCCTTTTAAAATGTCGGCAATTGTCACAATTAATCCTGCTTTTACACCGAGTACACGAAATGTATTTGTTCCACCTAAATTGCCGCTTCCATGTTCACGTATGTCAATTCCGTACCCTACTTTTCCAACGATCAACGCGAACGGAATCGAACCGAGTAAATAACCGATGATCATAAACAAAATAGACATCCTATGCACCCTTTACCTCATTAGTATTGCCCCATACAGAGGCCATGCTTTTATTGTAACATGCTTTTTTAAAAAATGAAGGCAGGATTATTTTTTTACATGAAGAAATACTAGTTTATTATGGGAGGTAGATGATATGGGTCCAAGTCGTGAACAAATTAAACAAATTTTAAACAAGGCGAAGCGAATTGCTGTCGTAGGATTGTCAGATCGTCCGGAACGTACATCGTACATGGTCGCAAAAGCGATGAAAGAAGCAGGATATGAAATCATTCCAGTTAACCCGCTTATTAAAGAATGGGAAGGTATTCCGGCTGTTGCTACGTTAACAGATATCGAAGGACATGTCGATATTGTGAATGTGTTTCGTCGCTCCGAACATTTACGTGAAATTGCTGAGCAATTCGTACAAATAGATGCGGACGTGTTTTGGGCGCAATTAGGTGTATATGATGAAGGCGTATATCATGATTTAACAGAAAAAGGGTATACGGTTGTGATGGATCGCTGTATCAAAGTAGAACATGCGCTCACACGGTAAAAACGACCATTCTTTTTGTAATGGTCGTTCTTTTTCTTCATGACGTTGGACGTTTTACGAATGTATGTTAAAATAGAGAAAGTCGAAAAAATAGAAACAAATGTTCTTGTTATGAAAGGGGAATGATTGTGACAGATAAGCAGCTTCTTACATATAACGAAGACGCCATTCAAGTGTTAGAAGGGTTAGAGGCGGTTCGTAAACGGCCAGGGATGTATATTGGAAGTACAGATAGTCGTGGTTTGCATCATCTCGTATATGAAATTGTAGACAATGCAGTTGACGAGGCGCTTGCTGGATATGGAAAGCGCATTATTGTAACGATACATAATGACCAAAGTATTAGCGTGCAAGATGAAGGCCGTGGGATGCCTACAGGCATGCATAAGTTAGGAAAGCCGACTCCAGAAGTTATTTTGACGGTATTACATGCTGGAGGAAAATTTGGTCAAGGCGGCTATAAAACGAGTGGTGGTTTACATGGTGTTGGAGCTTCTGTTGTGAATGCTTTGTCTGAGTGGTTAGAAGTGACAATTCATCGTGATGGGTTTATATATTATCAACGGTTTGAACACGGTGGAAAACCTGTAACTACGCTTGAGAAAATTGGAGTAACAAAACAAACAGGTACAAAAATTCGTTTCAAACCAGACCCAACGATTTTTAGTACAACAACGTTTCATTATGAAACGATTAGTGAGCGTTTGCGGGAATCTGCATTTTTATTAAAGGGCTTAAAAATCGAATTATATGATGAACGATCGGGATTACGTGATACATTTTATTACGAAAATGGAATTGAAGCGTTTGTACAATATTTAAATGAGGAAAAAGATGTGCTGCATCCGATTGTATTTTTTAGCGGCGAGCAAAGTGATATTGAAGTCGAGTTTGCTTTCCAATTTCATGACGGATATGCAGAAAACATGCTTTCGTTTGTAAACCATGTCCGAACGAAAGATGGAGGGACGCATGAAATTGGGGCAAAAACAGCGATGACTCGCGTGTTTAATGAATATGCACGAAAAGTGGGCTTATTAAAAGAACGAGATAAAAACTTAGAAGGGACAGACATCCGTGAAGGATTATCTGCGATCATATCTGTCCGCATTCCAGAAGCATTGTTGCAATTTGAAGGGCAAACGAAAGGCAAATTAGGAACACCTGAGGCTCGTTCGGCTGTTGAAGCGGTCGTTAGTGAAAAACTGACGTACTTTTTAAATGAAAACCCGGACATTGCAACGCTGTTAATTAAAAAAGCGATTCGTGCGTTTCAAGCGCGTGAGGCTGCACGAAAAGCTCGGGAAGAAGCAAGGTCGGGAAAAAAGCGAAAAGGAAAAGAGTATGTATTAAGCGGAAAATTAACACCTGCTCAAACACGAAATCCACAGAAAAATGAATTGTATTTAGTCGAGGGAGACTCAGCGGGTGGCTCAGCTAAACAAGGTCGTGATCGTCGTTTTCAAGCCGTATTGCCTCTTCGTGGGAAAGTCATTAACACAGAAAAGGCGAAACTAGCTGATATTTTTAAAAATGAAGAAATTAACACAATTATTCATGCCATTGGCGGCGGTGTGGGGGCTGATTTTTCGCTCGATGATATTCATTATGACAAAGTGATCATCATGACTGATGCGGATACAGACGGGGCACATATTCAAGTGTTGTTGTTAACGTTCTTTTACCGTTACATGCGACCGCTCATCGAAGCTGGTAAAGTGTTTATTGCCCTTCCACCACTTTATAAAGTGAGTAAAAAAGTAGGTAAAAAAGAGATTGTTGAATATGCATGGACGGATGAACAATTGCAGTCGATTTTAAAGAAGATCGGTAAAGGATACACAATTCAACGTTATAAAGGACTCGGTGAAATGAACGCCGATCAATTGTGGGAGACGACAATGAATCCTGAAACACGAACGCTTATTCGTGTTCGTATTGACGACGCAGCGCGTGCAGAGCGTCGTGTCACGACACTAATGGGGGATAAAGTAGAGCCGAGAAGGAAATGGATTGAGTCGAATGTGCAGTTTGGTTTGGAAGAAGATATGAATATTTTAGAAAACGATCATGTGATGACAGCCGAGGGGGAATAAGGGAATGGAACGTGTATTAGATTTACCATTTGAAGATGTGCTTGGAGATCGATTTGGTCGATATAGTAAATATATTATTCAAGAACGCGCCCTACCTGATGCACGCGATGGATTGAAACCAGTGCAGCGTCGCATTTTATATGCAATGTATGTGGATGGAAATACGGCCGATAAACCGTTTCGCAAATCAGCGAAGACTGTCGGAAATGTTATCGGTAATTTTCATCCACATGGTGATTCTTCCGTATATGAAGCGATGGTGCGCATGAGCCAAGAATGGAAAGTAAGAAATGTACTTATTGAAATGCACGGGAATAATGGAAGTATTGATGGAGACCCACCCGCAGCGATGCGTTATACAGAAGCAAGATTATCTGCGATTGCATCTGAATTGTTGCGCGACATCGATAAAGAAACGGTAGAATTTGTACCAAACTTTGATGATACAAGCAAAGAACCTGTTGTATTGCCAGCGATGTTCCCGAATTTACTTGTCAATGGTTCAACAGGCATTTCAGCAGGTTATGCGACAGAAATTCCACCACATCATCTAGGAGAAGTAATTGATGCGGTAATTATGCGCATTGATCATCCGACTTGTACAGTTGATGATTTAATGACCGTATTAAAAGGTCCGGATTTTCCAACGGGTGGCATCATCCAAGGAAAAGAAGGCATTAAAACGGCCTACGAAACAGGAAAAGGGAAAATTATTATTCGCGCTAAAGCGACGATCGAACAAGGGAAAGGCGGCAAACAAGCGATTGTGATCACGGAAATCCCTTACGAAGTCAATAAAGCGAATGTAGTTAAAAAAATTGATGAATTGCGCCTTGAAAAAAAGTTGGAAGGAATTGTTGATGTGCGTGATGAAACAGATCGCACAGGTTTACGCATCGTTATCGAAGTGAAAAAAGACGGCAACGCAGAAGGTATTTTAAACTATTTGTATAAAAATACTGATTTGCAAATTACGTACAATTTCAACATGGTTGCCATCCATGAGCGTCGTCCAAAGTTATTAAGCTTGCCGCAATTATTAGATGCATATATCGAACATCAAAAAGAAGTGGTTGCCAATCGTTCGCGTTATGAATTACGAAAAGCAAAAGAACGTGCTCATATCTTAGAAGGATTAATGAAAGCTGTATCCATTTTAGATGAAATCATCGCAACGATTCGCGCTTCTCAAGATAAAAAAGACGCTAAAACGAATTTGATGGATCGATATGGGTTTACAGAACCTCAAGCGGAAGCTATTGTCACATTGCAATTATATCGTTTGACGAATACAGATATTTATGATTTGCGTGAAGAAGCAAATGCGCTCCATGATAAAATTGAGCAATTAACATCCATTTTAGAAAGTGAAAAAAAGCTATTATCTGTCATTAAATCAGAATTGAGAAAAATGAAAAAAACGTATGCCGATGAACGAAGAACGACCATTGAAGAAGAAATAAAAGAAATTAAAATCGAAATGAACGTTGTCATTCCAGAGGAAGATGTCATCGTCACTATTACAAAAGACGGATATATCAAACGCACGAGCCTTCGATCTTATAGCGCCTCTAACGGACAGGATATCGGGATGAAAGAAGGAGATAGGTTGCTCGGGATGTTTGAGATGAACACAACACATACGTTATTGTTATTCACAAATAAAGGTAACTATTTATATTGTCCTGTTTATGAAATTCCAGACATTCGCTGGAAAGATCTTGGTCAACACATTTCTCATATAATTCCGCTTGATCGGGACGAACAACTGATTAGCGCCATCCCAATCACAGATTTTGAAAACGGTTATCTATTATTTATTACAAAACAAGGATTGGTGAAAAAAACACATCTCGTTCATTATAAAGCGCAACGTTATTCTAAGCCGCTTGTTGCTATGCGATTGAAAGAAGATGATGAAGTTGTGAACGTGTATCAAACAGATGGCACAGGCCGTATATTCCTCGTCACGCAATACGGATACGGATTATTGTTTTCAGAAGAAGAAATAGGAGAAGTAGGCGTTCGAGCAGCGGGAGTAAAAGGCATTCATTTAAAAGACGGAGATTATGTTGTTTCTGGTCAACAGGCAACAGACGAAAACATAATACTTGTAACAAAACGTGGAGCAGTGAAAAAAATCGCTCGAACAGAGGTCGAACCGTCTACTCGTGCGAAACGAGGACAACTTCTCGTTAAAGAAGTGAAGACGAATCCACATCGATTAGTAAACTGTCATTTCCTCTCACATGGACATGTTGTTTTAAAAACAGAGAAAGGGATAATTGAAGAAGTCAACGTTGACGAACTACGATTAAGTGATCGATATGGCAATGTCACATACGTGCTTGATTATGATGAAGTTGGTAACGTGACAGATGCGTGGTTGAAATGGTCATAATTCCCTTGCATTCATTTATGATTTCAATTATATTGAAAAAGGTATAGTTTGTGTGTGGGGGATTTATGATGAGATTTAAACGCCAAGAACCTTTTCGATATCAATTTGGTCAACCGATTCCGTGTACGTTTCGTATTACACGTATAGGAGAACGGGAAGTAGAAACGGATAAAGGAGCGGCCGAAATTCACGATATTAGTCCACGCGGTGTCCGAATGGAAACCACCTTAAATTTGCCGATTGACTCCGCCAAAGGTGAAATTGAAGTGGAGTTACAGTTTACGATTGTTGATCAACCAATAAACGTGCGTGGGGTTGTCATTTGGAAAAAAACATCGGTAAATGAGTTTCAATATGGTCTTTCTTTAGAGATTTCTAAGCAAGAAGAAATGCAATTAATTGGTGAAATTAAACGACATGCAGCGATGTATGCGCGAAAAAAAGAAAGTAAGTAGAAAAAGATGCCTTTGAAGTGCTCCCTTTCTGACAGAGGACACTTCAATATAGGCATCTTTTTTTCTTAAAATTTCTTAAGAATTGTTTGAAAGCGGTTGACTTACTTGTATATACAAGTTAAAATAAAAAACGAATAAACAAACTTGTATATACAAGTTTGTAAAAGGTGATGTAAACGTTTCAATCTTCAATCAAGGAGGAATAAATGATGCGACAATCCGTGGAACAAATTGTTCAAGCAGTCGGTGGGAAGGAGAATATTATTGCGGCTACACATTGTGTGACGCGCCTTCGTTTTGCGTTAAAAGACGAAGGAAAAGTTGATAAAGAAGCGCTAGAAAATATTGATATTGTTAAAGGTTCATTTTCAGTTAACGGTCAGTTTCAAGTGGTGATTGGGCAAGGATTAGTTGAAAAAGTCTACAATGAAATGATTGAAATGACCGGGATGGGTCGTGCAACGAAACAAGATATTAAAGATGTCGCGGAAAAAAAATTAAATCCGATACAACGGGCCATTAAAACGTTAGCTGATATTTTTATTCCCATTTTACCTGCCATCGTCACAGCCGGTTTATTGATGGGGATTAACAACATTTTAACAGGTCCAGGAATTTTTTATGAAGGAAAATCGATTGTTGATGTTCATGAACAATGGCGCGATTTTGCTGATATGATTAACTTAATTGCCAATACAGCGTTCGTCTTTTTGCCTGGGTTAATTGGTTGGTCCGCTGTTAAAAAGTTTGGTGGAAGCGAGTTGCTCGGAATTGTACTCGGACTTATGCTTGTTCATCCAGCGTTATTAAATGCATGGGCATATGCTTCAGCTGTGCAAGAAGGAATAGTGCCGTATTGGAATTTATTTGGATTTGATGTTCAAAAAATTGGTTATCAAGGTCAAGTATTACCGATTTTAATTTCATCATATGTGTTAGCGAAATTGGAACAATTTTTGAAAAAACGCATTCCGGAATCATTTCAATTGTTGCTTGTTGCTCCAATTGCATTGCTTGTGACAGGGTTTGTTTCCTTTATTGCGATCGGTCCTGTGACGTTTGGTATTGCAAACGCTTTAACAGATGGTCTTGTCGTTTTATTTGATCGTTTTGCTGCATTAGGTGGGCTCGTATATGGAGGATTATACGCTGTTCTTGTTGTCACAGGAATGCATCATACGTTTTTAGCGGTAGATTTACAACTGATCGGTAGTACAGGCGGGACATTTCTATGGCCGATGCTTGCCTTATCAAACATCGCACAAGGTTCAGCAGCACTTGCAATGGTGTTCGCAACGAAAGATGAAAAATTAAAAGGTTTATCGTTTACATCGGCTGTATCCGCTTATTTAGGCATTACAGAACCAGCGATGTTTGGTGTAAACTTACGATTCCGCTATCCATTCATTTCAGCCTTAATTGGTTCGGCAACAGCAGGCATTTTTATTACAATGAATAAAGTAAAGGCATCTTCTATTGGTGTCGGTGGATTACCTGGCTTTTTATCTATCTTCCCTGATAAATGGGTACCATTTTTCATCGGCATGGCTATTGTTCTTATCGTTCCATTTACATTGACATACATCTTGGCAAAGACGAAAGGCGGTAAGTAATATGCATCCATGGTGGAAAACAGCGGTCGTGTATCAAATTTATCCAAAAAGTTTTAAAGATACAAACGGTGATGGAATTGGCGACTTGCAAGGAGTCATAGAAAAACTCGATTATTTAAAAATGCTTGGGGTGGACGCCATTTGGCTCACCCCGATTTACGAGTCGCCGCAGCGTGATAATGGATATGACATTAGCGACTACTATCGTATTTATGAACCGTACGGTAAAATGGAAGATTTTGATAAACTTATTGCGGAAGCGCATAAGCGCAACATAAAAATTGTAATCGATATCGTTGTGAACCATACGTCAACAGATCATGAATGGTTCCAACAAGCTCGCTCATCTAAAGATAACCCGTATCGTCATTTTTACATTTGGAGAGATAAACCAAACAATTGGCAATCGAAATTTGGGGGATCAGCTTGGGAGTATGATGAACAAACAGGACAATATTATTTACACTTGTTCGATGTTACACAAGCTGATTTAAACTGGGAAAACGAAGAAGTGCGTAAGCGTTTATATGACATGATGCATTTTTGGTTACAAAAAGGAGTAGACGGCTTCCGTTTAGATGTCATTAATTTAATTTCGAAAGATCAACGATTTTTAGACGATGATGGATCTATTCCCCCTGGAGATGGAAGAAAATATTATACAGACGGTCCACGCATTCATGAATTTTTACAAGAAATGAATCGAGAAGTATTTTCGAAGTACGATATGATGACAGTAGGGGAGATGTCATCAACGACAATTGATCATTGTATTTTATATACAAATCCTGATCGTCATGAACTGAATATGACATTTAATTTCCATCATTTAAAAGTCGACTATCCAAATGGAGAGAAGTGGGCAGTTGCTGATTTTGATTTTTTACAGTTAAAAAAGATTTTATCAGAATGGCAAGTTCACATGCATAAAGGTGGTGGTTGGAACGCATTATTTTGGTGCAATCATGACCAGCCACGCATCGTTTCTCGTTATGGGGATGACGAACGCTATCATAAACAATCAGCAAAAATGCTTGCAACAACGATTCATATGATGCAAGGCACCCCTTTTATTTATCAAGGTGAAGAAATTGGAATGACTGATCCAAAATTTGAACGAATCGATGATTATCGAGATGTCGAATCATTAAATATGTACCGAATATTAAAAGGACAAGGAAAAAGTGAACCAGAGGTATTGCATATTTTACAGCGAAAATCTCGTGACAACTCTCGAACACCGATGCAATGGAGCGATGAAGCACATGCAGGCTTTACAACTGGGACGCCTTGGATTTCTGTGGCTAATAACTATGGAGAAATTAATGTTCAACGAGCATTACAAGATCCGACATCTATTTTTTATCATTATCAAAAACTCATTCAGTTGCGTAAACGATACGACATCATTACGACAGGGGATTACGAACTCATTTTAGAAGACCATCCTTCGATTTTTGCATATATTCGCAACGGAAACGATGAAAAACTTGTTGTGATTAATAATTTTTACGGACAAGAAACGTTGTTTGAATGGCCAGAACATGTCGACATCACAGAATATAAAAGCGAAATGTTATTATCGAACTATGACGACTCACCAAGCGATTTTACAAAAATGATGTTGCGTCCGTATGAATCGATTGTTTATTACTTGAAAAAATAATGGTAAAATATTTTTCGGTGATAAACAATGAGTGAAAACAAATATTTGTCCATTTATAATGACTTGTTATCGAAAATTGAAAAGGGAATATTTAAACCTGGAATGAAAATTCCTTCTGAAAATCAGCTTGTTGAACAATATGAGACATCGCGAGAAACGATTCGCAAAGCGCTCAATTTACTTTCGGAACATGGGTATATTCAAAAAATTAAAGGAAAAGGTTCCATTGTATTAGACGTTCGTAAATTCGATTTCCCGATTTCAGGACTGATTAGTTTTAAAGAATTAGCACAAAAGTTAGGAAAACCTTCGCGAACGATTGTTGAGCAACTTGAAGTGATGAAGCCCGATGACATGTTAAAAAAGCATCTCCATGTGACAGCGAGAGAGGACATTTGGAAAGTAGTACGCGTGCGAGAAATTGAAGGCGAGCGCATTATTTTAGATAAAGATTTTTTTAACAAAAAATTTGTTCCGTTTTTGTCTAAAGATATATGTGAGCGCTCCATTTATGAATATTTAGAAAAAGAATTGCAATTAAAAATTAGCTTTGCCAAAAAGGAATTTTTCGTCGAAGAGTGTACGGATGAAGATCGAAAGTATTTACATGTTGAACAATATACGCACGTTGTTGTCGTGCGGAATTACGTTTATTTAGATGATGCGAGTTTGTTTCAATATACAGAGTCCCGTCATCGTCTTGATAAATTTCGATTTGTTGATTTTGCGCGGCGCATTCATTTGCATTAAAAATCATGGTATCGTCCCAAAAGAGGTGTAATGCTCCTGTATAGGGCAACATGGTAAAATAGACCACCACTAAAACCTAGTAAAACCAAAGGTTCCAGGGGTGGTCTATTTCACATACTTCGGTGAAATTTCACCAAAAAGGGGCTTTTGAGTGAGCCCCATTATTTTGTTTCACGATGTAATGTGTGGCGTTTCAAACGTGGGCAATATTTTTTTAATTCAAGTCGTTCAGGATTGTTCCGCTTATTTTTTGTTGTTATGTAGTTACGGTCTCCAGTTTCTGTACATTGCAAAACAACTTTCACACGCATATAGGCACGCTCCTTATAGAGAAAATAGTAATCATTACGTTTTGTATCATAATATAAAAATGCCTCTTTGTCAACAATCGTAGCCGGAATCATCCCGACTACGATTGGAGATGTTCTTTCATAAATTGTGGAAGACGGAAGCATTGGTTTAATACATCCGCATTTGCGTATTTCGTTTGTTTTGTGAATGTGTTGAGTCGTTCAAATGAAATAGGTTGTTTACCACCGAGCGTAAAGCTCCATAGCCCGCCAGGATATGTTGGAACAGTAGCTGTATATACGTGTACATGCGGGAATAAATGACGAATATTTGTATATGTTTGTTTCAATACGTCCATATGAAAAATAGGGGATTGGCTTTGACAAACCATCATTCCATCTTCTTTGAGCGCTTCATGCACACTTTTGTAAAAATCGTATTCAAATAATACTTGTGCAGGACCAATTGGATCGGACGAGTCAATAATAATGACATCGTACGTATTCACACGGTCTTTCACAAATTGAACCCCATCTTTATATATATATTGCACACGTGGGTCCGAAAGATTTCCGGATACTTCAGGTAAATGTTCTTTACATGCTTGAACAACAAGTTCATCAATTTCGACGAGATGGATTTCTTCTACCTCTTCATATTTCGCCACTTCACGAGCTGCGCCACAATCACCTCCACCAATAATTAAAACTTTCTTTGGCGACGGATGAAGAGAAAGAGGAACATGTGCGATCATCTCGTTATAAATATGACCATCAATGGAAGTGGTTTGTACAACTCCGTCAAGTACGAGCATTCTTCCGAAGTCGTATGAGTCTAAAATCATGACATGTTGAAATGGTGAATGCTCTGAGTAAATGATTTCTTTAATGCGATAACTAATTTTTAAATTTTCCCGTTCATCTTCTGTTAACCATAATTGACCATTTTGTTCTTTTATGTAGTTCATAACTTCCTCCTCTAACAACGTATTTTACACCTTTTTTATATTAATATATTTCTGCATGAGTTTGCAAAGGGTGAGAACAATATGTGCAAAAATTGCAATAGTCTTTTTTTTCGCAAACGTTTACAAAAATAAAGTGTTGACAGTTCTTTTAACATTTACATAAATGCATTGAAAAACAGAGGGAAGAGGAGTAGGATAAAGTGTGAAAAACATCACAAAAACAGAAAGAGAAGTGAGGAAATGATGGACGCTTTACAAACATGCAAAGAGCTCGCATTAAAAAAACGATCCATTTTGCAAACATCACCGCTTCAATATATGATTCGTGCTGCTTTAGCAGGTGTATATATCGGTTTTGCTCTTGTTCTTTGTGTTCGGGTTGGTCAATACTTTTATGAAACACATTCACCAGCGACTTATTTAGTAAGTGGCATTTTCTTCGGGATTGCTCTTGTGCTGATTATGTATGGTGGGGCAGAATTGTTTACAGGAAATACGATGTACTTTACGGTTAGTACCTTGCAAAGAGAAACGACGATTGGAGACACGTTTCGTAACTGGATAGCATGTTATAGCGGGAATTTGCTCGGTGCTGTTTTCTTTGCTTTTTTAATTGCACAGTCAGGAATTTTTCATGATCTTCCGATGGATCATTTACTATTTGCGATTGCATTGAAGAAAATGCATGCAACAACGTTACAACTATTTATAAAAGGGGTGTTATGTAACTGGCTCGTTTGTTTAGCTATTTTTATTCCGATGCAAATGAAAGAAGATATCGCAAAAATATTTGCTATGATTTTAATTGTTTTCGTCTTTTTTGCTTCTGGATATGAACACTCGATTGCAAATTTCGTTATTTTCTCCCTTGCATTAGCTGTTCAACATCCTGATACGATTCATGTGGCAGGAATCGTCCATAACATCATACCTGTAACGCTTGGCAATATTGTCGGCGGGTCGTTATTTATGGGGGCGTTATACACGTATCTTTCATCTTCTTCTGCTAAACAATCTGCTCCCACATGGAAAGGAGCTTTTGGCGCACGAAAAATAATGAATAAGTAAGAAAAATAGTCGGGATATGTTCTCGACTATTTGTTTATTTGTTATAATAATGGCTATTATTTATTTCATCGTTTTATAGGGGGAAGTTATGATGTATTTTCAACAAAAACATGCGCAAAAGTTTATGGACAAATATAAAGATCGGGCACGCTTGCTTATCTCGTGTCCAGATCAACCTGGAATTGTTGCAGCTGTGACCAATTTTTTGTATGAGCAAGGAGCCAATATTGTAGAGTCAAGTCAATATTCGACAGATCCTGAAGGTGGTACGTTTTTTTTACGAATTGAGTTTGATGCTCCGAATATATCAGAGAGAAAAGGGGAGATGGAAAGAGAGTTCGCAACGATTGCACAACGTTTTTCAATGAAATGGCGATTGAGTTTACATACGCACATAAAAAAGGTAGCGATATTTGTTTCGAAAGAAGAACATTGCTTATTAGAGTTATTGTGGGAATGGCAAGCGGGTGAATTGCTTGCAGATTTCGCTCTCGTCATCAGCAACCATGAACAAATGAGGGAAACGGTAGAGTCATTCGGTATCCCATACTATTACATACCAGTGACAAAAGAAACAAAACAAGAAGCAGAAGAAAAACAAATACAGTTGTTAAAGGAACATGATATTGATGTTATTGTGCTTGCTCGTTACATGCAAATTTTATCACCTCGTTTTGTCGCAACGTTTCCAACACAAATTATTAATATTCACCATTCGTTTTTACCGGCGTTTATTGGCGCACGGCCATATGAGCAGGCTTATCGACGTGGGGTAAAACTCATCGGTGCCACGTCTCACTATGTGACAGATGATTTAGATGAAGGACCAATTATTGAACAAGATGTGGAACGGGTTGATCATAAACATCATGTAGAAGACTTGAAGCGAATTGGACGCATGATCGAAAAAACAGTCCTCGTGCGTGCATTAAAGTGGCATTTAGAAGATCGTGTTATCGTTCATGAAAATAAAACAATTGTATTCAAATAAAGGAGAGGAGATTCTCTTCTTCTTTTTTTGTAAAAAAATTGATATCATAAAACTATGTTCTAAATAAAAAATAAATAAAAATAAAAATGTTCAATTATAATGGAAATATAGAAGGATTTTTCTTTTAATTAAAGAATGTGAGAGGAGGAGGAAAGATGAGTGAAAAAAGAAAACCGAGCGGATTTTTATTAAAGCAACGCGCATTTTTAAAGCTATATTTAATTACTTTAACTGAACAGGAACGATTGTATGGGTTGAAATTGTTAGATGTGCTTCGCGAAGAGTTTCAACCATTTGGATATCGTCCGAATCATTCAGAGGTATACAAAGCGTTACATGATTTAATCGAAGATGGAATTTTAGAACAAGTGAAAAAGAAAAAAGAAGGAATGAAATATCAAGAAGTTGTTTATTACCGTTTTACTGAGGAAGGATATAAAAAAGCCCAGCTATATAAGCGGCAATTAAAAACAGAATTAGATCGTTGTGAAGCGCTTATTCGTAAAGCAATTAAAGATAATTTTAGTTGACAAAGGAATTGTATTTCAATTAATATACTGATAAGGGTATATGAAAAGGAGTTTGATGAACATGACATATGATAATCAAGTGAAAAACCGTTTAAAACGGATTGAAGGACAAGTTCGTGGTGTACTAAAAATGATGGATGAGCAAAAGGATTGTAAAGAAGTAGTTGCTCAGTTGTCAGCTATTCGTAGTGCTGTTGATCGTGCCATTGCGGTTGTTGTCAGTGCTAATTTAGAACGTTGCATCCGCAAAGATGTAGAAACAGGATCATTAGAAAGTGAAAAACTCATTCAAGAAGCAGTTGAGCTACTCGTCAAAAGTCGATAATGCCGGGTGGCTCCCTTTTTTATTTATTTGTTAACATAATATAATTATGTTAAACAATTCTTTTATTTGTACAAATTCATTTATTTTTTGTACAATACGTACGTATGAAAACATAGAAAGGAATGACATCATGATTTATACACAATCATTCACACTTCCCGAAAAAATTGAAGCAATCGTTAAAGAAAGAAGAGAGATGTTTAAAAATGACATAAATGAACAGGAAGAATATTCTGCATACACACCCGCTCATGAGTCTATTATATATGATGCAATTATCGCCTTAGCGTTAGGGAAAAATGTGTTGTTAAAGGGACCAACAGGATCAGGGAAAACAAAATTAGCCGAAACGTTATCACTTTTCTTCGGACAACCGATGCACAGCATTAATTGTTCGATTGATTTAGATGCTGAGGCGATGCTCGGTTTTAAGACGATCCAACAAACAGATGGGCGAGCGACGATTGAATTTATCCCAGGGCCTGTTATTCAAGCAATGACAAAAGGGCACCTGTTATATATCGATGAAATTAATATGGCTAAGCCAGAGACGTTACCGATTTTAAATGGGGTACTCGATTATCGGAAAATGATTACAAATCCATTTACTGCTGAAGTTGTTAAAGCAAAACCGACTTTTGGTGTCATTGCAGCCATTAACGAAGGATATGTTGGAACAGTTCCGTTAAACGAAGCTTTAAAAAACCGTTTTGTTGTCATTGATGTACCATACGTTCAAGGTGAGGTGCTAAAACGGATCTTAAAACAACAGACGCAGTTAACAAATGAAGTGTTATTAGATCGTTTTGTGACATTGTCAGCCGATTTAATTATTCAAGTGAAGCAAGGATATGTATCAGAAGAAGCTGCTTCTATTCGGGCGTTAATCGATGCTTGTGATTTAGCGGTGTACATTCCACCACGACGCGCCATTGAACGAGCGATCGTCGAGAAATTAGAAGACGATCGGGAAAAAGCTGCGGTGCGCAACTTAGCCGAAACGTTGTTCGATGAATGAGGGGGGCTACATGAACCGTTTTATTATGTTTAATGATAAAAAAATCGATTCTTTTTTGTTTATGGAGTTATCTGATTTAGTAAAAACATTAACAAAAGATGAGGAAATGGAGCTCGAGTTCGGCTATCAGTCGTATCTTGATCGACAACATAAAAAAGTCGTTGTTAGTCATTTTTGGGATAATCGTCCAAGAGAGCAGTACGTATATGGATTAAAAAGTGATGTGTTTTTGCGCACAATCGGAAATTTCCATTATACAAGTGACGAAGACATTCTTTTTTTCCTTCATCAAATAAAAGCATATTCTATTCCGAACTTTGCTAAACAGTTGTTTGTGTTACTTGAGGATATGCGATTGGAAGATATATGTCGGCATGTACGTCCTGGTACAAAAAAAGCGTTTTCCATTCGGAAACATGTATATCGCCATTACTTCGAAACCCAATGGAATGTCAATATGATAAAAAGCGTTTATACAGATGCATTATTTAATTATTTATATTTGCTATTAACAGCGGAACAACCTGTACACGATATTTTTCCCTCTGAACGTTTACGCTTAGCTCTTCCGTTTGTTGAGCGTGAAATTCGAAATGTATATGATGCGAAATCGACCGCTCATATTTCACATATTGTGCTTACAGTTGTAGATGTGTTAGATGAATTGTTAGATGCGGATATGTTAAACACATATTTTCATCTTCCCGAGTACATTTACATGGATCAACAGGAAGATAGGGAAGATATTCGCCGAAAAGATCCATTGAAAAATCATGACGTGATCGATCAAAAATCGCAAGACGAAGAGATCTTTCAGGAAGTGATGCATACATGGCATCGCGAAACAAGTGACATGACAAATAGCTGTTTGCAATTTGATTTAGAGCAGGGATCGCAAACAGATTTGCTTGGTGAAGGAGTTCGTCAAGGGGAAGCGGGAGATCAAGCACTTGGGATCGTGCATGGTTCATCACAAAAAACGACGCATAATGATTATACGCATTTAGAACAACAAGGGCAACGCCAGGAACTTTCTGGACGTTCCGAGTATGAATATGGAAAAGAAAATCGTTATGCCAAGCCGATATTTGTAGATGCTTTGCCGCCCACAATCGAACAAATTAAACAGTATGAACGTGATCGAGAAGTGATCGGGCCGTACCAAAAAAAATTGACGCAAACAATTGAAAAAGTACTCGAGCATAAAAAAATACACCCGCGTACAGATTTACATGCAGGACGTTTAAATAAAAAGCTATTACGCTTTTTTATCGAGGATCACCCACGTTTATTTTATAAAAAGCATGAAACATCTCCTTTGTTAGACGCTGTTTTTGTTTTGCTTGTCGATTGCTCTGCATCGATGTACGACAAAATGGAAGAAACAAAAAAGGGAATTGCTTTATTTCACGAATCTCTTAAGGCGCTTCACGTTCCACATAAAATTGTTGGTTTTTGGGAGGATACAAACGAAGCGACATCGTCTTATCAACCTAACTATTTTCAAACCGTTATTGATTTTGATGCGTCTTTGAAAAAGGGACACGGAGCAGAAATTATGCAGCTAGAACCTCAAGAAGATAATCGAGATGGTTTAGCTATTCGGTTAATGACAGAAGAATTGCAAAAAAGAAACGAAAAACAAAAATTTTTACTCGTCTTTTCGGATGGGGAACCAGCAGCGTTTGGATACGATCAAAACGGTATTGTAGATACACACGAAGCGGTTGTAGAAGCGAGAAAATTAGGAATTGAAGTAGTCAATGTGTTTTTAGCAAACGGAATGATTACCGAAAGTCAACAAAAAACGATTGAAAATATATATGGACAGTATCATGTCATTGTCCCAAATGTAGAGCAGTTACCGACATTTTTAGCCCCTTTACTAAAAAAATTATTGTTATACAAATTGTAAAAACACCCATCATCTTGGGTGTTTTTATGTTAATTCAAAAAATTTTTTTGTTAACAAAAAAATTTTTTTAAAAAAAGATTGTATTTAAATAGTATGCGAAAAAATAAAATACTTGTTTTTAAGATTGTTTTGAAATAGTATACAAAAATAATTTATTTTCAATTTTGTTCCTTTAACGCTGTAAATTATATACGTTTTTCTAATTTTTACTATTGACGCATAATTTTAATTTTCAGATAATACTATTACAAGATTAATAATCTTACTAATTATCTTAATTATTTATTTTAAGGAGGAAGTGTATGGAGCTCATTAATCAAGTAGTCGGATTTTTAAACAACATTCTCTGGTCTTATGTCATTATCGGCTTATTGCTCGGTCTCGGTTTGTATTTCACGATCGGAACGAGATTTGCGCAAATTCGTTTAATCGGAGAAATGTTCCGGGTCTTAAAAGAAAAATCTCCTGAAGGAAAAGGAAAACAAGAAATTTCTTCACTCCAAGCGTTCTTCATTGGTGCCGCGACACGTATTGGAACGGGTAACGTTGCTGGGGTTGCGATGGCACTAGCCATTGGAGGTCCAGGAGCGGTGTTTTGGATGTGGCTCGTTGCGATTTTAGGTGGAGCGAGCGCATTTGTTGAAAGTACATTGGCGCAAATCTTTAAAGTAAAAAGCGATGTTGGTTTTAAAGGTGGCCCAGGATATTATATGGAAAAACAATTGGGTGCACGTTGGATGAGCACAATTTTCGCTTTCACAATTATCGCAAGTTTTGGATTAACGTTTAATGCTGTACAAAGTAATACAATTGCAACAGCGTTTAAAAATTCATTTAGCATGAACCCTTATGTAACCGCTTTCCTTTTAGCGGCATTAACAGCAGTCATTATTTTTGGTGGAGTTACACGCATTGCTCGTTTCTCTGAAATTATTGTTCCAATCATGGCGTTTTTCTACATTGGATTAGCATTGTATGTAATGGTAACAAACATTACTGAAATTCCAGCAGTTATTGCTTTAATTTTCAAAAGTGCTTTTGGTTTAGAACAAGTTGTAGGCGGTGGCATGGGTGCTGCAATTATGATGGGGGTAAAACGCGGATTGTTCTCCAATGAAGCTGGTATGGGTAGTGCACCGAATGCAGCCGCAACCGCAACTGTATCACACCCGGCGAAACAAGGTTTTATTCAAGCACTAGGGGTATTTTTCGACACATTACTTGTATGTAGTGCAACAGCATTTATCATTTTATTATCAGATACGTATAAAACAGGCGAGCTTGTTGGTATTGAATTAACACAAGCAGCGCTTTCCGAGCACTTCGGTTCTTGGGCAGGTATTTTCTTATCAGCAGCTATTTTCATGTTCGCTTTCAGCTCGATCATCGGAAGCTATTATTACGGGGAAGCAAACATTGAATTTATTAGTAAAGGAAAAACAGCTTTATTCGTTTATCGTGTCCTAGCAATCGGAATGGTTATTTTCGGAGCGCTTGCTAGCTTACAAATTGTTTGGGATTTAGCTGACTTAGCGATGGCGCTTATGGCATTAACAAACTTAGTAGCAATCGGTTTACTTGGTCGCATTGCGTTCAAAGCGCTTGATGACTATATGGCGAAACGTAAACGCGGAGAAGATCCTGTATTTTATGCTGACGATATTGAGGGGTTAAAAGGTGTTGAATGTTGGCCAACTCGTCAAGAAGCACAAGTGAAAAAAGCTGTGGGGAAATGAGTTTGAACTCAAATTAGAACTCAAATTAAATGGGACAAGTCTAAGGTTTCCTTAGGCTTGTTTTTTATTTACACAATCCATTGTAAAAGTTTACAATGTTGTAACAGTTTCAATCTTTTTTGTAATACAGGTTTGCATTATAATAATAATTGGAATGAATATTTGAAGATATACGAAGATATACAAAAGAAAAAAGAAAGGAGGATTTATATGAAACAGTACATTTTCACTTTTAGTACACACCATCAACAACCAGTTATATGGGAAGAAGCCATTATTGCAGATGGTATGATGGATGCGTGCATAAAAGCGAAAAAATTATGTCGTCAGTATGAACGAGAAAAACAAATCCCGATCCGTATTCAATACAAAGGTGTTCGCTATTGCAATGAGGATATTGCTTAAATTAAGAAAGGACGGATTATGTGGTGTATGTATTTTATTGTAAAACGTAGCTGCTATAACATATTTTGTTTACTAAAGCGGCTACGTTTTTATTTTTCTTTTTGTCTCAAAAATAAAAGTTTACTTCTTATTTGAGATGAACTTTATATAACTTCCTATAATTTATGTTATGTAAACTAAAAAATCACCGAAAAGAAGAGGCAGGTTTTATACTACCTCCTCTCTCATGATTGTGCTTTGAAAAAGAAGTATAGAAACCAAACAGCGTGGTTTTGTTCGTCAGCTGCCGCGCGACGAAATACTTCTTTTATATACGGGTGCGTTGTATAGTCCGCAATTTCTAAATAAAAATCGACCGTTTGTTGCTCGTCTTGCAAAGCAATTTCTAGCCCACGCTTGAAATCATCCGGACATTTTTCGCTCATTTTCGGTTGAGGCCGCTTCCCAGTCAGACTAAAATAAATATGCTCAAATTGTTGAAAATGTTTGATTTCATCTTGTCGAATTTCAAGAATTTGTTTTCGCATGTTTTCTTTTTCTGCTTGGTGAGCTAATTGGGCATAACAATGAATTGCGCTATACTCCCCATTAATGGCTTTTTCAAGGTCTTTCATAAACCTTGCCTCATTGTTTACATAAGTATGCATGTTGAGAGCCTCCTTATTTTTCTCCTTCTATCGTATGAACCACTAACGAATGGGTGCGTGTTCATATAAACCAAATCTTTTTTATTTGAAGTACGAGGAATGCAAACATCTTCCTTTTCCGTTATACTGGACAAGTGATCTTTTTGATAAATGGGAAGGAGAATACAATGAAATCACTTGTTCTGGCTGAAAAGCCGAGCGTGGCTCGGGAAATTGCCCGCGTGCTTGGTTGTCGGGAGCAACATAAACATTACTTTGAAGGACCGAAATATATTGTCACATGGGCGCTTGGGCATTTAATCGAATTAAAAATGCCCGAGCATTATAATCCAACATATAAAACGTGGCGGTTAGAAGATTTGCCGATTATCCCAGAAAAAATGGGACTGAACGTCATTCGGCAAACGAGCCATCAATTTCGAGCCATCGAAACCTTAGCAAAACGTCCGGATATTAAAAACTGCATCATCGCCACCGACGCTGGACGAGAAGGCGAACTTGTCGCACGATGGATTTTGCAAAAAATTCGTTGGAAAAAACCGCTGTTGCGCCTATGGATCTCGTCTCAAACCGATCAAGCCATTCGCGAAGGGTTTCAACATTTAAAACCAGGAAAACAGTTTGAACGTTTATATGAATCTGCTGTGTGCCGGGCAGAAGCAGATTGGTTGATTGGGTTAAATGTGACGAGAGCGTTAACGACCAAATATAACGAACCTCTTTCCGCAGGCCGCGTTCAAACACCGACGCTTGCGATGATGATTGAGCGAGAAAAAGAAATTCAGTCATTTAAACCAGCACCATATTGGACGATTCGTGCCAACGTCGGGTCTGTTGTTGCTTTTTGGGAGCGTAACGGGGAAAAACGAATGTTTTCGAAAGAACTGGCGGAACAGCTATATGAAAAACTAAAAAACAAACAAGCGACGGTTATTTCTGTCGAAAGAAAAACAAACAAAGAGCCACAGCCGCTTCCTTACGATTTAACCGAATTACAACGAGAAGCAAACAAACGGTTTGGCTTTTCGGCGAAAAAAACGTTAAGTGTATTACAACGGTTATATGAGCACTATAAGCTCGTCACGTATCCGCGCACCGATTCGCGCTATTTAACGACCGATATGGAACGTACGATGCTTGAGCGTCTAGAGGGAATGAAATCCGGATACGTAGACGAAGTTGCTCCGCTTTTGAAAAATAAAGGGAAGGTAGTGGCTAGGCGGGTATTTCATAACGAAAAGGTAACGGATCATCATGCGATTATCCCGACAGAAGAACGGTTGGACATCGGCAAACTTTCCGCTGATGAACGAAAACTATATGACTTAATTGCGCGTCGCTTTTTAGCACTCTTCTATCCAGCATGCGACTACGAAACCATTCATGTTGTTTTTGATATCGACGGCGAAGCGTTTGTCGCTCGCGAAACGCGAGTAGTAAACGCAGGGTTTCGGCGCGTTCTAGAAAAGCAAGAAGAGAAAGGAACTTTCCCTACGTTTATGAAAGGACAAATGGTTTCTGTCATATTAGAGAAAAAAGAAGCGCTAACAGAGCCCCCTCTTCGCTATTCTGAAGCCGACCTTTTGTCACAAATGGAAAAATACGGACTAGGTACGCCAGCGACGCGCGCGGAAATTATTGAACGCCTCGTCGAAACGGAAACGGTCGAGCGAAAAAACGGACGGTTTTATCCGACACCAAAAGGGAAACAATTGATTGAACTTGTCAATGAGGAATTAAAATCGCCGCAGCTGACTGCGCATTGGGAAAAAGAATTAGAAGCAATTGCTCGTGGAAACGGGGATCCAAAAACGTTCCTCCAACACATCCGCCAGCAAACGGAGCGGTTAGTGGCGGAAATAAAACAAAGCGATCGAACGTATCGTGCTCATAATTTAACTGGCTCGATGTGTCCAGAGTGCGGATCGTTTTTAAAAGAACGAGCGACAAAAGAAGGTCGCATGCTCGTATGCTCGAATATGACATGTCGCTTCCGGAAGAGAAAAGATCCAAAGCTTTCAAACCGGCGCTGTCCACAGTGCAAAAAACGAATGGAAATTCACGAAGGACAAGCAGGTGTCTACTTTCAATGTCGCCCTTGCAATGTCATTGAAAAAGCCAATGAGCAGAAAAAAGCAAAACTTGGCCAAAAAGAACGGGCGTTATTGAAAAAATATAGTGCCGAAAACGACTCATTTGGTACAAGTTTAGGTGATTTGTTAAAGCAAGCGTTAAATAAGAAAGAAAACTAGAGCCGCTTCCACATGGAAGTGGCTCATCCCACACAACAAGATAACTTTCCGACATCTTGATCAAACGTTAATGCCGCGAGCTTTAGTCCTTCTGCCATCGTTAAATAAGGAGCGAGTGTTTCGCGGAGGTCATTTATCGTTAAGCCGAATTTAATGGCGAGTGTCGCTGCATAAATGATTTCCCCCGCATGTTCTGCGACAACGTGAGTCCCAAGCAATTTCCCTGTTTTTGCATCGGCGACTAATTTAAAGACACCGACTGTTTCATAATTGACAATGGCTCTTGGGACAGCTTCTAACGGCAAAACAGATGTTTTTACTTCGTATCCTTTTTCTTTTGCTTGCTGTTCCGTTAGTCCAACGGTTGCGACTGCGGGAGAACTAAACGTAACCGCTGGGATTGTTTCAAGGTGAATTTTTTTCTGTTGTCCGCCAACGGCATTCGCTGCAGCGATCGCTCCTTCGTATGCGGCGACATAGACAAATTGTGGACCCAGGATGACATCGCCTGCCGCATAAATGCGCGGATTCGTTGTTTGTAAATAGTCATTAACAATAATTTCACCACGCGAACCTGTTGTTACCCCAGCCGCTTCTAAACGCAATGCTGCCGTATTCGGTGTTCTGCCAGTAGCAATGAGCAACTCATCCGCTTCAATCACCTGTTTTTTTCCATCGATTTCGACATGTATTTTTTTGACGTTCCCGTCTTGCTCGACACGCTCAAAAGACACACCTGTGAGGAGGTGAATGCCTTGAGACGTGAGCGCTTTTGTCATCGCTTCGGAAATTTCTCGGTCGTATGTTTTTAATAGTCGAGGGCTTCGTTGCATCAACGTAACGTTAGAACCGAGATGATGAAACAGTTGACCAAGTTCGATGCCAATATAACCAGAACCGATGACCGCTAATCGTTTCGGTACTTCTTTTCGTTCGAGTAGCGTCGTGCTTGTCACGTAATCCACATCCGCAAGCCCAGGAATATTCGGAATTGCCGGAGCAGAGCCTGTGGCAATAAGGAAGCGATTTGCTGATAATTTTTTTCCATTGACTTCTACAGTGCTTTCGTCGACAAATGCCGCTTCTCCTTGAATGAGCGTAAATCCATATTCGTCGATGAGATTGACATACTTCGCTTGACGAAGATCGCGCACTAATTCATTTTTTTGCTCGATTAATGAAGCTAAATCGACTGCTCCTGCAGACGTATGCAGTCCAGCGAACGGAGGATTTTTCGCAAGGAAGTTAATTTCCCCTGCCCTTAACAATGTTTTCGAAGGTACACAACCGATATTCACGCATGTTCCTCCTATCGTTCCCCGTTCAATCATGGCAACTTTTGCCCCATATTTTCTTGCCTCAATTGCCGACGCAAAAGCGGCAGCACCAGAGCCGATGATGATATAGTCATATGTTTCTCTTGTTGCTTCGATTTCCTCCGCTTCTGTCGGCTCATAACCAGCCGCCGTTATGGCTTGTTTTGCCGTTTCAACGTTGGCATGAGGAAGTTCAAATACCGCTTCTCCACGGTGAAAACTAACATCAATAGATGTTGCGCCGAGTTGTTCAAGAATCGAGGTAATATGTTTTTCACAGCTTGGGCAAGTCATTCCTTCAATGCGCATCATATATCTTTTCATGTTGAAAATTCCTCCTCAATTAACGTTTCAATCATCGGGCACTCGTATAACGCTTTGTCATCTGGACACCGCTTTTGTAAGTCTTGGAGCATACATACGACTCGCTGTAAGTCTTTGATTTGCTTTTGCACTTCTTCCACTTTTTTTGATACAAATTCATACATATTCGCGCATCGTTCCTTATCTTGATCGACAATGCCGAGCAACTGATGAATTTCCGTTAGCGAAAACCCGAGTTGTTGTAGACGTTTAATAAATTGGATGCGCTTTGCGTCTGCATCGGAATATAAACGATACCCCGCTTCTGTTCTTGTAGGTAGTGGGAGTAGCTGTCGCTTTTCATAATAGCGAATCGTTTCTTTATTCACGCCACATCGTTTTGCTAGCTCACTAATCCGATACATTGAATCACCTCACTTCCAATTCAAGTATAAACCTTGTACTAAGGTACATAGTCAAGATAGTAAAAAAATTCTACTATTGACAACGAATTGTGAATTGACGATAATTAAACACAAGAACATATATTCGTATATGTTTTTTTATCATTATAGAGGGGTTGTGATGAATTTATGGATCAAAAAGTTGTGACATGCCTTATGTTTTCAGGGCAGGCAGAAGAAGCGATTCGTTTTTATACGTCGGTTTTTTCTCCAGCGGAAATCGAACAAATTGTGCCTCGAGAAAACGGAATAATGTTTCACATGTTTCACGCAACGTTTCGATTAAAAGGGCAACGGTTAATGGCGATTGATAATCACATTGACCATCATGAGTTTACGCCTGCGATGTCGCTATGTGTCACGTGTGATACGGAAGAAGAAATTGACCATGTTTTTGAGCGGCTCTCTCAATCAGGAAAAGTGCTCGTGCCGCTAGGCGCCTATCCATTTAGCAAAAAATTTGCATGGGTGGAAGATCGATACGGTGTATCGTGGCAACTGTCTCTCGGAATTTAGTAGCTAGACGAAAATAAGCTGTTGGCACAAGCTCAACAGCTTATTTTTATCTCATCCGCTTTTGCATCCATACTTGTTTGACAATTGGTTGAAAGCCGATTTCTTTTAAAAGGGAATAAGTAGCTGACGAATGGGCAATCGGAACGTTCGGTACTACTTTTACGACCTTGTCAGGATGAGCGCTGAAAATTTTTGAAAGTAAAGCCCGAAGGATATGTTCTGTATCATTTCTTTCTGGATCCGCTTCACATTGATATAAAACCGTTTTTTCATGTTTGCCTGTTGCGTCAAAAACACGTCGATAATATGCATAGCCGATGTTGCATCCACGTTCATCTTTTACAAGAAGCGCCTCGCCATCTTTGGCGCTTTGCCATTGCGTTTGCCACGGGTGTCGCCCCTTATAAAACGGAAGGAGGCTTATTTGTTGTGGGACGGTCGTTTCTACTTGAAAGATTGCGTCATCTAGGAAGTGTGGCACCGCTTCTTGAGATTGTAAATACTCCAGTTCATCCACGATTTCATAGCCGAATTTTTGGTATAGTGCAATCGCTCGCTCATTTTCGCTAATCGCTTCCAATGTTGCAAGCTCAACGCCTGCTTGTTGGTAAATGTTAAGCGTCGCTTCCATTAGCGCATTTCCAATCCCTGTTTTTCGAAACGCAGGCGCTACTCCTGTACCGCCGTTCCAAGCCATTGAAGTTCCTTTACATTCACGAACGCCGTTTAGCACAATCCCAACTGGCTCATCATGGTGAAAAGCAATAATGGACAACGTAGGAGAAAGTCCTTCTCCTACTAATCGATGCAAAAAGCTTTCTATCGTCAGCTGAATCGGAAAATAATACCCTTCAAATCCAGCATTCCAAGCACGTACCGCTTCTTCTAACGTACATTCTGATAGTCGTTTTATTTGTAACATATTCCCTCCGTCATGCCCTAATGTTTTCTTTAGACATCGCTTCTTTTTTTGGACTTACGCAAAAAAGCGAAAAAACGCCACTGAAATCGGATGTAAGATCACCGTCGCAATTTTTCCTGAGACAAACGCCCCTCCCTAAATCGTCGTCATTATAGAAGAAAATAAGTTTTTATAGAAGTGAAGTTTTCCTCCTTTTCTCATTCATTTTATGCCTTTCTTCATCCTTTATTTTCCTATTCGTTGAAGTGTAGGGCTGTTTTTAATCGATACCCACGGGCGATTATGTTCCCAACGGACGTACACATCTATTTGAAACGTTTCTGACAAATAATCGTCGGTGAGTATTTTTTCTTTTTGTCCGGATGCTATGATTTTTCCATCTTTTAATAATAATACATGAGTCATTTCTTCGATGATTTCTTCAATATAATGTGTAACATATAACACGTGGCATACTTTTTTCACGATCACGTCTTTAATGAGTGCTAAAAGTTCTTCTCGTGTTAACATATCTAGTCCTACGGTTGGTTCATCCAATATGAGTAACTTTGGCTTTGCCATTAGTGCTCGAGCAATCAGTACTTTTCTTTTTTCTCCTTGCGATAAGGTGCGATACGTTTTTCCTTTTAAGTAACCGATTCGAAACACATTCATCCATTGTTCGGCTTGGTGCAAGTCTTCGACTGTGACAGGCTCGTACAGCCCAATCGAAGCAAATTTTCCACTAACAATTACCTCTTCCACCGTTTCCGATTCTAATGTAGGTTGAAATCGCTCAAACGCGCTGCTTACAAACCCGATATGTTTGCGTAGTTCTGGTAAATTTGTTTTTCCAAATCGGTGCCCTAATACGGAAACTTCTCCTTTTGATGGGTATTCATAGCCTAATAAAATATTAAGTAGCGACGTTTTTCCTGAACCATTTAACCCGAGAATGACCCATTGTTCCGAGAATGACCCATTGTTCGTTTTCTTGCACTTCCCAATGTAGACGATCTAAAATGACGCGGCCTTCTCTAATCAAAGAAACGTTTTTCATCTCAACAATCATTCCTCTTCCCCCTTCTTTACAAAAATCGCGGTTAAATGCCTAATGAATCGTCAGCTGTTTCGTTGAGTTATGCCGATGTTTCCGATAATAACGCGCCATCACCGGAATGACATCGCGGAAGTCAGGGCAAGTAATCCCTGTCTTCGCTAAAGTGTTGCGTGCATTTGTTGCGTCGTATACGGACGCACATTCGAAATATTCAAGTGCTTCTTTTTCTACGTGCAACCATTTGCGAATAAAAGAAAACGACATCGCCCATTTGGCAAGACGAAGCGGCAGTATTCCTTTCGGTTCTTTCCCGAGATATTCTGTCATCATCATCTGATAAATGTCTCTCATTTTGTATGGGTTCGGATCGGTTAAATGATACGTTTGGCCAATCGCTTCGTCCGTATGTGCCAAATAGAGCGTTGCCTCGATAATGTAGTCAACCGGAACAAAATTTCCTTGCGCCTCACCTTTTCCAATATACGGAATGAAAGGGAGGAACTTCAGACGCTCAAACATATTGAGCATAAAGTACAAACCATCAAATTTCATCGTTTCTCCGGTTTTTGAATGACCAACCACAATACCAGGGCGAATAATCGTCGTTGGCACGTTGTGCGCTACTTCTCGTACAGCTACTTCTGCAAGAAATTTCGTCTTTTCGTAATGGTTTTTAAATGACTGCCCTTTGTCAAGTTCATGCTCGAAAATCACCCCTTGCCGCGTTCCTGATACGTATGCCGTGCTAAAATATACATAACGCTGCAAATGTGGAAGGAAGGAAACCCATTCGTTTACTTGTTTTGTTCCCTCTACGTTGACCATTCGAGCAATGTCCTCAGGAACGGCCAAATCGTAAATAGCTGCAAGATGGAACACGTGGGTGACCGATTGTGCCAACATGTGCAGTTGTTTTTCTGAGAGAGAAAGGTTCGACTTCGTAATATCTCCTTCGACGATTTCCCATTTCGCCTGTGGAAAATGAGTGGAAGAACAAATTCTTTCTTTTTCTTCCATCGCTTTCTCTTTCATAGAAGGCAGAACCAATGTATATATTTTTTCTGGAGCCCATTTCTCGATTAGCTCCTCAAGCAACATCGACGAAATAAATCCCGGAAATCCGGTAAAAAAATAAACATTCCCCACATTTTTCCCCCCCTGTTTCATTCTGGTCTAAAACACTTTGGCAATGATTTTATAAAATTTTTAAAACTTCTACTTCAAAATGTATGTTTTCTGTAGCTGCATATGTGGTACTTATTTCCGTTTAAACGATTTTATGACAATCCATTCCCACCACTTCCACGGCAGCCAGTTTTTCAGCCTTAACGTCAATGTGACTCCTCTCCCTACGGGGTAACGCAAGCGAGGGGTCGGCGATTGGACGACTTTGATTATTTGCCTAATGACTTCATCAGGAGGTGGTGCTGTTTTAGCTACTCGATTCACGTATTGCATAATGGTTTTCATTTCTTTTTCATATGGCGAATCTGAACGGACGGACACTCCTTGCAGTCCTTTCGACCAAATGTTTGTTTTGAATGACCCAGGCTCAATTAAGACGACATATACTCCGTATGGCAACATCTCTAAACGAAGCGATTCGCTAAATCCTTCAACAGCGAATTTCGAGGCGACATATGGACCTATCGCCGGAAAACCGACTCGCCCGCTAATGCTGCTAATGTTAATAATCTTACCGCTCCGTTGCGTTCGCATAATTGGCAAAACAGCTTTTGTGACGGCAACTAACCCAAAAAAGTTCGTCGCAAACTGACGCTCCCACTCTTCAAGTGTGAGTTCCTCGACAAAACCGCCAACGGCAAACCCTGCGTTGTTAACTAATACATCGATCCGTTCATAGCGATTGATTACATCGTTCACGACTGATTCCACCGCGGCGAAATCGGTGACATCGAGAGATATGACTTCTATCCGATCGTACACGCCGGCTTCGCGCGCCACTGTTGCAAGCATTTCTTTATTTTGCATATTTCGCATCGAAGCAATGACTCCATATCCTTCACGTGCAAGTGCAACGCTTACGAGTAGCCCAAACCCACTCGAGGCCCCTGTCACTAGCGCCACCGACGGGGAGTTTACATTTTGATTCACAACAATCCTCCTCGCTACGATAAAGACATATTTATTGAAATTAGATAACGATAGGTAATATTCCTGCCATTTTAAAAAATCGACCCCCATCACGCACTGATGGAGGTCGATTTTTTCTTTGGTTTAAGTTCTTTTGTTGTGACAACAAGCATAGCTCCACTCAACACAATCAGTCCCCCGATCATTTGGATAGACGATATGCTTTCATGTAAAAATACCATCGATAGAAGAAACGTCACGATCGGTTCGATCATACTTAAAATCGCTGCTTTTGTCGGACCGATGATATTCATTCCCGCAAAAAACGTCAGCATTGCCAAAACGCTTGAAACGAACGATGTTCCGATAATTGGAAGCCATCCTTTTGCGTCAAATTGAAAATGTAATGTTCCCGAACCAATTCCAAAAACAAAAAAAGACAAAGCGGCAAAGAGCGCGATGTAGGCACTCGCTGTAATAGGTGGAACGTGTGAAGTCACTTGATTCCCAACGATAATGTAGATTGAGTAAACAATCGCTGCTCCAACGGCTAACGCAATACCGAGCGGCTGAATTTTTCCTTCTGGTGCTCCTAATACAAGCAACATACCTAAAAAAGAAATGAGAATCGCAATGATGATGTGCTTTGTTAGCTTTTCTTGATTAATAAAAAACGAAAAAACGGCGACAAATATTGGGTTTAAATACAGCAATAAGGCAGCGAGTGAAGATGGAATATATTTTACTGACTGAAAATAAAAAGAAGATTGCATCATATAGAAAATGCCACCTAGTAAAAACAAATACAATAAATGTGACCGCGAAACCTTCCAGTTTTTTTCTTTTAACCATAAGTACAGAAAAAAGAAGAGCGCAGCCAATGCAAAACGTAAAAACAACAAGGTCGTCACAGTGACGCCGCTGTCGTATGCGTATAATGCAAAAATAGGAATAAACGCAAATCCTGTTGCCGATAACAATATAAGTCCATATCCTTTCCACATGTTCCTTACACCTCAAACCTAATCATTTTTCATGAGAATCATATGTTCGCTCCTTTTTTGATGAGGGGGAACATCGCTTTTTCTTGTTTGCTGTAAATGTTAAACAAAATACCGGTAAATACAAACGCCGCTCCAACGATATGGGTCATTGATAAATGTTCATTAAAAAAGATCGTTCCCATCACCGTAGCAGAAATAGGCATCACATTAATGAAAACCGAAGCGGTTGAAGCTCCCACTTTTTGAATACCATTATACCACCAAACGAAGCTGATAGCCGAAACGATAACAGCAACGTATAAAACGCTTAACCACACATCCCACCCACTCATTTGGACAGATGTAAAAGAAGTATAGTATAGCGCAAACGGTGCTAAAAATAACGTTCCAAAACCTGTTGCGTACGTTGTTGCCGCAAGCGGACTATATGTTTTCATTGCCACTTTTCCAATGACCGAATATGTACTCCAGCTGAGACATGCCCCTGCTAGCACAAGATCGATCGGGGCAACACCGATTTCGATAAGTACGGACGGATGACCGTTTGTAATAATATATACAGCCCCAAATACAGCGAGCAACATGCCAAATATACTTCTTCCGTTCAATTTTTCCTTCAAAAATATTGCAGACAACAATGTAATCAATGGAGCATTGACTGCAATGACTAATGAGCTTTTGACAATTGGTGCATATTTTGTAGCTATAAAAAAGAAAATGTTGTATAAAAACACTCCCGTTAAACCGAGGAGCGCTAACACGATCCAATCTTTTCTCGTCGGAGTTGGTCTATTCGGCTCTTTCCAGTACAATAATGGAAACAAAATCAAACTAGCACCGAAAAAGCGAAAAAAAGCAACTGACACAGGATGTAAAGTCGTCGTTGCGATTTTTCCAGCAACAAAGGCACCACCCCAAATCGTAGCAGTTAAAAATAAAAGAATATACGTTTTTATATTTTTTACTGGCACTAAACATCCCCCTTTTGTTCATAAAAACTCGGCTAAAAAGGAAAATAACAATGAGGAGGCTGTGTCCTCCTCATTGTTATGGTCATCCTTTATTCATTGTATGTTCTTTTTTGTCTGAAAACAATATGTTTTCGTTATATTAAGAAAAAAGCGAGGAGAACGTCTTCTCCTCGTCTCTGTTTTTTACTCTCCCGTTTCGGCAAATCGTTTAATTCGTGCACCAATTTCATCGCGGACACGTTGGAAAACAGCCCATTTTTCTTCCTCTGTTCCTTCTGCTTTAGCTGGATCGTCAAATCCCCAATGAACACGTTTGACATGTGGTGGTGTGACTGGACAATGATCTGCCGCATGTCCACATAATGTAACGACTAAATCGGCTCTGTTTAAAATATCTTCATTGATAATGTCTGATGTTTGATTTGAAATATCGATCCCTACTTCTTTCATCGCTTTGACTGCGTTCGGATTTAAACCGTGGGCCTCAATGCCAGCACTATATACTTCCCATTCATCACCGAGATATTTTTTTGCCCATCCTTCTGCCATTTGACTACGGCAAGAGTTCCCAGTACATAAGAAATAAATTACTTTTTTCATCTCAATCGACTCCTTTTAATGAATAATAAGTAACCATATATATAACCCAACGAGAGTAATAAATAACGTTGGGATGGTTAAAATTAAACCATTTTTAAAATAAGTGCCCCACGTGATTTTTACTCCTTTTGTTGAAAGCACATGTAACCAAAGAAGTGTGGCAAGCGAACCGATCGGTGTAATTTTCGGTCCTAAGTCTGAGCCAATCACATTTGCATAAATCAGCGCTTCCCGAATGATTCCCGTCGTATTCGTATCAGCTATCGCTAGCGCATCAATCATGACGGTTGGCATATTATTCATAACAGATGATAAGATAGCTGCGATAAATCCCATGGCAATCGTCGCCATAAACAGCCCTTGATTCGCAGCCGCTTCGATCATATCAGCTAGAATGTTCGTCAATCCGACGTTACGTAATCCGTAGACAACAACATACATCCCGATCGAGAAAAAGACGACAGCCCATGGCGCCCCCTTTAATATTTGTTTCACATGTACAGCCGGACTACGTCTTCCCATCCATAAAAACAATAACGCGACAGCACCAGCAATAAACGAAACAGGGATATTTACAAATTCACCGACAAAATAACCGACTAATAAAACCGCAAGAACGATCCAAGACAATCGAAACATGCGCACGTCTTTAATCGCTTCGTATGGTTGTTTGACATGCGATAAATCATAACGTTTCGGAATGTCTTTTCGAAAATATAAGTAAAGTACCCCGATGCTCGCTGCGAGCGAGAAAAAGTTTGGTACAATCATACGCGATGCGTACTCAGCAAAGCTAATATGGAAGAAGTCCGCAGAGACAATATTGACAAGATTGCTTACAATAAGTGGCAAAGATGTTGTGTCTGCAATAAATCCACTTGCTAAGATGAATGGCAATACGTTACGTTCATCAAACTGCAATGCACGTACCATGGCTAATACGATCGGTGTTAAGATGAGTGCAGCGCCGTCGTTTGCGAAAAACGCTGCCACAAGTGCGCCGAGAATAGAGACGAATATAAACATGTTGATCCCATTTCCTTTAGCCGCACGCGCCATATGTAACGCTGCCCATTCGAAGAAACCAATTTCATCTAAAATTAAAGAAATGATAATGATCGCAATAAAAGCAAGTGTTGCATTCCAAACGATGTTTGTTACATCCATAACATCTTGGAAATCAACGACTCCAACCAGCAACGCTAATAAGGCGCCCCCACAGGCAGACCAACCAATGGATAAATTGCGCGGTTGCCAAATGACAAAAACGAGGGTAACAAGAAAAATCAGTGATGCAAGAATAACGGAAAGCAAAAAACCACTCCTCTCTTTTTATTCACACTGCATACGCATTCCTTTTTCCTCAAGTTGACGAATGTGCTCTTTTGGATCTGGCAAATAAGCAAAAATGCTTTGCATCATTGGATAAAACTCATGTTTTTTATTTAGTGAATAAAACACCCACTGCGCTTTTTTTGATTCTTTCACTAAACCGTTGTCTTTTAATTTTCGTAAATGTTGACTAATGGCTGGTTGGCTCATTTGTAACATGTCAACAAGCTCACATACACAGCAGTCTGTTTCGTTCAATATACTGATAATCATCAGTCTAGTCTTATCGCCTAGTAACTTTAACATATTTGCAACTTCTTCGTGATACATATACCTCCCTCCTTCATCCATTAATCATTATATAATCATATACTTATATGAACAAGTAAAGATTTTGTAAAGAAAAAAGAGCTGATCTATAAGATCAACTCTTGTCGCGTAAAACTAATCGTCATCTACCGTCCAAGTCACATTTGTTTTCGAGCGGTGTTGTTTCATTTTTCATTACCCCTTCAACACGTATTTTTTCCAAATTAAAACAATCGGTACATTGAACATTTTCGATCCATCATCTCTTCTTCAAGTTGATGAATAAGCTGTTCTTGCTTTATTTCTTCAGCCGTCCATATTCGTCGTTGAATAGAAATCGTTAAGAAAAATAAATGAAACTTCATCGCTTACTCACCTCCTTTCAATAAAAAATCCGCAAGAGAAGATCCCTTTGCGGACTGAAAATAAAATCCGCAAGGAACAATACCTTCCTTGCGGCATGTGAGCGCCTATGAAAAGATCAATGATCTTCACACGGGAAGGTTGGACCAGTCTTTCTTTGTTCGATTGTGCAATATGCTACTGTCATTGTCGTCATGGTCCTTCCCTCCTTTTCAAATGATTGGATATAGTAAATTATATACATGATAAGATAAGTTTGTAAATAGATAATAAAAATTTTTCCAAAAAGATTACAAAGATATGTATATGAAAGAAAACAAAAGGTATGCAAGGACAGATGCATCATTTTTTCTCTTTTAAGCAAATTGCCCATCGATGCACGATATATTTTTCTTGTGCTATTTATTACTTTTAACTATGATCAAAAAAGAACATGTAGAAAGGAGAACTTTATGAAACATACAGACTTATACATCTTATCTGGATTTCTCGGAAGTGGTAAAACGACATTATTAAGGCGACTACTACAAAATGAAAAAGAGCGTGGACGGAAAGTGGCTGTGGTAATGAATGAAATCGGTCAAGTATCTATTGATTCACATGCCGTTTCAGAAGATGCTGTGTTAAGCGAATTATTAAGCGGCTGTGTATGTTGCACCATTCAAGATCAATTTGAAGTAGAGCTTTATTCCCTTCTTCAAAAACATGAGCTAGATGTCATTTATATTGAAACTACAGGGGTAGCACATCCTATTGAAGTGCTCGATGCGTGTATGTCGCCATTGTTTGCTGATCGCATTCAAATAGGAGGTATTATTACGACAATCGATGCCGTGCGTTGGATGAATCGTCAACAACTCTCCATTCCCCTACAAATGTTGTTAAAAGAACAAGTTCGTCACGCGGATGTATTAATTGTCAATAAGACAGATATATTACGTCCGGATGAACAAGCGAAATTATCGTTTGAGTTACAAACGATCAACAGCGAACCGCGCACAATTTTCACAACGTTTTCTAACGTGCGAATGGAAGATATTCATTTGTTATCGAAGCGGATGAGAAACGAGCATGAGCGAATGAATATCGAAAGACTACGCATTCAAACATACGTACATACATTTACAAGCCCAATTGATTTAGATGTGTTCGAACAATGGGTAAGACAACTTCCCGATACCATTTACCGCATGAAAGGATTTTTACGCTTTACTCATACAAGTGGGGTTTACTCCTTTCAGTATGCATACGGTACACCGCTTTATATGAAAGAGGAAATGAATGTCCCATTACATTTTGTCATGATCGGTGAACAATTGGATAAACAAAAACTAAAACAACAACTCGAGGACATGCAAAAAGGAGAAGGTTAATATCCCTCTCCTTTTACTTTCGTCCAAAGTCTGCTTTAATTTCTCCCCATTGCTCGGTTTCCCATTTCATAATTTCATTTGTATAATGATGCGTGCGCAACCACGCTTCAGCACGTTCAACAAGTTGCCAGACACGTTCTGTTTCAGCGTTGCGAACGAGCGTTGTATTCGCTTTTTTTCCTTTTACCCATTTTATAGCTGTTGCCGAATCAGAATAAATTGGCAAATTTTTGTTTTGTTTTTGTAACCATGCTAACGCGTGGACAATGGCTAAAAACTCCCCAATGTTATTTGTTCCGATCATCGGTCCAACATGAAACAACTCTTTTCCGGTTTTTGTATGCACTCCTCGATACTCCATCCATCCTGGATTTCCGCTACATGCCGCATCTACGCAAATACTTTCCTCTACATAGTTCGTTGCAAGCACTGTATTTTTTTTCGTTCGGTTTACAAACGGTCCAGATGCAAATGCTTGTTCTGCTTCTTCTTTCGATGAAAATGAGCGATATTTTGCCCCTGGAACGCCAATGACGTACGGTTTACACTCGTCCCAAGAAGAAAAAATGCCTGTTTTCGCTCCTTCCCAAACGACATAATATTTTTTCAAATTGTCACATCCTCGCAATTGAAATAAAGGAACAAAGTTGAAGATTACAAAGAAGGGATAAAAGAGGATATATGGCGGAGGAGGGGGGATTCGAACCCCCGCGGGCTTTGACACCCCTATCGGTTTTCGAGACCGACCCCTTCAGCCGGACTTGGGTACTCCTCCGTATGATGGGGTGCCAAAGAAATTATAGCGAAAACGTGTTTTTTCGTCAATTATCTTTTTTGTTTCTCCATATAGTCAACAAGACCCATTGCACACACTTGTAAATCAAGTTGAAGTATTTTATATACATCTGCATTATCGGGTACTTGCTGTTTGCGCAAAAATGTTTGGA
Source organism: Anoxybacillus flavithermus (assembly GCF_002742685.1). Taxonomy (GTDB): domain Bacteria; phylum Bacillota; class Bacilli; order Bacillales; family Anoxybacillaceae; genus Anoxybacillus; species Anoxybacillus flavithermus_E. Next base: position 53,512 of record NZ_PEDM01000009.1, read on the forward strand.
TATGATCAAATAAACGATTGGAAACAGCCTCTGTTTTTTCTGTAAACGATTGATTCATTTGCTCATTTACAACCTCATGACCGATTTGTACAAAGAGCGGTAACCAGTAATGAAGTTGATCCCAAACTACTTGTGTATGTGTTGACATACCAAAATGACCAAAATATATTCGCTCTGGACGCAACTTCATAAATCTTTCAATCGATGCGCGCATTGCCTCGGGATCAAATTGATTTGGCGATGTAGACGGCAGGTATAACTCTACACCATACGAAAGCAATTGAGGATAAAAGACACCGGCCGTATCACCTGTAAAAATACCGTTACTTTTTTGATCATAAATAGAGAAATGGTGATTCGCATGTCCTGGTGAATGAAGAAACGTTAATGTACGATTTTTTCCGATTTGTAACGTTTCCCCATCTTCTTTTACAATTAATCGCTCTTCAGGAATGGGAACAATCGGGGCAAATAAAGCATCAAACGATTCACCATAAACGGCTTTTGCCCCTTTAATGAGATGAGATGGATCGATCAAATGGCGCATCCCTTTTGGATGAACAAATACGCGAGCATTTGGACAATGTTTTAATAATAATCCAGCTCCACCAGCATGATCTAAATGAATATGTGTAACGATAATATTTTTTACATCGTGTAAATCAATAGAGAGTGCCTCTAGTCCTTTAAGTAAATGTGGGATAGACGGGCTCGCACTTGTTTCAATAATTGTCACTTCTTCTTCATGAAAAACATACGCTCCTGTTCGTTGGGCAGTTTGTAGATCATATAAATCAATAAGCGAAATGCCAAATCCTAAATCAACATGGTGTTCCATACTTATTCTCCCCTCGTCTGTTCAATAAGTCTAGCGAAATGATAAACAATTTTTGCGGTTAATCCCCAAATGACTTTGTCTTTGTAGTAATAAAAATGTTCTTCGATTTGCCTTGGTCGCCAATTATACTGTCTTCCTCCAGGAATATCGTCAAATGGAAAATCGTCTTCAGGCTTTGGTTCGAATTGAACACGATATATTTGTGGCTTCGTTTCAATAAAAAAAGATAACGGGACGGTAAATACATCTTCCACTTCTTTTTTATTAATTTGCATGTGTGCGTTATTCACAAATGCAACAAACGGATAAATGACCATCCCAAATGGTGAAAGCACATAATCAAGTGGAACGACATGTGTAATATGTTCTTTTTCGATTCCCAACTCTTCACATGTTTCCCGAATGGCTGCTTCTTGTGGACTTTGATCACACGGATCCATTTTTCCACCTGGGAAGCAAATTTCACCGGGCTGTCGACGTAATTGAAATGAACGTACTTCAAATAAGACAAACACGTCATCGTATTGACGGATGAGTGGAAGAAGAACAGCATATGCAGCAAACTTGTCGAAATCCATAATCATTGGTGTTCGTTGTCGTAATGCATCCATTGCCGTATAAATCATTTTTTCCATTAGTAAACATCCCTTTTCGTAAATACGTAAAACGAAACGATTAGTGCACCAAGCGCCCAAATGGCGAGTACAGTCATTGAAAAAGAAAGTGTCATCCCATCAATCGGTGGCGCCATGCCGCTAATATAACTTGTGAGTCGTAAATTCACCATAAACAAATATTTTGCAGACTCCCACGATGATACCATACTTGATAAAATTGCACCTGAAATAAGAGCGGCAAGCATAATTCCCATCACGGCAGCTGTACTACGTATTAATACGGACAACATAAACGTAAGTGTACCCACGACGAGCGAAACAAAAAAAGCGAGCCCGAATTCAATAAGCAAGTATTTCCATTGCGGGATAAGATGAACAGCTGTTGTATTTAATTCTTCGCCTTGAATCGAAAATCCTGTTAAAAGCGGCAAATTCCATCCACCATATCCAAATACAATGCCAGAGATAGCGTATGATAATAGAGCGACAGAAAATACGATAAACGACGTAGATAAAATCATCGCTATATATTTGCTCATTAAAACTTTCCATCGTTTCACAGGACGTGTCAACAGCAGCTTGATTGTTCCGCCGCTTGCTTCTGACGAAACGAGATCAGCTGCAATGACCATAACGAGAAGAGGTAAAAATAACTCAATGGAGTTTTCAATAAACATGCGCATAAATGTTGGAGCCCCCGGTGCCATTGGATTAATATCGTTGTCTAAATAATATTGTTGTTGCTGTAAACGGATTTTAAGAAACTTTTTCCATTCCTCGGAAATTCCTGTTGAGTTTAAGCGGTTCTGTGTGTCGATGATTTGTTGTTGTAGCTGTGTACGCCAATCTGTCGTTCCGATCCGTTCTCGAATCGTTTCGATTTGTTTAAATTGCGCGTATGTAAATAAGCTAACAAGAACAGCAACGATCGCTGCGATAATAAACAGTCGTTTTTTACGAACAATTTTTAACATTTCATTGTATACAAGATTAATCAATCGTTTCCCCTCCCGTTAATTCAATAAATAAGTCTTCTAGTGTTGGAAGCTTTCGTTCAATTCCACTGACATATATCCCTGCTTCAATTAAACGAGCATTGCAACGCGCAATCGTTTCGTTTGATTCATACATTGTCACGAGCGCCCCATCTTTTTCACCAAGCACAGTCGTTTCATTTTGTAGTATTTGTTTTGCTTTATCTACCGGATCAACGCTCCAATATGTCCGAGCTTGTTCTTGTAGCAAATGTTCAACCGTATCAATGCGAATAATCTGCCCTTTAGACATAATCGCCACACGGTCACACATGAGTTGTATTTCACTCAATAAATGCGATGAGACGAGCACACTTAACTGTTCTTTTTCCGCAAGCGAGCGAATAAACTGTCTCATTTCACGAATGCCGACAGGATCTAAACCGTTTGTTGGTTCGTCTAAAATAAGCACCGTCGGTTTTCCAAGTAGCGCTTGCGCAATACCGAGGCGTTGACGCATGCCGAGAGAATACGTACGAACAAGATCATGGATGCGATTTTGTAGACCGACGAGTTCAACCACTTCTTGAATGCGATGAGCTGTAATTTCTGGAACCATTCGTGCGAAGTGTTCAAGATTTTCCCAACCGCTTAAATACGGATAAAGTTCAGGGTTTTCAACGATACACCCTATATGTTGGATCGCTTTTGTAAATTGTTTTTGTAAATCATAGCCGCAAATTGAAATCGTTCCAGATGTCGGTCGAATTAATCCGACGAGCATGCGAATCGTCGTTGTTTTTCCTGCGCCGTTTGGACCTAAGAAACCGAACACTTCCCCTTTTTTTAGCGAAAACGAAAGTCCTTTAATAATTTCCTTTTTTCCAATGGTTTTTCGCACATCTTGCACAACTAACGTCTCTTCCATTACTTTTCTCCTTTCGTTAACGTAATGAGTGAAGCAACACGTTCACCAATTCGCTTATATCCTTCTTTATTAGGATGAAATTTATCTGTATATAAATAGTCGTTTACTTGCAGTTCGAACAAATCATATGTTGGAACGCAAATGATTGATTTATAGTCGGCTGCTACTTCAGATGCTGCATAATTCCAACTACGTACAACGGCAGATGTTTCTTTCCCATTATCTAAATCATTGAACGGATTATATAAAGCAATATAAAATACGGGTGCATCGTTGTTTACTGTGCGAACAAGCTGAAAAATCGTACGTAGCTGCTGGACAAATTTCTCTTTTTCTTTTTCTAATTGCGTAGTGGATAAGTCTCTCAATGCTTCACCACCGCGAAATAAGTCGTTTCCTCCGATCGTCATTAAAATAATGTCAGCTTCTTTTAATTGACGTTGCACTTCTTTTTGTTTCAGTTGGCTAATCAATTGCGCAGATCGTTGCCCTTTAATGGCTAAATTGGTGAATTGGACATGTTGATTTGTCTGCTTTTTTAATTCATCTACAACATAGCCAACATATCCTTTTCCTGTCTCATCTCCCGTCCCGCGCGTTAATGAATCGCCAAGTGCGACAATGGAAAGCGCATCGTTTTTCTTTGTGTTTCCCGTTGTTTGCTTTGGTTGTTTTATTGAGGAAGCTTCGTAAAAAAATTGATCTTGAATAGTGACGATTAAACCGATCGTCCATAGCACTGTTGTTGCGGCACAAATCGTTACAATCATTCCGATGATTCGTTTAGACACAATACCACCCTTTCGTTATGTTCTATGTATCATCATAAACGATTTGTTGTTTAAACACATAATGAAAACATGCAAAAAAGCGAGCACAATCGCTCGCTTTTAAAATTTTGCTTGATAATGTTCAATCTCCCAAGCATGAACAGCTGTCCGATAGCTATCCCATTCGTTCTTTTTCATTGCGATATATTCGTTAAATACATGGTCACCTAATGTATGACGGCCAATCGTTCCGTTTTCTAATTCTTCAATCGCTTTCCCTAAACTACCTGGAAGGTTCTCAATACGAAGCTCTTTACGACGTTCATTCGTCATATGGAAAATATCTTCGTCGATTGGTGCTGGGCAAGTGAGCTCTTTTTCTACTCCATCAAGCCCTGCCTCAGCAATAACTGCAAATGCTAAATACGGATTGGCAGATGGATCTGGACAACGAAGCTCAACGCGTGTTGCCAATCCTCGTTTTGCAGGGATGCGAATTAATGCGGAGCGGTTCGATGCCGACCACGCAATATAACAAGGCGCTTCATATCCTGGGACGAGACGTTTATACGAGTTGACTAATGGATTCGTAATGGCTGCGAAACTTTTTACGTTGTTCAATAAACCAGCAATAAATTGATATGCCGTTTCAGATAATTGATTGTCATCCGCTGGATCAAAAAACGCATTTTCTCCATCTTTAAATAGCGAAATGTTTACGTGCATACCTGAACCGTTAATACCGAAAATCGGTTTTGGCATAAATGTGGCATGCAATCCGTATTTTTTAGCAATCGTTTTTACAACCCATTTATATGTCGTTGCATTGTCAGCGGAACTGAGCGCATCTGCATATTTAAAGTTAATTTCATGTTGACCTTCAGCTACTTCATGATGCGAAGCCTCAATCGTAAATCCCATTGCTTTTAATGCACGATAAATGTCTAAGCGAACTCGTTCCCCGAGATCTTTTGGTGATGGCTCAAAATAGCCGCCGTTATCTTGTGGTGTTGTTGTCGGATTCCCATTTTCATCCGTTTTAAACAAGAAAAACTCTAATTCAGGGCCAACGGAGATCGTATATCCTTTTTGTTTTGCTCGTTCAACTGTTTGTTTCAATACGTTACGTGGATCGCCGTCAAATAACGTTCCGTCTGGATTCATCACAGAGCAAAGAAAACGTGCTTCTGCATACCCCTCTTCTACTGTCCATGGTAGTACTGCAAATGTTTGTAAATCAGGGAGTAAATATAAGTCTGAGCGATTGATTGGAGAAAAACCTTTGATAGAAGATCCATCAAACATTATTTTTCCTTCTAATACATCATCTAGTTGTTCTGCTGTCACTGTGACGTGCTTTAAAACACCTTCAAGATCAACAAATTGTAAATGTAATAGTTCCACATGTTTTTGTTTGATGATTTCTTTAATTTGTTCAAGCGTCGAAGTGTTTGTTTGTTCAGAGACGAGAAGCTCACTCATGTTACATTACCTCACATTCTTATGTATAGTTTTATAACATGAGTTTATTATATGTAATCATTCATCATTTTTCAATAGTTTTTATCAAATTTTCTGTATTTTTATTAAGAAAAGCGCAAAGCGCCCGCCTAGCGGCGAAGAGCGCACAAGCCCCACCGAGGAGGCTGTCGCCGCCACAGTGTGGGGCGGAGCGACTCGAGCCGATGGCGCTTGGAGCTAGACATCAATTCAAAATTTTATACTTTCTTATCTTTTTAAAAAAATACACGCTCATCAAGAGCGTGTTGAACAAACAAAAACGACGGAAACCCTACCTCTCTTCCGTCCTTGCAGCTCCGAAGCTGCGCCAGTGAGAATTTGTTTCGTTGCATATAAAAACGGGATCTCACGAAAAGCGAGATCCCGTACGTTTGACTATTTATGCTTTTTGTACGTTTGCCGCTTGCGGCCCACGGTTGCCATTCACGATGTCAAATGTTACTTTTTCGCCTTCTTCCAACGTTTTGAATCCAGTACCTTGGATCGCTGTGAAGTGAACGAATACGTCTGTACCTCCGTCCGTCTCAATGAATCCAAAACCTTTTTCTGCGTTAAACCATTTTACTTTACCTGTGTTCATGTGAAATTCCTCCAAAACAATTTTAAAAATTGACCACCGTTTCATTACTCATAAAACAAAAGCTACACTTTCGCCAAGTCCTTATAAGATGAACCTGACAAAGGTGCAGCTTATAACGATCATTGATATAACGAACGAAATGGTACTTCTTAAGTATATAGGCTTGAAATAAAAATGTCAAATGTTTTTTTTATTTTTCTTTCCATTTGATGCTGCAACCGATGCTTGGCTTCTGTTCTTTCGGAACAGGTTTCCCTAAAAGCAATGCATCTAAAGCGGTACGAATAGAAGATCCAGTCACTGGGATTCCGTTACTTGGTCGTGAATCATCGAGTTGACCACGGTAAACACATTGTAATGCACCGTTGAATATGTAAAAGTCTGGCGTGCATGCGACTTGATATGCTTTTGCTACTTCTTGTGTTTCATCAAATAAGTATGGAAACGGGTATCCAAGTTGTTCAGCTACCTCTTTCATTTTTTCTGGTGAATCATCTGGATATTTTTCTACATCATTCGAATTAATGGCAATAAATGAAATTCCTTTTGGTTGATAATCGTTGGCGAGACGGACAAGCTCCTCTTGAACATGTTTAACAAATGGGCAATGATTGCAAATGAACATGATTACTGTTGCAATATCCGATTTGACGTCTTCTAACCGAACGATTTGTCCATTGATCACGTTGACAAGTTCAAACGATGGAGCTTTCTCTCCTAGTGGAAACATATTTGATTCGACAGCTGGCATACAAATCACCCTTTCTTTTTTTGTTCATTTACTATTATAGCAAAATGTACAAATCACAAAAAATAAGCGAGCTTGAGCCCGCTTATTTTTTGATTAGCTGTCCTCGTGTAACGCCGAGTTGATTAATAGCTTTTAATGTGCGCCATACGCTTGTACCGCTCCGTTTGCCTTCGAGCGCTTCGCGATATAATGTGATGACTTCTTCTACTTTTTTCGGGGACTCTTCCAAAAACTCGACACGATACGAACGAACACCGAGGGATAAAAAGTGTGGAATATATTCTGCCCCAGATTGTTCAATGGCATTGTACACTGTATTTCGGCAACCGATATCGACACGAACTGGATGAAGCATACCGATACGATCTCGCAAGGAGACACGATGTTTTTCACATGGTCGGCCGCAGTTTGTAAAATCGGTTCCTTCACTTAAAAATGTACAGTATACACAATGTTCAGTGTGAAACATCGGTAAATGTTGATGAATAACAATTTCCATATGTTCGGTTGGTGCTGCCTCAAGTAAATCGATCATTTGTTGAATATTTAAATCGTATGAAGGAGTAATCCGATCAAGTCCCCGAGATAAAAACAACTGTGCAGCCAGATGGTTTGAAATATTAAGTGAAAAATCACCAATTAACGTTTGCTCAACTAATTGACTCGTATAATATTGTACCGCTCCTAAACTACGTACTAAAATGGCATCTGGCTCAGCTTTTAAAATTCCTCTCAAAATTCCATTTTCTCCAGGCATATGAATGCGTGGAGTAGCTAAAGCGATCGGTTTATTCATGGCTCGTGCAATCTGTACAGCTTTTGGATAATCAGTTGTAAATTCGAAATCCGCATACACCATGTCTACATCTGTATCACATGCCGCTTCGACCTGTTCGAGTGTACGACAGAGCGCCATTAAAGAAGAGTTCTCTGCTCGTTGTTTTTGTCGATAAGAAGATGTTACATCAACGGCTTGCTTGATGTATAGCCGCGGACGTTGTCGTTTTTCAATAAGCTGTTCAACGGCTTGTCTTCTTATTCGGTTTAATTCTTTAACCGGAAGAATAACATTGTCTGCCATATGCATATAAACGTCTTGTAATTCAAAAATTGTTCCGCCTAATCTCCCGAATTGTTCTTTTATAAAATCTAATGTGAGCGGACGCTTTTGTGCAACATCTAACATTTGCTCAGATTGAATGATGACTTCATTGCCTGTCGTTTCATCGCGCCATGTTGAGATGAGCGGTTTTCTTGCTTCACCGTACACATGCACAGTTAGCGGAAACAACTGATATGGTCGCTCGATTTCAAATGTTTTACGCAAACGACGATCGAGTTCTTGGTCACTCGTTTTCCAAATACGATCTCCTACACGTACGCGCGTTAAATTAACGTCATGTCGGCCAGGGACAATTTCAACAAGACCTTTTTCGACTTCCCCTTCGACTTTTTTTCCATGTTTTCGTAAGTCATACACGCGACCGCCTTCTTCTTTTTCTTCTGGGCGGCCTGCATCAAATACGATGCCATCCCCACGTTTTAACGGGGCTTCCAGTTCACATAAAACACCGTCTTTTAATACTTTTTTGACCGTTCCAAGAAATACACCACGGCTTTTCGGGAATGTTCCGTCAACAAGCTGTTTGTTGTTCGTTCCTTTTAAAAAGCCGTGTGTAAATCCTCGACTAAAGCTTTGTTGTAGTTCGCGTATTTCTTCTTTTGAAGGGTTATAATAACGCCCTGCTAAATATTCATCAATAGCTTTTCGGTATTTGCTGACAACATTCGCTACATATTCTGGGGATTTTAATCGACCTTCGATTTTAAACGTGCTCACTCCCGCCTCAATGAGCTCCGGAACGAGATCAAGAGCAGCTAAATCTTTTGGTGAAAGTAAATAAGCAATGTTCCCCATTTCTTTTTGTTCGCCATCAACGATTAAATCGTATGGCAGACGACACGCTTGTGCGCATTCTCCACGATTGGCTGAACGCCCACCCCACATTTCTGATGTTAAACATTGTCCTGAATATGATACACAAAGTGCTCCATGAACAAAAACTTCTAACGGAACATTCGTTTTCTCAGCAATTTTTTGGATGTGTGTTAAATTATTTTCACGACCGAGCACCACCACTTCCAAGTTATAAGGCTTCAAAAACTCGACCGCTTCCGGCGATGTAACAGTCATTTGTGTTGATCCGTGAATCGGAAAATCAGGCGACAAATCGCGGATGAGTTTCACAAGTCCTAAATCTTGGACGATCAGTGCATCTACTCCTGCATCTATACATGCTTCAACGAGCTGCTTTGCTTCTTTGAGTTCATTTTCAAAAACTAAAATATTAAAAGTGACATATCCACGAACATTGTATTTATGCAAATAAGCCATCACATCATTTAATTCTTCCATACGAAAGTTTTTCGCCCGTACACGTGCATTATATTTATCTACACCAAAATAAACGGCGTCTGCTCCATTGGCAACAGCGGCACGAAGACAATCCCAATCTCCCGCTGGCGCTAACAGTTCAATTTTTCTCACAGCTAGTCAACCTCTCTATTTTTTATCGTGAACAACACTATATTACCGAATATAAGTGGCTTTTGCCAACAAAGAAAAAGACCTGAACGTACAGGTCTTTTAGTCAACTACCCTCACTTAGCTAACACTTGAAGTGGAGGTCTCCTCGCCAAAGACGATGAATAAATGGGGGAACAAGATGTTTTGAAAAGAACTGAATGTCAAAATCTGAATTACTTTAAATTAAATTTTTTCATTAATTCCTCTTTAAATTTATAATTCTTTGCTTCTTGAGGCACGCCAACTTTTTCGCCATCATTACCAGGAATATCAATGTTGTGTTTACCCTCATTGACAACAGAAATTACGTACAGGTCATCGTATTTAAAATCGGGCACAAGAAGCAGCATGTAGCTATGGTTTTTATCCATGTTTCGGTAGTTATTAATTGAAAATTTAGTCTTTCCGGGCATAATACCATTATCGTAAACGTAGCTTGGTTCAGCTACCTTGATAATATCCCCAGCTTTATAATCGTGAGTAGTTCTATTTTCAAGGACCTTATTTATTTTAAACTGAGTAATTGTATACGCATCTACTGTAAACCCTCTTTCATCGAATGTTACGAAGTTCTCACTTTCAATTGGTTTTCCAGTGACAACAAGTTGAGAAAAGGTAATGATTTCATCTACTGTGTTAAAGGATACTTGTTTAGCATGAATAGTTGATAAACTTACTTTTTTATCAGCCGACATATACCATAGACTTGAGCCGAGAGAAATAAAACCTAACAGAGCTATTGAAACAATGATAATCTTATTTTTTTTCATATTCGTAATATCTCCTTTCATCTGGCTCTTCACCAAAAGTTGTACTTGATTTTTTCATAATATGCCCTACTTATGTTTCCAAGGAAAAACCAGCAAACTAGTATTTTTGCATATACTTGTTTAGAGAAGTGTATCATTTGTCAAGTACATGTTGTGGTGATGAACCTTTCATCTATTAATTTCCCCATTTTTGTTTTAGATGGTCTTTATCCGTCTGTTGAGGGGATCCGTATGTTGTTAGTTCATACTCCTTCATTACAGAGGCACCTGAATTGTCATTATGTCTCAAGCTTAGTGCGTATCCAAATTCGTGAATAATAACGTCAGTTGATTCAGCAGAAGTTAGTGTGTTCATTTGAGGTGTATTGAGTCGAATTCTTGAACGATCCCTTGCATCCTCCGGATTTACTTGACGCCATCCGAAAAAGCCATACGTCCAATAATCTGCGGTAGCATAAACGGTTGAGCCTGAGATAGTTCCTGCATAAACAACAATGCTATAATATGTAGGCTCAGAAGTGACTTGTGAAATAGCAACCTTTGAAGAAATGTTATTCCAATTTATATCTAACAATACGTTAATTGTAGTTTTCAAAAAATTAAAAAGCCGCCCAAAAGGCAGCTTTTTAATTATGGCTGTGTCCATCGTTGTTCATATTTCCATCTTGATGACCATCTTGTTGCATATTGTCGCCATGACCGTGACCTTGTTCATCATTTTTGTTTTGCATCATTTGTTTCTTTTTCATATAACGCTCATGAGCAATTTGATCAACATCTTCCCAAGATACGATCGTTGCATTTGGTTGTTCGCTTACAAACTTTTCAGCATCTTCTTTCTTTGCAAAAAACGCATATCCGTAGTTCATCGGTGTTTTAATGTCTGCTTTCACTACTGTCGCATTTTGTAATTCAATCCATTCGAATGTGTTGTAATCGCGTACATATTTTTTTGCAGCTTCACCGTGATCGCGTTCGTAGTTAAATAAACACCCGATGTCATCAAAAAACAAGACGTCACCGTTTTCTGTCACAGATTTCGCTGTGAATTTGCCGAGTTCATTTTCTTTTGGATATACTTTCATGTTACAAAACACACATACAGTGTTTTCATCGGGTTCAGCCATTGCTGCTTTCGCGAATACATCTTCTTCATTTGATTGTTCTTTGTTTTGTTCTGTTTGTTTTTCCTCTGCTTGTTTTGTTTCTTCTTGTTTATCCTCCGCTTGATTGTTGTTGCACCCTGCTAGAGCGAAGAAAAGTGCACAGATCAACAGTACGATCCATTTTTTCATCACTAACGATCCCCCTCATTTTCATTCAATCCGTAAGTCAGTATAGTACACATTTGTGAAATTTATTTGAGAAGGTTGTGTAGAAAATGAAAAAAAAGCGGCATTACACCGCTTTTTCTGTAAAATAATGCTTATAATATCCACCGACTTTACCACGGTTATCAATAATAAAATAAAAATCATCTGTTTCATTTTTTACTTCATATTCTTTGCCTGGTGTTAATACGTTATGTACAATGTATTTTTCTGCGTTCGTATGGTTACATACAACTGTTTTGATCGTTGGACGCTCATGCCAGTTTAAATGAATCATCATTAATTCCTCCTTCAAGAACCTTTATATTTGTTTAAAACTTTAGCGAGTTCATGTAGCGCTTGTAATACTGCTAAATGTTTATCATTTCCGCTAGCTTGTGCTGTGGCCACATCTTTAAATTTCGCATGCGCTTCGTATGATCCGTTTTTTCTATACACGTCTACTCGCACGGTTCCCCGTGGATGCGGAACGATAAAAAATTCCATTTTTTTCATTTCTCTCCCCACCTTTAAATCAAGCGTTTATTTAATTTAATAATAGTAGAAAATACGTTAGTTTGAAAGCATTGTTTTACGTAGAGAGAAAAAAGATAGACGATTCACATTTTTAGTCAAGACGGCGAATGGTGTAACCAGATTCGATTAACACATGTTGAATTTGATCAATATGCTCCCCATTTTTTGTTTCAAGGGAGAATCGAACTTCTGCTTGCCCTGGAAGAACGTTTGTGCCCATTCGTTGATGATCAATGGACATGACATTGGCTTCTAAATCGGCGATAATGCGCAACAATTTATTGAGTTGTCCCGGTTTATCCGAAATAACTGTTGCAAATGTAACAAAGCGCCCTGACTCAACGAGTCCTCGTTCAATGATGCGGGAAATGAGTGTAACATCGACATTCCCCCCACTTAAAATGGCGACAATATTTTTCCCTTCAAGTGGGATTTTTTTGTACAATAAAGCTGCTAGTGAGCAAGCTGCCGAACCTTCAACAAGCAATTTATTTCGCTCGAGCAAATATAACATCGTCCGTGAAATATCGGTTTCTTCAACACAAACAATATCATCGACATATTTTTGTATGTATGAAAAAGTTAAATCTCCAATTCGTTTTACAGCGATGCCATCTGCAATGGTATTTGATGGGTTAATGATAATCGGTTGATTATGTTTTTTCGCTGCTGTCGTGCTCGCGCAAGCAGTCGATTCAACACCATATACACGGATAGATGGGTTTTTTTGTTTCATTGCAATAGCTATACCCGCAAGCAAACCACCTCCTCCAACCGGACAAATCACTGCGTCAATATCATCTAGTTGTTCGAATAATTCTAGTCCGATTGTACCTTGGCCAGCGATCACAGCTGGATCATCAAAGGGGTGAACAAATGTTGCTCCTGTTTCTTGCTGTAACTTTCGAGCATACTCCAACGATTCATCAAATACGTCCCCGTGTAAAATGACGTTTGCCCCATAACTTTGTGTCGCTTGAATTTTACTTAATGGCGCTCCCTTAGGCATGACAATTGTGCATGGGATACCGATCATATTGCTTGAATAAGCAACTCCTTGAGCATGATTTCCCGCCGAAGCAGCAATAACCCCTCGACTTTTTTCTTCATCACTTAATGACATAATTTTGTTATACGATCCTCGCACTTTAAATGAGCCTGTTTTCTGTAAATTTTCTAATTTCATGTATACTTGATTATTCGATAAGCGACTAAATGTTTGAGAAAATTCAAGAGGAGTTTTATGAACAACAGTTTTCATTCGTTGTTGAGCTTCTTCAATATGTCGTAGTGAGATCAATGGTTTCATCCTCCTTTGTGTCTTCTTTATTATATGTTATTTTTAACTAGGCAATCAATTCTCTATATTATTGTTTTTTTATTTTACATTGATTATTTAGAACATAGTTCAATTAATAAAAATGTAAAAGAAAAAGCTATGCACTCGGCACAGCTTGTTATTGTTACAGTCCTGCAGATCGTTGGAGACGTTTAGCTATTTCAAGAAAATCTTCGTATGAAATACCTGGTGCAAATGTTTCTTCTACTGCCTCTAAGTCCGGGATTGGTGCTCCAGCCGGCGTTCCTTGAATAACCTCAAGTTGTCCTCCATCAATCGGGTGTGTTCCTTTCCAAATTTGCTTTACGTCTTGATAATCATGTTCGCTAAATGTATACAATTTTCTATGCCAACCTTGTGCTTCATACTTCCTTGCTGCGTCAAATTTATCATTGCTTAAATTAGGGATTGGTAACATTTTTGTTATGTCAACCCCTGTAACAATTTGAAGAGCTTTGGCATATGCGATGACGTGAACCCCTCCTCGTACAAGCAAATAACCTATCATTTCTCGCGCAACAGGATGATCGGTCATCTCGTATACACGCATTTTATGTGTACGTGCACCACATTCTAAGAAAAAATTGTGTAGCAAGTCTAAAACTAAGTTTCCGCTATTGAAGACGTAATCTCCTGACCACGATTTCCCCATTGAATCTCCAGGCAGCGCTGTTTGCGCTGTAGCGATAAAATGATACGTATTTCGTTGATCTGCTCCATTTTGCATTGGTGTCACATCGGGCGCACCTTCATATGTCGTGCCTGTTAGACATAAATTAATGGCCGTTGTTACAAGTTCTACATGACCTAGTTCTTCTGCTGTAATGCTCGCCACTAGATCGTAAAAAGGCTTCAGTTTTTTCTTTTCCCGAAAGTTAAATGACTGAAATAAATAATTGTTTAACGTTGACATTTCTCCAAATTTCCCACCGAGCAACTCTTGGACTGCTGCTGCTGCCTTTGCATCTGCATACGTGGATTTCGGTAGTTCAATTTGTAGTTTGTTGATTCTTGTAAACATTTAGTCTCCCCCCTTTTATTTCGGCATAATCCAAACGATTTGCTGTATACGCACAAAAAAGAGGGTGTCGTTACTTTTCAACACAATATGATCAGGCTTTACGTCTTGAATTGTACCGTGTGCATTTCCTCGCACTGTTTCAATCACTACTTCTTTTCCTCTAATCGTTTGTAACGTTTGATAAACATAAGGGTCAATGAAAGACATAAACTGAGGTGTCATGTTCTCTCCCCTTTCTTGTTTTTTCTTTTTCATCTTATTCATTTCTATTTTTGTTTATCACATTTTTCATTTAGAACATAGTTTTATAAAATTCTATTTACATACTAGTCGACTCATTCATTTTGCGTTAAACTTCATCATAGAAATAGTGAAAATGAGGAGTTAGAATGATGGAAAACTACAAACAACTAAAACGAAAAATAAATGAACTTGAGGAAGAACTAAAATTGTACAAACGTTTTGTTGAACACGTTAATTTTCCGTTTTCATACGTCGATTATCAACTTGGAAAAGTAATAAATAAGGAAAGAAATGCACTTTCCCTAACGGTCGAAACAGTAAAAAAGAATAACAACGCATCATCAACCCTAAAATGGAATATTGATTTACAAAAAGATTATCCGTTTGAACAAGTGGAACAATTTTTAGCCCCTATTTTTGATCTTGTTTCTCATCATATTGTTTTTGTTGATGCTGAAGGAATCATTACATTATGCAACTTGCAAGCGGCAAACGATATTGGGGTAAACCGAGATGAGATTATCGGAAAACATATTCGTGAATTATTGAATATCCCTGATGAACAAATTATGACGTTAAAAACATTGCAGACAAAACAGCCACTTTATAATTGTGAAGTGCTTGATCGCTATTACGGCATCGTCAATACACGCATTTTATATAACGAAGATGGATCGATTAAACGTGTCATTAGTATGTTTCAGTCCCTTAATCAGATGAAAGAAGCAGAAAAACTGGCGATCGCTGGGCGAATTGCCGCAGGAATTGCTCACGAAATTCGAAATCCATTAACAACTGTGCGAGGATATTTGCAGTTCTTAAGAGAACAATTGCCTGAACATATTGTTACTCTTATTGATCAACTTTTAATCCCTGAACTCGATCGAGCAAATGATATTATTACAGACTTTTTAAACATCGCCAAACCAAATGAAGCGAAAGCAGAATGGATTGAAGTAAATCACTTCATCCAAAATGATGTAGACCTTTTACTAAAAAGCGAAGCACTTCTTCATAATGTAGAACTTTCATATCGTTTAGATGAAAAATTACAACATTATGCTGTTTATATCGATAAAAACCAGCTGTTACAAGTGCTCATTAACTTATTTCGCAATGCGATTGAGGCGAAAACAGAAAAATCGTTACACGTAAATATTGAAACAAAATTGCACAATAATCTCGTTCAAATTTATGTGCGTGATAATGGGCCTGGGATTCCTCCTACAATTATCCATCACGTATTTGATCCATTTTTCTCGACAAAATCAACGGGAACCGGTCTTGGTTTATCTTTGTCACGAAAAATTGTTGAACTTCATAAAGGATCGATGCGTGTGCAAAGTGAATTCGGTCACGGCGCATGTTTTATTATTGAGCTACCAGCTTATTCAAAAAAATGAGGCTGCAATCATGCAGCCTCATTTTTTACGCTTCTTTTTTCCAATTGATTTGTTCTTCTTTCCAACACTCTACTTCATGATCGATACCGATATTCCGCGCGTAAAATACAGGGTTTTTTCCTTGTTTTCGTTGCGACATATAGTCTTGTAATGCACCAAAGGCAACTCGACCGAGCAGGAAAATCGAAATTAAATTCACAATCACCATAAATGCCATAAATAAATCAGCCAAGTCCCATACGATTTGAATGCTCGATACAGCTCCCCAAATGACCATTGCTAATACAGCAAGGCGATAGATGAACAACGACATTTTGCTTGAACGAATAAATTCAATATTTGTTTCACCATAATAGTAGTTTCCGATAATCGAGCTGTATGCGAATAAAAATACACTTATTGCAACAAATCCTTTCGCCCACTCACCAATATGTGTGCTTAACGCTGTTTGTGTTAAAGTAATTCCATCGAGCCCTTCTTTCATATAATCGCCTGATAATAAAATCATAAATGCTGTCGCACTACACACAACTAATGTGTCAACAAATACACCTAATGTTTGAATTAACCCTTGTTTTACAGGATGAGAAACTTCTGCTGTTGCTGCAGCGTTTGGCGCACTACCCATTCCAGCCTCATTCGAGAATAAGCCTCGTTTAATTCCCATCATGATCGCTGCACCGAATCCGCCACCGACTGCTTGTTCAATACCAAATGCATGTTTAAAAATTAAAATCAATACTGCCGGTAATTGTGTAATGTTTGTGAATACAACATAAAACGCAATCAATAAGTATAAACCAGCCATTACTGGAACAATGATAGACGATGCCTTTGCAACACGATGTACCCCGCCAAAAATAATAAATGCTGTCAAAATAGTAAGTATAATCCCAACTAATGTTCGATCCATTTGAAAGGCATGTTCGAACGCAAATGTAATCGTATTTGCTTGAACAGAGTTAAATACAAGACCGAATGAAAACGTAATTAAAACAGCAAACAATATACCAAGCCAACGTTTCTTGAGCCCTTGCTCGATATAATACGCTGGGCCTCCACGATAACCGTTTTTATCTTTTATTTTATAAATTTGGGCAAGTGTGCTTTCTACAAAACTTGATGCACCGCCGATCAAAGCGATTAGCCACATCCAAAATACCGCACCAGGTCCGCCAACAGAAATGGCTAACGCTACACCGGCTAAGTTACCTGTTCCAACGCGAGACGCTGTACTCATAAAAAACGCTTGTAACGACGAAATCCCACCTGTTTTTTCCGGACCTTCTGTAATGACACGGAACATTTCACCGAAATAACGAAATTGGACAAATTTTGTACGGAATGTAAAGTACAAGCCGAAGATAATTAAAAGAGCGATAAGAACATACGACCATAATATGTTGTTTAAAAATGATACAGCCGTTTGTAATAATTGCATATTCGTCACCTCACCTGATGTTTTAATAAAAAACGACTTTTTTAATGTAACAAAACTTAACATGAAAAGCAAGAGGGTTATCTACGAATATATATAAATGGTATGTTATAATATATTTTGTCGACATTTTTGCATGCATTTGGAGGAACCGATGAAAGAAACATATACAGTAAAAGAAAAAATAGGACAATTTTTACATATACTATTTCCGATTTTTTTCACGCAAATAAGCTTATATATGATGAACTTTTTTGATGTGACGATGACGGGAAAATATAGTGCTGTTGATTTAGCTGGTGTAGCCATCGGGTCAAACATTTGGGTTGCTATATTTACGGGAATTGGGGGGATCTTGACAGGTTTAACACCAATCGTCTCTCAAGCGTTTGGAGCAAAAAAACACGAACATATTTCTAAAACAATTGAGCAAGCGGTATACGTAGCGATCGTCTTTGCCTGCTTTGTGTTGACAATCATTTATTTTCTCGTTCCTATTTTACTAGAAAATATGTATATTGAAAGCAATGTTGAAACCGTTGCCTATCAATATTTACGAGCATTATGTATTGGCGTTGTCCCAATCTTTATTTATTACGTTCTCCGCTCCTTTATGGATGCTCTCGGTCAAACAAAAGTTACAATGACGTTAACACTATGCTCATTACCATTAAATATTTTATTGAATGATATGCTTATTTTTGGACGATGGGGCATCCCAGCACTTGGTGGAGTCGGTGCAGGATATGCTACGAGTATAACGTATTGGTGCTTATTGATATGCGCATTTTTGCTTGTTCGTTTCCGTACACCTTTTTCCACATACAATATACTAAAAAAACTTAGCCCCATTTCGCTATCGATTTGGAAACAATTAATTTTGATCGGTACACCTATTGGACTATCAATTTTTTTTGAGACAAGCATTTTTTCGGCTGTCACCTTGTTAATGAGTGAATTCGGAACAACGGCAATCGCTGCCCATCAAGCAGCGATGAATTTTGCTTCACTTTTATACATGATTCCATTGAGCATTTCTCTCACTTTAACGATTATTGTCGGCTTTGAAGTGGGAGCCAATCGATGGGAGCATGCAAAACGTTATTGCATGGTTGGCATTACTTTCGCCGTTACGATGGCTATTGTTGCCTCTATCGTTCTATTGTTATTTCGTGAAACAATCGCTTCCCTATATACGAATGATAAACATGTTTTACAATGGACGAAACAGTTTTTGTTATATGTTTTATTTTTCCAATTATCCGATGCTGTTGCCGCTCCTATTCAAGGCGCACTACGCGGATACAAAGACGTTCGCTTTCCATTTTTTATTGCGCTCATATCATATTGGTTAGTCGGTTTACCTGTTGGATATATACTATCCCGTTATACAACCGCTGGACCGTTTGGATATTGGATAGGTTTAATTGCAGGTCTGGCTTCTGGTGCCATTTTATTATTTATACGTTTACGACAAAAATGGAAACATAATCGAGTAGGAGGAGGTGATTAACCTCCGTCCTCTCACACCACCGTACGTACGGT